>NZ_BCWY01000040.1 GCF_001894825.1 Rhodococcus jostii NBRC 16295 | reverse complement strand
GGGCGTTCGACAGGTTCTGGCGCAAGCAGTCCCGCTACCCGCAGTTCAAGAGGAAGGACCACTCGAAGGATTCGGCGACCTACTACTCGAACTGCTTCACCTACCGCGGCGGGCAGATCCGGTTGGCCAAGCAGTCCGAACCCCTGGACATCCGGTGGTCGAGGCCGCTACCGGAGGGGGCGACACCGTCGCAGGTGACGGTGTCGCGGAATGCTCGTGGTCAGTTCCACATCTCGATTCTCGTCGAGGACACGATCGCCGAGCACCCGTCGACCGATGAGGTGGTCGGGCTCGATGCCGGGATCACGAGCCTGTACACGCTCTCGACGGGGGAGAAGATCACCAACCCGAGACATGAACGAAGGGACCGTGAGCGGCTGGCGAAGGCGCAGCGGGTGCTGGCCAAGAAGCAGAAGGGATCCCGTAACCGGGCCAAGGCCCGACTGAAGGTCGCGAAGATTCATGGCCGGATCGCCGATCGGCGTCGCGATTATCTGCACACACTCTCCACTCGGCTGGTGCGCGAAAATCAAGTGATCGCCATCGAGGATCTGAGTGTGCGGAACATGGTCAGGAATCGGTCGTTGTCTCGGGCGATCTCGGATGCGGGTTGGTCCGAGTTCCGGTCGATGCTCGAGTACAAGGCCGACTGGTACGGGCGGCGGGTGGTGGTGATCGACCGGTTCTGTCCGTCGTCGAAGACCTGCTCGGTGTGCGGGGAGGTCGCGTCGACGATGCCGCTGGACGTGCGGGTGTGGACGTGCCGATGCGGCGTCGTCCATGATCGGGATGTGAATGCGGCGAGGAATATTGTGGCCGTCGGACTGGCGGTGGCAGCCTGCGGAGATGGTGTGAGACCGCCCCGCACATAAAGTGTGGGGTGGCGACTGTCGGTGAAACAGGAACCTCGGGACGCGAGTCTCGAGGGGAACCTCGGTCGTTCACGGCCGAGAGGACGTCAAGCTCGAGGCGATGTATCCGGGCCGGATCGATCTGGGCGTCGGGCGGTCACTCGGATTCACCAAGCCGGTGCGCGACGCGTTGCGCCGCGACCGCAACGCTCCCGACACGTTCGCCGACGACCTCGACGAGGTGCGGAGCTACCTGGAGGGCAGGGCCGCGGTGACCGCCCGGCCGCAGGTGACGAGTCCACCGCCGATGTTCGTTCTCGCCACCCGCCGCGGGCTCGACGTCGCCGCGAAGGCCGGTCTGCCGGTGGTGGTCGGTGGGCCGATCCTCGGCGCCGCCGGCCGAGTCCCCGAACTCGACCGGTACCGCGAGGAGTTCGTCCCGTCCGCCGGAAATCGGTCGCCCTACGTGGTGATCTCGCTCGAGGTGATGATCGCCGAGGACGAGGATCGGGCCCGTGAACTGCTGCTTCCCGAGGCCTGGGCGCTGGCCCAATCGAGCCGGACGGGCGAGTTCCCGCCGCTCGAATCGGTCGCGGACATCGGCAACCAGGTGTGGACTCCGCGGTTGCGCGAACAGGTCGACACCTCGATCGCCACGTCGGTCCACGGCACCCCGGAGCAGGTGAGGGTCGCGCTCGACGGCCTGGCCGACCGCACCGGCGCGGACGAACTCCTGGCCTCGACGTCCACGTTCGATCGCGACGCATTGTTCGAATCCGATCGGCACTTGTCGCTGCTGTATCCCTGATCGGTGCGGTGACAACGCGTCTGCAAGTATTGCGCAACTTGTTGACAAGCTTGCGCAAGCTGTGGATAGTGTGTGTTGTCAGTCACAACGAACAGCGAGGCGGTAGCACCGTGGCACCCACCTTGACCGAGGTCGCACAACGCGCAGGGGTCTCCCTGTCCACCGCATCGCGGGCATTCAGTGCCCCGGACCGGATCGGACCGGACACCCTCGCGAGGATCATCGCGGTCGCCGACGAGATCGGCTACCGGGCCGCGTCACCGACACGGACCGATGCCGTGCGACCGACCGCCACCACCGTCGCTGTCGTGGTGCCCGACATCGGGCACACCGTGTTCGCGAGCTTCGTGAAGGCAGCGCAGGCTCAGGGCTGGCACCGGCGCCAGACCGTGCTCCTCACCGACACGGACGGCAGCGCCGATCGCGAGCGTGAGGTTCTCGGCGAGTTGCAGGGCCGGGTCGACGCGCTCGTCGTCTGCGCCCCCCGACTGCCCGCGTCCGACATCGTGCAACTCGCCGGCGACACCCCGCTGGTGCTCGTCAACCGGTCCTCGCCCGAATGCGATTGCATCGTGGCAGATTCCGAGGACGGACTTCGCCAGACCATCGACTACCTCGTCGCCCTCGGGCACGAACACCTCGCGTACGTCCAGGGCTCGCCGCAGTCCTGGTCGAACCAGCGCCGCGTCGCCGCGGTCGAAGACTTCTGCAAGTCCCGCGACATGCGGCTGAGCCTGCTCGGCTGGCAGCAGGAGACCCTTGCGGGCGGTCATGCCGCGGCCGCGAGCGTGATCGCGACCGGTGCGAGCGCCGTGATCACACACAACGATCCGATGGCGATCGGCGTGATGAACGGCGTCCGCGCGATGGGCTTCTCGGTCCCGGACGACCTGAGCGTCATCGGCATCGACGACTCACCGCTGGCCGAACTCGCCAACCCCGCGCTCACGAGCGTCAACGTGCCCATGGCGCGAGCCGGCGTGCTGAGTCTCGACCTGGTGTACCAGCGTGCGAGCGAACCGGACTCCGACGTCCGCGAAATCCATCTCCCCACCCAACTCGTCGTCCGCGCATCGGCCGGCCCGGCGCACGATCGAGTGTTTCGCCCCGGAAAAGAGAGCCGCTAGATGAAAATCGTCGTTGCCGACAGCAACCTCACTCCCCACCGATCCCGCCTCGACGACGCCGTCCCCGCCGACGCGCAACTGTCCTGGCACGGCAGCTTCGACGAAGCGGCCCTGACCGAAGATCTGCGCGACGCCGACGTCTACGTCGGAGGAAAATTCACACCGGTCATGGCGTCGGCCGCGGAAAAGCTGCGGCTGGTACACGTCGCCGGAGCCGGCACCGACAACATCGCATTCGACGCGCTCGCACCGGACGTGCTGGTGGCGAACACCTTCCATCACGAGAATTCGATCGCCGAGTACGTCGTGGCGGCCGCGGTGATGCTCCGGCGCGGCTTCCTCGCTCAGGACACGGCCCTGCGGCGCGGGGTGTGGGCGACGTCGGTCTACGACGACCGCCTGTCTCAGTCGAACTCGCTGCAGGGTGCCCGAGTGGGCTTCGTGGGCTTCGGGCACATCGGCACGACCACCTGGAATCTGTTCCGCGCCTTCGGCGCAACCGGAGCGGCCGTGACCGGACGCGGCACCGTCGACGCCGCGAGTGCAGGGCTGGAGTGGGCCGCCGACGTGTCCCGACTCGAACGCCTGCTCGCCGAATCCGATGTGGTCGTGGTCTCCGCCCCACTCGACGACCGGACGCGGGGGATGATCGGCGCGGCAGAACTGCGCGCACTCGGCAGCGGCGGTGTGCTCGTGAACGTCGGGCGCGGTCCCCTCGTCCAGGAACAGGCCCTGTTCGACGCACTGTCCTCGTCGACCATCGCTGCTGCGGCCATCGACGTCTGGTACCACTACCCGGGACCCGACGGTCGAGGCACCCCCAGCGCGCTGCCGTTCTCCGAACTCCCCAACATCATGATGACACCGCATTCTTCCGGGGTGTCGCGGCAGACGTTTCTCGGCCGCGTCGACGACATCGCCGACAACATCACTCGACTCGCGCGCGGAGAACAATTGCGGAACGTCGTCGCTCCCGCCGTCGGATCGAAAGGATCCCGAGCATGACCGACAAGATCATCGCCGCGGACGTGCTGATCTGCAGCCCCACCCGCAACTTCGTCACCCTCAAGATCACCACCGCCGACGGCGTCGTCGGATACGGTGACGCGACGCTCAACGGCCGCGAACTGTCCGTCGCATCGTATCTCCGAGATCACGTCGCCCCGTTGCTGATCGGGCGTGATGCGTCACGGATCGAGGACACCTGGCAGTACCTCTACCGCGGGGTGTACTGGCGCCGCGGGCCGGTCACCATGGCCGCGATCGGGGCCGTCGACGTCGCGCTCTGGGACATCAAGGGCAAGACCCTCGGCCAACCCGTCTACCAGCTGCTGGGCGGCGCGGTGCGTGACCGCGTCCTGTCGTACACCCACGCGACGGGGTGGGACGCGCCCGCTCTGCTCGACTCCGTCGACGCCACGCGCGAGAGGGGCTTTCAAGCTATTCGCGTGCAGTCCGGGGTCCCCGGTCTGGAGTCGGTGTACGGCGTGCACCAGGGGGCGTCGGGATACGAACCCGCCAGCCGCGGCGCCCTTCCCGTGGAGGAAGTGTGGGACACCGACGCGTACCTCAATCACGCACCCCGGATCCTCGAGACCGTGCGCGAGCACGTCGGCCCCGACCTCAAGTTGCTCCACGACGCCCACCATCGACTCACACCGCAGCAGGCTGCGCGGCTGGGGAAGTCGGTGGAACACGTGAATCTGTTCTGGCTCGAGGACGTCACGCCGGCCGAGAACCAGGATGCGCTGCGTCTGGTGCGCAACCACACCACGACACCCTTGGCGATCGGCGAAGTCTTCAACACGATCTGGGACTGCCAGCACCTGATCACCGAACAACTGATCGACTTCATCCGCGTGGCCATCGTCCACGCCGGCGGAATCAGCCACGTCCGCAAGATCTTCGCGCTCGCCGAGGTGTATCAGGTGCGTGGCGGTCCGCACGGCCCGTCGGACGTCTCGCCGATCTCCCTGGGCGCGAGCCTGCACCTCGGACTGGCGACGCCGAACTTCGGAATCCAGGAGTACATGGGTTACGACCCGCTGGTCAGCGAGGTCTTCCCGCACGCGTGGTCCTTCGCGGACGGTCACCTCACCCCGGGTGACGTACCGGGTGTCGGAGTGACGATGAATGAGGAACTCGCGGCGAAGTACCCCTACGAACAGGCCTACCTCCCGGTCGCCCGGCGCCGCGACGGCTCCATGACGGATTGGTGACGAGCATGACCGAACACTCCCTCTCACGCCGAAATGTTCCTGCCGCGGCATTGATTCACCGGCGGGTGCCGGACGGCACCGGAATCGTGCACCTGGGGCTCGGCAACTTCCACCGCGCCCACCAGGCCGTCTACACGGCGCTGGCGATGGAACGCGAACCCGGACCGTGGGGAATCCTCGGTGTCGCGAGCCGCTCGCGCACCGTCGCCGACACCATGACGGCGCAGGACCTCCTCTACAGCGTCGTCGAGATCTCGCCCGGCGGATCCCGCGTCAGTGTTCCCGGTTCGCATACCGGAACCCTGGTGGCCGAACAGGATCCGGAGCCCGTCGTCTTCGCGATCGCCGACCCGGCGACGAAGATCGTGACGATCACGGTGACCGAACACGGCTACACCGTGTCCCCGGAGACCGGATCCCTCGACCTCGTCTCCGACGCCGTCCGCCGGGACCTCGCCGAGGCGCGGACGCCCCGCACCACGATCGGACAGATCGCCCGCGGACTGGCCCTGCGGGCGAGCACGCACGGCGCTCCCGTCACCATCCTCAGCTGCGACAACCTGCTCGCCAACGGCCGCCAGACCGAACGGCTGGTGCGCGAATTCGTCGGCACGTTCCCGGCACCGGCCCGCGACGAGACACTGACCTGGATGGATTCGTCGGTCACGTTCCCCAACTCGATGGTGGACCGTATCGTGCCCTCCGGTTCGGACCGGTACAACGAGACGGCACTGACCCACCTCGGGGTGCGGGACACGATCGCCGTCCCCGCCGAACCATTCACGATGTGGGTCATGGAGGAGAACTTCGCCGCCGGTCGTCCCGCGTGGGAGCACGGCGGCGCGCTCTTCACCGACGACGTCGAGCCGTACGAACTGATGAAGGTCCGGTTGCTCAACGGAACGCACTCGCTCATCGCCTACCTCGGCGCACTCGACGGACGCGCCACCATCCCCGAGTCCGTGGCGCAGCCGTTCGTCGAGGACGCGGCGCGCCGGATCCTGTGCGACGAATACCTGCCGACGGTGACCGTTCCCGAATCGGTGGACACGGACGACTACATCCGGCAACTCTTCTCGCGGTGGTCCAATACCGCTCTGGGGCATCGCACCTCGCAGGTCGGCTCCGACGGATCGGTCAAACTCGCGCAGCGCATCCCGATCCCCGCACTCGAACACCTCGGCCGGGGTGACGTCCCGCACTACCTGGCTCTGACTGTGGCGGCGTACCTCGCCTGCATCGCCCCACTGCCCGGATTCGATCCCGGCCCCCACGCACGATCCATGACCGACCCCGCTCGACCGCGCCTGGCAGGAATGGCCGACAATGCCACGTCCACAACAGAATTCGTTCGCTCCGTGTTCCTCCACGGAGGCCTGTTTCCCAGCACTCTCGCGTCACACACCGAGTTCGTCTCGCGGATCGCCGACTTCCTCGACATCATCGTCCGCCACGGACCGGCAGTCGCCGCCGGCGAAGCGTCCGACCCGGTCCCGGAGTTCGGGACCACCGCTCCGCTGCAGTCCAGAGCGACCATCTGACACTCTCACCCCCCTGCCCGGAATTTCCGGGAACCACCAATGGAGGAATCCATGGACACTACACTCGACCCCACGGTGAACCCGAAAACACCCGGCCGCGCAGGCGGCACACCCCAGGCAGACCCGTCCGCGGTCCGCCGGGCGGCGTGGGCGGGACTCATCGGCACCACGCTCGAACAGTACGACTTCGTCATCTACGGCACCGCGTCGGCGCTGATCTTCAACACCCTCTTCTTCCCGAACATCTCACCCGCCGCCGGCATCCTCGCGAGCTTCAGCGCCTACGCCGTCGGGTTCCTCGCCCGGCCGCTCGGCGGCCTGTTCTTCTCGCGTTACGGAGAGCGTCTCGGCCGCAAGTGGGTGCTCGTCGCGACGCTGATGCTGATGGGCGGCGCGACACTGGGGATCGGGCTGCTGCCGACCTACAGCCAGGTGGGGCTGCTCGCCCCCGCTCTCCTCGTCGCGTGCCGATTCTTCCAGGGCTTCGGCGCGGGAGCCGAACAGTCCGGTGGTGCAACCCTTCTGACGGAGACCGCGCAGATAGGCAGGCGAGGCCGCCTCGCCGCCCTGGTGATGACCGGAGCCGCGCTGGGCACGGCCCTCGGCGCAGTCGCGTGGATCGCCGCGCAGCTCCTGCCGGAAGAGCAGCTCATGTCCTGGGGTTGGCGTCTCGTCTTCATCAGCAGTCTGCTCGTCACCGTCGCCGCATTCATCATCCGTCGCAAGCTCAACGAGAGCCCGGTGTTCCAGGAACTGAAGGAGCAGCACCACGTTCCGAAGACACCCGTCAAGGAGATCTTCGCGAACGGGAAGAAGCCGCTGTTCATCGTCATGTTCATGACCATCGGCATCAGCGCGCAGTCGTACACCTACCAGGTCTTCATGGCGTCGTACCTCAAGAACGACGTGCACGTCGATCCCACGTTCATTCCCAAGGTGCTCCTGGTCGGCGCCATCTGCGGCGGAATCGCCGCGTACGGCTTCGGTCGTCTGTCGGATCGGGTGGGCCGCAAGCCGGTGTACATCTCGATCGTGATCGCCCTCATCATCCTGCCCGTGCCGACCTTCCTGGCCCTGAACACCGGCTCCCACCTGTTGATCACCATGGCGATGATCGTCGGCTTCATCCTGGCCTGCCAGGGCGCGGTCGGCGTCACGATGAGCTACTTTCCGGAGATCTTCGGCTCCCGCTACCGCTACGCCGGCGTCACTCTCGGACGTGAATTCGCCTCGATCTTCGGCGGCGGAGTGGCACCACTGATCTGTGCCGCCCTCGTCACCGCCTTCTCCGGCTCCTGGATCCCCGTGGCGGTCTACATGATCGTGATGGCCGTGACCGTTCTGATCGCCTCGACGATGGCACCGGAAACCCGCGACCGCGACCTCACGCTGGCCGCCAACGCCACCGACCGTGAGGTGACGGCGGCATGACCTCCTCCGTCATCGCGGTTCTCCGTGCCGCACATGCCGATCTGTACGCCCCGGTGGTGAACGTCCTCGCCGAGAACGGCGTGCGTGCCGTCGAGCTGACGATGAGCACGCCGGGAACCCTCGAGTCCCTCGGCGCGATCCGAGAGGGTGCGCCCGACGGCGTCGAGATCGGCGTCGGAACGATCACCACCGTCGACCAGGCGCGCGCCGCACTCGACCTGGGTGCCGACTTCCTCGTGACCCCGACGACCGACCTCGACGTCATCGCCACCGCCGTCCGTGCGGGAATCCCCATCTACCCGGGCGGACTCACCCCGACCGAGCTGTGGAACGGATGGAACGCGGGCGCGACCGCCGTGAAGCTGTTCCCGGCGTCGGTCGTCGGGCCGGCGTACATCGGGCACCTGCGCGGACCGTTCCCCGACATCCAGGTGGTCCCCTCGGGTGGGGTGGGAATCGAGGGCGTCCCCGCATGGATCGCGGCCGGCGCGGCCGCCGTCAGCCTCGGTGGTCCCCTGATCGGCGACGCACTCCGCGGCGGCGACCTCGGGCAGCTCGCCGAACGATGCCGACGCCTCGGCGACGTCGTTGCCGGGCTGGCGGTCGCGTGATGACGGTGCTGACCCTCGGCGAGACGATGGCTCTCACCCGGGCGGTGGACACCGGGGCGCTCGCCCACACGTCGACGCTCCATCTGGGAATCGGCGGCGCAGAAACGAATTTCGCGATCGCACTGCGACGACTCGGTGTCGACGTCACCTGGATCGGACGCGTCGGCCGGGACAGCCTGGGCGACCTGATCGAACGTGAACTCCGGGCCGAGGGAATCGCCGCCGACATCATCCGCGACCCGGATGCGCCGACCGGACTGATGGTGAAGGAACGGCGAACCGCCACCGCCACCCGCGTCTGGTACTACCGGACCGGCAGCGCCGGATCGCGGCTCGCGACGTCGGACGTCGCCGACGACCGCCTCCGCTCGGCGTCCCTGCTGCACGTCACCGGCATCACGCCCGCCCTCTCCGACACGGCCAGGAAGACCACCCTGCACTGCGTCGAACGGGCACGCGCACTGGGCATTCCGGTGTCGTTCGATCTCAACTACCGTCGCGCGCTGTGGTCCCCGGCGGAAGCGGGACCGGTCTTCCGTGAGCTGATCGAACTGTCGGACATCGTCTTCGCGGGTGAGGAGGAGGCCGCGATCGCAGTGGGGGAGGGCACTCCCGCCGAACTCGTCGCCCGCATCCGCGATCTCGGCCCCCGCGACAGCGTCCTGAAACTGGGCGAGCAGGGGTGCCTCGCACTCATCGACGGAGAGACGTTCTCCCTTCCCGCCGTGCCCGTGACCGCGGTCGACTCCGTCGGGGCCGGAGACGGATTCGTCGCCGGCTACATCGCCGAACGACTCGCCGGAGAATCACCCCTCGACAGGCTGAAGACCGCGGTGACGGTCGGGGCATTCGCGTGCACCGTGTCCGGTGACTGGGAGGGCATGCCCCGACGAGACGAACTCGGCCTCCTCACCACCGCCGAACCCGTCACCCGATGACACGCTCCGATCTCCGACAGAAGTGGACTTCACCGATGAACACCACCCAGACCACCGGCACGGACACCGCCGAGGTTCCGACGCACGCGCAGGCGGTCGTCGCCCATGGTGCGAACGACCTGCGCGTCGAGGACGTGCCGATCGCGGCACCGAAACCGGACGAAGCGGTGATCCGCATCGCCTACGGCGGAATCTGCGGATCCGATCTCCACTACTGGCAGCACGGTGCGGCGGGCGAGTCGATTCTCCGCGCACCGATGCGGCTCGGGCACGAGGCGTCCGGCACCGTTCTGATCGGTGCGACGGACGGAAGCGGACCCGCCGTCGGCACTCCCGTCACCATCCATCCGGCGACACCCGGCGGCGACACCAGCAAGTACCCGGCGGATCGCCCCAACATTTCCCCCGGCTGCACCTACCTGGGCAGTGCGGCGCACTTTCCGCACGCGGACGGGTTGTTCGTCAGCCATGTCGCCGTCCCGACCCGCATGCTCCGGGTTCTGCCCGACGGGCTCGACCTTCGTCTCGCCTCGCTGGCCGAACCGGCGAGCGTGGCCTGGCACGCCGTCGCGCGCGCAGGAGAGGTGACGGGCCGGTCGGTCCTGGTCATCGGTGCGGGACCCATCGGCGCGCTCGTGGTGGCGGTACTGAAGCGAGCCGGTGCCGGGCGGATCACGGCGGTCGACATGCACGAATACCCGCTGACCATCGCGCGTGAAGTCGGTGCCGATCGCACACTCACGGCCACCGACGCCGACGCGATCGCCGCGGTCGGAGCAGACGTCACCATCGAATGCTCCGGTAACCCTCGCGGCCTGGCGTCGGCGATCCACGGAACGGCGCGCGGCGGCCGCGTCGTCATGGTCGGACTGCTCCCGTCCGGTGATCAGCCGATACCCGTGTCGATCGCGATCACCCGGGAACTGGACCTGATCGGCTCGTTCCGGTTCAACGACGAGATCGACGAGGTCGTGGCCGCGCTCGCCGACGGCTCACTGGTGGTCGATCCGATCGTCACCGCCGAATACGGCGTCGCGGACGCGCTCACCGCCTTTGCGCTGGCCAAGGATGCGTCGTCGTCGAGCAAGGTCCTCCTCCGGTTCTGACCCGCGAAGATCCTCGCCCCGGCATCCTCGACGCGGCACGGCTGTCGCATGATGGACTCGACGCACCCCCGAGGTCAGGAGAGCAAGCTGATGAAGGAATTCACCGCCTGGATCGCTCGCGAGAACGAGGGAGCCATCGGCCTCTCTCAGGAGACGGTCGACGAATCGTTCCTGCCGCAGGGCGAGGTCACGATTCAGGTCGAGTACTCCAGCGTGAACTTCAAGGATGCTTTGGCGCTCACCCCGAAGGGCGGGGTGGTGCGCGAATACCCCATCGTGCCCGGCATCGACATCGCGGGCACGGTCGTCGAGTCGCAGTCGCCGGAGTTCGCGGTCGGTGACACGGTCGTCGCTCACGGCTACGACATCGGCACCGCCCGCCACGGCGGGTACGCGCAGTTCGCGCGCGTTCCGGCCGACTGGGTGGTGAAACTCGACGGCATGTCCACCCGCACCGCCGCGGCGATCGGGACCGCCGGCTTCACGGCCGCGATGAGCGTGGAGGCACTGCTGTCCCACGGCGTCGAACCGGGCAACGGTCCGGTGCTCGTGACCGGTGCCAGCGGCGGCGTCGGAACCGTTGCCGTGGATCTGCTGTCGGCCGCGGGCTTCGAGGTGGTCGCGTCCAGCGGAAAGCCGGAGAAGGCGCAACTGCTCACCGAACTGGGCGCGAGCGCCGTGATCGGACGTCTCCCGGAGCCGGACACGAAACCGCGTCCCCTCGGCAAGGCGCAGTGGGCCGCCGCCGTGGACTGCGTCGGCGGCGCCACCCTCGCGCACGTGCTCAGCACCATCGAATACGGCGGCGCCGTGGCAGCGAGCGGACTGACCGGCGGACCGAAGCTCGACACCACGGTCCTGCCGTTCATCCTGCGCGGTGTCAGCCTGCTCGGGATCGACTCCGTGCAGTACCCGATCGAACAGCGTCGCCGGCTGTGGGGCCGTCTCGCGTCCGACCTCGCGCCCACCCGCCTCGAGTCGATCACGCACGACGTCCCGATCGCCGACGTCGTGTCGGTGATCGACGAGGTCCGTGGCGGTACCTACTCGGGCCGGGCCGTGGTGGGCGTCGCCCCCGTGAGTACTTAGTAACGTCCCGCGGTTAACAAGTACTCACGGGCGCCGGAGGCGCACGATCCAGGCACGGGTATCGGCGGGATCGATCACGTCGTCGAGTTCGAAGATCGTCGCCGCGTTGAGTGCCTTCCCGTGCTGGTAGGCGGCGTCGACGAGTTCCGCGAACGCCGCGTCCCGTTCGGCCGGATTGCCGAGGGCCTCGAGTTCCTTCCGGAACCCGAGGCGCACCGCGCCTTCGAGACCCATGGCCCCGATCTCGCCGGTCGGCCACGCGACCGTGAACTCGGAGGCGTGGAAAGACCCACCCGCCATGGCCATGGCGCCGAGGCCGTAGCCCTTGCGCAGGATGACGGTGCCGTAGGGCACCGTCATCCGCGCGCCCGCGATGAACAGCGTGCTGAACCGCCGGACCGTGGCCTCCTTCTCCGAATCGGGACCGACCATGAATCCCGGTGTGTCGCACAGCGAGACGACGGGTAGCCCGAACGACTCGCACAGCTCCAGGAAATGGGCCATCTTGTCTGCTGCGACAGCGTCGATTGCGCCGCCGAGGTGGTGGCTGCTGTTCGCGACGAGTCCGTACGGCGCTCCCTCCACCCGGACGAGTGCGGTGACGATGCCGACGCCGTGGTCTCGGCGCAGTTCGAGGATCGAGCCGACATCGGCGATGGATTCCACCGCACTGCGCACGTCGTAGGCGCGCAACCGGTTCTCCGGGACGACGTGGCGGGCCAGCCTCTCGTCGGGGGCTTCCCACTCGGTGAGCGGCCCCTGGAAGTACGACAGGTACTTCTTCGCCAGCTCGACGGCGTGCGCCTCGTCCCGGGCGACCAGATCGATGACGCCGTTGCGCCGCTGCACGTCGACGGGACCGATGTCTTCCGGCCGGTACACGCCCAGCCCGCCGCCCTCCACCATCGCGGGCCCGCCCATCCCGATGTTCGCGTCGGGGGTGGCGATGAGGACGTCGCAGACGCCGGCCAGGGCGGCGTTGCCCGCGAAGCAGCGGCCGGACACGATCGACACCAGCGGCACCTTGCCGTTCAGCGCCGCCAGCGACCGAAAGGTGTTCAGGTCCAGGCCTGCTGCCGGTCCGGCGTCGGTGTCGCCGGGACGTCCGCCGCCACCCTCGGCGAACAGGACGACCGGAACCTGCTTGCGGCCGGCGAGTTCGATCACCCGGTCCGTCTTCGCGTGGTTGCGCATGCCCTGGGTTCCGGCGAGCACGGTGTAGTCGTACGACAGCACCACCGTCTGGGAATCGTGCGGACCGAAGACGTCGCCGTTGACGGTGGCGAGCCCGGCGACGAGACCGTCGGCCGGGGTGTTCTCGATCAGGTCCTGCTCGGAGCGACGGCTGCGCTGCGCGGCGAGAACCAGGGGCCCGTATTCGACGAAGCTGCCGGGGTCGACCAGATCGTCGATGTTCGCCCGCGCACTGCGCCGGCCGAGCTTCGTCCGCTTCGCGATCGCGGCGGGACGGGCGGCATCGAGTGTGATCTCGTGCCGCTGCCGGATCTCCGCGAGGTCGGCGCGCTCACGATCCAGATCGGTTGCGCTGTCGGCGGCACCGCCGGCCTCGGATCCGGTGCGGCGGATCACGACCAGCGGATCGCCGGCGTTCACGGTCTGCCCGCGGGACACCAGATTCCGCTCGACCACCGCGCCCGCGGGTGCCGCGATCACGTGCTGCATCTTCATCGCCTCGAGCACCACGAGCTGGGCGCCCGACTCCACGGCGGAACCCTCCGTGGCCGACTCGACGACGGTCCCGGCCATCTGCGCGCGGAGCACGTCCTCGCCGGCCCGCAACTCGAGCGCCTCCGACGCCACCTCCGCGGGGTGGGCCGTGTACGCGGCATCGACGAGGGCGCCCATCCGTTCGGCGAGATGGTCGGTGCCGACGACGCCGTCGGCGAAACCGGGATCGGTCAGGATTGCCCGGAGGAATCCGATGTTGGTGGGGACGCCCTCGATGACGAACTCGGCGAGCGCCGCCTCCGCCTTGCGGGCGGCGGCCGGGAACGACGCGCCGCGCGAGTGGACGATCACCTTCGCCAGGAGGGAGTCGTACCGCGGGCTCGGCGACAGTCCCGGCCGGCCGTAGGTGTCCACCCGCACACCGGGACCCGTCGGCGGGGAGAACACGGACAGGGTGCCCGCGGCGGGGACGGCCTGACCGTCGGGGTGCATCGTCTCCATGTTCACCCGGGCCTGGATTGCGATTCCGCGTGCGGCAGCGGGCGTGCCCGACGTGTCGAGTCCGACGGCGCTGACGCCGCCCGGCAGCGACAGATCCCCGTAGTCGGCTCCCCGGGCGATGTCGATCTGCACGGCGACGAGGTCGACCCCCGTCACCTCCTCGGTGACGGTGTGTTCCACCTGGATCCGGGGATTCACTTCCAGGAAGACGAAACCGTTCCGGGACACCAGGAATTCGACGGTGGCGAGTCCCCGATATCCGACGCTCGCGCACAGCCGGGTGGCGGCCTCGTGCAGTTCGCTGCGCAGGACCGGGTCGAGCCCCTGCGCGGGTGCGATCTCGACGA
Source organism: Rhodococcus jostii NBRC 16295 (assembly GCF_001894825.1). GTDB lineage: Bacteria > Actinomycetota > Actinomycetes > Mycobacteriales > Mycobacteriaceae > Rhodococcus_F > Rhodococcus_F jostii. The sequence continues at coordinate 70,119 of NZ_BCWY01000040.1, read as the reverse complement.
GTTTCTGGTGGCGGCGCTGCACGCTGCAGTCGCGGTCGCCGACGGCCAGAGCCCGCGTCGTGCCCGCCTGCGGGGCCGCGACCACCTGCACCTCGATGTGCCTTGCCCCCGTGAGGAGTTCCTCGGCGAACAGTGCCGGGTTGCCGAACCCGAGTTGGGCTTCGGACGCGCACAGCCGGTACGCCTCGTCCACCTGCTCCGCGCGGCGGACGGCCCGGATTCCGCGCCCGCCGCCGCCTGCGAGGGCCTTGATCATGATGCCGCGCGGGTGATCCGCGAAGAACGCGCGGATGCCGTCCACGTCGGTGGGACCGTTCGTGGCCGCGAGCACGGGCACCTTCGCGGCCACCGCGGCGTCGCGGGCCGACGACTTGTCGCCGAAGATGTCGAGCACCTCGGGGCTCGGACCCACGAAGGCCAGTCCGGCCTCCGCGCAGGCACGGGCGAAATCGGCGTTTTCGCTGAGGAATCCGTAACCGGGATGCACCGCCGTGGCGCCGAACTCGGCGGCGGCGTCGAGCATGGCGCGGGAGTCCAGGTACGCGGAGGGGCCCGAACCGGTGAGCGCGACCGCCTCCGTCGCCGCGCGCACGTGCGGACTGTCTGCGTCGTCCTCCGCGTAGACGGCGACGGTGTCGACCGACATCTCCTCGGCGGAGCGGATGATGCGCAGCGCGATCTCGCCGCGATTGGCGACCAGCAGGGTCACTTGTACTCCTCGGCCAGGGCGAACAGGTCGGCCTTGCGGACCTTCCCCGTCGCCGTCATGGGTAGGGCGTCGAGCACCTCGACGGTGGGCACCTTGTAGGTGGCCATGTTCTGGGCGGCCCACTCCCGCAGTTCCGCACCCGACACCTGACGGTCGGGCAGCAGCTGCACGAACGCGAACGGCACCTGCCCCTTGCCGGGATCGGGCTTGGGGACCACCGCGGCCGACTGAATCGCCGGATGCAGCATGAGCAGCGCCTCCACCTCCGAGGGGAACACGCTCATCCCGTTGGTCTTGATCATCTCCTTGTTGCGGGCCAGATAATGCAGTGCGCCTTTGCCGTTCAGTTTGCCGACGTCGCCGGTCTGGAGCCATCCGTCGCGGAGCGCGGCAGCGGTGGCGTCGGGTTTGCCGTAGTAGCCGGTGAGCAGCGACGGACTGCGGACGATGATCTGCCCGGGTTGTCCCACCGGCACGGGCGCCCCGTCGTCGTCGACGATCAACACGTCGGTGCCCGGAACCGGCAGTCCGCAGAACACGGGTTCGCTGAGCAGGTCCTCGTCGTCGGTCTGGAAGCCGAGCGTGATGGTGTCGGCGGTGTGCGTCTCCGTCATGCCGTAGCTCGCCTCCCGCAGCACGTGTCCGGTGGCCTCGCGCCAGCGGCCGCGAATCGCGGGGTCGAGTTTGAGCACGAACGACACGGCCATGGCGTTGTCCAGGGTGGAGAAGTCGCGGCGGGTGAAACCCGGCAGATCCATCAGTTCCACGTAGTTGTCGACCGTGCCCACCATCGACGTCACACCACGACTTTCGACGAGGGTCGCCGCGGCTTCCGGATCCCACCGGGTGAGGAGTACGACGGTGCCGCCGTTGATCAGCGGATACAGGATGCCGAAGTCCTCGCCGGCGATCCAGAAGATAGGCAGGAATCCGAGGACCACCGGGGGAGCCTCGCTCACCCGCCGGCCACCGGCCAGTGTCGCGGTGGCGGCGGTGTAGACCATGTGGGCCTGAGTGTGTTCGCAGCCCTTCGGCATCTCGGTGGTGCCGCCGGTGTAGTTCAGCGCCGCCAGTGCGTCGGGATCCATCGGAATCGGATCGGCGCGAGGAGATTCCATGATCTCCGCCCAGTCGGTGAGCGCGGACGCGCGAGGGAACGGCGGCGTGACGCTGGGTTCGGCCGGCAGCAGGTCCGAGAGGGCGGTGACCGCGACGTGTCGCAGCGCCGTCTCGCCGCGCACGGATTCGACCATGGCGGCGAAGGAATCCTGGGTCAGCAGGATCTCCACGCCGGCGTCGCCGAGTTCGTACGTGAGTTCGTGCTCCCGGAACAACGGGTTGATCGGGACGTGCACGGCGCCGATCTTCAGGATCCCCAGCATGGCGATGTGGAACTGCGGGCAGTTGGCCAGGTGGACGCCGACGCGGTCGCCGGCGGACGCGCCCCGCTGCAGGAGCCAGCCGGCGAAGCGGTCCGAGAGTTCGTCGAGTTCGGCGTAGGTGATGGCGCGGCCGTAGAAGTCGATCGCGACGGTGCGCGGTCGTTCCGTCGCCCAGTGCCGCAGATAGTCGACGACGGTGCGGCCCTCGATCGGGTACTCGACGGTCCGCGGTACCTGCGGTGGCCACGCGGCGTCCTGGAGTCGTCGTATCCCGGCGAGGGCCGATTCCAGTGCCGTGTGGTCGCTCGAAGGTGAAATGGGCATACCGAACTCCCGATTCTGTGCGGATGTGTCCTTGTCAGGCGAAGCCGATGAGTCTTTCGGAGATGGCGGTCAGGTCGGCGGTGTACCGGCGCTGTTCCCGGGCCGTCGCGTCGACCAGTCGGGCCGCGCCGGCGAGTTGGGCGTCGGCGAGGGTCTGCGCGATCCGGGCGGGCGGCGCGCACGGTGTGACGTCGCAGGTGTCGTTGATGCGCTCGATGAACCGCGTGTAGCGGCGGATGAGCCGCGTCTGCACGGTGGTCCAGCTTCGGCCGACCTCGGGGTCGAGCCGGGCGCGGTGCCTGATCAGTTCGAGAACGCGCCCGTTGGCGTACACCGCCTCGACGAACGCTTTCGTGGTGGTGCGCAGCACCTCTCTCAGGTCCTCGCTCGCCGGTCCCTCCACGTGCTGCGACGCGAGGAATTCCTCGCAGACATCGGCGGCGACGGCATGGAACACCTCCTCCTTCGACGAGAAGTAGGCGTAGAACGTCGCCCGCGACACCTCGGCCTCGGTGGTGATCACCTCGACCGTCGTCCGGTCGTACCCGAGTTCCGCGAAGCAGGTACTCGCGGCGCGGAGCAGTTCGCGGCGGCGGGGACCGTCGTTGTCCTTACGCGCCGACCGAGCCCGCTCCTGAGCCTCGCTTGTGGTCACGGTCACAGTATGTGTTGATATTGACGTCAATGTCAATGTCGATGTCAATCGGTGGGGCTCGTCTCCCGGATGCGGAGCGGGAGTGAGCGGTGGCGGCGCACGAGCAGGCTGGGGACCCACACGGTCTCGGCGTCGTCGGCGAGGGCGAAGTGGTCGGTGCGCGCGAGCAGCGTGGTGGTGGCGGCGAGTGCCTCCATGCGGGCGAGCGCCGATCCGACGCAGAAGTGGACGCCCCTGCCGAAGGCGAGGTGCGAACGGATGTGCGGCCGGTCCAGCACGATGTCGTCCGGATTCTCGAATGCGGCCGGATCCCGGTTTGCCGCGCCCCACATCAGGAGCAGGTGGCTACCCGCGGGCAGGTCGACGCCGCCGAGGGTGGTGTCGGTGACCACGTGACGGTGATGCGCCCGGAACGGCGATTCGAGACGCAGCGCCTCGTCGAGAAACGCGTCGACGAGCGCGGGTTGCCGCCGGAGTCGGTTCTGCACTCCGGGATGGGTGGCAAGAAGGTGGGCTGCATTGGCGATCAGGCCCGCGGTCGATTCGCCGCCGGCGCCGACCAACTGGAGGAGGACGAGTACCGCCACGTCCTCGGGGAGCTCTCCGGCATTGCAGGCGTTCGCGAGTACACCCAGGAGGTCCTCCCGAGGATGCGACCTCGCACGCACGAGTTCGGCCCGCAGATAGGCGGCCAATTCGGTCACGGAGACGAGGAGGGGGCCGAGGCGATCCGCGTCGACGATCCCGCCGAGCATCTCCGTGCTGTCGTAGGCCCAGGTGAGTAGTTGCGGTACGTCCCGCTCGGGCAGCCCGATGAGACGCGCAACCATCGTCAGCGGCAGTCGGTCGGCCACCTCGGACGCCCAGTCGATCCGGCCGTCTCGCAGCCCCTCGTCCCACAGGGTGTCGACGAGCGAGTGCACGGCCGGGGTCAGCACGCGGATGCGCCGGCCGAGCGTGGGCAGGACGAGCTTGCGATGGTGCAGGTGAGCCGGGTCGTCGGCGGTGGCCAGCACGTGCACGGCCTGACCCCCACCGTCCATGTCGAACGTCGTGGGCGGCCCCTCCCGCTGCTGCACCAGCACGCCGGTGAGGTTCGAGGAGAAGTCGTCGGTGCGGTTCGCGGCCTCGGTCACCAGGTCCCACGTCGACACCAGGAAGAAGTCGGTGCCGGTGACGCGATGGACGGGCGAGTGCTCGCGGAGCATCCGGTAGAGCTCGTTCGGTTCGTCGAGGTGGGCCGGATCGAAGATGTCGATTCCGTGGGTCGGGGAATGGGTCATCGAAGACTCCTTGCTGGCGAGAACCTGTTACAGGTAGCCACGGTTCGCGATGCAGGGGAGCGCTGTCAAGAGTCGGAAGAAAAGTGAGATTCCGCTGTTCAGGACGCTGGTCTTCCCGTGTCTCGGCGCGCGCCGATCGGCAACCGTCTGTGCTGATCACGGGTCCGTGAACCGAGACATGTTCTAGAATTTTTCAGGAATTCGTCTCACGACGAGACAAAGCGAAGACGACGTGTCGAACGGTGGAGCGGTGGGCGAGGAACACGTGGACTGGTTGACCGGAGGCAGTCGGCGGGTGCTCGCGGTCGAGAGAATTCACGCCGCCGCGGCCGACCTCATCCGCGAACAGGGAATCGACGGGGTGGATGTCGACCAGGTCGCCGCGCGTGCTGGGTGCTCACGCGCCACGCTCTACCGGTATGTCGGGGGCAAGCGGGCGCTCGTCGAGGCCGTGATGTCCCGCGCCGCCGACGCCGTGGCGGAACGCATCGAGCAGGCGCTGGAGCCGTTCGAGAACTCGCAGCGGATCGTCGAGGCGATACTCGCGGCGGTGGTGGAGATCCGCGCGGAGCCGGCCCTGGTGCGGTGGTTGACCGGGGCGCATCGCAGGCGCACGGACGAGTACCTGGCCCGCGCACCCGAACTCGGCCGGGTGGCGATCTCACTGACCCGCATCGCGCCCGACGAGGAGGCCGCGGGATGGATCGTGCGCGTCGTCCTGGTCCTGTTGACCTGGCCGTTGCCCGACGCGACCGCGGAGCGTCGCGCCGTCGAGCGCTTCGTGGAGCCGGTCTTCAGGATTCGCGAGTCGTCGTAGCCGATCCGGTGGGTTCCAGCACGAAGAGCCGGAATTCGCGTCCGCCGGACCGTCGATGCTCCATGAGGTAGCCGGGCCAGTAGTCGACCACCAGCTTCCAGAGGTTCTCGCGTTCGTCGCCGGTGGCCATGTGCACGCGCATCCGCGACTCGTGGGACCCGCCCTTGACGAGTGCTTCGTCGGCGGCGCGCAGGTTCGCCGACCAGGCCGGGTGCTCGGGACGTCCCCAGTTGGAACCGGTGACGATGTATCCGTCGCCGTAGGGAATGCAGAGCAGGGCCGTCGTCCTCGGGGTGCCGCTCTTGCGGCCGGGGACCGTCACCTGCAGAGACTGCAGTCCGCCGATGCCGACGAGGCTCACCCGGTTGCCGGTCCAGGCGCGCAGGTGCGACTCCAGCCAGATGATCACCGGTGCCATTCGCATCATCCACTCGCGGGTGCCGAGCCAGCGCGCGAGAATGCGGAGTGGGTTGCGGAGCCGCCGCGATCGGGGAGGCGTCGAGGGGGCTGCGTTCATAGCCGTCATCATCCCTCAGGTTGCCGATCGGGACCGACCGCGATGAGTTTTCGGGTCCTCTCGGGTCTACCTGTCAGGTCTCACCGAAAAGACCTCGATTTCAAGCCTTGACCCAAACAATGGTTGAGGTTGCAGGATCGGTCAGTAGCAATTCGAAGTCCACTCGACAGGGGAGTAACGAACATGTCCAGCACTGGAACCACGATTTCTGCAACCACGACCTCACGCCTCAACCCGGCGACGCTCGAACTGAGCCGCCCCTGGGCGATCGCCGCGACAGCGATCGGCGCGCTCGTCCCCAACCTGGTGATCTGGTTGCTGGGGCTGGCCGCCGGCGGTTCGTTCGAGATGACGGATGCCGGTAAGACCAGCAGTGTGGCGCCCGGCGGTGTCGTCATCCTGACGGTCGTTCCGATACTGCTCGGGATGACACTGTCCGCGTTGATCTCGCTGAAATGGGTGGCCGTCATCCGGCCGGCCGAAGTGATCGGAGCTCTGCTGCCGCTCGCGACGATCGCCCTCACCATTCAGGCCGACTTCGACACCGCCAGCACCGTCGCGCTCTCCGTCATGCACGTGGTGGTGGCCGCGGCAGTTGTCGCCGGTCTGGAAGCGATGCGGCGACCGCTGGTGCGTGCCGCCCACGTCTAAGGCGTGCTGTTCACCGGCGCATGCGCCTCGATGGTGAGTGCGATGTGCTCGACGATCCGCTTCTGCGAGATCTTCGGGCTACCGGTGAGCCAGCGCTGATACAGAAAGGCGATGGCCCCGAACAAGGCGATCGCATTGAGCTGGGTGTTGACGGCGTCGCGGGGTGCGTCGTCGACACCCAGCATTTTCAGTGCCGCGGCCATCGGGGTGGTGAACTCGGACACCAGTTGTTCGCCGCGCTGAGCCAGTTCCGGCACGGACTGCGACTCGACGAACATGATGCGTCCACGCCGCCGGTCCTGGGCGATGTAGCCGGTGAATGCTTTCACGACGTGGCGGACGAGTTTCCCCGGATCGGCCGGAGCTGATTCCAGGGCGCCGAGCAGGGTGTCCCGGGCGCCCAGGACGACGTGGTCGAGGAGTGCGACGAGCAGGGCCTCCCGGTTGTCGAAACTCTCGTAGAAGTAGCGCTCGGTGAGACCCGCCTGACGGCAGGTCGCCCGCATCGTCGTCGCCGCGGTTCCCTCGGTTCCCATGATCTGCAGGCCGGCCTCGATCAGTGCCGCACGCCTCGCCGCACGGCGGTCGTCCGGCTCCTGGCCACGCCATTTGCGGGGCGCACCACGAGTGTTCTCGCTGTCGGTCATCCGACCATCGTCGCACCGATCCCGGTAACGATCGGGGCGCCCTCGCCACCTCGCTGTTGACATCATGTGATGTCAACAGTCATCCTGAATGCACCAGTCCCCGATCGAATCGCATCAGGAGATCGCCATGACCACCACCGAGCTTCCGTCCCAACGCCATTCGGCTCTGGTGCCACTCGGGCCGGACTCGCTGACGTGGCACCGATTCGGTGACTGGCGAACCGCGCTGCTCATCTCGTGGTCGGGCACGCTCCAGGTGATGCATCCCGTCATCGACACCGCCCTCGTGCAGCACTCGGCGGTCTTCGACAACGAGATGGCCCGGCTGGCCCGTTCCGCGGGGCCCATCATCCGCGCGCTCTACGACCCGACCGGCGCGGAGGCCCAGATGATCCGGGACATGCACAAGGACATCAAGGGCACAACAGACGACGGTCGGCGGTACCACGCGCTGAACCCCGGCCCGTATTTCTGGGCGCATGCCACGTTCCTGGCCACCCAGTACGTGGTCGCCGAGTACTTCGGTGAACCGCTCAGCCGGTCCGAGAAGGAGCAGCTGTATCAGGAGTCGAAGCAGTGGTACGCGCTCTACGGGGTGTCGGCCACCAACCTGCCCGGGACGTACGACGATTTCGTGGACTACTGGAACGAGATGGTCGGCACGGTGCTCATGAAGACCGAGACGGTGCGCCGGTCGCGGTTGCTCAACGGGCTGCCGACCCCGTCACCCGACGACCGCATTCCCGCGGTGGTGTGGCGGGTCATCGGTCCGGGCCTCGGACGGTTGCTCGTGTGGATTGCCCGGGGAACACTGCCTCCCGCAGCCCGGGACACGCTCGGCTGGGACTGGTCCGCGAACGACGAACGCAGGCTTCGCCGATTCGGTGCGGCCGTGCGGATCGGTTTCCGGTTCCTTCCCGAGCGGTGGCGGCTGACTCCGATCGCGCGCAAGGCGTGCGACGGCATGGTGGACAGCTCGAAGTAGCATTAGTGCTACCCTGGGGTATGGAGAGCTTGGGGTTGAAGGAACTGCGCCAGCACGCCAGTGACTACGTCAAACGTGCTGAAGCTGGGGAGACGATGCTGATCACGGTCGCCGGCCGACCGAGCGCGATCCTGGGCCCGGCCGGGCGGAAGACGTGGTGTTCCTTCGATGAGGTCGCCGACGTCTTTCAGACAGACACCGATCCGACGTGGGAGGCCGACCGCGGCCTGATCGACGACCCGATCGTTGACCCGTGGGCCCCGCGGTGAGAACGGTGCTCGATACGAGCATCCTGATCGCGAGCGATGTCCCGCCCATCGACGGGGAGATCGCGATCAGTGCTGTGAGCCTGGCGGAACTGCACTTCGGACTCCTGGTCGCGACCACCGCGGAACAGCGAGCTCTGCGGTTACAGCGCCTGATCGCCGTGGAACGCAAGTTCGAACCCTTACCCGTCGACGCCGGTGTCGCTCGAAGTTACGGGCAGTTGGCCGCGGCTGTGCGAGCGTACGGCCGCAAACCTCAGCCCAGAGCCCTCGATCTGATGATCGCCGCCACCGCGCACGCGAACAACGCCCGACTCCTCACCCGCAACGCGGACGATCTGCGCGGCATCGAACACCTGCTGGATGTCGACACCCTCTGAGGTCAGGTGCGACGCAGCCCGTCGAATGTCAGCTCGACGACGGCGTCCGCGAGATCGGCGACCGTCCCGCCGGTGCGGGGGCGGTACCACTCGATCAGCGAGTTGACCGTGCCGAACACGAGTCGGCTGGTGAGCGCGGGATCGATTCCGGGCCGCAGGTCGCCCTCCTCCGCCGCAGCGACGACGAGGTCGCTGACGAAGGCGTCGAACTCGCGGCGGCGGGCGAGTGCGCGGCGCTCCACCGCGGTGTTGCCGCGCACGCGCAGCAGCAGGGTGACGTAGGGGAGTTCGGCGGCGAGGACCTCGACACTGCGACGGACCAGGTACTCGAGACGGTCGATGTACCGGCCGCTCGTTGCCTTCTCCTCGGTGGTGACCGCGAACAGGGCGTTGAGTGCGCGCGACAGTGCCAGTTCGAGCAGCTCCGACTTCCCGGACACGTGGTGGTAGATCGACGACTTCGTGATTCCCAGGCGCTGGGCCAGCACCTCCATGCTGGTGCCGTCGTAGCCCTTGTCGTTGAAGACCTTGACGGCGACTGCGAGCAGCGAGTCGAGGTCGTAGCCGGGACGTCCGGGCGATCCGGTCTTCCGTGCGGGGCGTGCCGTAGTCATGCGCGCAATCCTTCCAGGTGCAGTAGTCCACCGCATCGGTGCGCCGCCGTTCGGGGGAGCCGACCGAAGGTTCGGTTGAGGTGAGGATACCGCGACGACCGCAGCGGCGGTGAACCACGTACCTGGCCCTTGACCGGGTAGGGCGCGCACGCACGAGGGCGGGGATCCGCCTGCCCCGGGCACGTCGACCCGGGCACGTCGACCCGGGCATGTCGATACGGATGATGGTCGAGTTCGGCCGCCAAGAACGACTACAATTGACCTCACGGGTCAGAATCTTTGACTGTTCGGGACAGGGTGAGGATGCAGTATCTGGTGCGCAATGCCGTGCTCAACGGCTATGTCAATCTCATGCTGACTCTGGGGCGGGACCCTCTCCCAGTGATGCGCTCGGTCGGGGTCGATCCGGCCGCGCTCGGTTCCGGTGACGGGTGGCTGCCCGTCGACTCGGTGTCGCGGCTGTTCGAGTTGTCCGCCGCCGAAACCCGGTGCGAGGATTTCGGGCTTCGGCTGGCGGCGGCCCGAGGGATGTCCAACCTGGGTCCGGTGGGGTTGATCGCGCGGGAGGAACCGGACGTGCGCAGCGCCTTGGGCATGGTTCTGCGGCATGTCAATTTGCACAACGAGGCGCTGCGCGCCCGGCTGGTCGAAGCGAACGGGCTGGCCACTGTGCAGGTCGACACTGCCCCGGGTGTCACGTTCGGTCGGCAGGGCATCGAGATCGCCGTCGCCTCGGTCTGCCGGATCCTGCGCGAGTTGCTCCACGACGACTGGGAGCCGTTGACGGTGTGTTTCGTGCACGACGCTCCGGCGGTCTTAGGCACACACCACCGTATCCTCGGCCCCCGAATCCAGTTCGGGCACACCCTCAACGGGATCGTCGTCTACGCGCGCGACCTCGATGCCGTCAACGCGATGTCGGACCCTTTGCTGCGGCCCTACACCCGGCAGTACCTGGAGGCGCTCGTCCCGCCCGAGGACACGACCACCGTTGATCGCGTCCGAACCCTGGTCGAGTCGCTCCTGGCGACCGAGCGGTGCTCGGCCGCGTATGTCGCCCGCAGCCTCGGCATGGATCGGCGAACACTGCACCGCCACCTCACCCGGTCGGACGCGACGTTCTCTTCGCTGGTGGATTCGGTGCGGATCGATCTGGCGCAACGCTACGTCGCCCGCCACGACCGATCCTTGACCGACATCGCCGGCGAACTCGGATTCTCCGCGCTCAGTTCGTTCTCGCGGTGGTTCAAAGACCGCTTCGGATGCAGCCCGAAAGCCTGGAAGGCGGCGCAGGATTCGACGTCTCCCGCAGTCGGCACCCCCACCCGCCGGCGTCCCGAGGGCTCGCTCCGACCAGTCACCCCCTCTGCCCCGGAATAGATCCGGGCTTGCGGCACCGCACCGCTCACCACTGTCACGACGATCAGTGCACCGTCATGAAGACCCACGGCGCCCGGACCCGGCGCCGCCGACCCGTCGTCGGTGCCCCGTCACCGACGTAGACCAGGTAACCGAGGACCGCCGCCACGAAGAAGGCGACGATCGTCACCAGCGCTGCGGCGAGGTCGACGAACACCGCCAACCACAGCGCGGCAAACCGAGTACGGCAATCAACCACCTCAATCACCCGGTATTCTTCTGCGCCTGCGGGATCAGGTGAACCGTCCGTCAGATGACCGCGCCCCCGTTGGGGCTGATGACCTGGCCCACCAGGTAGTGAGAGTCCCCGGCGAGGTAGACGGCGAGAGAGGCGTACTCTTCCGGCCGCCCGAGACGGCCGAGCGGGATGATCTGGTACAGGCTATTTCGCTGCTGATCGGTCGCTCGGGCGAGATACTCCTCGAATTGTGGTGTCATCACTGCCCCGCAGGCAATCGCGTTGACACAGATGTTGGCGCCGGCGACATCCAGTGCCACGGTCTTGGTGAAGCCGGCGACCGCAGCCTTGCTTGCGGAGTATCCCGGGCTGTGCGTGCTGGCCGCGGAGATGCCCGCGATCGACGCGATGTTGATGATCCGGCCGTACTGCTGGGCCTGCATGAACGTCAACGCTTCGCGGGTGCAGTAGAAGGTTCCGTGGACGTTGACATCCCACCACTTGAGCCAGTCCTCGTCGGTGAGGTCGCTGGTGATACCGAGGGACCGCCGCGGCGTCGGCGTGGTCAGGTGCGCGTATTGCCGGTTGCGCCGCTCCTCCTCGGCGGGAGAGTTCGGTACCAGAGCAGCGTTGTTGACCAGGATGTGCACGGTGCCGAACCGCGCTACCGTTCGGGCGAACATCTCTCGAACCGCGGCGCTGTCCGAGACGTCGCAGCTCACAGGCAGGCACTGTCGGCCGCGTGCTTCGATTTCTCCCGCAACGTCCGCCAATTTGTCCGCCTGGATGTCGCAGGCGACGATGTCCGCACCCTCCTCGGCCATCGCCACCGCGATGGTTCTCCCCAGTCCTTGGGCCGCCCCCGTGACCACCCCCACCTTGCCCTGCAGCTTCATCTCGGTTTCCTTTCGTCTCCTGGCCGGCTCTCGTAAGTCCTCGACACCGGAAGGCCCTGCCGCGCTGCGGTACTCGCTCGTTTCTCGACAGTCATCGGTCCGCTGCAACAGCAGGATGCTCCGGCCACCTGGCATGCCCTACCTCAGAACCAGAGACCCCGCCGTACCCGCACCACGCTCGGAGTCCCTCGTCTGTGAGGTTGCGAGGTCAACTGGGCACCCATATGCACGCGTTCACCCATAGCCACGTCCAAGCAGTACGACGCAGCTTCAGCTTGACGGCTGACCGCAGGGTCAGTTGGCCGCCTGACGGCGCTCGTGCGCGGCCATCTCCTCGACGAGTATCGGGACGCCGAGGTTGCAGGAGTGGATTCCCACGACGGTGGACAGTTTGAGCACCTCGAGGATCTCCTGGGGTGTCACCCCGATGTCCAGCGCGGCCTGGATGTGGCGTCTGGTGCCCGGCGCGTACATGTGGGTGGCGGCGGCGTCGACGGCGATGCACAGCAGTTGGATGACCTTCGGCGAGAGAACTCCACTTCGGTAGGGCTGCATCGCCATCTTCATGTATAGCTCGGTCCAGTCCGGGTCCATCTCGTTGAGCCCATCCCAGAGTGGATTCCAGCTGCCGCCGGCCTTCATCGCCTCCACCACGGGATGGCTGTTTTCGTTCTGGGTCATCATTCCTCCGAAATGGTTGGGTGGTGCGGGAATCAGTGGGCAGCCTCAAAACGGACGAGTTCGCGCCTGAGGAACTTTCCGGTCGCTGTCATCGGTAACGCCGCGACGAATTCGATTCGGCGCGGGCAGTGCCGCTCGTCGGGCAGTCCGACTACCGCTGCCAGCGAGACGGACTCGTCGGTCATCAGCACCTCCTCGATCTCGCGGGGTAGACATTGAACCCCTTCATTACGTTGTGCCCGCGCAGCGCGATCTCTCCCACCTGGCCTTCTCCGGAGACCGTGTTCCAGTCCTGGTCCGCCAACCGCGGCTCGACGCCCCAGACCGGGCATCCGATCGAGCCGGACCGAATCTTCCAGCAAAACACACAAATTGAGCATCAGGCCCACTTTCAAGACTCGAATGGGGGTCACACGACAGCGGCGGCGGTGGCGGCACGGACGTGGGTCTCTGTCACGCCGGGAGCGCATTCGCGCAGAACGAGGCCTTTGTCCGTGACGTCGATGACAGCGAGGTTGGTGATGATGCGGTGTACCACGCCTGCCCCGGTCAGCGGCAAAGTGCAGGCCGACAAGATCTTCGGCGCGCCGGATTTGTCGGTGTGCTCCATGAGGACGATCACTCTGGCGGCGCCGTGGACCAGGTCCATGGCACCGCCCATGCCCTTGACCATCTTTCCCGGGACCATCCAGTTCGCCAGGTCGCCGGTGGCGGAGACCTGCATGCCGCCGAGTACCGCGACGTCGATATGGCCGCCGCGGATCATCCCGAAGCTGGTCGCGGAATCGAAGAATGACGCGCCGGAGTTGACGGTCACCGCCTCCTTGCCGGCGTTGATCAGATCCGCGTCGACCTGGTCCTCCGTGGGATAGGCGCCAGTTCCGAGGATGCCGTTCTCGCTGTGCAGGGTGACCGTCACACCGGCAGGCAGGTAGTTCGGGATCATCGTAGGCAACCCGATGCCCAGGTTCACGTACTGTCCCTCGGACAGTTCCAGGGCCGCCCGAGCGGCCATCTCATCGCGCGTCCAGCCGACGACCTCGGGGGTCGCCGAATCAACAATCGTGGTCATCTCAGGTGGTCCTCTTGCCGTTGCCGTTGCCGTTGCCGTTGCCGTTGCCGTTGGCGGTGGTTACGGTGCGTTTTTCGATCTGTTTTTCCTGCGGCCCGGTCTGCACAATCCGGTCGACGAATATCCCCGGCAGGTGCACGTGGTGCGGATCGAGCTGACCGGGCTCGACGAGTCTCTCGACCTGAGCAATGCACACCTCGCCCGCCATCGCCGCGACTGGATTGAAGTTCATCGCGGCCTTGCTGAAGATGAGGTTGCCCGCGGTGTCGCCGACGAGCGCGTGCACCAGCGCGTACTCCGCCTTGATGGACTCCTCGAGCAGATACCTCCTGCCCGCGAACTCGCGGACCTCTTTCGGCGGCGACGCGAGCGCAACGGATCCGTCTGCGCGATAGCGCCAGGGCAGCCCTCCGCCCGCAATCGGGGTGCCCACACCCGCGGGGGTGAAGAAGGCCGGGATCCCGGCGCCGCCGGCGCGGAGCTTCTCTGCGAGGGTGCCCTGTGGGGTCAGCTCCACCTCGAGCTCTCCGGAGAGATACTGCCGGGCGAACTCCTTGTTGTCCCCGACATAGGATGCCGTTACACGGCGGATCCTTCTTCCCTCCAATAGGATTCCCAGCCCGACGCCTTCCACTCCGCAATTGTTGGTGAACACCTCGAGGTTCGTTGCTCCGGCCGCGTCGATGGCCTTGATCAGCACGTCGGGAATGCCGCATGCGCCGAATCCGCCGACCGCCAGGGACGTTCCGTCCTGGATGTCTGCCACCGCGGCGGAGGCTGTGCCGAATACCTTGCTCATGAGGTGGCTACCTTTCGAACCTCGAGTAGCTCCTCGATGAGCTCCTCTGCATGTGGCCAATTTCCGTATCCGGAGGCCGGATTCAGGTGCCCCACGTCTCCGAGGTCGACCAGCCGACCGCCCCACGCCTCCGCCATGCCGGCCACTCGGCGGCGGCTGGCCAGCGGATCGTTCGTGCTGGCCGCGACGATGCTCGAGAAGGGCAGCTTGCGGCGGGGGATGGGTAGCCAGCCGTTGCTGTCGAGGTCCCCGAGTGTCGGATATCCCTCGGGGGGTTGCTGTTCCAGGTCGGGGGGTGTCGCCAGCAGTGCGCCGAGGACCGGCCGGGTCGTCTGCTGAGCCCAGTGCACCGCGATCATGACGCCGGCGCTGTGGGCGACGAGCACGATCGGACCGTCGACGTCCTCGGTCACGGCGTCGAGGGCTGCTGTGCGCGCGCTCAAACTGAGCTTGTCGTTCTCGAGTGGAGGCACGATACGGACCCGGTCGAGCTTGTTCGCCAGCAAGGTCTGCCAGTGCTCTTCGACGTGGTCCCGCAGTCCGGGCACGATCACGACTGTGGGAGTCGGGGGGTCGGTGGGGACAGGGTGGGCCATTGTGGTCTCCGGTGTTAGTTGGTGATGTTCGAGGCGCCGCCCGGCCGCAGCTGCTGTAGCTTGCGTAAGCCGGCGGGGAATAGGCGTCGTCCCAGTAGCAGTGCTGAGGCCGCGGGGATGTATGCCAACGGCGAGAGCCTGAGCGCGCCGAGCAGGCCCAGGTGGTCCGCCAGGATCCCGATGATGAAGGGGCCCAGGGCCAGGCCGAGGAGACTGTTGGCAGAGGTCGCCACGCCCATCGCGGAGGCGCGGAGGGTGGTGTGCGTGAGGTTGGCGACCATCGCGGCGGCCGGGCCGGAGGAGCCAGCCGAGAAGAAGGCGCCGACGCCGATCAGGGCCAGCTGGATGGGGCCGTTACCCATGCTGAACCCAAGCCCCAGACAGCCCAGCGCGATGACGCAGTAGATGATCGCCGAGGTCCACTTCGTGGCCGGGCTCTCGCGGCTGACCCGGTCGGTGATGAGACCGCAGACCACCATGCCGCTGCCGATGAGCAGCACGAAGACGGACGCGACCACTCCGGCCTTGTCTGGGGCCAGGCCGTAGTACCGGTTGAAGAAACTCGGCATCCAGGCCAGTAGGACCGCTGCCGTGAACATCTGCAGTCCGCTGCCCACGTAGGTCCACACGACTGCGGGGTTGGTGAACAGGCTGGACAGGGGGGCACGGTAACCGTCCGGCGTGTTCGGGTCGCCGATCGCGGTAGGCGGGCCCTCAATGGCATATCGGGCCAGCTTGCCCTCCGACACCAGGGCGCGGAACAGTGCCACCAGGATCAGGCCGAAGATCGCCATGGCGGCGAAGGACCAGCGCCAGCCTAACTGGACCGCGATGAACCCGCCGATCGCGACGCCGATCACCGAACCGAACGATCCGCCGGACATGAATGCTCCGGCGAGGGCCGCGTGGACGCGGGGCGCGAAGACGGTGAGCGCTACGGCGATACCGACACTGCCATAGGCCGCCTCGCCCACACCGACGAGGAAGCGGGCGCCGAGCATCTGCTCGTAGCTGGTGGCGATCGCGCACAGCAGCGTCGCGACGCTCCACAGCACGGCCATCAGGACCAGACTCCGGATCCGTCCCCAGCGATCCGCCAAGATCGATAGAGGTAAGGTCAGCAAGCCCACCATCAGCGCAACGATGCTGTTCAGGGAGGCGAGGTGCGAGTCAGAAAGGTCCCACTCGGCCTTGAGAATTGGGAAGACGGCGCTGAGCACCTGGCGCGACATGTAGTCCGACAGCAGTAGGCCGAAGGTCAGTGCCAAGACCACCCAGGGGAAGATCCGTCGCTTCCGGCTGGATATGAGAGTTGGGGTGTCGACCTCGATAGGTTCACCTTGCAGCACCATGGGCTACTTCCTTGGGGTTGTTGCGAAAAGTTCGAGATTGTGTCGAAAGCGCGGGGCCGATCGGCTGGTCCTTCGGACGGGCAGTGCGTTGGGGGCACGGGCGATGTCACCGTGCCCCACCGTCTCGTGATGTGTAGCTACACGTTCTGGTGCTGGGCGTAGTGGGTGAATCCCACCTGCCCCGGCCGGCGATTCGGCGCGTAACCGGCCTTCGCCAGCGTCTCGTCCGCATCCGCGTAGCTCTCACCGATCCGGTAGATCTCGCGGGCCTCCTTGGCGGTCGCCACTTCCCGGCCGAGCTCACCCGCGACCCGCACCAACTGGCGCACCTGTTCCGCCGAGGTGATCTTGCCGCCCCGCGGCGCCCACAGATTGTCCTCGTTGCCGCACCGGGGGTGCAGGCCCATCGCGATCGCCATCGTGTTCATCGGCAGCACGCTGCGCATCAACGTCTCGAGCGTGAGCGAGGCGCCGTCCGGGACTCGGCGAATGAACTCCATCATGTTGTACGGGTTCGGTCCATCCAGCCCGCCGCCGATCGCTACCCACGTGATGTTGAGCGGGCCGGTGTAGAAGCCCCGGCGGACCAATCGCTCCACGGTCTCGAGCTGCGGAATGCTCCCAAGCTGGAAGTGCGGCTGAATACCCGCGGCCTGCAGACGGCGCAGATGCTCCTCCACCCAGGTCGGGCCGGCAGGCACAGTCATCTCCCGGTAGGTCTCGACCAGTTCCGGACGCGCCAACGACGTTCCGCGCGTGTCGTTCTCGGTCATCAACTCCATGATGTTCATCTGGCCGGTATTGATCGCGATCGTCACCTGGTCCGGCGCCGGATCGAGCTCGGCCAGCATGTGCCGGGTGTCATCGCTGAGCCACTTCGCCTCCGCGCCCTCGCCCTCGGGGGCGAAGGAGATCGAGCCGCCGATCTGCAGGATCATCTCCGGCACGGCCTCGCGCAGCCGGCCCAGCAGCTCGTTGAACTTCGACAGCCGCTTGGAGCCCTTCCCGTCGAGCTCGCGGACGTGGATGTGCAGCACGGTCGCGCCGGCCTCAAAGCAGTCCACAGCCTGCTGGACATGCTCGTCCATCGACAACGGCAGGTCCTCGGGAAAGTCGTCGACCTCCCACTCCGGGCCGTACGGCGCGACAGTGATGACGAGCTTGTCTTGGTTCTCCGGGAACAGGGCATCATCGTGAAAATGCATGAAGAACTCCAATCGAGAGGGATAAGGGTTGGCACGAGCCGGTCGGATGCCACCGGTGACGTCTTCCAACGGAGATCGGAGCGGCCACTCGTGCTCGATCTCTAGCGACGTGCCCGGCCCACACCACTTGAGGTGATGGATGTCACGATAGCTGGCGCAGGGTGGTAACTTTTGACCAACCGGGACAGAAAACTTGACTATCTGGGGCGAACTGGCGGCCGCTCCACCGTATTGGCCTTACGGACGCTCATCCGCGACGGCATGCCTGTGGCCCTCGCCGTCGAATTGCGCGGGAGTCACAGGCGGCGCCGGAGCCACCTGGGTTGCAGGGAGCAGGACGTGGTCGATCGCCTCGCGGGCATGTCGCCGCTCGAACGACTGGGCATGCCGACCGATATCGCCGAGGTCATGTCGATCCTCGCCGGCCCTGCGCGCGGGGGTAACGGCCAGATCATCTACGTCAACGGCGGCGTCGTCCGAATCAGTGGCCCGGGGTCTGGGACCGGCCCTCCTTGCGGGCCTTCGCCAGCCCGCGCCGGGCCAGGAAGCCGTTGGCCAGGAGCATGATCGTCTTGTTCGGCGGCGCGGCGAACCCGCCTCGGTGTGCGGCGCGTACACCGCCTCGGTGCCCGTGACCTCGATCCACCCGGTGTTCTGACGCGATTCGAGGCCGATGAGCTGGGCGCGATAGGAGTGCGCGAGCAGGCCGGCGCGGCGGCCGCCCTGGGGCACACCGACGGGAACGGTCAGGCGGACGCCGTCGCCGCCCGCCGAGTTCACGTCGACCGGCGCGATGGCCGGATAGCCGTCCGCCTGACGATAGGCGAGCAGCCGGTGCGGGAGCTTCCCGGCGCGCTCACCGACCTTCGCCGCATCCACCCGTGGGCCGGTGCCCTTCTTCGGCGGCGCCTGGGGAGGCGCTTCGACGCTGGGTAGCGGTGCGCCGAAGACCTCGGGACTTCCCGTCATGCGCAGGTCGGGCCAGACCACGACCCGTGCCACCGCGACCGTCACGGGCACGCGGTCGGTGTAGTACGCGCTGAGCCAGCGGTCCCAGAAGATGCCTCGGCGCGGTTCGCCCGTGTACGGCACCGACTGCCGGCCGATGTCGTCGAGCAGTTCCCGATCGGGGGTGGGGTCGAAGGTCGCCTCGCCCTGCACGAGCACGTACCGCCGGTTGCTGTCGTCGCCGATTCCGTGTTCCCGCGCGTGGTAGGCGAGCGCTACCCGCGGTTCGTCCCGGACGCGGTCGAGTTTGCGGCCGAAGCCGAGCGAGGTGGTGAATCCGACCGTGCCCCTCTCGCGGTCGCACAGCCCGAGGGGCGCCACCGCCGTCACTACGGTCCCGCCTGCAGGAGTGACGTACGCGAACCCGCAGGTCAGATCGCCGCGGATGACCTCATCGACCTCGTCCGACCAGGTGACCGGCATGAGTCGAGCCTACTCACGGGCGTGGCGTCGGGCGAGTGTCTGGAGTCGATACAGGGTTGACGTCCCCGCGCGGTGAATATAGCTTCATTTTTAGTGAGTTACTGCTCACATTCAGTGATCGTGCATTCATCGCGGCATCGAGGAGCATCCATGGACCTGGCACTGACCGAGGAGCAGAAGGAGTTCCGGCAGCTGGCCCGCGACTTCTTGAACAAGGAGGTCGTCCCACACCGCGCCGAATGGGACCGCGCCGAATCGGTGGACACGTCGATCGTCCCGAAACTCGCCGACATCGGCTTCTTCGGCATGACCATCCCGGAGGAGTACGGCGGACTCGGCGGCGACTACATCACGTACTGCCTCGGGATGGAGGAACTCGGGCGGGCCGACTCCGCCGTCCGGGGCATCGTGTCGGTGTCGATGGGACTCGTGGGCAAAGTGATCCTGTCGCACGGCACCGAGGAGCAGAAACACGAATGGCTCCCCCGCATCGCGTCCGGGGAGGCGCTCGCCTGCTTCGGGCTCACCGAGCCCGACAACGGTTCCGACCCCGGCAACCTGAAGACCAGGGCGGTGCGCAGCGGCGACGACTACGTCATCAACGGATCCAAGATCTTCATCACCAACGGCACCTGGGCGAAGGTGTGCCTGGTGTTCGCGCGCACCGGAGGTCCCGGGCCCAAAGGGGTTTCGGCCTTCTTGGTGCCGACGGACACGCCGGGCTTCGAATCGCGGGAGATCCACGGGAAGCTCGGGCTCCGCGGGCAGGCGACCGCCGAGTTGTCCTTCACCGACGTGCGCGTGCCGGCGAGTTGCCTGCTCGGATCCGAGGGGCAGGGCTTTTCGATCGCGATGCACTCGCTGGACAAGGGGCGTGTCTCGGTGGGAGCCGGATGCGTGGGGATCATTCAGGGCTGCCTCGAGGCGGCCGTCGACTACGCCCGCGAGCGCACGCAGTTCGACCGTCCGCTCGCATCGTTCCAGCTCGTGCAGGACCTGATCGCCGACATGTCGGTCGACGCCGACGCCGGCCGGCTGCTCACCTGGCGGGCGGCCGACCTGATCGAGCGCGGTGAGCCCTTCGGCACGGCCGCGTCGAAGGCGAAGTACTTCTGTAGTGAGGCCGCGGTGCGCGCCGCCAACAACGCACTACAGATCTTCGGTGGGTACGGGTACGTCGACGAATATCCCGTCGCCAAGTACATGCGTGACGCGCGGGTGATGACGCTTTACGAGGGCACGAGTCAGATCCAGAAGCTGCTGATCGGCCGCGCCGAGACCGGAATCAGCGCCTTCCTGTAGTCGTCACGGGTGGGGTGACCCTTGACACACCCCATCGAGTGAATATACGTTCATTTCTATCGAATAACAGTTCACAGAATCTGAACTGACTCTCATTCCAGGCTTCCGAGGAAGGAATCACCGTGACCGATTACGAAGACATCACCTACGAGGTCGACGGCCCGGCTGCGATCGTCACGATCAACCGCCCCGCCCGCTACAACGCTTTCCGCGGCAAGACCGTCGAGGAACTGATCAAGGCCTTCCGCTCGGCATGGGCCGACGACACGGTGCAGGCGATCATCCTCACCGGGGCGGGGGAGAAGGCCTTCTGCACGGGCGGCGACGTGAAGCAGCGCGCAGAGACCGGCGACTACGGGCCCACCGAGAGCGGAATGTTCGAGATCGGCAATCTGCACAAGCTCATCCGCGACGTCCCCAAGCCCGTCATCGCGGCCGTGAACGGCATCGCCGTCGGCGGCGGCCACGTGCTCCACGTCCTCTGCGACCTCACCATCGCGTCCGAGACGGCGAAGTTCGGCCAGGCGGGTCCCCGAGTGGGCTCCTTCGATGCCGGCTTCGGCTCCGCGTTCCTGGCGCGCGTCGTCGGCGAGAAGCGTGCCCGCGAGATCTGGTACCTCTGCCGCCAGTACGACGCGATCACCGCCGAACGCTGGGGCCTGGTCAACTGGGTGGTCCCCGCCGACCGCCTGCTCGACGACGCCAAGGCCGTCGCCGCGGAGATCGCCGAGAAGAGCCCCACCACCCTGCGATTCCTGAAGCAGTCGTTCAACGCCGACACCGACCATCAGGCCGGGCTGAGCAACCTCGCGATGTCTGCGCTCGACCTGTTCACGCACTCACCCGAGGGGCTCGAGGGCGCGGCGGCGTTCTCGGAGAAGCGCAAGCCCGAGTTCAACAAATTCGTGAACGCCTGAGTCCGAAACGCACGGGAAGAGGAAACACCATGAGCAACAACATCGCAGTGGTCACCGGCGCAGGATCCGGCATCGGCCGGGCCATCGCCCTCGCGCTCGCCGAGCAGGGCGACCGGGTGATCGTCGCCGACCTCGACCTGCAGGCCGCGGAAAAGACGGCAGCCGACCGGCCCGACCGGCTCTTTCCGATGACCGTCGACGTCGCCGACCGAGCGCAGGTCGACGCCCTGCGCGACCGGGTGACGGCCGAGGTCGGCGTCGCGAACGTCCTCGTCAACGCGGCGGGATGGGACCGCACCGATCAGTTCCTCAACGCCACCACCGAATTCGCCGAGAAGGTCGTCGCCATCAACTACCTCGGGCCCGTGCACATGTGCAGCGCGTTCCTCCCCGGCATGGTGGCGGCGGGGACCGGCGGCCGGGTCGTCAACCTCGCGAGCGACGCCGGCCGAGTCGGCAGCGCAGGTGAGAGCATCTACGCCGGTGCGAAGGGCGGCGTGATCGCGCTGTCGAAGTCGCTGGCGCGGGAGATGGCCCGGTACCAGATCAACGTCAACTGCGTCTGCCCCGGGCCGACCGACACCCCGCTGTTCCAGGCGCAGGAGGAGAAGCTCAAAGAGGCTCTGGTCAAGGCCATTCCGTTCCGCCGACTGGCCCGGCCGGAGGAGGTTGCGGCGCCGGTCCTGTTCTTCGCGTCCGAATCCGCATCGTTCATCACGGGCCAGGTGATCAGCGTCAGCGGTGGCCTCACCATGGCCGGCTGACCGGCACCGGGACGGAGGACTCATCATGATGTACACATACGATGCCCACGCCTATCGTCAGTACTTCGAGCACGACTTCACCTATCTGAACGGCTTCCGGCGCAACACGCACCGGTACGCCGATCGACTCGCGATGCAGTCCCCGTCGACCGGCGAGAGCTGGACGTACGCCGAACTCGGTGATCGCGTGGACCGGCTCGCCACCGGGCTCGCCCGGGCCGGCGTCACACCGGGCGCCGTCGTGTCGTACCAGTTGTTCAACGGTCCCGAGTTCGCCCAGCTGTACCTGGCCGGGCAGGCCTGCGGCGCAGTCGGATCCCCGATGAACTTCCGGCTCGCACCCGGCGAGACGGCCTTCATCCTCGACGCCAACCGTCCCACGGTGTTCGTCTACGACACCGAGATCGGTGACATGGTGCGGGACGCGTTGGCGCGCTCCACGCACAAGCCCGCTCTCGTCGTCGCCGTCGGTCCGGGAGAACCCCTGCAGGGAAGCGGCTGCGAGGTGATCCGATTCGACGAACTCGTGGCCGAGTCGGCGTCGCCGCCGGAGGTGACGCGCACGGTGTGGGACGAAACCACGCGGCTGTTCACGTCGGGAACCACCGGCATGCCCAAGGGGGTCCCGCTCAACAGCATGATCGAGATCTTCAGCGCTCACGACGTGATCATGCACTTCCCGCTGTCCGCCGAGGACAAGACGCTGAACATGACCCCATGGTTCCATCGCGGCGGACTGTACTGCGCCGGACCGAATCCCACGTTCTACCTCGGCGCCTCGCTGCTGCCGATGCGCAGCTTCGACGCCGAGGTCACCCTCGACTACGTCGAGGAGCACGGGCTGACGTTCCTGATCGGCGCTCCGACCAACCTGGCGATGCTCGCGCGCGCCCAGGAGGAGAAACCCCGAGACCTGTCGAGCCTCAAAGGAATCGTGACCATGGGTGCGCCCCTCGAGCGGGACGCCGCACTGCGCTACCAGAAGGTCCTGAATCCCCGCATCTTCAACGGTTACGGAAGCACCGAAGGATTCTGGAACACTTTCCTCCGGCCCGCCGACCTGCCGGAGAAGGCCGGGACAGCGGGACGGGCCTGCATCGACGACGACGTCGCCGTGGTCAAGCTGTTCGACGACCGCCTCGCCGACGCCCATGAGACGGTCGCCAAGGACGGCTCCGAGATCGGTGAGGTCATCGTGCGCTCCCCGAAAGGCGCGGTCGCGTACTTCGATGCGCCGCAGCAGGAGAAGCAGAAGTTCCGCGACGGCTGGCTGCACATCGGCGACCTCGCCACCTGGGACGACAAGGAGTTCGTGACGATCGTCGGACGCAAGGACGACATGCTCCTGTCCGGCGGTGAGAACGTTCACCCGGTGCAGATCGAGGAAGCGCTGGGCGGGCACCCATCGGTCACCGATTCGCTGGTGGTCGGCGTTCCGGACGACAAGTGGGGTCAGGTCGTCGTCGCCTACGTCGTCACCACCGCGCCGGCCCCGACCGCGGACGAACTGGACGATTTCTGCCGCCGCCACCCGATGCTGTCGCAGTTCAAGCGCCCCCGCGCCTACCGCTTCGTCGACTCGCTTCCGGTGTCGGCGACGGGAAAGAAGCTGCACTACAAGGCCACCGACACCGCGCGCAGGGAGTTCGAGAGCGGGGCATTCGTCGTCCCGAGTGCCCGCGGATCCCAGACCGTCGGCTCGTAAAGGACAGGAGACGAACACCATGACCATCGGCTACGAGTCCGAACACCATCAGTTCCGGGACAGCGTCCGCAGCTTCGTGCGCGAGCGGATCGTTCCGCACCACGAGCAGTGGGAGAACGACAGCTGCCTCGACCCGGCGTTGTTCACCGAAGCGGGTAAGCGTGGGCTGCTCGGCTTCTCGGTTCCCGAAGCGTACGGCGGCCCCGGAGTCGAGGACTTCCGCTACAACGCGATCGTCGTCGACGAGGTCAACCGGGCCGGCGCCGCCGCCGCGGGTATCGCGTTCTCGCTCCAGAACGATGTCGTGCTGCCGTACCTGACGGACATGACGACCCCGGACCAGAAGGCGCGATGGCTGCCCGGGACCGTCACCGGGGAGACGATCCTCGGCATCGCGATGACGGAGCCGGGTACCGGCAGCGACCTCACCGGCATCCGCACCACAGCGGTGCGCGACGGCGACCACTACGTGGTGAACGGCAGCAAGACGTTCATCTCCAACGGCCAGAACGGCACGCTGTTCGTCGTCGCCGTCCGCACGTCGGCCGACAAGCACAAAGGGTTGTCGCTGCTCATAGTCGAGTCGGACACACCCGGGTTCTCCCGTGGTCGCAACCTCGAGAAGATCGGACTGCACGCCCAGGACACGAGCGAACTGACGTTCACCGACATGCGCGTCCCGGTAGCCAACCTGCTCGGCGAGGAGGGGCAGGGCTTCTATCAGCTGGTCCACAATCTGCCGCAGGAACGCCTCTCGCTGTCCGTCGGCGCCGTCTCGGCCGCCGAGGGGGTGCTCGTCCAGACCCTCGAGTACGTGAAGGAGCGCAGCGCTTTCGGACAGCCGATCGCCGGTTTCCAGAACACCCGGTTCGTTCTCGCCGAACTCGCGACGGAACTCGACCTGGCCAGGACGTACCTCGACGACTGCATCCGGCAGCACGTCCGCGGCGAGCTGACCCCGGCCAGGGCCGCGCGGCTCAAGTGGTGGACCACCGAACTGCAGGTCCGGGTCGCCGACCGCTGCCTGCAACTGCACGGCGGGTACGGGTACATGCGGGAGTACGCGGTGGCACGCGCGTTCGTGGACGCGCGGATCCAGACCATCTACGGCGGCACCACCGAGATCATGAAGACGATCGTCGCGAAGGATCTCGGAATCTGACCCGGGCCGCACTGCCGACCCGGGTCAGCGCGAGATACTGTGAATACCCATTCACCGCAGATTCTGCCGGCAAGGAGAGGTCATCTGTCATGGCGAAGGACACGTCCGCCCTTCCACTCGACGAAGCGGTCCGCGCCGTCCGCGTCAGTTCCCGACGGCGGCAGGTGCTCGACGCCGCCGTCACCGTGATGCAGCGGACGGGCTTCCATCAGATGTCCATGCAGGCGCTGGCCGACGAGGCCGAGGTGAGTGTGGGGCTGATCTACAAGTACTTTGGTGGCAAGGAGGAGATCCTCCTCGCCACGATCGTCGACATCCTCGATGCCTTCCGTGATCAGCTCGAACCCGCGATGGACGCGGCAGGCACCGACCCCATCGAGCGGCTGGTGGCCGGGTTCCGCCGGTTCGTCGAGATCGTCGACGAGAACCTGGACGCCGTCGTCCTGACGTACCGGGAGAGCCGGACGCTAGACCCGGAGGGACGCGAGAGGATCAAGGAACTCGAGGTGGCGACGTCCACGCCGCTCCACGACGCCCTCGTGGCGGCGATCGCCGCGGGCGTCGCGAGTGACCTCGACGTCGACCTCACCACCTTCGACATGATGATGCTCGCGCACGGGTGGGCCCTCAAACACTGGCACTTCGCGGCCCGCTACACCGTGGACCAATACGTCACGGCGCAAACACGATTCATTCTGCGGACCGTGCTGGCAGACCCGAGTGCCGCCGCGTATCGCCACCTGACCGGATGACCCGATGGCGTTTCGACGGTGAGATCACGGGCCTCGGCACCGGGTCGGGCGTCCGCATCGTCGTCGGCCACTGGGCGCGATCGCCGCTCGGTGAGTTCACCGACGTGATGGTCGAACTCGCCGACGGGCACCGCGTGCTCCTCGCACCGTCGGACGCCGTCCGAGATTTCGTCACCGCGACGTACACCTTCGACCGGACGGTGATCACGCCCGTCCACTACGCGCGGGCGGGCGACAGCCGGGCGGTCCGGGCCGGCGACCTGCACGTCCGCTTCGATGTCGGCGCCCGCACGACGCTCGGGCGACTGCTGCATCTGCTGCCGGTGGCTGTCGCGAGCGCACCGTGGTTCTGCGCGGTCAGCGACCCGATCGCCCGCGTCGCGCTCCGGGGTGTGCGCACCCGCGGCACCGCAGGCAACGGCCGACGTGAGTTCTACGGGGCCATCGATCAGCGGCGACTGACCGGTATGGCCGCATCGTGGCGCGGCGAAGACCTCGGCGTGCTGCGGCCGGTGGCCCCGCCCGTCCGATTCGGGTTCGGTTCCACACCGCGGACACCCGCCACCACGGCCGTCGTCACCACGATCGTCGACCAGTCGAAAAGGACTTAGTCAAAAAGGGTGGGCGCGTCTCCCGGCTGATCGCCGGCGGCCGGCTCGACCTCGCCCGCCGGGCTCGTTGCCTTGTGCACCACAGACAGGGTCGTCGTCCGGACCGAGAGTCGATGTCCGTCGGGATGCTGCAGCGAAGCCAAGCCCTTGCTGATCTCCACCACCAGCCAGGGACCGGCGTGACCGGATGCCTGCACCAGATCACCCACCTGTATCTGTACGGCTACCACCGCTTCCTCCCAAGGTTTACTGCATCGGCCTGTGCCCAGCGTAGCGACATCGGCGGGTGTCAGCCGTGTGACAGGAACTTCCTGTTCACAACTCGCCGAGGGTGACGATTCCGTCCTGGAGGGCGCGGATCAGCAGTTCCGTCTTGTTGGCCACCGGTCGGCCGAGCCGGGCATATTTGGCCCGGATCCGAATCAGGTGGGTGTTGATCGTGCCGAGGCTGATCCCCAGGTCGGCCGCCGTTGCCTTCTTCGATTCACCGAGAACCCAGAGGCGGAGAATTTCGAGCTCTCTGGGGGTGAGCGACGGTCGACCTCGCCGGTCCACGGCGGGAGTCGGGCCGTCTGCCGTTGTCGGACACATCGAGGACCCCTGTCGATCGGCACGTGACTGCGGTGCAGAGGCTTCTACCCCTGCCACCGAACATTCGGCGCTGTCGTCGGAACGGATGGGTTCGACTACGCCAGGAACGGTGCCAGCCGCTCCGCGTGCTCGCGGAGCGAAGGCACATGTCGCAGCATGAGGTGTTCGTGATCGACGTGCCCCGACAGCGCCAGGCTGCCGATGAGGGCCCCGGTCCCGGACCGGACGGGTACGGCGACGCACGCCGAACCGTCCCGGAGTTCCGCGAGTTGGGTCGCGAAACCCTGGCTGCGGATCAGGTCCAGGTTCGCGAGTAATTCGCTCCGCGCGACGATGGTGCGGGCCGTCAACGCCCGCGGCTCCCACCGCGGAATCACGGATTCGAGTTCCGACTTCTCCGCGAGCAGGAGTTTGCCGACGGCACACGCGTACAGGTGCTGATTGAGAAAGGCCTCGTCCTCCGGCGGAGGGTATTCGGGGTCGGCCTCGGCCGTGCGGACCGCGACGTTGGTGAAATAGAAGAGATGGACCCCGAACCGCACCGACAGTCGTAATTCGGCGAGAACCTCACGCGCGGCGGCGCACACGGTGGGCACGACCGCGGCGTCGACGAGGATCCCGATCTTCTGGCCCAACGCGAACCCGGACAGGTCGGGGAGCCGGACCACATAACCCTCGCCCACCAGAATGTTGAGCAGCCGGTACGTGGTCGCGGACGGCATCGACAGGCGGGCCGCGATGTCCTTCGCGGTGACACCCGAGCCGGCGCGGGCCACCTCCTCGAGCACCCGCAGGGCGCTGGTGACCGCCTTCGGCTGCCGCCCCGAGAGGGCTCTGTCGTCGGCGCTCACCGGCGCACCTCCCACGGCCGGTACCGGCCCAGCACGTCCTCGGCCACTGCCTCGTCGTACACACCCATCCGTTCTCCGATTCCGGGGGATCGCCGGGCGCGGATCGCGAAGACCGCGGCGCCGAGCAGCATCAGAAGCACATAGACCGCGGTCGCCGCGCCCGCGACGTACGTTCGCGAGAACGCCGCCCACCCGACCAGGGCGACCATCGCCGTCGCCGCCAGCACGCCGATGATCAGCGGAAGCCGGGTCAGTTCGCCGATCCGCCGGAGAAACGCCGGCGTCGCGACGCACAGCAGGACGTACGCGAGAACGTAGCCGTGCGCGGAGACGGCGAGCAGCCCGATGAGGACGTCGCGGCTCGAACCGCTGACGAACAGGTAGAGGACGGGCACGGCGACGATCACCGGCATCGCGACCGCCAACGCCACGTGCGGGGTGTGGAACCGGTGGTGGGTCCGGCCGAACACGCTCGGCACCACCCCTTCGCGGCCCATCGCGAACAGGGTGCGCGACAGCGCCGTCGTCGAACCCAAGACGCACGCGAACCAGGAGGCGGTGATGCCGAGTTCCATCACGATCGACAGCGTCGACGACCCGGCGCCGGACGTGTCGGGCAGGGTGAGGACGATCGGCAGCGAATCGACTCCCTGCCGCACCGGTTCCGGCAACTGCAGGGCAGCCGCGAACACGTACAGCACCCCCAGTGCGATGGGGGTCCACCTGATGGCGCGCGGGACCGCGACGAACGGGTTGCGGGCCTCGCGTGCCACCGTGCCCGCACTCTCGAAACCGACGAACGACGTGATCGCGAGCAACACCGCGAACCCGACCGCGGAACCCGATCTCGCGCCGCCCGCCGACGCCGTCGCGCCCTCGCGCACCGACTGGACGAACGCGACTACCAGCGCGGCGGACGCGGCGACGATCGCGAACACCTCGATGGCGAGCATGATCCGCGCCGACAATTTCACGCCGCGCACCATCAGCAGCAGGGCCAGCAGCCCGACGATCGCCGCGAGGACCGCGATGAGGGTCGGACCGGTGGGGAGACCGACCCGGCCGAGCAGGGCGGCGAGGTAGCTCGCGGCACCGAGCGTGCTCGCCATGGCCGCGGCGGCGTAGCCGATGAGCAGCGACCAGCCGCCGCCGAAACCGGGCACCGGCCCGAGTCCCTTCACGATGTAGCTGTAGAGGCCGCTGACCGCCACCATCCGGGTGGCGAACTGTCCGACACAGTAGCCGACCGCCGTCATCAGAATCGCCGCGGCGACGAACACCGCGATGGTGGCCCGGCCCGCGTCGGGGATGACGAGCGCCGGCAGCGTCACCATCACGGCCGACGGTGCGACCGCCGAGACGGACTGCCCCAGCACCTGGACGAAACTCAGGCGCGCCCGCTCGAGACCGGCGACCGGTGATCTGCTTCTGATTCTCGGTGTACCGGACACCACGCACCTGCTCTCCACACTTTCTGGCCGGCCCGCGCGGGTGATCAACCCGGGGGCCGCATGAGTTGCACGCTAGCGCAGGAGGCGAGCGGGATGCGCCGATCGCAATTAATTTTCGATCACCTCGAATGAGAATGGCCGGAGAATACGTTCCCCATTTCGCAGGCGGCGCCGGCGCGCATGGCGGATCAACTGGGCCGACCCGAAAAGTCGAATGAGAATCGCCGCCGCTGTGGCCGGAAAAGTCGAATGAGAATGCCGCAGCCGCTGATTCCCATCCGGATTTAGTAGTGACCGGCGACACATTCTGGGTTTATCGTGGGTTCAGGCGGCAGCACGACGAAGCGCATATCGACGCCAAACGTGTTCTGCAGAAGCCGGATTCAATCACAGATTCATTCACTCCCATCGAAGAGGACATGATGACTGCAGTCGTTCACTCCCCAGCCGGACTCGACCCCCGGGTCGTCGACTTCGTTTCGTCGCCGAAGCGCATGTTCGTCGACGGCCGCTGGGTGGACTCGGCGTCGGGCCGGACGTTCGAGACGGTCGATCCCGCCACCGGACAGGTGATCACGACGGTCCCGCACGCCGGCATCGAGGACGTGGACCGCGCGGTGGCGGTGGCCCGGCGGGCCTTCGAGTCGGGGCCGTGGCGCTCGCTCACCCCCGCCGAACGCCAGCGGATCCTCTGGAAGATCGGTGAGGGGATCCTGGCCCGGGCCGATCAGTTCGCGCAGCTCGAATCCATCGACAACGGCAAGTCCGTGGCGGTCGCGAAGGCCGTCGACGTGACGTGGGCGGCGGAGATCTTCTTCTACTACGCAGGCTGGGCCACCAAGATCGAAGGCCGCACCATCCCCGTGTCGGTGCCGTGGGCGCCCGGGGCCCGATTCCATGCCTTCACCACCCGCGAACCGGTCGGCGTGTGCGCGCAGATCATCCCCTGGAACTTCCCGCTCGTGATGGCCGCGTTCAAGGTGGCCCCGGCGCTGACCTGCGCGAACACCATGATCCTCAAGCCCGCGGAGCAGACCCCGCTCACCGCGCTGCTCCTCGCCGAGGTGATCGCCGAGGCCGGCGTCCCCGACGGCGTCTTCAACGTGCTCACCGGTTTCGGCGATATCGGCGCGGCGCTGTCGAGTCACGACGACGTCGACAAGGTCGCGTTCACCGGATCCACCGAAGTCGGAAAGAAGATCGTCAATGCCGCGTCGGGGAACCTGAAGAAGGTGTCCCTCGAACTCGGCGGCAAGAGCCCGCAGGTGATCTTCTCCGACGCCGACCTCGAAGCCGCGATCCCCGGGGTCGCCAGTGGGTTCCTGTTCAACCACGGCCAGGCCTGCACGGCCGGAACGCGTCTGCTCGTCGAGGACCGGATCTTCGACGAATTCACCTCCGGAGTAGCCGATTTCGCGAAGTCACAGAAGATCGGACCGGGCCTCGACCCCACCAACGACATCGGACCGCTGATCTCCGCGGAGCAGCTGGGCAAGGTCACCGGATACATCGATGCCGGACTCGCCGACGGTGCCCGCGCGCTCTCCGGCGGCCGGCGGCACGGCGACACCGGTTACTACGTCGAGCCGACCCTGCTGGTCGACGTGAACCGGGACTTCAGCGTGTACCAGGAGGAAATCTTCGGACCGGTCGCCGTCGCGGTGCCGTTCAACCGTGACGAAGGCATCCGTGCCGCGGCCAACGACACCCCCTACGGTCTCGCCGCCAGCGTCTGGACCCGGGACGTCTCCCGCGCCCACGAGGTGGCGGCCGAGATCAAGGCGGGCACGGTGTGGGTGAACTGCCACAACGCGTTCGACACCGCACTTCCGTTCGGCGGCTACAAGCAGTCCGGATGGGGCCGCGAACTCGGTGAAGGCGCCATCGGCGAGTACACCCAGACCAAGTCCGTCAACATCGCACTCTAAATTTCTGCGCGGTGACCGTCGACCGGCGGTCACCGAGGCAGGCGGGCTCGACCGGTGTCGAATGAGAATCGTCCTGCGTGCGTTCTCATTTGCTGTCGACCAACTGTGACGCTGCGGCAACTGCACCGACAACCCGCAGTCGGAGTCTTGACCCGGAGCTCGCCGCGGAGCATCCACGCAGATCCTCTCCTCGTGAAAGTCGAAGGAAGCCATGACAACCAATGCCCCAACGCACAGCAGTGCAGTCGGTGACGGTGCGCCCCGCAGACTGGCCGGCACGCTCGGCCCGGGCGCGATCGTGTTCATGGTCGTCGCAGCGGCGGCCCCGTTGACGGTGATCGCCGGAACGGTTCCCCTGGGTATCTCGGCGGGCAACGGCGCCGCGTACCCCGCCTCCTACATCGTCTGCACGGTGGTGTTGCTGTTCTTCGCCGTCGGATTCACCGCGATGGCCAAGCACCTCCCGGGGGCGGGCGCCTTCTACACCTACATCACCCGGGGACTGGGCAGGCACGCAGGGTTGGGCTCCGCCTTCCTCGCGCTGCTGTCCTACACCGCCGTCCAGGGCGCGGTCTACGGGTACATCGGAGCGGCCGTCAACGATTTCGTGACCGCCCACGGTGGTCCCGAACTCCCCTGGTACGTGTGGGCCCTGGCCGTGACGGCCGTGGTGGCGATCCTCGGATACCGGCACATCGACCTGTCCGGCAAGGTGCTCGGTGTCCTCCTCGTCTGCGAGGTCGGGATCGTCCTCGTCATCGACGCGGCCGTCATCGTCCGCGGCGGCGGCGACGAGGGATTCTCGACAGCGGCGTTCCATCCCGGCGAATTCTTCTCGGGAGCACCCGGCATCGCCCTGATCTTCGCCATCGCCGGATACATCGGATTCGAGGCGACCGCCGTCTTCCGTGACGAAGCCCGCGACCCGGCCCGCACCATCCCCCGGGCCACCTACCTGGCGTTGCTCGTCATCGGCGGCTTCTACGCACTGTCGAGCTGGGCCATGGTCAGCGCGTGGGGCGACGAGGGCGCGGTGGCCATCGCGACGGAGAACCCGGAAGGCATGATCACCGAAACCGCCACCCGCTACGTCGGCGCACTCGCCGGCGACCTCGTCCAGATCTTCCTCATCACCAGCCTGTTCGCCGCCCTGCTGTCCTTCCACAACGTGCTCTCCCGGTACATCTTCTCCCTCGGGAACAGCGCGGCCCTGCCCGCCGGATGCGGCCGCTCCCACGCCAAGCATGCGTCGCCGTACATCGCGTCCGTCGTGCAGACGGTGTCCGCGCTCGTCCTGATCCTCGCGTCCGCCGTCGCCGGACTCGACCCGGTGACCGAGGTATTCGCGTGGTTCGCGGGAGTGTCCTCCGTCGGTGTCGTCGCACTGATGACCCTGACGTCCGTGGCCGTCCTCGTCTACTTCCGCCGGACACGGGTGGACCGGCGCCTGTGGAACACGGTGATAGCACCTCTGCTCGGGCTCGCCGGGCTGGCCCTGCTGCTGGTCATGACCGTCGCCAACCTCCCGCTTCTCGTCGGCGGGTCCAGCACCCTCGCCGCCGTCATCGGGGTTCTGCTCGTAGGAACCTTCGCCGGGGGAGCGGCCGTCGCCGTCCTCCGACCGCACGCCGCACGACACGAAACCGCTGCGCCGCAGCACATCACGAACGACACCATCACCGACAAGGAGATCGCACGATGAGCACCGCCACCACCGAGACCCCGGCCACCGTGGGTTCCGCCGCCCCGGATCATCCGCTCAGTCCGCTGTCCGCCGACGAAATCCGTTCGGCGAAGTCCCTCCTCGTCGACGAGGGGCTGATCGGTGAGAGCGTGCGCTTCGTCTTCGTCGCACTCGCGGAGCCGCACAAGTCGACGGTCCTCGCGTTCACACCGGGAGATCCGATCGAGCGTCGCGCCCGGATCCTGCTGCTGGACCGCTCCACGGGCATCGGCACCGACCTCGTGGTGTCGGTGACGGAGAACCGCGTGATCAGCTCGACGTCGGTCGATTCCGCCACCGACGGTCACGTGCCGATCCTCGACGAGGAATTCGAGGACATCGAGGCCTTCCTGCTCGGCAGTTCGGACTGGCTCGCCGCGATGGCGAAGCGGGACATCGAACCGTCGAAGGTCCGGGCGGTTCCTCTGTCGGCCGGCGTGTTCGGTCACGAGGACGAGGTCGGGCACCGCATCGTCCGCGTGCTCGCGTTCCACCAGGAGGACAAGGCGGATCTCCCGTGGGCACACCCCATCGACGGGGTCGTGGCCTACGTGGACCTCACCGAGCGTCGCGTCGTGAAGGTGGTCGACGAGATCGAACTGCCGGTGCCGGCCGAACGCGGCGAGTGGGACGCCGCACCCCACCAGACGCCCACCCGCACCGACCTGAAGCCGATCGAGATCACCCAGCCCGAGGGGGCCAGTTTCTCCGTCGACGGCAACGAGATCACCTGGGCCGACTGGAAGTTCCGCTTCGGGTTCGATGTGCGCGAGGGCCTGACCCTGCACCAACTCTCGTTCGACGACGGTGGCGTCGAACGTCCCGTGATCTACCGGGCGTCGATCGCCGAGATGGTGGTCCCGTACGCCGACCCGTCCCCGGTTCGATACTGGCAGAACTACTTCGATCAGGGCGAGTACCTCTTCGGCCGGTACACCAACTCCCTCGAACTGGGCTGCGACTGCCTCGGCGAGATCCAGTACTTCGACGTCACCATCGCCGACGAGGCCGGAGACCCGCGGGTGATGAAGAACGCGATCTGCCTCCACGAGGAGGACTACGGCGTCCTGTGGAAGCACACGGACATGTTCAACGGCATGGCCGAGACCCGCCGCTCGCGTCGCCTCGTCATCTCCTTCTTCCTCACCATCGGCAACTACGACTACGGGTTCTACTGGTACCTCTACCTCGACGGCACCATCGAGCTCGAGGCGAAGGCCACCGGAATCGTCTTCACGTCCGCCTACCGCGGGCCGGAGGGATTCTCCACCCAGATGGCGCCCGGGCTCGGTGCCCCCTTCCATCAGCACCTGTTCTCCGCTCGCCTCGACATGGCCGTCGACGGTAATGTGAACACCGTGGAGGAGGTCGATGCCGTGCCCGTCCCGATGGGTCCGGAGAACCCGTGGGGCAACGCCTTCCGCTGCCAGAAGACCACACTGACCACCGAGTCGGAGGGGCAACGCACCGCCGACAACCTGAAGGCCCGCGTCTGGCACATCACCAATCCCACGAAGCAGAACCGGCTGGGGCAGGACGTCGGGTACGCGCTGCACCCCGAGGGGCAGCCGGTGCTCCTCGCCGACCCGTCGAGTTCGATCGCCGCCCGCGCCGCGTTCGCGACCAAGCACCTGTGGGTCACGCAGTACGACGAGTCCGAGCGCTATCCCGCAGGCGACTTCGTCAACCAGCACCCGGGACAGGCAGGTCTCCCGACGTTCGTGGCCGGCAACCGCGACATCGAGGGCGAAGACCTGGTGCTGTGGCATACGTTCGGGCTGACACACTTCCCCCGGCCCGAGGACTGGCCCGTCATGCCCGTCGACTACGCCGGGTTCACGCTCAAGCCGGTCGGATTCTTCGACCGCAACCCCGCTCTCGACGTGCCCGCGAGCACCGCGAAGCACTGCTGCGAAGGCTAGACACCGTGTCCCTCGCCTTCGCCGTGACCGCCCGCCGCACCAGCCACTGGTGGCGGCGGGCGGCCGCGGCCCTCGCGGTCGCCGCGGCCGGACTGCACGCCGCCTCGCTCGGTGAGCACGCGCCGTCGCCGATGGTCGGTGTGGTGACGGTCGCGATGATCCTCGGGTGCCTGTACTGCGCGCGGCATCTGTGGGTGCGCGGTTCCCGGCGGGACTGGGGTCTCGTCGCGATGATGAACGTGGGCATGATCGCCCTGCACCTCACCGTGATGACCCCCGGCTCCGGTGGCGGCCACCACGGGCACACGATGCACGCGGCGGCGTCGGCTCCGATGACCCATGCGATGTCACCCGCCATGTCGGCGGCACTCGTCACCGCGGCGATCGAAGCGGTGATCGCCGTGACGGTGCTGTTCTACACCACTCGGCTCGATCAACCCCCCACGTGAGTGGGAATGTGTGCCCCGGCACGCATTCCCACTCACATGGGGGGTTGCGGGACACACCGACAGCTTGGGCTGGTGGTGCGTCCAGAGCGTTTACGCTCGTCGGAGGTGCTCGGGGTGGTGCGGCCGAACGGTGGGTGGACTGTGAAACGCAGGGCGGGCAGAGCGACACTGGCGACGATGACGGCCGCGGCCGCGGTACTGACACCGATCGCGGTGTCCGCTCCGGCGACGGCCGATCCGGTCGGCTTCTCGAAGACCACGCTCCACTTCCAGGTTCTCGTGGGACCGAACCGCGACGAACCGTGCGACGTGATCGGCGACGTGTACAAACCCGACTCGGCGTCTGCATCGAATCGGGTTCCCGCGGTCCTCACGACCAACGGCTTCGGCGGGTCCAAGAACGATCAGGCCGGGATCGCCTCGTTCCTCGCGTCCCGCGGTTACGCGGTGCTCGCGTACTCCGGGCTCGGCTTCGGCGGTTCGGGCTGCAAGATCCACCTGGACGACCCCGACTACGACGGACGCGCCGCGAGTGAATTGGTGAGCTTCCTCGGCGGAGGCGACGGCATGGCCTTCGCCGACCCCGCGCACACCGTGCCTGTTCCGGGTCTCGACTACGTCGTGCAGGACGCGACGGCCCACCACGGCCAGGCCGAGGCGGACGATCCGCGGGTCGGGATGGTCGGCGGTTCCTACGGCGGTTCCGTGCAGTTCGCCGCGGCGTCGGTGGACCCCCGGATCGACACGATCATCCCGATGATCACGTGGAACGACCTCAGCTACTCGCTCGCACCCAACGGCACCGCGCAGACGACCGGGGTCAGTACGTCGGTTCCCGGTGCGTCGAAGGTGCTGTGGACACTCACGTTCGGTGCCGTCGGTGTCACCAACCCGCGGGCCGAAGGCTACGTCTCGGACCCGGCGCGGGCGCTGGGTTGCCCCAACTTCGCGAACACCGCGTGCCCCGCGCTGGCGCAGTCCGCGGTGCAGGGCTACCCGGACCCGGGGTCCGTCGACTTCCTGCGCCGGTCCTCCGTGGTGTCGTATGCGGACCGCGTGCGGATTCCGGTGTTGCTCATGCAGGGGCAGCAGGACACTCTGTTCGACCTCAACGAATCGAAGGCGACGTTCGAGACGCTGCAGGCGCAGGGCAACGACGTGAAGATGATCTGGCACAGCTGGGGGCATTCCGATCTCACTCCAGCCGAGGGCGAGATCAACATGAAGGATCCGAACCCCGACACCCAGTACGAGACGGGCCGGATGGTCGACTGGTTCGATCACTATCTGAAGGACAGCGGGGTCGACACCGGGCCGGTGTTCAGCTACTTCCGCAGCTGGGTCGACTACACCGGCAACGCCGCACCCGCGTACGCCGAGTCCTGGGATGTCACGGTGGGGCGTGACTATTCGCTCTACCTCTCCGGTGACGGCGCGCTCACCGACCGTCTCGACGGCATCGTTCCCGCCGTTCGGACATTGAACACCCTGCCGGGCGGGCTCCCCACCGACCGGGAAGCGCCGGACACCCGGCCGGACAACCCGGCCCCGCAGGGTGTCGTCCCCGGAACCGTGGTCGAGTGGTCGTCCGGTTCCCTCGATGCGCCGTTGGACGTGGTGGGTGCGCCGACGCTCGACGTCCGCGTCACCGCCGCACCCGCGGTCGCCGGTGTCGAAGACGCGGTCGTGGTCTTCGCCAAGCTGTACGACGTGGCACCCGACGGCACCGACACACTGATCAACGGACAGGTCGCACCGGTGCGCATCGTGGCGCCCGGTGAGCCCGTGCAGGTCACGATGCCGGCCATCGTCCATCGCTTCGACGAGGGGCACCGCGTTCGTCTCGAGGTGTCCGGCGGTGATCCGAGCTTCCGGGGCGGGCTGGTGCCGCACCAGGTCACGATCGCCGCGGGCGACCCGGGTCAGGTGCTGGTGCTGCCGGTGACCGGCAGCTGAGACCCGGGTTCGCCGTGCGTGCAGCGCGTCGGAATCACTCGCGCATGAGCATCAGGGCGGCTTCCCGTTCGAGATCGAGATACGGTTCGCCGCTCACGTCGATCGCGACTCGGTCGATCGTGCCACCGGTGAAGCGGTGGGGTGATTCGCCAGGGTAGTCGTCGGTGATCGGCTCGCCCGGGTGGCGGCCGACATACGCCCCGGCACCGGCGATCGCGAACGCACCGAGCTGCGTCTTGATGCGCCCCTCTCCGACCTTTCGGTCGGCGTGGAACAGCGACAGGATCCCGGTGGTGAACGTGGGCTCCTGCCCGTCCTTGTCGAAGGAGGCGGACAGGATCAGGTCCGTTCCGGTGGGGATGTCCTCGGAGCCGACGATCATCTGTTCGTCGCTGCCCACGAAGTTGTTGACGTAATGCAGCCGGTTGTTCTTCACATACAGTGCGTGGCCTCCGAAACGGGAACCGATCGCGAAGAGGACGCCCTCAGCTCCCGGCGCCGGGATGTCGACGAGCGCGCCGATCACGAACGATCGGCCGCGGGTGTTGACTGCCTGCCACTCGGACACGGCGGCGACGTCCGGGTAATAGACGTATCGGTTTCGGGCCGCTGTCAGTTGGGGCCGGGGCGTGCCCATGATCTCGACGGCTGATCGATCGTCCAGTGGGAACGCCCCGTTCGCACCGGCTTCCGCGAACCAGATGTTCACCATCTCCCGCAGCTTGTCGGGATGCTCCGCTGCCAGGTTGTGCACTTCGGCGCGGTCGACGTCGGTGTGGTAGAGCTCCCATTCGTCGTCGTTGAAGTGTCCCCATCCTGCGATGGTCGGGTGTGTCGTGACGGCTTTCCAGCCCTCGTGCCAGATCGACCGCGAGCCGAGCATCGAGTAGAACTGCGACTTCCGCTCCGACGGCGAGGACTTGTCGTCGATACTGTTCCGCATACTGACGCCGTCGAACGGGCTCTGGACGTGGCCCTTGATGGTCTCGGGGGCATCGACCCCGAGCAGGTCCAGGACCGTCGGTACGAGGTCGATCGCGTGATGGTACTGATCTCGGATCTCGTCCCGAGCCTTGGTTCCGGCCGGCCACGAGATGATGCACGGATCGGCGGTTCCACCGTTGAACTCGTAGCGCTTCCACATCTTGAACGGGGTGTTGAACGCCATCGCCCAGCCGTTGGGGTAGTGGTTGTATGTCTTGGGTCCGCCGAGATCGTCGAGTTTCGAGAGGTTCTCGGCGAGGTCGTCCGGGATGCCGTTGGCGAACTTCATCTCGTTGACGGAGCCGTTCGGGCCCCCCTCCCCGCTCGCACCGTTGTCGGAGACCACCACGATCACGGTGTTGTCCAGCTGATCGTTGGCCTCCAGATAGTCGAGCAGGCGTCCGATGTGATGGTCGGCGTGGGCCAGGAAGCCGGCGTAGACCTCGGCCATCCGCGCGAAGAGGCGTTTCTCGTCGTCGTTCAGCGTGTTCCAGGGGCGGGTGTAGTCGAGTTCCGGGAACGGTTCGCCCGTCGGCCCCGATCGGGTCTCGGGGGTGCCGATCGGGTTGATCGGCGGAAGTTCGGTGTCGGCCGCGACGATGCCCATTTCCTTCTGACGGGCGAGGGTCTGCTCGCGGATCGCGTCGTAGCCCATGTCGAACTTGCCCTCGAACTTCTCGATCCATTCCTTCGGGGCGTGGTGCGGCGCGTGGCACGCGCCGGGCGCGTAGTAGAGGAAGAACGGCTTGTCCGGCGCGATCGCCTTGGCGTCCTTGATGAACTCGAGTGCCTTGTCGGTGACGTCCTCGGTGAGGTGGTAGCCCTCCTCCGGCGACCGGGGCTGGTCGACCGGATGGTTGTCGTAGACCAGATCCGGATACCACTGGTTGGTCTCGGCGCCGAGGAAGCCGTACCAGCGTTCGAAGCCGCGCCCGCTCGGCCAGTTCCTGCGGGTGGCGGCCAGGTTCATCTCGTCGGTCGGGCACAGGTGCCATTTGCCCACCATGTAGGTGTTCCAGCCGCGCTCGGCGAGTATCTCCGAGAGCATGCCGTTCTCCGGCGGGATCGTGCCGCTCGCGTTGGGGAATCCGATCGCGGCCTCGGTGATGCAGGCCATGCTGTTGCGCGTGTGGTTGCGTCCCGTCAGCAGGCACGAGCGCGTGGGCGAGCACAGCGCGGTGGTGTGCCACTGCGTGTAACGAACACCCTTGGCGGCGATCCGGTCGATGTTCGGTGTCTCGATCGGCCCGCCGTAGCAGCGCATCGCGGAGAAACCGACGTCGTCGAGGACGACATAGACGACGTTGGGTGCGTCGGCGGGCGCCTGGGGTGGTTCGAACGGGGACCAATCCGGAACCGAGTCGCGGATATCGACGTTGACGACACCCCGAAATGGCTTGCCCATGGCACGTCTCCTCACCTGTAGTCCTGGGTCTCAGCGTCGACCGCCGGACCGCCCGGAACCTCACCCGACACGGGTGAACCCGATGAGCGCCGACCGCGGTAGCAGCCTTCCGGACGCGACGAAATGAAGTGATTGACATCACATCGCGGCGGCCTCACACTGAAACCTCAATTGAATCCGATGTCAAGATCAATATTGCGTCGGCTGGTGGAGAGGAACCGCAGGTGACCAAGCTCGGAGGAGTGTGCGACCAGCGCTTCGCGGCGTTGCAGGACGCACTGAAGGACAATCTCGACTCCGGTGAGGAGCTCGGCGCATCGATCGTCGTGACCCTCGACGGAGAGCCGGTGGTCGACGTGTGGGGCGGCTGGTCCGATTCCGATCACACCACCGAATGGGAGCGCGACACCATCACCAACGTGTGGTCGTGCACCAAGACGGTGACCGCACTCGCTGCGCTGATGCTCGTCGACCGCGGCCTGCTGGACGTGTACGCGCCCGTCGCGAAGTACTGGCCCGAGTTCGCTGCCGCCGGCAAGGAACGCGTCGAGGTCCGGCATCTCCTCTCACACACGTCGGGTGTCTCGGGGTGGGATCAGCCGATCACGGTCGAGGACACCTTCGACCTCGCCGAGTCGACGAAGCGACTCGCCGCGCAGGCGCCGTGGTGGGAGCCGGGAACGGCGTCGGGATATCACGCCCTGAACT
The DNA here is from genome assembly GCF_001894825.1 of Rhodococcus jostii NBRC 16295. Taxonomy (GTDB): domain Bacteria; phylum Actinomycetota; class Actinomycetes; order Mycobacteriales; family Mycobacteriaceae; genus Rhodococcus_F; species Rhodococcus_F jostii. The sequence continues at coordinate 30,079 of NZ_BCWY01000040.1, read as the reverse complement.
ACGGTCACCTGATCGGCGAGGTTCTCCGCCGGGTCGACGGACGCACCCTGGGACGTTTCGTCGCCGAGGAGATCGCGGGACCGCTGGGGGCCGACTTCCACATCGGACTGGACCCGTCGCAGTTCGGCCGGGTGTCGAACGTGGTCCCGCCGCCTCCGCTGCCGATCGACCTGGCGTCTCTCGACCCCGCCAGTGTCATCGTCAAGACGTTCACCGGGCCCGGACCGGATGCCTCCGCGTCCTGGTCCGACGAGTGGCGCAAGGCGGAGAACGGCGCGGCCGGTGGTCAGGGCAACGCCCGGTCGCTCGCCCGGATCCAGTCCGTGGTGGCGTGCGGCGGCGAACTCGACGGCGTCCGCCTGCTGTCGCCGGACACCATTTCCCTGATCTTCGAGGAGCAGTCCAACGGCGTGGATCTAGCTCTGGGGCAGCCTATTCGGTTCGGAATCGGCTACGGACTGCCGACGCCCGTGTCGGTGCCGTTCGTTCCCGAAGGCCGCATCTGCTTCTGGGGCGGCTGGGGTGGCTCGCAGGTGGTCGTCGACACCGAACGCCGGATGACCATGACGTACGTGATGAACAAGATGGGTCCGGGGCTCCTCGGCTCCGATCGCACCGCCCAGTACGCGACGGCAACCTTCGATGCGCTGAGCTGACGCGCCCGTCCGGGACGTGATCAGGACGCCAGACCCTTGTCCTGCAGCCATTCCCGGGCGATGTCGCCCATGTCGTCGAGGTCGGCCACCCGCTTGTTCATCTCGATGAGATCGTCGGTCGTGAGGGCGGTCGACACGTCCGCCAGCACGGCGCGGACGTCGTCACCGGCCTTGTTCTCGTTGATGATCGGCGTGATGTTCTCGGCCAGGAACAGGTGCTTGGTGTCCTCGAGGGCCACCAGGTTCTCCGAACGCATCGCCGGGTCGGTGCTGAACACGTCCGCCACTTCGATCTGACCGCTGAGCAGAGCGTTGAGAGTGAGGGGGCCGCCGGCGTCCAGCGCCAGGAACTCCTTGAACGTCAGACCGTACCTGTCCTTCAGGCCGGCGACGCCGTTCTCGCGGGTCTTCCATTCGGGCGGACCGCCGAGGGTCAGCTCGTCGGCGTGCGGCACGAGGTCCTCGATCGTCTCGAGCGAATACTTGTCCGCGGTCTCCTGTCGCACCGCGAGAACGTCCTTGTCCTCGGCGGGGGAGGGCTCCAGTGCGATGAGCCCGGCGGGGAGTTTGGCCTTGATCTCCTCGGTCACCTCGTCCGACGCCGTTGCGGTGGTGGCGCTGTCGAGATACTGCAGCAACGCACCCGAGTACTCGGGTAGCAGGTCGATGGAGCCGTCCCGGATGGCCGGGACGTACACTTCCCGGCTCCCGATGTTCAGCTTCTCCGTCACGTCGATGCCGTTCGCGCGCAACGCCTCCGCGTAGATGGTGGCGATCAGCTGGCTCTCCGGGAAGTCCGCGGATCCGACGAGAATGGCGCCGTCGCTGCTCCCGCCGCCGTCGGCTGCGAGCGGGTCCTTACCGATCCCGCATGCCGTCAACGACACCAGGGTGGCGCCTGCCAGCGCGACGATCAATGCCTTCTTCATGGTGATGTCCTTCAGGTCAGCGAGGGCTCGGGTACGGACGTGGGACGGGCCGCTACCGCGGTGTCTGCGGAAGCGGATCGCGTGCCGCTGCTGCGCACGCGCCGGGTGATACCGGGGGAGACGACCCGCACCGTGAGGAACCCGATCGCCAGGTCGAATGCGAGCGCGAGGAGAGACACGAGGACAGCCCCCGCCGCCATCTGCGCGTAGTCGCTCTGCGCCTTGCCGTCGATGAGGAGCCGTCCCAGGCCGCCCAGCGAGATGTACGCGGCGACGGTCGCCGTCGAGACGATCTGCAGCACGGCGCTCCGGACGCCGGACAGCATCAGCGGCAGCGCGCAGGGCATCTCGACCTCGGTGAGGATGCGCATCGACCGGAATCCCATGCCCCGCGCGGCGTCCACGGCGGCCGGGTCGACCGAGCGGATGCCCGCGTAGGTGTTGGTGAGGATCGGCGGGATGGCCAACAGCACCAGCACGATCAGGCTCGGAATCAGGTAGGCCAGCTTGCTCGAGAACGACGGCGCGATGACGAGCACCAGCAGGATCAGCAGGCCGATGGTGGGGAGGGCGCGCAGCGAGTTGGCCAGGCCGGCGACGACGACGGCACCGCGCCCGGTGTGTCCGATGTACAGACCGAGCGGAACGGCGATCAGCGCGGCGGCGAACAGGGCCAGGAACGTGTACATCAAGTGCTGGAGGAGCAGGGCCGGAATGCCTTCGGGCCCTGTCCAATGAGCACCGTCCAGCAGAAAGTCGATCATGATGAGACCACCTTGGGGGTCCACGGCGTGAGTAACCGATTGGCGAGCACGATGAGCAGGTCGAGGATCAGGGCCAGCAGCAGGCAGAGCGCGATGCCGGTGATGATCGGGGTGTAGAACCGCAACTGGAAGCCCTGGGTGAACAGTGAACCGATCTGCGGGATCCCGAGCAGCGCGGCGAGTGAGACCAGGCTGACGTTCGACACCACGGCCACCCGCAGTCCGGCGCAGATGACGGGAACACCCACCGGGAGCTGAACTTTCAGCAGTGTCTGATACGGCCGGTAGCCCATCGCCGTCGCGGCGAGCACCGTCTCGTGGGGTACCGAATCGAGTGCGTCGGCGATGACGCGCACCAGCAGGGCGACGGTGTAGATCGTCAGGGCGACGATGATGTTCATCGGATCGAGGATCTTCGTTCCGAGGATCGGTGGGAGCAGGACGAACAGGGCGAGCGACGGGATCGTGTACAGCAGCCCCGCGGTTCCCACCACATAGGGGTTGATCCGGCGACTGCGGTGCGCGAGCCAGCCGATGGGCAACGCGACGATCACACCGACGACGAGCGGTACGAGCGAGAGCAGGATGTGCCAGCCGACGAGTTCGGCGATGCGGTCGGACTGGCGGCCCAGCCATTCGAAGTTCATCGGGCCATCGCCTCCGCGGCCGCGAGATCCGCCGACTCGATCGCCGCCACGGCCGCGTGCGCCGTCACGGTGCCCACGAGCACACCGTCGCCGTCGACGACCACACCCCGCTTGCTGGGTGCGGACAGGGCGGCATCGAGCAGCGCCCGCATCGTCCCGTGCGCATCCGCGACCGTGCCGCTGAGGTTCACGTCGTCCGGGCGAATGCTGCCGACGACCTTCGCGGGCTGTACCCACCCGATCGGCTTGTTCGCCGGGTCGACGACGAGCAACCAGTCGGAGGAAGTCCGCGCGAGGGCATCGGCCGCGGAATCACCGAGACGGGCAACGGGTTCGGCGACCGTCTCCACGCGACCGTCGAGGTTCGCGAAACCCAGGGAACGGTAGCCACGATCACGTCCGACGAAGTCGGCGACGAACTCGTCGGCCGGCTCGGTCAGCAGCTCCAGCGGGGTTGCCGCCTGCGCCAGGATTCCGCCGGTCCGCAACACGACGACCTGGTCGCCGAGTTTGAGCGCCTCGTCGATGTCGTGGGTGACGATGATGATCGTCTTGCCGATCTCCTTCTGCAGTCGGAGGAATTCGTCCTGGAGCTGACTCCGGACCACCGGGTCGACGGCACTGAACGGCTCGTCCATCAACATGAACGCCGGATCGGCGGCGAGAGCACGCGCGACGCCCACTCGCTGCTGCTGCCCGCCCGAGAGTTGCCACGGATACCGGTCCGCGAAATGCGCTGCGAGACCGACCGTGTCGAGCAGTTCCATGGCCCGGGTGCGAGCCTCCTTCTTCGTCTTCCCCAGCAGCTTCGGCATCGTCGCGACGTTGTCCACGATGGTGCGATGCGGGAACAGCCCGGCGTGCTGGATGACATACCCGATCCGCCGGCGCAACAGTGCCGGATCCATGTCCGCGGTGGATTCGCCGTCGAGGGAAATGGTTCCGGAGGTCGGTTCGATCAACCTGTTGATCATGCGAAGCGAGGTCGTCTTGCCGCAACCCGACGGACCGACGAGCGCCGTGATCTTGCCGCTCGGGCACTCGAGGTCCAGTTCGTTCACCGCTGTCGTGCCGTCCGGGTACGCCTTGGTGACTTTGTCGAATGTGATCATCCGCGTGCTACTTTCGTGTGATCCGGGCGGTGAGGCGCCCGGAAGTTCGGTGTCGTGGGACTGCTCTACCGAGCTGTGTCTTTCTCCGGATTCGGCATCTGTTCCAGAAACTTCACCGCTGCTTTCAGGTCGTCGCTCAGGGGACGGTCGGTCGTCCGCGGGTCCAGGCACGTGCGCGCGCGGTGCAGGTATGCGCCGAGTTCGGTGTCGGTGTCGAGATCGCGGTGCTGCTGGCCGAGTGCCCGCACCGCCGAGATCAGTTCGCACGCGAGGACGATCCGGGCCTGGGCGAGGATGTCGGTGAGCTGGGTGGCGGCCTGCGACGCGAAGCTCGCGTGGTCCTCGGTGCCGCGGGAGATGACCGTGTGCCCGAGGGATCCCGGTGCGGCGGCCATCCGGATCTCCGCGATGGCCGCGGACGTCGTGTACTCGAGCAGCATGGTGCCGCTGCTGCCGGCCGGACCGTCGGCCAGGAACGGCCGCAGGCCGGTGACCACCGGGTCCGAGAGGTTGGCCAGCCGGCACTGCGACAGCAACGCGGCGCTCGACAGCGCGAGTTTCGCCTCGTCCACGGCGAGGGCGATCGGCATTCCGTGGAAGTTCCCGTTGTGGAACACGGCGTCGTCCTCGACGGAGATGAGAGGGTTCTCCGAGGACGAGTTCATCTCGATCGCGAGGGTGCCCCGCAATCGTTGCAGTGCCTGCCAGGTCGCTCCGAGGATCTGGGGGAGGGCGCGGAACCCGTAGGAATCCTGCACCCGGGCGGCCGTGACGTGGTGGTCGGCGAGAAGTTCCCGGACCCGGCCGGCCACCTCCTCCTGGCCGAGGTGCCTGCGCGCCGCCTGCACCCGGGCCGCGAACGGCTCGACGGAGCTGCGCGTCGCGAGCAGCGACAGCACGCCGACGATCAGCGAGTGCTCCAGCCAGTTGGCCACGCTGTCGGTGGCGGTGGCCGCGAGTGCGACGGTCATGGCGTTGGTCGAGATCAGGGGGAGTGCATCACCTTGGTGCGCCGTCCACCGGGTCACCATCCGGCCGTCCCGCAGCGGTGTCTCACCCGTCAGCCCGAGCGCGATCTCCGAGAACGCGCTGAGGTCACCGGTGCCGATCGCCCCGCGGGCGTGCACGGTAGGCAGTTCGTCCGCTGCGACCGCACCGATCAGCGCCGTCACGATGTCGGGATGCAGACCGGATCCGCCGTTGAGGATCTGATTGACGCGAATGATCATGGCGGCGCGGACGACGTGGTCCGGCAGCGAGGGACCCGACCCCGTGGCGTGGCTGCGGAGAAGGCGGAGATCCTGTTCGACGCCGTCGGAGACGGACGTGTCGCGGTTTCCCCCGACCCCCGTGGTGCGTCCGTAGATGGGCTGTCGCGCGGCGATCCGCACCGCGGTCTCCCAGGACCGGCGTGCGTGGTCGAGCGCCGCCGGGTCCGGTTCGACCGCGACGGGCTCCCGGGCCAGGGCCGTGAGCTGATCGACGGTGAGTTGGGCGCCGTCGAGCAGCACCGGAACGGGCGGATGCGGTTCCTCGGTCGAGCGGGGATCTTTCCGGGTCATCGGAACTCCGTGATCGATGCGGTGTACGGGTACTCACGAGGCTGTTGTGGACGGAGCCAGTGTGTCGTGCCTCACTCGTTCGAAATGTATAGTCCTGTATATACCGCCTCCTGTCAACCGCTGGTTTTCCTGCGATGACCGGGCCCGCAACCCGCCGGTGACTCGTCGGAACGGGCTGGCATTCCGGCTAGGTCGACCTCTCACTTCGATCAGTCCCCCGGTGCCCGTCCGGAACGTAGGGTCTCGGGAGAGGTGCATACATAGCCATGCATCGATCCCGCTCCGACTGATCGACCGTAAGGAATGAATCCCATGCCGCAGCAGGTACGAGGCGTCATCGCCCGATCCAAGGGTGCCCCCGTCGAGATCGCGACCATCACCATTCCGGATCCCGGTCCCGGAGAAGTGGTCGTCGACATCGCGGCCTGCGGTGTGTGCCACACCGACCTCACCTACCGCGACGGTGGGATCAACGACGAGTTCCCGTTCCTGCTGGGCCACGAGGCCTCCGGGGTCGTCGAGAGCGTCGGCGAGGGCGTCACCTCCGTGGCCGTCGGAGACTTCGTCGTCCTCAACTGGCGCGCCGTCTGCGGACAGTGCCGCGCCTGTAAGCGCGGACGCCCGCAGTACTGCTTCGACACCCACAACGCCGAGCAGAAGATGACGCTCGAGGACGGCACCGAACTCAGCCCGGCACTGGGCATCGGCGCGTTCGCCGACAAGACCCTCGTCCACGCCGGACAGTGCACCAAGGTCGACCAGTCCGCGGACCCGGCCGTGGTCGGGCTGCTCGGCTGCGGCGTCATGGCCGGTCTCGGTGCCGCCGTCAACACCGGCAACGTGGGACGCGGTGACACCGTCGCCGTCATCGGCTGCGGTGGCGTCGGCGACGCCGCGATCATGGGTGCCCGCCTGGCCGGCGCCGTGAAGATCATCGCGATCGACCGCGACGACAAGAAGCTCGAGTGGGCCAAGGACCTGGGCGCGACGCACACGATCAACGGCGCCGACGTCGATGCGGTCGAGGCCGTGCAGGAACTCACCGGCGGATTCGGTGCCGACGTCGTGATCGATGCGGTCGGCCGGCCGGAGACGTGGAAGCAGGCGTTCTACGCCCGCGACCTCGCCGGCACCGTCGTGCTGGTCGGTGTTCCCACCCCCGACATGAAGCTCGAGATGCCACTGATCGACTTCTTCTCCCGCGGCGGATCCCTGAAGTCGTCGTGGTACGGCGACTGCCTGCCCGAGCGCGACTTCCCGATGCTCGTCGACCTGTACCAGCAGGGCCGGCTGCCGCTGGAGAAGTTCGTCTCCGAGCGCATCAAGATCGACGAGGTCGAAGAGGCCTTCCACAAGATGCACGCCGGTGAGGTGCTGCGTTCGGTCGTCGTCCTGTGAGCGGCGAGTTCCGGATCGAACGGGTCGTCACCGAAGGCACTTTCGCCCTCGACGGTGGTGAGTGGAACGTCGACAACAACATCTGGCTGATCGGTGACGACACCGATGTCGTCATCGTCGACGCCGCCCACGCCGCGCAGCCGATCATCGACGCGGTCGGCGACCGGCACGTGAACGCCGTGATCTGCACCCACGGCCACAACGACCACGTCACCGTGGCGCCCGAACTCGGCGCCCGGCTCCACGCACCGATCCTCCTGCACCCCGGGGACGACGTGCTGTGGAAGATGAGTCATCCCGAGGAGCTGTACTGGCACCTCGAGGACGAGCAGCGGATCGCCATCGCGGGCACCGAGATTCAGGTGATCCACTCACCGGGCCACTCGCCGGGATCGGTGTGCCTGTACCTGCCCGAGGCGGGGGCGCTGTTCTCCGGAGACACCCTGTTCTCCGGCGGCCCCGGCGCCACGGGCCGCTCGTACTCGGACTTCCCGACCATCATCGGGTCGATCCGCGACCGGCTGTTCGCCCTTCCCGAAGACACACTCGTCCACACCGGTCACGGTGACGGAACCACGATCGGCACCGAGGCCCCGCACCTCGCCGAATGGATTGCACGAGGAAACTGAGTCCATGACCGACACCACCGACAGGTACACCTTCGACGAAGACGACGTCGTCGTCACGCACGAGAAGTCCTATGCGGCAGGTGTTCCTGCGGTGTTGGTGTCGTTGCGTCGTGGGGTGGAGCAGATGGGTCCGGTGCGCACGGCCCGGACGTTGATGAAGTTGAATCAGCGGGAGGGGTTCGACTGTCCGGGGTGTGCGTGGCCGGAGACCCCGGGGCACCGCAAGCATGCGGAGTTCTGCGAGAACGGGGCGAAGGCGGTGGCGGAGGAGGCGACCACCCGCACCGTCGGCCCGGAGTTCTTCGCCGAGCATTCGGTGGCGGATCTGCTGGGTCGTACCGAGTTCTGGTTGGGGCAGCAGGGCCGGTTGACGCATCCGATGGTGTTGCTGCCGGGGGCGACGCATTACGAGCCGATCGGCTGGGATGCGGCGTTCGCGATGATCGCCGGGGAGTTGCGGGCGCTGGGGTCGCCGCACGAGGCGGTGTTCTACACCTCCGGCCGCACCTCCAACGAGGCGGCGTTCGTGTATCAGTTGATGATCCGGGCGTTCGGGACGAACAACCTGCCGGACTGCTCGAACATGTGCCACGAATCGTCCGGGTCGGCGTTGGTGGAGACGATCGGGATCGGGAAGGGGTCGGTGTCGGTTCCCGACATCGAGAACGCCGACCTGATCCTGATCGCCGGGCAGAACCCGGGCACCAACCACCCGCGGATGCTCTCGACCCTGGAGAAGGCGAAAGCGAATGGGGCGAAGGTGATCGCGATCAACCCGCTCCCGGAGGCCGGGTTGCTGCGGTTCAAGGACCCGCAGAAGGTGCACGGGGTGGTCGGCGACGGGGTGCAGATCGCGGACGAGTTCCTGCAGATCCGGATCGGCGGCGACCAGGCCCTGTTCCAGGGGTTGGGCCGGTTGCTGCTCGAGGCCGAGGACGCGGCGCCCGGCACGGTGCTGGACCGGGACTTCATCGACCGGCACACCGCCGGATTCGAGGAGTGCGCGGCGCACCTGCGGCAGGTCGACCTGGGCACGGTGGTGGATGCGACCGGGTTGTCGCTCGACCAGATCCGGGCCACGGCGGACGCGTTGATCTCGTCGAAGAAGACGATCATCTGCTGGGCGATGGGGTTGACCCAGCAGACGCACGGGGTCGCGACCATCCAGGATGCGGTGAACCTGCTGCTGTTGCAGGGGATGATCGGCAAACCCGGGGCCGGGGTGTGCCCGGTGCGCGGGCACTCCAACGTCCAGGGTGACCGGACGATGGGGATCTGGGAGAAGATGCCCGAATCGTTCCTGGCCGCGTTGGACGCCGAATTCGGTATCCGGTCACCGCGCGAGCACGGCCTCGACGCGGTCGACTCGATTCGGGCGATGCGGGACGGGAAGGCGTCGGTGTTCGTCGGGATGGGCGGTAACTTCGTCTCCGCCACCCCGGACACCGACACCACCGAGGCCGCTTTGCGGGGGTGCGCGCTGACGGTGCAGGTGTCGACGAAACTGAACCGCTCCCACCTCGTCACCGGGCGGACCGCGCTGATCCTGCCCTCGTTGGGCCGCACCGACAAGGACGTGCAGTCCGGTAAGAAACAGCAGGTGTCGGTCGAGGACTCGATGTCGATGGTGCACCTGTCCCGCGGCAGCCTCACACCCGCCAGCGACCAGTTGCGCAGTGAGGTCGCCATCGTCTGCGGGATCGCGCAGGCCTTGTTCGGTCCCGGGCACTCGGTGCCCTGGACGGAATTCACTGCCGACTACGACCGCATCCGCGATTCCATCGCACGGGTCATTCCCGGGTTCGAGGACTTCAACCGCAAGGTCCGCCGGCCGGACGGGTTCGGGTTGCCGCACCCGCCGCGGGACGAGCGCCGGTTCGTCACCGGCACGGGGAAGGCCAATTTCACGGTCAACGAGCTGTCCTGGCTGCCGGTGCCGGAGGGGCGGCTGATCTTGCAGACGATGCGGTCGCACGATCAGTACAACACCACCATCTACGGCCTCGACGACCGCTACCGCGGTGTCAAGGGCGGCCGGCGGGTGCTGTTCATCAGCACGCAGGACCTCGAGTCGTTCGGGTACGCGGCGGGGGATCGGGTGGATCTGGTCTCCGAGTGGACCACCCGGGACGGGACGGTGCAGGAGCGGCGCGCCGACGATTTCCGGTTGGTGCCGTACCCGACGCCGGTGGGGAACGTGGCCGCCTACTACCCGGAGACGAATCCGCTGATCCCGCTCGATCACGTGGCGGTCAAGTCGAACACCCCGGTGTCGAAGGCGATCACCATCCGCCTCGAACGGCGGCCCTGATGGGGCGTGTGACCACCCGGACCCCGATCACCCGGATCACCGACACCCGGCAGTCGACCCGACCGGACACGGTGGTGGTGGAGGAGCCGCTCGAGATCCGGGTGAACGGGACACCGCTGGCGGTCACCATGCGCACCCCCGGGTCGGATGTCGAACTGGCGCAGGGGTTCCTGCTGACCGAGGGGATCATCGCCGACCGCGGAGACATCGCGTCGATCCGCTACTGCAACAGCGTCGACGAGCACGGGGTCAACACCTACAACGTCCTCGACGTCGACCTCGCGGCGGGGGTGTTCCTGCCCGACACCGGCATCGAACGCAATTTCTACACCACCTCCTCGTGCGGGGTGTGCGGGAAGGCGTCCCTCGACGCGATCCGGCAACGCACGAAGCATTCCCCGGCCACCGACGCGGTGCGGGTGCCGGCCGCGACGATCGCGGAACTCCCCGACCGGCTGCGGGCCGCGCAGAAGGTGTTCGAGACCACCGGCGGGTTGCACGCGGCCGGGTTGTTCACCCGCACCGGGGAACTGCTCACCATCAAGGAGGACGTCGGACGGCACAACGCCGTCGACAAGCTGATCGGGTGGGCCACCGAACAGAACCGCGTCCCGCTGCGCGGCACGGTACTGCTCGTCAGCGGCCGGGCGTCGTTCGAACTCGCCCAGAAGGCAGTGATGGCCGGCATCCCCGTCCTCGCCGCCGTCTCCGCACCGTCCTCACTGGCGATCGACCTCGCCCACGACACCGGACTGACCCTCATCGGGTTCCTCCGCGGCACCACGATGAACATCTACACCCACCCCGACCGCATCACCTGACGTGAGTGGCAATGTGTGTGCCCGCACGCATTGCCACTCACATGGGGGTCAGTGTCCGACAAGGACCTTCGCGATGACGATGGCCGCGGCGAGAGCGGCCGTGGCGAGTCCGACGATCAGCAGGCGCAGAGTCAGGCGGTTGCCCCGAACCCGCTCGGTGACGATCTGGATCGTCGAAATGCGGAACACGATGACACCGCCGGCGAGGAGCTGAGCCCAGGCGGTGGGGAGCACATGCAGCCACCCCAGGGCGAGCAGGGCCGCCGGCCCGGTGCCGGACGAGACGATCGGCACCGCGTCACGCAGTTCGTCGAGCGCATTCGACGACCGTTCCGCCGGCTCCGCGTCGTCGTCCACGGGCACGCTGCCGTGGGCGACGGCGTCCGCGAACACGTGGGCCAGGAAGGTGGTGACCGTCGTGCCGAGCACCAGCGCGACGGCCGCGCCGTTCTCGATGGTCCGGGGCGTCGCGGCCACGACCACGGTGAGGACGAGGATGTTCCCGTACACGTAGGCCGACAGGCGGGCCGAGGCCCGGGCGGCGGGCAGCGGTCCGTGCTTCCGTTCGGTGACACGGCGCCGCATCGTCGTCATGCCGGTCACGGGTGCCTGCCGGTGGTGTCGGCGCGGATACCGGCCTCGAGCGCGATCGCGCCCGCTTCACCGCGGGACGCCACACCGAGCTTCTTCAGCACACCCGCGACGTGGAACTTGACAGTGCTCTCGCTGATGCCGAGGCTGTCGGCGATCGCCTTGTTCCGCTTACCCGTCGCCAGATGTCCCAGCACCTCGAGCTCGCGGGGGTTGAGGTCGCCGAGTTGCTGTTCGTCGGGTCTCGCCGCCGGCAGGTCCAGGGGAATCGCGACCGCGACCCGGGAGCCCCACCCGTCGACCGACTCGACGTCGATGCGGCCGCCGAGTGTGTGCACCCGGCCGGAGAGTTGACGCACGAGGGCGTCGGTGTCGAGACCGCCGTCGCCGTCGTCGCGGACTTCGACCAGGAGGTTCGCTCCGTCGCAGTCCCAGGCGATGCGGATCCGCTCGAGGGCGGTCTGCGCCGCGAACGCAAGGACGGCGCTGCGCACGACAGCCCGGGCGGCGTGCGCCACCTCGCCGGGCAGAGCGCGGCCGTCCACCGGGGGATCGACGTAGTCGACCCGGACGGGACGGTGCTGGAGCAGCGGCCGGAGTTCGCCCTGCAGCCGGGCGAACGCGGTGGTGACGGCCTCCTCGGTGAGGATGCGGTCGGATTCGCCCGCGGAACGCAGGGTGACCAGTGCGGCCGACGCCGTCTCGCTCGCCGTGATCCGCGACCGACGGTCGTCGAGGTCCTTGGACCGCAGCGTCGACAGGATCGATTCGAGTGTCGCCGCGTGGAGGTCCGTCAGTTCCACGATGGTCCTGGCCCGCTCGCTCGACGCCGCCCGCGACTCCGCCAGGTACGCCGGGCTCGCCTGCGCCACCTGATGCCGGATCGAGACGGCGACGACACCGAATGCGCCCGCCACCAGCGGGACCTCCCGGATGCGCTGCCGCGGTTTCGGGAGAACGAGGAGGAGGGTGCCTGTCGCGTCGAGCAGCGCCCACACCTTCCGCTTCGAGCCGGCGATCACCGCCTGATCGTCGAGCGGAACCCCTTCCGTCATCCGGGTGCGCAGGGTGTCCAGCTCGGTGATGGTGACGCGCTCGACCACCGACGGGTCGCCGCTGACCTTGCGGGGACGGCCCGTGCACTCCCGGGTGAAGATCACCAGCGCGGTGTGCGGCCAGATGTCGGCGAGGAACTTGGAGAAACGCACCGCGATGTCGGGCAGCGGACCGTCGATGACGTCCCGCATGGAACCGAGAACATCTGCCGGTGACACCGAAGTCGAGCTTGCAAGAACCACGTGACGAGCCTATCCGCGTGTCGGCGAGCGCCAGGCCCGGGCCGTCCGCTCAGCCTGCCGGCGCCGCCCGCGCCGCGTCGACGACGGCGGATCGCGTGAGTCCGAGCGACTCCAGTGCTCGCGCCGCGGTGCCGTGCGTGATGGTGGCGACGGCTGCGACGATGTCGGCTCCGACGATCGGTCTCCGTTCCGACTTTGCGAGAGCCGCCGCATTGCGGAACGCGGCCTGGGCCGGTTCGGTCAGTCGCAGCGGCCCGGTGCGGGGGCGGCTCAGTGCGCTGGTGGCGTCGCCCGCGTCCGTCATGCCTGCCGCCGCGAGTGCGTCGCCGTGCACGCGAACGATGGCCTCGCGCAAGGCGTCCCGGCTCGACCCGAGATTCTCGAACACTCGTCCGGCCGTGCCGTCCGGCAGTGCGAACGCCCCGAGAAGGAGGTGTTCGAGACCGGGTTCGCGGTCGCCCAGCCGGTCGGCCTCGGCCTCGGTTTCGGCGAACAGGGTCTTCATCGTGCGCATGTCGCGCCAGGCCCGGGTGAGTGTCATCGTGTTCCCCTCGTCTTCTTGTCGCCCGACCGCCCGGGGCCGAGGCGCTTGTGCGCCGCCTGACCCGAGACGCCGAGCGCCTGGCCGATGTCCGCCCAGGTCCACCCGGCGGAGAGTGCGTGGGTGACGGCGTCGCGCTCGAGTTGATCGGCCTGGCGCCGCAGCGCGACGACGGCAGCGAAAGTGGTGGCCGGATCGGGATCGTCACTCACAGCCATCAACTTATGTTGATGGGCGAGATCCGTCAACCTTTGTTGATGGCGATGCTTCGCGCCCTCGGCGGTGTCGGATCCCGCCGCCATGGGGAAGAATCAGCCCCGGTCGGGAGGTGGTGCCGCGAACGCGGCCGTCGAGGGGAACGGAAGATGGCGGCAGGGTCGCGGGTCGGCACGCAGTTCGGGCAGTACCACCTGCGCGCGCTGTTGGGGCGCGGCGGGATGGGCGAGGTCTACGAGGCGTTCGACACGGTGAAGGGGCGCACCGTGGCCCTGAAACTCCTCGACGTGGAACTGGCGAAGGACGAGACCTACCAGCAGCGTTTCCGCCGCGAATCGCACGCCGCGGCGAGACTTCAGGAACCGCACGTCATCCCGATCCACGACTGGGGCGAGATCGACGGCGTCCTCTACATCGACATGCGCCTCGTCCCCGGCCGGGATCTGCGGTCGTTGCTACGGTCGCACGGTCCGATGGACCCGGCGCGAGCGGCCGTGATCGTGGAGCAGATCGCGGCGGCCCTCGACGCCGCACACGCGGACGGGTTGGTCCATCGGGACGTGAAGCCCGAGAACATCCTGGTCACGGCCAACGACTTCGCGTACCTCGTGGACTTCGGCATCGCCCACTCGAGTTCGGACCTTCGGCTCACCACCCTCGGCAGCGCGGTCGGCTCCTACGCCTACATGGCGCCGGAACGGTTCGACAACGCCCCGGTGGACGGCCGGGCCGACGTCTACTCGCTGGCGTGTGTGCTGCACGAGTGCCTGACCGGGGCGATCCCGTTCCCGTCGAACAGCATCAGCAGCGCCATCCGGGCGCACCTGGCGGCGCCCGCCCCGCGTCCCAGCGCGATCCGGCCCGACCTTCCCACCGCGTTCGACGGCGTCGTCTCGACCGGTCTCGCGAAGAGCCGGGATACGCGGTACCGCACCGCGGGAGCCTTGGCGTCCGCCGCCCGGGCCGCCCTGTCGGGAAGACCACCCGCCCCGACGAACGTCGCGGGCGGACCGGCGCCGACCCGGATCGACAGTGTCGGGCGGCCACCGGAGTACCCGCCGACGAGCGTTCCGCGAGGCCCGGTCGCGCCGCCCCCGCACCACCCGCCCCCGCCGCGGTCGAACTATTACGCGGCGGGTCCGCCTCCGCAGAAGACGCGGTCCGCCGCCGTGCCGGTGATGGTGACGCTGCTGGTGGTGGCGATCATCGCGCTCGGAGGTGTGGTCGCCTGGCTGGTCCTGGACCGGAACAGGCCGGACGATCCGTCGACAACCGCCGCGAGCACCGTCGTGCAGCCACCCGCCGTGCGGACGTCGATCGAGTCCGCGGCACCGGTACCGCCGTCGACGGTCACGCCCCCGACCACGAGGACGACGACTCCGCGGACGACGGTGGCGCCGCCGCCGCCGATGGTCGGCGAGGTGTCGGGCACCGACGAGCAGGGCTTCCTGCCGCCCTCGGACGCGCGCTGCAACTACACCAACCCGGCAGCGTTCATCGGCCGCACCACGAAATCGCTGGTCGTCGTCTGCGAGACCGGGGTCGGGCGGTACTACTACCAGGGTGTCCGTATCAGCGACGGCGCCGCGATCTCCGTTGACGACCCCGTCCCGAACGGGTCCGGGTTCGTCGCTACCAACGCCGGCAACGGCACCCAGTATCGCGTCACCCCGTCCGCGCTGACCATCGTCGGTAGCGACGGGCAGGTCGTCGCCACCGAACCGATGATCGAATCCGCTTACCGCTGAGGGGCGTTCGGGTCAGAGCGCGGCGTTCTTGTCGAACTCGGTGCCCAGCTCCTTCGCGACGCGTTTCAGCATCGGGACGATGTGGTCGGCGGATTCGAGGGTGACGCGGGCGGCGGGCCCGGAGATCGAGATGGCGGTGGGGGTCGGCGCGTTGGGGACGGGCACCGAGAAGCAGCGGACGCCGATCTCCTGCTCGCCCTCGTCGATGGCGAAGCCGCGTTGCCGGCTCAGCTCGAGGTCGGCGATCAGCGAGTCGGGGTCGGTGAGGGAGTTCTCGGTGTAGGACGCCATTCCTGTGCGGGCCACGAGGGAGCGGACGGCGTCGTCGGACAGTTGGAGCAGCAGCGCTTTGCCGACGCCGGTGCAGTGGGTGTAGACGCGGCGACCGACCTCGGTGAACATCCGCATGGAATGTTGGGACGGCACCTGCGCGACGTACACCGCCATGGTCCCGTCGAGTACCGCCATGTTCGCGGTCTCGCCGGTGCCCTTCACGAGTTCGGACAGGTGGGGACGTGACCACTCTCCGATCAGCTGCGTGGCACTTTCGCCGAGCCTGATCAGTTTGGGACCGAGCGCGTACCGCCGGGTGGGGAGTTGCCGGACGTATCCGCGGTTCATGAGGGTGCGGATGAGCCGGTGAATCGTGGGCAGGGGCAGTCCGGCCAACTCGGCGAGTTCGCTGACGCCGATCGACCCGCCCGCGCTCGCCATGAGTTCGAGCAGTTCGAAGGCGCGTTCCACCGACTGCACTCCGCCGGTGGGTGCCTGCGTATTCGTCGTGGGCTCCATGTCGTGCCTCCCCGGTCGTGATGTCGCGAGTGGTCGGGACCTTCCATGAAGCGGAAAAGCCCGTCCGGATGACGATAGCGCGGTTCCGGCGGATCGCGCCGATTCCTTCCCTACATCGGTTGACAAACCCCTGTGTGACGGCGTTCACTATATCGAGATACGAAATACAACTTCCATAATATGGAAAACGCCAAGCCCCGAGGGAGGGCCCCGTGTCTGAAGTCGAAATCGCTGCGAAACCCACAAAGCAGCGTTGGTACAGATCACTTTTCGTCCAGGTCCTGATCGGAATTGCCCTGGGCATCGCCACCGGAATCCTGTTTCCGGAGTTCTCCCATCACCTGGCGCCGCTGGGTGAGGGCTTCATCAAGCTGATCAAAATGGTCGTGTCCCCGCTGATTTTCCTGGTGATCGTCACCGGCATCGCCAAGGTCGGCAGCATGAAAGCGCTCGGAAAGATCGGCGGCAAGGCGCTGCTCTGGTTCACGGCCGCGACGACCTTCGCGCTCGGGCTCGGTCTGCTCGTCGGAAACCTCGTCAAACCGGGTAGCGGGCTCAACATCGACCCGGCCACGCTGGACACCAGCGCCCTGGACGAGAAGACGCAGGGCGGCCACCTGCCGGGTGGCGTCGAGTTCGTCATGCACATCATCCCGACCAGCGTGTTCGATGCGTTCGCCCAGAACAACTTGCTGCAGGTGCTGCTGTTCGCGATCCTGTTCGGTGTCGCGCTGGCGTCCTTCAGTGAGTCGGCTCCGCCGATCCTGATGGATGTGATCGACCAGACGCTGCACGTCATCTTCCGCATCGTCGGCTACATCATGTACCTGGCGCCTCTCGGTGCGTTCGGTGCGATGGCCTTCACCGTCGGCAACTACGGCGCCGGCTCGCTCAAATCCTTCGGAATTCTGATCCTGGCGTGCTACGGAGCGGCACTGGTCTTCATCGTCGTGCTGTCGATCGTCGTCAAGCTGATCACCGGCGTGAATGCGTGGAAGTTCATCAAGTACTGCCGCGAAGAGTTCATGCTCGCCCTGGGCACCGGATCGTCCGAGGCGGTCATGCCCCGCATCATCAAGAAGTTGGACAACGCGGGATGCGACCGCGCGGTCGTCGGTCTGGTGATCCCTACCGGCTACTCGTTCAACCTCGACGGAGCCGCGATCTACCTGTCGCTGGCGATGATGTTCCTGGCGCAGGCGGTCGGGGTGGACCTCGGATTCGGCGAGCAGCTCGCGATCATGGGCATCCTCATCCTCAGCTCCAAGGGAATGGCGGGTGTGCCGGGCTCGGCCTTCGTCGCGCTGTCCGCGACCGCCGCCGCGATCGGTGCATTCCCGGTCGCCGCCGTCGCGCTGCTGCTCGGCGCCGACCGGCTCATGGATTCCATGCGGGTGTTCACGAACCTGCTCGGTAACTGCCTCGCCACCTTCGTGGTCGCGAACTGGGAAGGCCTGCTGGACAAGGACAAGATGCGCGCGGTTCTCGACGGACAGGTGACACCCGACGACCCGGACGACGTCACCGTCCACCCGCACCCGGGACACGAACACCTCCAGAACGCGCCGGAACAGCCGGCGATCGAGAGGACCGAACTGCTGACCGCGAACAAGGCCACGGAAGGAACGGTGAACCACCATGCCTGACACCCAGCCCACCGTGGGGTTGCTCGGCACCTGGGGTTACCACGGACTCCTCGACGACGCCGAGCAGGTCGACATCGAGACTCCGTACGGACCGACCTCGGACAGCATCGTTCTCGGGTCCGCGGGCGGCCGCCGGCTCGCGTACCTGACCCGGACCGGCCGCGACCGCAACATCCCGCCCCACCGGATCAACGCCCGCGCGAACATCTGGGCGCTGCACAGCCTGGGCGTCCGAACGATTCTCGCGCCCACCCCTTCGGGCTCGTTGCGACCGGCGATCGGTGTCGGATCGGTCGTCGTTCCCGACCAGCTGGTCGACCGCACGGGCCGCACCGATGACACCTTCCACGACGACGACGTCCACATCTCGTTCGCGGACCCCTTCTGCGCCCACGGACGCCGAGCGGTGGTGTCGACGCTCCGCAGGAACGGCTGGGTGGTCAACGACGGCGGCGTGATGGTCGCGATCCGCGGTCCCCGATTCTCGACCCGCGCCGAATCACGCTGGTACGCATCGCAGGGATGGGACCTGATCAGCATGACCCCGTACCCCGAAGCTGCGTTGGCCCGGGAACTCGACATGTCCTACACCTGCATCGCCCTGGTCACCGATCACGACGTCATCAGCGACACCCCGTGGCCCGTCACCCAGGACCTGGTGCGGGAGGGTCTCGACGCCAACACCAAACGACTACGCGAAGCGCTGCTGCAGGTAGCGATCGAACTGGCAGGCCGGCCCGAAGTGGCGGCAACTGCCCACGGAAGAAGGAGCTGACATGGCTGAACTGTTCTGCAACGGTGGCGCGATGCGAGGTGGAAACCTCCATCACAACGTATCCGCACACACGTTCCTCGGTACGGTCCGGACCGCACCGAACTACCGATTCTTCTCCGTGCGTGACGAATTCCCGGCCCTCCTCCTGACGGAGAGCGGTGGCGCCTCGATCGAGGGCGAACTCTACGACGTCCCGATCGGCGACATCCGCACCGACTTCCTCCCCGATGAGCCCGAGGAACTCGAGCTCACCGTGATCGAACTGTCCGACGGCCGTTCGGTTCTGGCGGTAGGGCTGCGTCCGGGTCTGCTCGAGAGCAAGGCCGGTGAGCTCACCGAGATCACCGATCACGGCGGCTGGCGTCGCTACCGGGTCCTGCCCGAGCCCGACAACACCACAGTCTCCTGAACATCCCGAGCGTGAAAGAACAGCCGATGGATACCTTTGCCTACACCCTGAACTGCTCGATCCTGCTGACCGACGTGCCGCTCCTGCAGCGTCCGCAGGCGGCGCGGGACGCCGGATTCGACGCCGTCGAATTCTGGTGGCCGTTCGACACCGCCGTACCGCGGGACAGCGACGTCGACGCGTTCGTGGCCGCGATCGAGAACGCCGGAGTGCAGCTCACGGGGTTGAACTTCGCGGCGGGGAACATGCCGGCGGGGGACCGCGGACTGCTGTCCGACCCGGCGCAGGTCTCGGCGTTCCGCGACAACATCGACATCACCGTCGGAATCGGAGAACGGCTGGGCACCAGAGCGTTCAACGCCCTGTACGGTAATCGTATCGACGGCGCAGACCCGAAGACCCAGGACGACACGGCCATCGAGAACCTCGCCCAGGCGGGCAAGGCGTCGGATCGTATCGGTGCGGTCGTTCTCGTCGAACCGGTCAGCGGCACACCGGCGTACCCGCTGAAGACCGCGGCGGACGCGATCGCCGTGATCGACCGGGTGAAGGCCGAGCACGGTGTCGATTCGCTCCGGCTCCTCGCCGACCTCTATCACCTCGAGGTCAACGGCGACGACATCGGCGCCGCGATCGATGCCTATGCAGACCGCATCGGGCACGTGCAGATCGCGGATGCGCCGGGACGCGGCGAACCCGGCACCGGAACACTCGACATCGACGGCTACTTGACGAGGCTCGCCGCCCACGGTTACCGCGGGTACGTCGGGCTCGAATACAAGGCGACGCGGCCGGACACCTTCGACTGGTTGCCCCGCGAACAGCGCGCGACCCGCGCCGGCCGCTGACACACACCACCACACTCAGACGGAATCGAGGAGACTCGTGAGCACTATCGCATTCATCGGACTCGGAATCATGGGCAGCCCCATGGCCGTTCATCTCGCCAAGGCCGGCCACCAGGTGGTCGGATACAACCGCTCGCCCGAGCGCACCGCGGCGCTCGTCGACGCCGGGGGCACCGCGGCCGACTCCATCGCCAAGGCCGTTGCCGGCGCCGACGTCGTGGCCGTGATGGTCCCCGACTCCCCGGACGTCCAGGCCGTACTCGCCGGCGAGGACGGAGTCTTCGAGCACGCCCCGGCCGGCGCCCTGATCATCGACTTCTCCAGCATCCGGCCCGACGTCACCACCGCCCTCGCCGCGCAGGCAACCGAGCGGGGCTTCCGGCTGATCGACGCCCCGGTATCGGGTGGCGAGGCCGGTGCGGTCAACGCCGCACTGTCGATCATGGTCGGCGGCGCGCCGGAGGATTTCGAGGCGGCCAAGCCGATCCTCGACACCGTCGGCAAGACCGTGGTGCACGTGGGCCCGAACGGTTCCGGGCAGACGGTGAAGGCCGCGAACCAGCTGATCGTCGCGGGCAACATCCAACTCCTCGCCGAGGCGATCATCTTCCTCGAGGCCTACGGTGTCGACACCGCGGCTGCGGTCGAGGTGCTCGGCGGCGGGCTGGCCGGATCGGCCGTCCTGAACCAGAAGGCACAGAAGATGCTGGACCGGTCCTTCGAACCGGGATTCCGCATCGAACTGCACCACAAGGACCTCGGCATCGTGACCAGCGCCGCTCGCGAGGCCGGTGTCGTGACACCCCTCGGCGCGGTCGTCGCCCAGCTGATGGCCTCCGCCCGTGCGAACGGTGATGGTGGCCTGGACCATTCGGGCCTGCTGCGTGGAGTGGAGCGGCTGTCCGGCCGCCCCTCCCAGTGACCCGTTCCAACTCGTAATCCTCGATGGAGAAGTGATATGCCTCGTATGCGCGCCGCTGACGCAGCGGTCAAGATTCTGGAACTCGAAGGTGCCACTCAGGCCTTCGGCCTCCCCGGTGCGGCGATCAACCCGTTCTACGCAGCAATGCGTAACCACGGAGGAATCAAGCACATCCTCGCCCGCCACGTCGAGGGCGCCTCCCACATGGCCGAGGGATTCACCCGCGCCAAGGCCGGAAACATCGGAGTCTGCATCGGCACCTCCGGGCCCGCCGGAACCGACATGATCACCGGTCTGTATTCGGCCATGGCGGACTCGATCCCGATCCTCGCGATCACCGGCCAAGCTCCCGTGGCGCGCCTGCACAAGGAAGACTTCCAGGCCGTCGACATCGCCTCGATCGCAGGCCCGGTCACGAAGATGGCGATGACGGTGCTCGAGCCGGCCCAGGTTCCGGGAGCGTTCGCGCAGGCATTTCACTTGATGCGGTCTGGTCGGCCAGGACCGGTGCTCATCGACCTGCCGATCGACGTGCAGTTGGCGGAGATCGACTTCGACCCGGATACCTACCAGCCGCTGCCCGTGTACAAGCCGGCCGCGACCCGCGCGCAGGCGGAGAAGGCACTCGACATGCTGGGTGCCGCCGAACGCCCGCTGATCGTTGCGGGCGGTGGCATCATCAACGCCGACGCCGCGGACCTGCTGGTGGAACTGGCCGAACTGCTGGACATTCCGGTCGTGCCGACGCTGATGGGCTGGGGCACCATCCCGGACGACCACCGTCTCGCCGCCGGGATGGTCGGACTGCAGACCGCCCACCGATACGGCAACGCCACGATGCTGGCGTCGGACTTCGTCCTCGGCATCGGCAACCGGTGGGCCAACCGGCACACGGGCGGTCTCGACACCTACCGGAAGGGCCGCAAGTTCGTTCACGTCGACATCGAACCCACCCAGATCGGTCGCGTGTTCGCGCCCGACTACGGGATCGTGTCCGACGCCAAGGCTGCGCTCGAACTGTTCGTCGCCGTCGCGAAGGAGCGCAAGGCCGCCGGAACCCTGGCGGACCGCAGCACCTGGGTCGAGGACTGTGCCACCCGGAAGCGGACCATGCAGCGCAAGACCCACTTCGACGACGTCCCGGTCAAACCGCAGCGCGTGTACGAGGAGATGAACCGCGTCTTCGGGCGCGACACCCGGTACGTGAGCACGATCGGGCTCTCGCAGATCGCCGGCGGCCAGTTCCTGCACGTCTACAAGGCCCGCAACTGGATCAACTGCGGGCAGGCCGGGCCGCTCGGCTGGACGATCCCCGCCGCTCTCGGAGTGGTTGCCGCGGAGCCGGAGACGCCCGTCGTGGCGCTGTCCGGTGACTACGACTTCCAGTTCATGATCGAGGAACTGGCCGTGGGCGCCCAGTTCAACCTGCCGTACATCCACGTCGTGGTGAACAACTCCTACCTGGGACTGATCCGTCAGGCACAGCGCGCGTTCGACATGGACTTCTGCGTGCAACTGGGCTTCGACAACATCAACACCCAGGAGCGGAGCGAGCACGAGACGATGCCCGCGGTCCCGAAGGGGTACGGCGTCGATCACGTCAAGGTCGCCGAGGGCCTGGGCTGCAAGGCCCTGCGGGTCACCGAGCCGGGCGAGATCGCCGGCGCCCTGGAGAAGGCCCGCGAACTCGCCGGAGAACACAAGGTGCCGGTGGTCGTCGAGGTCTTCCTCGAGCGGGTCACCAACATCGCGATGGGCACCGAACTCGACAACGTCGCCGAGTTCGAGGATCTGGCGGAGAGCTGGGAGCACGCTCCCACAGCTCTCATGCTGCTGGACTAGGGGCGCACCGTGACACGTGTACTGGTCGCACCCGACAAGTTCAAGGGATCTCTCACCGCAGCGGAAGTCGCGGACGCCCTCGCCGACGGGCTCCTCGCCGGTGATCCGTCCTGGGTGATCGATAGGGTACCGGTGGCGGACGGCGGTGACGGCACCGTCGCGGCGGCCGTCGCCGCGGGCTGGACCCCGGTCCCGGTCGACACCACGGGACCGACGGGGCTGCCCGTGACCTCGTCCTACGCGGTGCGCGATTCGACCGCGGTGGTGGAACTGGCGTCGGCCGTGGGATTGGTCCTGCTCCCGGACGGTGCTCCGGACCCGCTGGGTGCCAGTACATTCGGACTCGGCACCGTCGTCAGGCATGCGCTGGAGGGGGGAGCTCGCGAGATCATCGTCGGTCTCGGGGGCAGCGCGTCAACCGACGGCGGTGCCGGCTTGTTGCAGGCTCTCGGCGTGCGTGTTCTCGACGCCGAGGGCAACGACGTCGCACCGGGCGGAGCGGCGCTGCGCTGCGCCGCCCGGGTCGACCTCACCGGCCTCCACCCTGCGGCGCGGGCGGCGCAGTTCCGGCTCGCCTGCGACGTCGACAACCCGCTTCTCGGCCCGAGTGGCGCCACCGCCGTGTATGCGAGCCAAAAAGGCGCGGCGGCAGAAGAACTGGTCGTTCTGGAAGACGCGATGACGCGGTTTGCGCAGGTCGTGCGCGCCGCGACGGGCCGCGACGACAGCCGGGTCGCGGGGGCCGGCGCCGCGGGCGGAGCGGCGTTCGGAGCGATCTCGGTGCTGGGCGCGGACACCCGACCCGGGATCGACACGGTCCTCGGTCTCGTCGACTTCCGTCGGCGCCTGGCCGCCGCAGACCTCGTCGTCACCGGCGAGGGGTCTCTGGACGCGCAGAGCCTGCACGGCAAGGCCCCGATCGGCGTCGCGACCGAGGCGCGGGCAGAGGGAATCCCCGTCCTCGCCGTGTGCGGCCGAAACCTACTCAGCGACATCCAATTACACAGCGCCGGAATATCCGCGGCCTACGCGCTCGCGGATCTGGAACCGGACCTTCATCGATCGATCCGACATGCGGCGGAGCTACTGCGCCGGATCGGCTGCACCATCGCCGCATCGTCCGACGAACTCACCACACTCAGCACACGAGGAGAATCATGACTTCTGCCGACTTCACCGCCCTGCCCGACCTCGCCTCACGAGCCCTCGGCGGGAGCGTATCCGCCGCCAACGACGAACTGTTCGCCCAGCGGGAGAACCTCATCAAGGCGGAGGCCCCGTTCTTCGATCCCGCGGACTTCGGACACAAGGGCAAGGTCTACGACGGCTGGGAGACTCGCCGCCGCCGGGACGACGGCCACGACTACGCGATCGTCCGCCTCGGCGCCGCCGGCATCATCCACGGGATCGTCGTGGACACCGCACACTTCAAGGGCAACTACCCGCCCTTCATCTCCGTCGAGGCGGCCTCGATCGAGGGCTACCCGTCCATCGAGGAGGTCATGAAGGCGGATTGGCAGACCATCGTCGAGAAGTCCCCCGCCGAGGGACACGCGGCGAACCAGTACGCCGTCGCCGACCGGCACCGGTGGACCCACGTGCGGCTCTCGATCTACCCCGACGGCGGCGTCGCCCGGCTGCGCGTGCACGGCGAGGTCGTGCCCGACCCCCGGTTCCTCGACGGGACCGTCGACCTGCTGGCCGCTGAGAACGGCGGCCGCCTCGTCGGCTGCTCCGACGCGTTCTACGCGTCACCCGCGAACATCATCCTTCCCGGGCGGGCCCGGAACATGGGGGAGGGCTGGGAGAACTCCCGGCGCCGCGGCGGCGGCAACGACTTCGCCGTGTTCTCGCTCGCCGCGGCCGGAGCTCCGCGGCACGTCGAGATCGATACCAGCTACTACGTGGGGAACGCGCCGGGCTGGGTGCGGCTGAGCACCGCCGACGCGCGCACCGCCGACATCGCGGACGAGGGCGCGTGGACGGAATTGCTGCCGCGCACGGCCGTACAACCCGACACGCGGCACCGGTTCGTTCTGGACGGCACCGCCGCCGCCACCCACCTGCGGCTCGACGTCTACCCCGACGGTGGCCTGTCCCGACTGCGGCTGTTCGGTGATCTCGACGCGACAGCGCTGTCCGAGACGCGGCGCACCTGGTGGGACGCCCTCCCACAGACCCATCAGGCGCTCGTCGCCGACCAGGCGCCCCGCTAGCACCCTCTACCCCTTCGACGAACCCGAGGAAACAACCATGCCCAATACCAGTCCCGGTTACTCCATCACCGTTCGCGTCACGGCCCCGGTCGGCGCGGGCACCACCTCGACCCTCGCGGGGGCGGTGGCCTCCGTGAAGGGGGCCATGACCGCGCTGGACGTGGTGGAGAGCCACCCCGACCACATGGTCATCGACGTCACGTGCGACGCGTCCGACGTCGAGCACGCCGAACAGATCGCGTCCGCGATCGCCGACGTGCCCGGTGTCGTGGTGGGCAAGGTCAGTGACCGCACGTTCCTGCTCCATCTCGGCGGGAAACTCGAAGTGGTGCCGAAGGTTCCGCTCAAGCACCGGGACGACCTGTCCCGCGCCTACACGCCCGGCGTCGCCCGGGTGTGCACCGCGATCGCCGAGAACCCCGAGGACGTACGGCGGCTGACGATCAAACGCAACACCGTCGCGGTCGTCACCGACGGCTCGGCCGTGCTGGGGCTGGGCAACATCGGGGCCGCCGCGTCGATTCCGGTGATGGAGGGCAAGGCGGCGCTGTTCAAGCAGTTCGCGGATGTCGACGCGTGGCCGGTGTGCCTGGACACCCAGGACACGGACGCGATCGTCGAGATCGTCCGGGCGCTCGCCCCGGTGTACGGCGGAATCAACCTGGAGGACATCTCCGCCCCGCGATGCTTCGAGATCGAGGCCCGGCTCCGCGACATGCTGGACATCCCGGTGTTCCACGACGACCAGCACGGCACGGCCATCGTGGTTCTCGCCGCACTGACCAATGCCCTGCGCGTGGTCGAGAAGAGCCTCGACACGGTGAAGATCGTGGTCTCGGGTGTCGGCGCCGCCGGACACGCCATCATCCGTCTGCTGGTGGCGCAGGGTGCGACGAACATCGTGGCGTGCGGGCGGGGCGGAATCCTCTCGCCCGACGACACGTCCGACTCGTTCCGTTCCTGGATCGCGGACAACACCAACCCGGAAGCGCGGTCCGGATCGCTGCGGGACGCACTGGTCGGCGCCGACGTGTTCATCGGTGTCTCGGCACCGGACATCCTCACCGGCGACGACATCGCGACGATGGGTCCCGACTCGATCGTGTTCGCCCTCGCGAATCCGGTACCCGAGGTCGATCCCGTCGCCGCCGGGCAGCACGCTGCCGTGGTCGCGACCGGCCGTTCCGACTTCCCGAACCAGATCAACAACGTGCTCGCGTTCCCGGGCGTGTTCCGGGGTCTGCTCGACGCGCATGCCGTCGAGATCACCGACGACATGCTCATCGCCGCCGCCCGGGCGATCTCCGATTCGGTGTCCCCGTCGGAGCTCAATCCCACATACATCGTGCCGAGCGTGTTCGATGCAGCCGTGGCCCCGGCCGTGGCGGCAGCGGTGCGCGGCATCGCCGGCGCAGGTCGTGAAGGCGATGTCTGACCCGCTCGATCTGCTGTTCCGTGCCCCGCGGGTGATCACCGCGGCGGGGGAGGTCGCGCGGTGCGTGGGCGTGCGGGACGGCCGGATCGTCGTCATCGAACCGTTCGGCGCCCAGCTCGACGCGGAGGTCGTCGTCGAACTGGGCGACGACGAGGTGCTGATCCCCGGTCTCGTCGACACCCACGTGCACGTCAACGAGCCGGGCCGCACCGAATGGGAGGGCTTCGCGAGCGCGACCCGCGCGGCCGCGGCCGGCGGCGTGACCACGATCGTCGACATGCCGCTCAACAGCATCCCGCCGACCGTCGACGCCGAGGCCCTGGACGTCAAACGTCGGGTCGCGTCCGATCAGGCGTACGTCGACGTCGGATTCTGGGGCGGCGCCGTGCCCGGCAACGTCCCGGACCTGCGGGCCCTGCACGACGCGGGCGTGTTCGGGTTCAAATGCTTCCTGCTGCACTCCGGTGTCGACGAGTTTCCGCCGTTGGATCCGGCCGAGCTCGAACTGGCGCTGAAGGAGATCGCCGGGTTCGGCGCGATGATGTTCGTGCACGCGGAAGACGCGCATGCGATCGACCGCGCGGCGTCACCCGGCGGTGAGAACTATTCGGACTTCCTCGACTCGCGGCCGCGGGGCGCCGAGAATCTCGCCATTGCCGAGGTCATCGAGCTGGCGCGATGGACCGGGTGCCGGGTGCACATCCTGCACCTGTCGAGTTCCGATGCGTTGCCGATGATCGCGTCCGCCCGCAAGGACGGCGTGAAGCTCACGGTGGAGACGTGCCCGCACTATCTGTCGTTCGTCTCGGAAGAGATACCTTCGGGAGCAACGCAATTCAAGTGCTGCCCGCCGATCCGTGAAGCCGGGAACCGTGAGCTGCTGTGGCAGGGCCTGGCCGACGGGGTGATCGACTGCGTCGTCACCGACCATTCCCCGTGCACGGTCGACCTCAAGCGGTTCGACATCGGCGACTTCGGTGTCGCGTGGGGCGGCATCGCCTCGCTGCAGGTGTCGCTGTCCGCGGTGTGGTCGGAGGCCAAACGTCGCGGGCACAGCCTGAACGACGTGGTCCGATGGATGGCGGAGAACCCGGCCGAGCAGGTCGGGCTGAACACGAAAGGGCACATCGCGCTGGGGTACGCGGCGGATTTCGCCGTGTTCGCGCCCGAGGAGGCGTTCGTCGTCGACGTGGCCGCCCTGCAGCACAAGAATCCCGTCTCCGCCTACGATCGGCGTGCCCTCGCCGGCGTCGTGCGCAGTACCTGGCTGGCAGGCAAGCGGATCGACCTCGACGAGGCGCCCCGCGGGCGACTGCTCAGCCGCGGACTGGCCTGACGCCCCCTGACCCTCACAACGCGCTGGATCCGAAAGATCCAGTGCTACAGCGGGTTTGTCGTGTCCCAGGCGGTGCGGCACCAAGATATATCCTGCCGAAATCATTGACCGCCCACTGTTGCCTGGCTCACACTTGGAGGGACCAATGGAACAAGCTTTCCGTGATACGGAAGTTCGTTCGCCGCCACGCAAGGACAGGCACATGCTCATAGACGACACAGTCTCGCGGCACACCACCGTCGACCACACTGCCGCCGCCGTCCACGGCCGCACTCAGCCGACTACGTCGGCGACGCCGACAGCGACCGAGACGAGCACCACACTCTACAACTTGGACCTGGCCCCCACGAAGGCCACCGGCCGCCGGTGGGGTAGCTACAGCATCTTCACGCTGTGGACCAACGACGTCCACAACATCGCCAACTACTCGTTCGCGATCGGCCTGTTCGCACTCGGGCTCGGCGGCGGCCACATGATCCTGTCTCTCATGATCGGCGCGGTCATCGTCTGCGCCGCGATGACCTACGCCGGATTCATGGGGCAGAAGACGGGCGTGCCGTTCCCCGTGATGAGCCGGATCAGTTTCGGTATCCGCGGCGCCCAGATTCCCGCGATGGTCCGCGCGGTCATCGCGATCGTCTGGTTCGGAATCCAGACCTACCTCGCTTCGATCGTCTTCCGGATCTTCCTCGTCGCCGTCGCGCCCTCCCTCGACCGCTTCGACCAGAACTCGATCCTCGGACTGTCCAGCCTCGGATGGATCTGCTTCATCGGGATCTGGGCGATCCAGATCGTCGTCCTCATCTACGGGATGGAGGCGGTGCGCAAATTCGAGAGTCTGGCCGGTCCGCTGATCCTCGTGACGGTCGGTTCGCTCGCCCTGTGGATGCTGTTCCGTACCGACTTCTCCATCGCCTGGACGTCCGATCAGCCCGCCTCGGGCGGCGAGATGTGGCGCCAGGTCTTCGCGGGCGCGGCCCTGTGGATGTCGATCTACGGCACCCTGATCCTCAACTTCTGCGACTTCTCGAGGCGCTCTCCGTCCAAGACGGCTGTGGTGCGCGGCAACTTCTGGGGCCTGTTCGTCAACGTCCTCGCGTTCGCCGTCATCGCGTTCATCCTGTGCGGCGCCCAGTTCCGGATCGACGGCACGATCATCGACAGCCCCACCGACATCGTCGCGGCGATCCCGAACACCCTGTTCCTGTCGCTGGCCTGCCTCGCCCTCGTCATCGTCACGATGGCCGTCAACGTCATGGCGAACTTCGTCGCGCCGTCGTACGTGCTGTCGAACCTCGCCCCCGAGAAGATCAGCTTCCGCAAGGCGGGCATCATCAGCGCCTGCATCGGTGTGGTCCTGCTGCCCTGGAACCTCTACGACAGCCCGGTGGTGATCAACTACTTCCTCGGCGGCCTCGGTGCCGTCCTCGGCCCGCTGTTCGGCATCATCTTCGTCGACTACTGGTTCATCCGCCGCACGAAGGTCGACGTACCCGCGCTCTACTCGGACAGCCCGACCGGAACCTACTACTACCGCAAGGGATTCAACCTGCGGGCGATCTACGCCCTCGTTCCCGCCGCCCTCGTGAGCACACTGTTCGCGATCGTCCCCGCCTTCCATCTCGTCGCCCCCTTCTCGTGGTTCATCGGCGCGGGCCTGGCTGCGGCCATCTACGCGGTCGTCGGCGACCGCACCCGGCAGTACGTGGACGTGTCCGGCGAGTCCATCGCCGTGGACAGTGGCCACGGCGACCACTGACAGGAGCTTTCGATGCGCATTCTCGTCGTCAACGTCAACACCACCGCGTCCATCACGGACGCCATCGCCAAGCAGGCCGAGGCCGCGGCCGCACCCGGCACCGAGATCGTCGGGCTGACACCGGAGATCGGTGCGGAGTCCGTCGAAGGGAACTTCGAGAGCTACCTCGCCGCGATCGCGGTGATGGACCGGGTGCGGTCGTACCCGGAACCCTACGATGCGGTGATCCAGGCCGGCTACGGCGAACACGGCCGGGAAGGTCTGCAGGAACTGCTCGACGTACCGGTCGTCGACATCACCGAGGCCTCCGCGAGCATCGCAATGATGCTGGGGCGCAAGTACTCCGTGGTCACCACCCTCGACCGCACCGTGCCGCTCATCGAAGACAGGCTCCGGCTCGCCGGCCTCGACGCCAAGTGCGCGAGTGTGCGCGCGAGCGGGCTGCCCGTCCTCGCGCTGGAAACCGACCCCGAACGGACCATCGAGGCGATCGTCGACGAAGCCGAAGCTGCTGTGCGCGAAGACAAGGCCGAGGTGATCTGTCTCGGCTGCGGCGGAATGGCCGGCCTCGACGAGCGGATCCGCGAGCGCACCGGGGTTCCGGTGGTCGACGGCGTCAGTGCGGCTGTGAAATTGGCGGAATCTCTTGTAGGGTTGGGGCTCTCGACCTCGAAGGTGCGCACGTACGCGCCCCCGCGTCCCAAGCAGATCACCGGTTGGCCGCTGACGAAACCGCGGTAGCCACATGCTGTGAGCTGTCCCAGCTTCGTCCTCACCCCGGACGGATCCCACGGCGCCGCACCCCGCGCCCGCAACGATGGAGTATCCCTTGCTCGAACAGACCACGACCTCCGCAGACCACGCCCGAGCGGGTTC
>NZ_BCWY01000039.1 GCF_001894825.1 Rhodococcus jostii NBRC 16295 | reverse complement strand
CCGTCGACGGCGGAGCGTCCGCCGGTGGTTCGGTCGACGGTGGAACGTCCGCCGACGCGGACGCGACCACGGACGGTTCGGCGGACCTCGGAGCGGTCGGCGGGGTCGTGGCCGACACCACCGGTTCCCTCGCCGGCGGCCTCGGTTCGACCCTGGGCGGCGCCGTGGACACCGGGGCCGACACCTGGTCGTCGATCGACGCGGACAACGCGTTCGGCGCCGACTCGGGCCTGCACGCGGACACCGACGGCTCGCTGTTCGGCGACACCGACTCCTCGGTGGCCACGACGCACGACGTCACGGACGTGGTCGATCACCTCGAGCCGTGATGAGACGGCGGTTCCGGCATCCCCCAGACGGGGTGGCCGGAACCGCCGTACGATGTAACGAAATCAGCCCCGGACGCGGTATGCGTACGGGGCTGTTTCACAGTCGGGTGACGGTGCACTGAATGTGGTGTCCGCACGAGGTCGGAAGAATTGCGGGTCAACGAAACTCATGGACAGAGCAGCCGTCGAGAAGAGTCCAGCCGGGTCGCAATCGATGACGGCGTTGCTCGAGCAGGCCCTGGACGTGGCGAAGAGGTTCGGTCGCAGTGATCTGGCGCAGCGGCTCGACTCCGCCCGGACCCGGGTTCAGGACCCGCGGATGCGGATCGTGGTGGTCGGTCCGCTCAAGCAGGGCAAGAGCCAGTTCGTGAACTCTCTGCTCAACCTTACTGTCTGTTCGGTGGGCGACGACGAGACCACCGCGATCCCCACCGTCGTGCAGAACGCCGAGACCGCGTCGGCGGGACTCGTCCTCGCCGATCCGGGCGCAGACCCGATCCGCGTGCCCCTGCCGCTCGACGAGCTGAACGGCATCACCCCCGCCTCACCCCGCGCCGGGGGCCGCGAGGTACTGCGGGTGGAGGTCAACGTCCCGAGCCCCCTCCTCGCCGACGGGTTGGTCCTCGTCGACACTCCCGGGGTCGGCGGCGCGGGCAACCCGCACGCGGCGAGCACGCTCGGGCTGATTCCGGCGTCCGATGCGGTGTTCGTCCTCTCCGACGCCAGCCAGGAATTCACCGAACCGGAGCTCGGTTTCATTCGTCAGGTCACGAGCCTGTGCCCGTCGGTGGCCTGCCTGATCAGCAAGACCGACCTGTACCCGCACTGGCGCGACATCGTCGAAGCCGACCGTGGGCATCTCGCGCGCGCCGGTCTCGACGTTCCGCTGATTCCGATCTCGTCGGTGCTGCGCTCACACGCCCTGCGACTGCAGGACGAGGAACTCAACACCGAATCCGGTTTCGTCGAGCTGTACGCCTTCCTGCGCGACCGGGTGGTGGCCCGTGCGGAGGCGAACACCCGCCGGGCGGTGTCGCTGGACGTGTCCTCGGCGGCCGAGCATCTCACCCTGGGAATCGGCAGCGAGCTTGCCGCCCTGCGTGATCCGGCGAAGGGCGCCGCCGCGGTGGCCGAACTGCAGAAGGCGAAGGCCGCCGCCGAGGAACTCCACAAGAAAACGTCGCTGTGGCAGCAGACGCTCGGCGACGGCATCGCCGACCTGGCCGCCGACATCGACCACGACCTGCGGGACCGGTTGCGCCGCGTCACCCGGGAGGCGGAGGAAACCGTCGACGAGGGCGACCCCGGCAAGGACTGGGACGCGCTGGGGCAGTGGCTCGAGCAGGAGTTCGCCACCGCGATCGGCGACAACTTCGTCTGGGCGCACGATCGCGCCCTGTGGCTGGCCGAGGTGGTCGCGCAACACTTCGCCGAGACGGGCGCCGTCGAGCTGCCGCATCTCGACGTCGCCGATGTGGACGGGGTCCTCGAACCCGTGGCCTCGCTGGCCGACCTCGAGGCGGGCCGCATCGGCATCACGCAGAAGGTGCTCGTCGGTATGCGCGGGTCGTACGGTGGCGTGCTCATGTTCGGTCTGATCACCACCATGATGGGTATGGCCCTGGTCAATCCGATCTCGATCGGCGCCGGAGTCCTGCTGGGCACCAAGGCGTACCGGGAAGACCGGGAGAGCCGGATCCTGAAGCGGCGTGCGGAGGCGAAGACCGCGATCCGCCGGTTCGCCGACGACGCCAGCTTCCAGGTGGGCAAGGAGTCGAAGGATCGGCTCCGTTCGATCCAGCGGTTGCTGCGCGACCATTTCACCGCGATCGCGGAGCAGGCGCTGCGCTCGATCAACGACTCGCTGCGCGGGGCGCAGGAGGCGGCGAATCTCGAGTCCACCGAACGGACCCGCCGGATCGCACAGCTCGAGAAGGATCTGCACGTCGCGTCCGCACTGAAACAGCAAGCCGCGCAACTCGTCGAAGGTGACGCGGGAGCGGTCACGGCATGAGTGCCGCGCCGCTCCACGAAGCCCGGGCACTGATCGCGTCCGCACGCCAGCTGTACGCGGGACGTCCCGAGATCCGGGATCAGCTGACCGAATGCGCGCGGCGTCTGGAACAGCCGCTGCGCGTGGCGCTGGCCGGTTCGCTGAAGGCGGGCAAGTCCACCCTCCTGAATTCCCTGGTGGGGCAGGACATCGCGCCCACCGATGCGACGGAGTGCACCCGGGTCGTCACCTGGTACCGCAGCGGCTCGACGCCCACCGTGACGGCGTGGTACCAGCCGGAACAGGGCACCGGCGGCCGGCGTTCGGTCAACGTGCCGGTGCTGCGGCGGGACGGACACCTCACGTTCGACCTCGGTCACCTGACCGCCGACCAGGTGGACCGCCTCGACGTGGAGTGGCCGTCGTCCGCGCTGGCGCACACGACGATCATCGACACCCCGGGCACCTCCTCGCTGTCGCGGGACGTCTCGGCCCGCACGCTCGAGATGCTGACACCCGACAACGAGGCGTCCGGCGCCGACGCGGTGGTCTACCTGCTGCGCACGCTGAACGCGACCGACGTCCAGTTCCTCGGTCAGATCGGCGACCACGTGGGCGACGAGTCCGGGCCGCTCGGCGTGGTCGGCGTGGTGTCGCGGGCCGACGAGGTGGGGGCGGGACGCCTCGACGCCATGATGTCCGCGAAGGAGGTGGCGTCCCGGTTCGCGGGTGAACTCGAACGCACCGGACTGTGTCAGGCCGTCGTCCCCGTCGCGGGTCTGCTGGCGCTCGGTGCCCGCACGATGCGCCAGGCCGAGTTCACCGCGTTCCAGCATCTGGCCGAGGTCCCGGTGGACGATCTGAACCTGGCGATGTTGTCGGCCGACCGCTTCGCACGGGAGAACAGTCCGCTACCCGTGGACGCCCGGATGCGGGCACAGCTGGCCGACCGCTTCGGTCTGTTCGGGATCCGGATGGCCGTCACCCTGATTCGGTTGGGCACCAAGGACTCGCCGACGCTGGCCGCCGAGTTGGTGGAACGCAGCGGTCTCGACGAATTGCGTCAGGTGATCGACATCCAGTTCGGTCAGCGGGCCGATCAGTTGAAGACCCACTCGGCGCTCGTGGCGCTCAAGCGGGTGCTCACGGCGCATCCCGTGCCGGGTGCGGGCGACATCCTGATGTCCGCCGAACGGCTGCTCTCCGACGTGCACGGTTTCCAGGAGTTGCGCCTGCTCGGACGGCTGCGGTCCACCGAGGTCGGGCTGCCCGCCGACGACGTCGCCGAGTTGCAGCGCCTGATCGGCGGCTTCGGGATCCAGATCTCCGAACGACTCGGCACCGACGGCGACGACTCCGTCGAACTGCAACGCATGCGCGCACTCGCCGCGGTCCGGAAGTGGCGGGAACGGGCGCGGCACCCGTTGCTCGACCAGTTCACGGCGCGGGCCTGCACCGTGGCCGCCCGGAGCGCGGAAGGTGTCCTCGAGGAGCTGAATACCGTCCGTCTGTAGGGTGTTGGGCGTCAGGTGGCGGACACGCCGGTGATCTCGCCCTCCCGGAACGCGTTCACGAACAGCTGGTGATCCTTGCGGCTCACCTCGGCGTATCGGATGCCGAATTCGACGATCTCGTCGACGAATTCGTCGAGCCTGCCGTCGAGGACGCTGCGGATGGCGTCCTCGGTCTGGAACGTGACCAGCGTCTGGTCGCTGTCCTCGTCGGAGACGCAATGCACCTTCGCCGTCGCCCGGCCGAGGTCCTCGAGCACCGGCGTGATGTCCTCCGGTTCGGTGAGATCGGACCAGTCCAGGTCCAGTTCGTACGGCGACAGCTCGGCGACCACGAAACCGGTGTCGCCGATCTCCGTGTAGCCGAGCAGCGGATCGGTGTGGACCTGCAGGGCCCGCTGACTCACCGCGGTGCGGTGACCTTCGTGCTCGAAGTAGCCGCGGACGGCGGTTTCGTCGACGATGCGGCTCGGGGCGGCGACGTTGCCCTGCTTGAGCGACAGCACGATGTCGTTCTCGAGGGCCTGCGTCGCCCCTTCGATGAGCACGTTGTATGCGGGGAGGCCTGCGCTGCCGATCCCGAAGCCCTTCCGTCCCACCACGTCCTTGATGCGGTAAAAGACCGGGCGTGCGGACCGCTTGCTAGGGGGAATTCTGTCGACGTACGTCTCGACCGCCTGGCTCACGGCGGTGCGTTCCGTATCGTCCAGTTCGCGGACGCCGCGGCCGGGCCGGAAGTGCCGGTCGTAGTCCTCGAGCACCGTGACGGACTCGAGCAGGCTCACCCGGGTGGCGAGGCGCGCGCGCAGGAGGAGGTCGTGAATGGCGCCGCGAGAATTGTCCAGGCCCAGCGCGAAGTCCTCGTCCGCCTCCTGCCGCGCATAGTGCAGGACGTGGTCGACGTAGCTGCGCAGATACGT
Source organism: Rhodococcus jostii NBRC 16295 (assembly GCF_001894825.1). Lineage (GTDB taxonomy): Bacteria > Actinomycetota > Actinomycetes > Mycobacteriales > Mycobacteriaceae > Rhodococcus_F > Rhodococcus_F jostii. The sequence goes on along the minus strand of NZ_BCWY01000039.1, from coordinate 79,829 downwards.
TTCGGCCAGTTCGCGGACATCCTTCTCGGGGAGGGCCTTCTGCCAGCCCATCAGGGCCAGGCTCGCGACGAAGCGACGAAGATCCCAGCTGAAGTGCCCCACGTACGCCTCGTCGAAATCGTTGACGTCGAAGACGAGGGTGCCCTCCGAGTTCATGTAGGTGCCGAAGTTCTCCAGGTGCAGATCGCCGTGGATCCACACGCGGCCGGTGCGCTCGTCGGCCCACGGGTCGTCGAAGTCACGCAGATCGTCGTAGAACAGGCAGGCGCTGCCCCGGTAGAAGGCGAACGGATCGGCGGCCATCTTCCGGAACTTCGTCCGAAAAGCGCTCGGGTCGGCCTCCATCAGATCGGCGAAGGTCTCGACGAGGACCTCCACGATCCGACCTTGCCTGGTGGAATCGGCGTCGTCCACACCATCCTCCTTCTCGCGGCAGACCGGGCGCCGCACGCCTCGTCACGACCGCACTGCACCACGCTAGCGTTCCCGCGCCGCCAGCGACTGCAGATACGTTCACGCATCGGCCACGATCTCGTCCAGGTCCGTGTGTCTCGGCCGCCAGCCCAGTTCGGTCTGCACACGTGCGCCGGACGCGACGAGCACCGCCGGGTCACCGGCGCGCCGAGGGGCGTCCCGGGTGGCGACGGTGCGGCCCGTCACGCGTTCGCAGGACGCGATCACCTCCCGCACGCTGAACCCCGTGCCGGTGCCGAGGTTGTAGACGCGATGCGATCCGGGCCGGACCGACTCGAGCGCCAGGATGTGTGCCTCGGCCAGGTCACGGATGTGGATGTAGTCGCGGACGGCGGTGCCGTCCGGGGTGGGCCAGTCGGTGCCGAACACCGAGATCTCCTCCCGCTCCCCGGCAGCGACCTGCAGCACCAGAGGGATCAGGTGTGTTTCCACGCGACGGTTCTCGCCGAGCCCGGCGTACGCGCCCGCGACGTTGAAGTAGCGCAGGCTGCAGGCGGCCAGCCCGTGCGCCACCGCGTACGACGTGATCGCGTGGTCGATCGCCAGTTTGGTGGCACCGTACGGGTTGGTCGGCCGGGTCGGTGCCTCCTCGGTGATCGGCACGGAGTCCGGAGAGCCGTACGCCGCTGCGGTGGAGGAGAACACCAGCCGGCCGGTGCCGGACGAGCGCATCGCCTCCAGCAGGGTCAGGGTCTTGACGACGTTGGCGTTCCAGTACGTCTCCGGCGTCACCACCGACTCGCCGACGAGGGAGCGGGCGGCGAAATGCAACACGCCGTCGAACTCTCCGCCGCCGAGAACCCGCTCGGCGGCGCTCGCGACGTCGTCCTCGACGAATTCCGCTCCTGCAGGCACCGCGTCGGCGTTGCCGGTCGACAGGTCGTCGACGATCACGACCGTGTGACCGCACTCGAGCAGTCGCTGGGCGCAGACGCTGCCGACGTAACCGGCGCCGCCGGTGACGAGAAGTTTCACTGTGGATCCTTCGGTTCGGCGGTGGGGGCTCAGTCGCCGAGTCGCAGTCCGCTGGTGGGGGAGAAGTAGTGCAGGCGGGCCGGGTCCGGTGCCAGCCGGATCACGTCGCCCTTGGTGGGGGACACGGAGTCGCCCACTCGCGCGACGATGTCGTGGCCGCCGAGTTCACCGTCGCGGACGAGGCGCCCGTAGATGTAGGCGTCCGCGCCGAGTTCCTCCACCACGTCGACCTTCACCGTGGTGCCCTGATCGGACACGGTCCAGGCCTCCGGGCGGACGCCGACGACGACCTGCCCGGTGTCCAGGCCGCCCAGCACCGATCGCTCGATCGGTGTCGACAGCGACCCGATCCGGGCGGCACCGTTCACGACGTCCACTTCGAAGAGGTTCATCGCCGGTGATCCGATGAACCCGGCGACGAAGCTGTTGACCGGCTTCTCGTACAGCGTCTTCGGGCTCGCGCACTGCTGCAGGATGCCCGCCTTCAAGACGGCCACCCGGTCGCCCATCGTCATGGCCTCCACCTGATCGTGGGTGACGTAGACGGTGGTGGTGGCCAGGCGGCGCTGCAGCATCGAGATCTGGGTGCGGGTCTGCACGCGGAGTTTCGCGTCGAGGTTGCTCAGCGGTTCGTCCATGAGGAACACCTGCGGGTCGCGGACGATGGCCCGGCCCATCGCGACCCGCTGGCGCTGCCCACCGGAGAGTGCCTTCGGCTTGCGGTTCAGGTAGTCGCCGAGGTCGAGAATCTTCGCGGCCTCCTCGACGCGGCGGCCGATCTCGCCCTTGTCCATGCCGGCGATCTCGAGGGCGAAGCCCATGTTCTTCGCGACCGTCATGTGGGGGTACAGGGCGTAGTTCTGGAACACCATCGCGATGTCCCGCTCCTTCGGGGCGAGGGCGGTGACGTCGCGTTCGCCGATGCGGATTGCGCCGTAGTCGACGTCCTCGAGGCCGGCGAGCATCCGCAGCGACGTCGACTTTCCGCACCCGGAAGGGCCGACGAGGACGAGGAATTCGCCGTCCTCGATGTCGAGGTTCAGCGAATCCACTGCCGGCACGTCCGAGCCGGGGTACATCTTGGTGGCTGCGTCGTACGTGACTCGTGCCATGGTCTTCTCCTGGTCGTGGAAGGGGAATTCAGAGTCGATGGGCCGAGCCCGACGGCTCGGCGGACAGGAACTGGGGTGTGGGCAGGGACGCGGACGCGGCCCGGTGGACGACTCCCTCGACGACGGCGTCGACCCGATCGGCGGGGACGAGGGCGATCGCGGAGCCGCCGAAGCCGCCGCCGGTCATCCGTGCGCCCCACGCGCCCGCCTCGAGTGCGGCATCGACGGCGGCGTCGAGTTCGACGGAGCTGACCTCGTAGTCGTCGCGCAGCGAGGCGTGTGAGCGAGTGAGGGCGTCGCCGACGTCGGCGATCCGGCCGCGGTCGAGGAGGCGGGCGACTTCGGTGACGCGGCGGATCTCGGTGAGCACGTGCCGGGTCCGGGCGGCGGCGGGGGAACTCAGCGCAGCGACGGCCGCGTCGGCGTCGACGACGTCGCGGAGGGTGGTGACGCCGAGGTCGGCGCAGGCCTTCTCGATGGTGGCCCGCCGGTTGCCGTACTGGCCGTCGACCAGCCGGTGCGGTGCATTGGTGTCGATGACCACCAGTCGCGCACCCGCGGACTCGAAGTCGAGCGGGACGTGCCGGGTGGCGCCGTCCCGGCAGTCCAGGAGCAGGGCGTGGCCGGGGCGGGCGAACATCGCGACCGACTGGTCCATGCCGCCGGTCGACGCGCCGGCGATCTCGTTCTCCGCGCGGATGCTGGCGGCGACGAGGGGCTGTCGGCCGGCGGCGTCGGTGGGCAGCCCGGCGAGGTCGGCGACGGCGAGCGCGAACGCGCACTCGAGCGCTGCCGAACTCGACAGTCCGGAACCGACCGGGACGGTGGAGTGCACCGCCACGTCGAAACCGATTCCCGCCGAAACGTGTCCGGACCGGTGCAGCGCCCACACGACCCCCGCGACGTACGCGGCCCAGCCGGCCGGGTGGCCCGGTGCCACGTCGGCGAGGCTGCCGCGCCAGGACTCGTCGGTGTGGGTGGACACGGCGTGCAGGATCCCGTCTTCGCGCACCCGGACGGCGACCACGGTCATGTAGGGGAGGGCGAACGGCAGGACCAGTCCGCCGGCGTAGTCGACGTGTTCGCCGATCAGGTTGACGCGGCCGGGTGCGGCCCACACGCCGTCGGCGGTGCCACCGAAAGTGCTGCGGAACAAGGCTTCCGCCGGTTTCGCGACGGCGTGGACGTCGACGGGATCGACCCGGTGCGGCGCATTCACGACGCCACCTCCCGCAGGCGGTCGGCGATGCGCTCGGGGGTGGTGTCGTTGACCCAGGCGCCCATTCCGGACTCGGATCCGGCCAGGTATTTCATCCGGCCGGGGGATCGCATCATGGAGAACAGTTGCAGGTGCAGCCGGCCGAGCGGGCGGTCCTCGCCGACGGGCGCCTGGTGCCACGCGGCGATGTACGGCACCGCGTCGACGCCGTCGAAGAACCGGTCGACCCGCCGCAGCAGTTCGAGGTAGACGTGGGCGAGTTCGTCGCGCTCGACCTCGGTGAGTTCGGTGAGGTCACGGACGTCGCGGTGTGGTGCGAGGTGCACTTCGAGCGGCCAGCGCGAGGCCGCCGGGACGTACGCGGTCCAGTGCTCTGCGGCCAGGACCACGCGCCTGCCGGACCGTGTTTCGGCGTCGAGGACGTCGGCGAGCAACAGCCGCCCGGTGCTCTCGAAGTGCTCGCGGGAGCGCCGGATCAGCGCATCGGTGCGCGGCGGCAGGTACGGGTAGGCGTAGATCTGCCCGTGCGGATGGGTGAGGGTGACGCCGATTTCCTTGCCCCGGTTCTCGAAGCAGAACACCTGCCGGATCCCGGGCAGTGCCGACAGTTCGGCGGTGCGGTCGGCCCAGACGTCGACGACGGTCCGGACCCGGTCGACGCTCAGGGTGGAGAAGGCGGCATCCGGGTTGCTGGTGAAGCACACGACCTCGCACCTGCCCGATCCCGGTGCCAACGGCCACAACGCTTCTCCGTCGACGCAGTCGGGCAGGTCCTGCTCGGCGGCGGCCGGGGACAGTGCCGGGAAACGGTTCTCGAACACCACGACGTCATAGTCGTCGGCCGGAATCTCCGTGGGCGCCTTCCCCGGCCGGCTGGGGGCGAGCGGCGACGCGTCCGGCGGCGGCAGGAACGTGCGGTCCATCCGCTGGGCGGCGATGACCACCCATTCCCCGGTGAGCACGTCGAAGCGCATCTGCGACTGCGACACCGCGGGCGGCAGCGGACGCGAATCCACCAGTTCGCGGGTGGCATTTCCCGACACGTACGGCTCGGAGTCGTCGAAGTAGATCAGTTCGCGGCCGTCCGCGAGGGTGGTTCGGGTCTTGCGCATCCGGAGCCGTGGGACGGCCTCCCGCGCATCCTGATCGTCACGCACGGTCATCGATGGGTCCTTCCCGGTTTTCCCGTGTCACTACGAGGTCGCCGACGTGATCGGCGAGAGCTTCCTGGGCGGCGCGCTCGAGCCCGGCGTCGGTGATGAGAATGTCGACGTCGGACAGCGGGATCGTGTTCGCCAGCGCGGTCACACCCCACTTCGTGTGGTCGGCGAGCACCACGACCCGCCGCGACGACGCGACGAGCGCCTGATTGGTCTGTGCTTCCATGAGATTGGGGCAGGTCAGTCCCGAATCGATCCCCATGCCGTGGGTGCCCAGGAACAGCATGTCGACGTGGATACCGCGGAGTGCGGCGACGGTGAGCGGGCCGACCAGGGCGAACGACGGGGTCCGCTGCCCTCCGGTGAGGAGGATGGTCTGGTCGTCGCGGCCGCCCTCGTGGAATGCGTCGGCGACCGGTAGTGAGTTGGTGACGACGGTGATGTCGGGGACGTCGAGCAGTTCGCGGGCGAGCGCGTGCGTGGTGGTGCCGCCGGAGATGCCGACCGAGGTGCCCGGGCGCACCAGACGGGCGGCGGCGCGGGCGATGGCCCGCTTGGCCTCGCGGTCGAGTTCGGACTTCGCCGAGAAACCCGGCTCGTGCACGCTCGCCGACCGCGGCAGCGTGACCCCGCCGTGCACCCGCTCGACCAGACCCTGCTCGACGAGTTCGTTGATGTCGCGCCGGATCGTCATGTCGGAGACGCCGAGCGTCGCGCCGAGGTCGACCACCTTCACCGCGCCGTGCGCGGTGACCTCGTCGAGGATCACCTGCTGGCGCTGACGTGCGAGCATCATGCGTCCACCTTCCGTGTCCGGGCGCCGCTGCCGGCGCCGTCTTCGCGAATCACAGCACAGCTGCCCGGTTCCAGCGTGAGCGGTCCGTCGACCACCCGCTCGGTCACGAGGTCGGTGCCGGACACGTCGACGGTCACCTTCTCGTTCGTGTGGTTGAGGACGAACAGCCACGACCCGTGCTCGCCGCGTCTGCGGACGATCTCGACGTCGGACCGATGCCCCGCGTGGAGGTCGAGACCGGCTGCGGTGCAGATCGCCTCGGCGATGCCCGTCCAGCCCCGCGCGTCGGGGATGGTGGCGAGATACCACGCGGCGCCGTCGCCGACGGGACGCCGAGTGAGGGCGGGCACACCCTGCAGATGTCCCTCCGTGTGCCGGGCGAGTACCTCCACGTCCTCGGACACGGTCAGGTACTCGGACCAGATGCGGGCAGAGGTGCCGTCGTCGAGGACGACGGTCTCGTCGGCGCCGAGTGGGAAGAACTCCTCGACGCGCACGCCGAGCAGGTCGCGGAATGCCCCCGGGTAGCCGCCGAGCCGGACGTGGTCGTCGCGGTCCGCGATGCCGGAGAACGCGGTGACCAGCACCTGGGCGCCGGCGCGGGCCGCGGCCTCGATGCGCCGGGCGTCCTCGTCGCTGCACAGGTAGACGGCGGGAACCACCACCACGGCGTAACCGCTCAGGTCGGTGTCCGTGGGAATCACGTCGCACGTGACACCGGAGAACGCGTGATGGGCCTGTTCGGCGATCGCCATGGGTTGCATCAGCCGGGACGGGTGACCGTCCTGCTCGCACGCCCACTGCGACTCCCAGTCGAACAGCACACCCACGGGCGCCTCGACGCGGCTGCCGGCCACCGGCTCGAGACGGCGCAGCACGGCGCCGAGTTCGACGACCTCCCGCCATCGCGCAGAATCGGTGCCTGCATGCGGAACCAGGCCGGAGTGGAACTTCTCCGCACCCGCGGCGGACGCTCGGAATTGGAAGAAGGCGATGCCGTCCGCGCCGCGGGCAACGTGGGCGAGGGAATTGCGGAGCATGTCGCCGGGCGCCTTGGCCCGATTGACCGGCTGCCAGTTGACGGCGCTCGTCGAGTGTTCCATCAGCAGCCACGGCCGCGAACCGGCGATACCGCGGGTGAGGTCGGCGGAGAACGACAGCCGGTGGTGGGCGGCGCCGTCCCCGGCCGCGGGACCCACCAGGTAGTGATCGGTGGACACCAGATCCTGCTCGGGCGCCCACTGCGCGTAGTTCATGTCGCCGGCGAGGGACAGCGGCGATCCCATGCCCACCATGAAATTGGTGGTGACCGGAATGTCGGGGGTGATGCCCAGCAACACCTCCCGCTCGGCGAGGTACTGGTCGAGGAGGGCGTCCGAGCAGAACCGGCGCCAGTCCAGCAGATGGGTGGGATTGCCGAACGTCGTGCTCGCGGCCGGCGGCACCACCTCGTCCCAGTCGCTGTAGTGCTGGCTCCAGAACGTCGTGCCCCACGCCCGATTGAGTTCGGTGAGGTCGTCGTAGCGACGCCGCAGCCACCGCCGGAACGCCCGCGCACTGTCGGGGGAGTAGCAACGCGAGTTGTGGCAGCCGAGTTCGTTCGACACATGCCAGAGCGCGAGGGCGGGATGGCCGCCGTAGCGGGTGGCCATCTTCTCGACGAGGACGAGGGCGTGGTCGCGGTAGACCGGGGAGCTCGGACTCCACGTCTGCCTGCTGCCGATCTCGTACCGGTAGCCCCGCTCGTCCACCGGGCGGATCTCGGGATGCGCCGCCGTCAGCCACGGGGGTGGGGACGCGGTCGCGGTGGCCAGGTCGACGCGGACGCCGCCGTCGTGCAGTAGGTCGAGGACGCGGTCGAGCCAGCCGAAGTCCCACGTGGAGGGGGTCGGCTGCAACCGCGCCCAGGAGAAGACGCCGACGGTCGCGAAGTCGACACAAGCCTCGCGCATGAGCTCCACGTCGCGCCGCCAGACCTCTTCCGGCCACTGCTCCGGGTTGTAGTCACCGCCGAAGGAAATGCCCCGGGTCGGCCACGTCAGGTGCCGCCCGCCGGAATCGCTCGCTGTGTGCATGCTCACAATCTGTCCCATGACTGTTCAAAAGTCAACACGAATGAACATTTCCGTACTTTCGCAGGTGAAACGGCTTGCATGCGGTTGACAATGCGCGGCGGATCGTGATTTTGTAACGTGCATCACGTCAGGGTGTGAGACGGCAGCACCGAAACTTGATCGAGTTTGTTCGATTTCTTTCCCGGTGGTGAGCGACTCCGCCCACCCGGTACTCAATCGAAAAGGGCACCATGAACCGAAACGAGCCGCCGCACACGTGGCAACCCTCCCGGCGCACCTTTCTCAAGGCCGCGCTCGGCGCCGCGGGCGCCCTGTCGACGGCAGGTCTGCTGTCCGGGTGCACCAGCGGCGTCGACCCCCACGTGATCACTCTCGGGTCGCGGCTGTCGGACAAGAACGCCAAGCTCGGCGTGCAGGACGTCGTCGGCATGTTCCAGCAGCAGACCGGCGGGGCCGTGCGCATCAACTCCGTCGACTCCACCTCGTTCCAGGAGAACGTCAACAACTACCTGCAGGGCACGCCCGACGACGTCTTCACCTGGATGTCGGGGTACCGCATGAAGTACTTCGCCGACAAGGGCCTCGTCGACGACGTCAGCTCGGTGTGGCAGTCGCACGGCACCGGATTCAGCGACAGTTTCCGTGAGGCGTCCACCGGAACCGACGGCAAGCAGTACCTGGTCCCGTTCTTCTACTACCCGTGGGCCGTGTTCTACCGTCCCAGCCTCTGGCAGGAACGCGGCTACACGCCGCCGAAGACGTTCGACGACTGGGTGGCCCTGTCGAAGCGCATGCAGTCGGACGGCCTCACTCCGATCGGGTTCGGTGTGCGCGACGGCTGGCCGCCGTTCGGCACGTTCGACTACCTCGATCTGCGTCTCAACGGCGTCGACTTCCACCGCTCCCTACTCGCGGGCGACGTGAGCTGGACCGACAACCGTGTGCGGTCGGTGTTCGACACCTGGCGCGAGATCCTCCCGTTCCACCAGCCGCAGCCGCTGGGCCGCAAGATGTCCGAGGCGCAGCAGGCTCTCCTCAACAAGGAGGTCGGCATGCTGGTGGCCGGCATGTTCGTCGCGCAGAGCTTCCCCGCCGGCCCCGACCGGGAAGATCTGGACTTCTTCGCGTTCCCCGAACTCGATTCCGCTGTCGGCACTTCGGCGGTCGAGGCGCCGATGGACGGATTCATGATGCGTAAGGATCCGCGGAACCTCGCCGGCGCGCAGCAGTTCCTGTCCTTCCTCACGAGGCCCGAGGCCGCGGTCGCGTACGCGAAGCAGGACCCACAGGCGATACCCGCACACCGTGACGCCGATCTGTCGGGTTTCCCTCCACTCGTGCAGAAGTCGGCCGCTCTCGTCCAGGGCGCGGACTCCATCACCCAGTTCCTCGACCGCGACACCCGTCCCGATTTCGCGTCCGTCGTGATGATTCCGGCGATGCAGCAGTTCCTGGGCAACCCGAAGGACGTGGACGGCCTGGTCCGCAGCATCGAGCGACAGAAGGCGGCGGTGTTCGGGCAATGAGCACACACGAGAAGTCAACGACCACCATCACGGTCCCGACAGGTCAGGTGAATTCATGACCAGCACGATTCCCCCTCAGGCCGGAACCGAATCCCGGACCCGGGCTCCGAAGATCCGGCGCAGCCGCGGCGACCGGTGGACCATCGCCGTCATGCTCGGACTGCCCGCCGCAATCGTGATCGGGCTGGTGTGGATCCCCACCGTCTTCACGGTGATCCTGTCGTTCGCACGCTGGGACGGCATCGGCGGCACGTCCACCATCGAGTGGATCGGACCCCAGAACTACGTCGACGCCGTCCAGGCGTACCCACCTTTCCAACAGGCCCTCCACAACAACGTCCTCTGGCTGGCGTTCCTCTTCGTCTTCCCGACGATCCTCGGCATCTTTCTCGCCGTCCTGCTCGACCGGGGCCTGAAGGGAAGCCGGTTGTACCAGAGCATCTTCTACATTCCCGTTGTGTTGTCGATGGCACTCGTCGGGTTCGTGTGGCAGCTGATCTACTCCACCGACGGCGGCGTGCTCAACACCATCCTGGGTACGGACGTCGACTGGCTCGGCAACCCCGACGTCAACATCTGGGCCGTCATGGTCGCCGCCAGCTGGCGGCACACCGGCTACATCATGTTGCTGTACTTGGCGGGTCTCAAGGCCATCGACCCGTCGGTGCGCGAAGCGGCCCTCATGGACGGCGCGGGTCCGATCCGCACCTTCTTCCGGATCGTGTTCCCCCTGATGAAACCCACCAACCTGCTGATCATCGTCATCACCGTCATCGAGGCGCTGCGCGCCTTCGACCTCGTGTGGGTGATCAACAAGGGCCGCAACGGACTCGAACTCATCTCCGCCCTCGTCACCGCGAACGTCGTGGGCGAGGCGGGCCGGGTCGGATTCGGTTCGGCTCTGGCGACGATCATGCTCGTGATCTCGCTGGTGTTCATTGCCCTCTATCTCTGGATCGTGATGCGGAGCGACGACTGATGACCATGACGACACCCCTCGCCGACCATAGTGTGCCCGTCGACCGGACCGGGCCCCGTAACAAGGCCGCGGTGGCCAACCGGCGCCGGCTGAGTACCGCGCAGGCGGCGATATACGTCCTTCTCACGGCTCTGGCGTTGCTGTGGATCTTCCCGCTCCTGTGGGCGCTCTACAACTCGTTCCGCGACTACGACTACGTCCTCACCCACGGCTACCTGTCGGTCGGCGGTTTCACGTTCAGCAATTACACCGAGTCGTGGGAGGTCGGCGGAATCCCGCACTACTTCCTCAACTCGATGCTCATCACCATCCCGGCGGTGCTGCTGATCCTGTTCATCGGGTCGATGGCGGCGTTCGTGCTCGCCCGGTTCCCGTGGAAGTTCAACGTGATCATGCTTGCGGTGTTCATCGCGGGCAATCTGTTGCCGCAGCAGACGCTGCTGACCCCGTTGTTCCGTCTGTACAACGCGATTCCGCTGCCGTACTGGATGAGTTCGTCCGGCTCGCTCTACGACAGCTACTGGGGACTGATCCTCGTGCACGTCGCGTTCCAGACCGGATTCTGCGTGTTCGTGCTGAGCAACTACATGAAGACCGTTCCCCCCGAACTGCTCGAGGCGGCGACGGTCGACGGGGCGGGGCTGTTCCGCCAGTACTGGCAGGTGGTCCTCCCGCTGTGCCGCCCGGCATTGGCCGCGCTCGCGACGCTCATGATCACTTGGATTTACAACGATTTCTTCTGGGCCCTGGCGCTGATGGTCAGCGGCGACAAGCTGCCGGTCACCACCGCGCTGCAGAATCTGCAGGGCAGCTTCTTCACCGACACCAACCTGCTCGCCGCCGGATCGGTGCTCGTCGCGCTGCCGACGGTGCTCGTATTCGTCGCGCTGCAGCGGCATTTCGTTTCCGGCCTGACCATGGGAGCCAACAAGTGAGTGTGACCGTCCCCCCGCACGCCTTCGTCCACCTCACCGCCGCCGGCGTGTCCGTCGTGCTCGACCTCACGGGGGGTCGACTGCCGGCCATCGTGCACTGGGGGCCGGCGCTCGGCGACCAGACGCTCGCCGACGTACAGGCCCTGGCGCAGGCGAACATCGAGCCCCCGGCGGGCAACGTCGTCGACGCTCCGGTGCGGCTGTCGATACTTCCCGAACATCACACGGGGTGGGTGGGAAAGCCCGGCATCGCGGGTCACCGCGACGGCGCCGACTGGTCGCCGCTGTTCACGACCACCACGCTCACGGTCGGCGGAGCCGAGCACCGGCCGTCCCCGGACGCGGATCTCGTCTCGGCCGGTCCGGGCGCCGTCCGGGTGACGGCCCGCGACACGGTCGCCGATCTCGGACTCGTCTTGGACATCGAGTTGCTGCCGAGCGGTCTCCTTCGGGCGCGGGCCGAGGTCACCAATTCGGGTGATTCCTTCTACGTCCTCGACGACCTCCAGCTCGCGTTCCCGGTCCCGCCGCAGGCCCGGGAAATCCTCGACTTCGCCGGCCGATGGGGGAAGGAACGCGTCCCCCAGCGCAGCGAGCTCACCGTCGGGATCCACGAACGGGAAGGACGGAAGGGCCGCACCGGCCCGGACGCCGCGACGGTACTTTCCGTCGGTGTGCCCGGGTTCGGTTTCGGCCGCGGCGAAGTGTGGGGTACCCACGTCGCGTTCAGCGGCAACCACCGCCACTACGCCGAGCGTCTCTTCACCGGATTCCAGGTGATCGGCGGCGGCGAACTGCTCCTGCCCGGCGAGGTCCGGCTGGCGGACGGGGAGAGCTACGAGACGCCCTGGATCTACGGCGCCTACGGCGACGGGCTCGACGATCAGGCACGTCGCTTCCACCACTATCTCCGGTCGCGGCCGACGCACCCGCGGCGCGCGCGCCCGGTCACGATCAACGTGTGGGAGGCCGTCTACTTCGACCACGACCTGGCCCGGCTGAAGGATCTGGCGGATCGCGCGGCGAAACTCGGCGTCGAGCGGTACGTCCTCGACGACGGCTGGTTCAGGTACCGGCGCAACGATCTGGCGGGACTGGGGGACTGGCACGTCGACGAGACGGTGTGGCCGGACGGTCTGCACCCGATCATCGATCACGTGCGTTCGCTCGGCATGGAATTCGGCCTGTGGTTCGAACCGGAAATGATCAACCTCGATTCCGACCTCGCGCGGGAGCATCCGGAGTGGGTCATGGCGACCGGCGGCCGCCCACCGGTGCCGTCGCGGAACCAGCAGGTGCTCAATCTGGGGATCCCCGAGGCGTACGACCACATCCTGGAACGGATGTCCGCGATTCTCAGCGAGTACGACATCGCCTACATCAAATGGGATCACAACCGCGACCTGATCGATGCCGGCACCGCACCGTACGGGCGCGCCGGCGTCCACGATCAGACTCTCGCGACCTATCGGCTGATGGACGAACTGAAGCGCCGTTTCCCCGGACTGGAAATCGAATCCTGCTCCTCGGGCGGGGCACGGGTGGATCTGGGGATCCTCGAACGCACCGACCGCGTGTGGGTGTCGGACTGCATCGATCCGCTCGAGCGTCAGGAGATGAACCGCTGGACGATGCAGCTGCTTCCCCCCGAACTGCTCGGTTCGCACATCGCGTCCGGGATCTCCCACACCACGGGCCGGTACCACCGCCTGTCGTTCCGGGCGGGGACGGCACTCTACGGTCATCTCGGGATCGAGTGGGATCTCGCCACCGCCACCGACGACGAGAATGCGGAGCTCGCCGTCTGGATCGACCTGTACAAGCGGCACCGCGAACTCCTGCACACGGGAACGATGGTGCGCGCCGACGAGATCGACCCGACAGTGCAGGTGTATGGTGCCGTCGCCGACGACCGGACGGAGGCATTGTTTTTCCTCGCCTACATCGGGCGGTCCGAGGTGTCCCCGCGAGGCAGGTTCACCCTGCCCGGCCTCGATCCCGACCGGCGCTATCGGGTGCGCCCCGTGTTCGCCGGTGAACCGGACGAGGGCCTGAAGCCGCCGGCGTGGTTCAACGTGCCGCCGAAGGATCTGCCGACCGTCACCACCCCGCCCGGCGGCGGACGCGCCGACGGACTGTCCGCGGGGAGTGACGTTCCCGGCGTCGCGATGACGGGCCGGGCTCTCGCGGTGGCGGGTCTGCAGACGCCCGCCTCGTTCCCCGACGACGTCGTCGTGCTCTCCGTCACCGAGGAGACGTAACCGACACTCGGGACCGCCACTGCCGACACGAGAACACCTCACCGGAACCCGAACCCGGTGAGGTGTTTTCGTCTGTTCTCCCGGTCAGAACTCCATGCCCGCGTCGGCGCCCATCTGCATGGTGGTGTTTCCGCCGTCGAGTGATTCCCGGATGATGTCGGCGTGACCGGAGTGGTGGCCGGTCTCCCGGATGATGTGCAGCAGGGTGCGGCGGATGGTCCACCACTGCCGCTCCGGCGCCCAGGGCGCGGTGGGCAGGGGGATCAGGACGTCCAGGTTGTCGAGGCCGGCCACCGCCACCTCCGTCGCGCGGGCCACCTCGGCGTACTCGGCCAGCAGTCCCTCGAGGGTTTCGTCCTCCCGCATGTAGTACTTCTCCATCGCCCACTCCATGTCGAACTCCGCGTTCTCGTCGGGTTCGAGAATGGTTTCTACCCAATGCTTTTCCGTGTGCAGAACGTGCTTGATCAGTCCGCCGAGCGTGAGGTCGCTGACGGTCGAGCGTTGCCGTGCCTGGTCGTCGTCGATGCCGCGGACGGTGATCAACAGGGTGGCTCGCTGCTCCTGCAGGATCTGGAGGATGTCGGCGCGCTCACCGGTGGCCGGGGACTTCTGCGAAGTGGTCATGAGAAGAACGATAAGGGGAATTGAGGTCAGAAACGGTCCTCATTAGGAAGGCCTTCTCAGGGTTTCTCTCGGGGTCGGAGTTGGGTGCCTTCCTGGATGTGCCGAAAGCGCCCGCCGAGAAGGATTCTCGGTATGGACTTCGACTCTCCGGCAGCGGCACCCCGGCCCTCCCACCGACGCGCGTGGCTCAGTGCCCTCGGGGGCATGGTGCCTGCCGTCCTCGTCGCCGTCACGGTGGGAGTCGGCACGTTCGCGTACGCCGGGAACGCCGCGAGCACCGACAGCGGCGCGCCGGTGGAGTTCCGGCCTGCCCTGACGGTTCCCTCGCAGGCACCGGGCGAAAACGTGGCCGGAACGCTTTTTCCCCGCCCGGATTTGGGTACCCCCTCGGTGACGCGCCACGTCGGCCAGGGGTGACCCCGCTCGGTCCGCTCTTCCCATTTCGCTCAGCCCACCGATGATCAGCCCCCGATGAAAGGATTCATCATGATCCGCACGACGACCGCACTGGCAGCCGCGGCTCTCGTGTTCGGCGCCGCGTCCGTGACCCAGACCGCTGCTGCCGCATCGGCCGTGACCCAGACCGCTGCTGCCGCATCGGCCGTGACCCAGACCGCTGCTGCCGCACCGGCCTGCAACTCCTCCTACGAGGGAACCACCAACGACGAGTACGACCCGGATCCCGAGTTCCACGGCAGCACCGCCCCGTGCCAGGTGTGAGTCTCAGCGAATCCGGTGCAGCCACGGCGACACCCCGGGGGTGAACAGGGCGAGCACTCCCACCGCGACCAGGGCGCTGTAGGCGAGCGGTGCCCACTGCAGCACACCGGCGGTCGCGTCTCCGGCGTCGGACAGCAGGGTCCACAGCCCCACCCCGCCTGCGACGCTCAGAGCGCCCACGACGGCGAGGGCGATCTGGCCCGCCGGTTTGCGTGCACGCAGGAGTTGTATCCCGATCAGTCCGAGGAGGATCAGAACGACCGCGATGGCGCCGCAGCCGATCAACGTCAGGTTCACCGTGTCGGTGATGTCCGTCGCGGAGTCGCCGGGATTGTCCGCGGCCACCGACGCCTCGAGGGCGTCGCGCACCGCGCCGAGGTCGAGCGCGATCGCGCCGGCGATTCCGGCGAGGACGACGAACGATCCCACCCATGCGGACAGTGACACCGTGACGGCCTTGGGGGTGGCGTCGGTGGGGGCGGCGCGCAGCGGGGTGACCGCGAACTCCGGACGCGGCGGTACGGGTCGCGGCGGTTCCGGCCGGCGCGGCGGCTGCTCGGGTGTCGTCACGCTGCGATCCTATCGAGCAGTCGGCCGCAGGCGTGGGGACGCGCACGGGCCCGTGTCGGCCGCGCCGAGAGCGCATGGTGGGATCCCGGGAAAGAAAATTGTGGGCGCCCGGGAACAAATCTCCTAACCCCTCCGTTGAGCCTTACGACAAGATTGAGCGTGCAAGACTCAAGTTCGAATTGACTCCCGACGGTGTCGGAGTGCAAACTTGAGCGGAGGGCGCTCACCAAGCGCCAACATCGCAGTTCAGTAATGAAAAACCTGCCCACAGGACTGCAAAACGAAAGTGAGGAACACTATGGCTCGTGCCGTCGGTATCGACCTCGGTACAACGAACTCGGTCGTGTCTGTGCTGGAGGGCGGCGAGCCCGTAGTGGTCGCCAACGCCGAAGGTTCACGCACCACCCCGTCGATCGTCGCCTTCGCCAAGAACGGTGAGGTGCTGGTCGGCCAGCCCGCCAAGAACCAGGCCGTCACCAACGTCGACCGCACCATCCGCTCCGTCAAGCGCCATATCGGCACCGACTGGAACGTGGAGATCGACGGCAAGAAGTACACGCCGCAGGAGATCAGCGCGCGCACGCTCATGAAGCTGAAGCGCGACGCCGAGGCCTACCTGGGTGAGGACATCACGGACGCCGTGATCACCGTCCCCGCGTACTTCGAGGACGCCCAGCGTCAGGCCACCAAGGAAGCCGGCCAGATCGCCGGTCTCAACGTCCTGCGCATCGTCAACGAGCCCACCGCGGCCGCGCTGGCATACGGCCTCGACAAGGGCGACAAGGAACAGACCATCCTGGTCTTCGACCTCGGTGGCGGCACCTTCGACGTCTCGCTGCTCGAAATCGGCGACGGCGTCGTCGAGGTTCGCGCCACGTCGGGCGACAACCACCTCGGTGGTGACGACTGGGACGAGCGCATCGTCACGTGGCTCGTCGACAAGTTCAAGGCTCAGAACGGCATCGATCTGACCAAGGACAAGATGGCCCTGCAGCGTCTCCGTGAGGCTGCGGAGAAGGCCAAGATCGAGCTGAGCTCCTCGCAGAGCACGTCGATCAACCTGCCCTACATCACCGTGGACGCGGACAAGAACCCGCTCTTCCTCGACGAGCAGCTGTCCCGCAGCGAGTTCCAGAAGATCACCTCCGATCTCCTCGACCGCACCCGCGCGCCGTTCCAGGCCGTGATCAAGGACAGCGGCATCGCCGTCAAGGACATCGACCACGTCGTGCTCGTCGGTGGTTCCACCCGTATGCCCGCCGTCTCCGATCTGGTGCGCGAGCTGACCGGTGGCCGTGAGCCCAACAAGGGTGTCAACCCGGACGAGGTCGTCGCCGTCGGTGCCGCCCTGCAGGCCGGCGTCCTCAAGGGCGAGGTCAAGGACGTGCTGCTGCTCGACGTCACCCCGCTGTCCCTCGGCATCGAGACCAAGGGTGGCGTGATGACCAAGCTCATCGAGCGCAACACCACCATCCCCACCAAGCGTTCCGAGACCTTCACCACCGCTGACGACAACCAGCCTTCGGTGCAGATCCAGGTGTTCCAGGGTGAGCGCGAGATCGCCTCGCACAACAAGCTGCTCGGCTCGTTCGAGCTGGCCGACCTGCCGCCCGCCCCGCGTGGCGTGCCGCAGATCGAGGTCACCTTCGACATCGACGCCAACGGCATCGTGCACGTGACCGCGAAGGACAAGGGCACGGGCAAGGAGAACACGATCAAGATCCAGGACGGCTCCGGTCTGTCCAAGGAAGAGATCGAGCGGATGGTCAAGGACGCCGAGGCGCACGCCGAGGAAGACAAGGCCCGCCGCGAGGAGGCCGAGGTCCGCAACCAGGCCGAGTCGCTGGTGCACCAGACCGAGAAGTTCATCAAGGACAACGAGGACAAGGTCCCCGCCGACGTCAAGGAGAAGGTCGAGGCGGCCATCAAGGAAGCCAACGACGCTCTCGCCGGCACCGACATCGCGGCCGTCAAGTCCGCGGTCGAGAAGCTGGCCACCGAGTCGCAGGCCCTCGGCCAGGCGATCTACGAGGCCAGTGCCGCCGAGGAGGCCGCCAACACCGACGGCTCCGGCGCGAACGGTGCCGACGACGTCGTCGACGCCGAGGTCGTGGACGAGCCGTCCGACTCGGAGAAGAAGTGACGTCCGACAACACCGAGCAGGAACCGGTCACTTTCGTGGACAAGCGGAAGATCGACCCCGAGACCGGTCAGACACGGGACACGGAGCCGGTAGTGGAGCCCCTCGCGGGCACCGCTGCCGCTCCGCAGCCCGGCTCGGTGGACGAAGGGGCGCTGCCGGAGACGGCGGCTCCGGAGACGGACGAGTTGGCCGAGCGCACCGCGGACCTGCAGCGACTGCAGGCCGAGTACGCCAACTACCGTCGCCGCGTCCAGCGTGACAAGCAGTCCGACATCGCGAACGCCAAGGCGTCCGTCGTTGGTGAGCTCATCGCAGTGCTGGACGACCTCGACCGTGCCCGCAGCCACGGCGACCTCGACTCGGGGCCGTTGAAGGGTGTGGCAGACAAGCTCACCGGCACCCTCACCTCGCTCGGCCTGAGCGAGTTCGGTGCCGAGGGCGACGCATTCGATCCGTCGCTGCACGAGGCAGTGCAGCACGAGGGCGAGGGTCACGACCCCGTTCTCGGCACGGTCATGCGAAAGGGCTACAAATTCGGTGATCGCGTCCTGCGGCATGCGATGGTAGCTGTGATCGATCGCGTCGGCGACGCCGGCGCGAACACCTCCGACGGGGCTGCGAAGCCCGCCGAGTCGGAACAAGAGTAACAGCGAGAGGAGGAGACGCCCAGTGAGCCAACGGGAGTGGATCGAAAAGGACTTCTACAAGGAGCTGGGCGTCTCGTCCGGCGCGTCCGCCGACGAAATCAAGAAGGCGTACCGCAAGCTCGCCCGCGACCTTCATCCCGACGCGAACCCCGGCGACGCGAAGGCGGAGGAGCGTTTCAAGTCCGTCAGTGAAGCCCACGCCGTGCTGTCGGATCCTGCGAAGCGCAAGGAATACGACGAGGCCCGGCGGCTGTTCGCCAGCGGTGGGTTCGGTCAGGGCGGCGGCGGATTCAACCCCGGAGCCGGCGGTTTCGGCCAGGGCGGATTCGACATCAACGACCTGTTCGGTGGTGGCGGCGCGGCGGCCGGTGACGGCGGCCTCGGCGACATCTTCGGCGGCCTGTTCAACCGCGGCGCCGGTGGCGGCGGCGCGACCCGCACCACCAACCGTCCCCGTCGTGGAAGCGACGTCGAGACGGAGACCACCCTCGAATTCCGCGAAGCCACGCTCGGTGTCACGGTTCCGCTGCGGCTGACCAGCCCGTCACCGTGCACCACCTGCCACGGCAGCGGTGCCAAGCCGGGCACCAGCCCACGAGTGTGTCCACGCTGCAACGGAACCGGAATCGTCAGCCGCAACCAGGGCGCGTTCGGGTTCAGTGAGCCGTGCGACGACTGCCGCGGCACCGGCTCCATCATCGATTCGCCGTGCGAGGTCTGCCACGGCAACGGGGTCACCAACCGGACCCGCACCATCACCGTCCGCGTTCCGGCGGGTGTCAGTGACGGGCAGAAGATCCGGCTGGCCGGCCAGGGCGAGGCGGGCCTGCGCGGCGCACCGTCCGGCGACCTGTTCGTGACCGTGCGGGTGCGCCCCGACAAGGTGTTCGGCCGCAACGGCGACGACCTCACCCTCGTCGTCCCCGTCAGCTACGGTGAGCTCGTGCTCGGAACCACCGTCTCCGTCCCCACCTTGGAGGGACGGGTCGGTGTGAAGATTCCGGCGGGCACGGCCGACGGCCGGATCCTGCGGGTGCGCGGCCGAGGCGTCCCCAAGCGCGCCGGTGGCGCCGGTGACCTGCTGGTCACGGTCAAGGTCGCTGTTCCGCAGAAGCTCGACGACCCGGCAACCGAGGCACTGAAGACCTATCTGGAAGCAGAGAAGGCCAGCGGATTCGATCCCAGGGCCGGGTGGGCAGGTGCCTGATGAGCAACACGACCGGGGATCCCCGCGAAACTTCCGTTGATCCGGACGCCCAGATCTTCGTGATCTCGGTGGCCGCGGAACTCGCGGGCATGCACGCTCAGACGTTGCGCAACTACGACCGGCTCGGTCTCGTCACCCCGCACCGCACTTCCGGTGGCGGGCGGCGGTACTCGCCGCGGGATGTTGCCCTGCTCCGCGAGGTGCAACGGCTCTCCCAGGACGAGGGAGTCAACCTCGCCGGGATCAAACGGATCATCGAGCTCACCAACCAGGTGGAGGCTCTGCAACATCGGGTGCGGGAGCTGGCGGAGGAGATCGCGAAGGTCCACGCCGGTTACCGGCGCGACCTCGTGCCGATCCCGCGGAGTAACGCGCTCGTCGTGTGGAAGCCGCGGCACCAGCGCTGACCCGGCGATCTTTCGGGTGGAACGAACCGATGTCGCACTGATCCTGTCGGAGTGGATCAGTGCGACATCGGGCCCCAGCCCCCCGGCTCAGTGCCCCCAGCCCCCCGGCTCAGCCCCCAGCCCCCCGGCTTATCGGTCGCGGCTGCCCCAGCGGGGCCCGCGGCGGGTGTGCGAGCGCGGAATGTCCATTACCTCGAGACGTGCCTTGATCTCTTCGGTGGTCCACAGTGCGCGCGAGACGGTCGGGGTGGGGGTTTCGGTGACGTTGGTGTACATGTTCTCGGTCTTTCGTCGAGGGTTCGGTGGATGGTCGGTTCGTCGATCAGGGGTGTCCGTAGAGGTGGTAGCCGGCGTTCATGTTCGGGTAGCCCGAGTCGATCCAGCTGCTGATGCCGTAGGCGTGGCCGAAGTTGGCGTCCACGCGAGTGCCGTCCACGTCGGTCGTGTTGCTGTAGTTGTCGGCGCGGAACACGGCCTGGGCGCCGCCGGGGAGTGAATAGGTGGCGTCGACCTCTACGCCGTTCGGGTCGGTGGAGTATGCCTTCACGATCTCGCTGCTGTGCGGGGCGAGGTAGTCCGACGGCGCCTGAATCCACTGCCCGTACGGGTTCGACCACCCTTGGAGGACCATCGGCAGATCGGTGTCGTTGCTGATCGTCATTGCGATCGTGGGTCCCGACGTCGGCATCGTGCCGGCGTTGGCGACCCCGGCGGCGGCGATGGCGAATCCGGTGACGGCCAGTGCGGTGGCGGGCAGGGCGATGAAGAGTGCGACGCGGCGGCGGGCGTTGGTGCGCATGATGGCTTCTCCTGGGTTCGGACGCTTCGAGGGGTGGAAGGTCTGGGGCCGTGGGGGTTTCGGTTTCCGATCTCCCCGCTTTCCGGTGTGCAACAACTATGTCGCGGATGCGCGCCGCCGTCTGTCCACCGACAGGGCCTTGGCGGGGATGAATCCGGTGTCCCCCGATCGGGGGACAGGGCGCGGCGAACTGCCTCGCGCGGGCCGGGTCTCGTGAGAAAGTGAGCCATGGACTTCGCCGGAGTCACACCGCATCGGACGTCGCAGTGAGCGCCGCGGTGCGGGTCGTGGTGGGCGACGACCACCCGATCTTCCGCGACGGTGTCGTTCGAGCCCTCGTCGCGAGTGGCGACATCGAGGTGGTCGGCGAGGCGGACGACGGCGCGGCTGCGCTGGCCCTGATCCGCGAACTCGCCCCCGACGTCGCCCTGCTCGACTACCGGATGCCCGAACTGGACGGTTCCCAGGTCGCCGCGGCCGTGCGACGGGCCGAACTCACCACGCGGGTCCTGCTGCTGTCGGCGCACGACGAGTCCGCGATCGTCTACCACGCACTGCAGGAGGGGGCCGCGGGTTTCCTGCCGAAGGAGTCGACGCGGGCCGAAATCGTGAAAGCAGTCCTGGACTGCGCCCAGGGCCGGGACGTCCTCCCGGCCTCCCTCGCCGTCGGACTGGCCGGGGAGGTCCGCCGCCGCAGTGAACCGGTGGGCCCGGTGCTGAGCGGTCGGGAGAAGGAAGTGCTGGCGCTCATCGCGCAAGGTCAGAGCATCCCCACGATCGCCGGCGAACTGTATCTTGCCCCGTCGACGGTGAAAACCCACGTCCAGCGCCTGTACGAGAAGCTCGGTGTGAGCGACCGCGCGGCAGCCGTGGCGGAGGCGATGCGACGCGGTCTGCTGGAATAACGTGCCCCATCCGTCCCGGAGCCGCGTAGTCCGTCGCTACACCACCGAGGCCGTCCGGGTGACCGCCACCCTGCGGCTACCGCTGATCGGACTGATGGCGCTCCTCGGGCCGGTGATCCACGTGACGCATTGGAAACCCGACGTCTTCGCCGGACTGCTGATCGGGTACGCCGTGGTCGCGCTCGGCTGGCTGATCTTCGTCCTCGTGCGGGAGGTCGGGCCGTGGGCGGGCTGGGTATCGACCGCGGCGGACGTCACCGCGGTCGTGGCGCTGTGTGTCGCCTCGGGCGGCGCGACGTCGGTGCTGCTGCCGGTGTTCTTCCTGTTGCCGATCTCGGTGGCGTTCCAGTACCGGCCGCGTCTGACGGCGATCGTCGGGGTCTGCACCGCCGTCGGGTATCAGGCGGTGTGGATCGTCTACTCGAAACGTGACGACGCGGTGGGTTTCCCCGACGAGGTGTACCTGTACTTCGGGTTCCTGCTGTGGCTCGCGGCGGCCACCACGGCGTTGTCGTACGTGCTGGTCCGACGCTCGGCGACGGTGATCTCGCTGATGGACGTGCGCAGGCAACTGGTCGCGGAGTCGATGGGCGCCGAGGAACGCGAGCGCAGGCAACTGGCCGAGTACCTCCACGACGGGCCTCTGCAGAATGTGCTCGCCGCCCGACTCGACGTGGAGGGGGCCCTGGAGCGGCACCCCGACCAGACGCTCGACGCCGCCGAGTCCGCCCTCCGCGAGACCGCGGCGCAACTGCGCTCCACCGTCACCACCCTGCATCCGCAGGTGCTCGCGCAACTGGGCCTTACCGCGGCACTGCGCGAACTCGCGGATCTGCACGACCGCCGGGGTGAGGTCGAGATGTCGGTGAGCCTCGACGAGGTCGGCCACCCGGACTGCCAGGAACTGCTCTACCGGGTGGCGCGGGAACTGCTCACCAACGTGACCAGGCATGCCCGCGCCACGAAGATCGAACTCACCCTCGACCGTGACGGCGGGCGGATCACGTTGACCGTCGCCGACGACGGCGCCGGCTTCGATCCGGCCGTCATCCCGGAACGGGTGGCGCAGGGGCACATCGGGCTTGCGTCGAACATCGTGCGGGTCGAGAGCCTGGGCGGGACCTTCGACGTCACGTCCTCACCCGGTGCGGGCACCCGCGTGGTGGTGACGGTCCCGGACCCCGGATGACGACGCCTGCCGACGAACGGTCACTGCGGGTGGCGGCCCTCGGCGAATTCTTCGACGATCTTCGCGCAGAACGCGGGGAGGTCGCCCGGGTTGCGACTCGATACCAGTCCGTTGTCCACCACGACTTCCTCGTCGACGACATTTCCGCCGGCGTTGCGGATATCGGTGCGCACACTGGGATACGACGTGAGAGTGCGACCGCGGACGACGTCGGCCTCGACCAACGTCCAGGGTCCGTGGCAGATCACGCCCACCGGTCTGCCCGAATTGACGAAATCGCGGACGAAGCCGACAGCCGACTCGTCCATCCGGAGGTGGTCGGGGTTCGTGGTGCCGCCGGGCAGGATCAGTGCGTCGAAGTCGCCGACGGACACGTCTCCGACGACGGCGTCGACGGCGTAGGTGCCTGCCTCGTTCACGTCCGAGTTCATGGCCTGGATCTTGCCGGGGGACAGCGAGATCAGCCGCACCTCCGCGCCCGCGCCCTCGACTGCCGTGCGAGGTTCGACGAGTTCGACTTCCTCCACGCCGTCGGTGGCGAGGATCGCGACCCTCCGGCCGCGCAACGTCTCTGTGGATGTCATGGGCAATTCCTTTCCGGGGATTACGGCTTCAGGAGGATCTTCACCGCGCCGTCTTCCTTCTTCTGGAAGATCTCGTACGCATGCGGGGCGTGGTCCAACGGCAGTTCGTGGGTGGCGAAGGTGTCGACGCCGAGGGGGTCGGCGTCGGTGAGCAGCGGCAGTATGTCCGGGACCCACCGCCTCACGTTGGCCTGCCCCATCCGGAGCTGAATCTGCTTGTCGAACAGCGTGAGCATCGGGAGCGGGTCGGCCATTCCTCCGTACACCCCGGCGAGGGAGATGGTGCCGCCGCGCCGGACGATGTCGATCGCCGAGTACAGCGCGTGGAGCCGGTCGATTCCCGCCGTCGACATCAGCGGTCCGGCGATGGCGTCGGGCAGCAGGGACGTGACCTGCTGCAACAGCTTCGCCCCGGGGGAGCCGTGCGCTTCCATGCCGACCGCGTCGATGACGGAATCGGGACCGCGGCCGTCGGTCATCTCCCGGATCACGTCGCCCAGGTCGCCCTTGGCGTCGTTCAGGTTTACCGTCTCGATCTGCCGCGCCTTCGCCCGGTCGAGGCGCTCGGGCACGAGATCCACACCGATGACGCGAAAACCCTTGTGCGCGGCGATGCGTGCCGCCATGTCGCCGATGGGCCCGAGCCCGAGAACGACGACGGAACCGCCGTCGGGAATGTCCGCGTATTCGACGGCCTGCCATGCCGTCGGCAGCACGTCGGACAGGTACACGAAACGCGAGTCCGGTGGACCTTCCGGGACCTTGATGTGAGTGTTCTTCATATGGGGCACCCGAAGATACTGGGCCTGGCCGCCGGGAACGCTCCCGTACAGCTTCGAATAGCCGAACAGCGCCGCGCCCATGCCGTGGTCCCGGGTCTGGGTGATCTCACACTGGGTGAACAGCTTCAGATCGCACATGTGGCAACTGCCGCAGGATATCTGGAACGGAATGACCACCCGGTCGCCGACCTTCACGTCGGTCACCTCGGACCCGACCTCGCGGACGACGCCCATCGGCTCGTGACCGAGGATGTCGCCTTCGTTCATGAACGCGCCGAGCACCTCGTACAGGTGGAGGTCGGAGCCGCAGATGTTGGTGGTGGTGATCTCGACGATCGCGTCGGTCTTCTGTTCGATCACCGGGTCGGAGACGGTGTCCACGCTGACCTTCCGTTTGCCCTGCCAGGTGACGGCTCTCATCCCGCTCTCCGATTCGCCTTCTCGATCGCGTCGACGAGCTCGTCCTTGGTCATGGTGGACCGGCCGTGAATGTCGAGTCGCTGCGCGATGTGCATCAGATGTTCCTTGCTCGCGTTGGCATCGACGCCCTCGGCCGTCTCACCGGACGGGTTCGGGCCGCCGCTCTTCGCCCGGTCGTCCGAGGGGCCCTTCTCCTCCTTGGCCTCCCAGTGGTCGCCGACTTTTTCGTAGCTGTGTTTCAGTGCGTCGAACGCGACCCGGTGCGCCCGTTCCTCGTCCCCGTACTGGTCCATGGCGGAGTCGTAGACCTTCGCAAACGTGCGCTGCGCCTTCTCGGACGACTTCTTCAGAGTCCCGGGGAGTTCGCTCTTCTTCGGCTTGCCGCCTTCGGTGGTCTTCGGCACGGAAATCCTCCTCGGGTGTAGAGGTGCCCTCTCGGACGTTTACCCGGCTCGCGGATCTTTACGCGACGGCAAGGAGTTCAGCCGGGGACGGAGGCCAGCGCCTGCTCCAGGAGCACCAGAGCGTGTTCGGTGGTGGCGGTCACGACGTCCTGCGGATCGCCGTCGAATCGGCGCATCTCGGTGTCGATCCGGCCGCGGGCGAAGAGCCCGAACCAGACGGTGCCCGGCGGTTGCCCGTCCTGAGGGTCGGGGCCGCCCGCACCGGTCACGGCGACGGCGATGTCGGCGCCGAGCAGTTCGGCGACCGCGCCGGCCATCGCGCGAGCGCTGGTCTCGCTGACGACGGGACCGTCCGGCACCTGCAGAACCCGGTGTTTCACCTCGCTGGAATAGGCGACCACGCTGCCCCGATACCAGTCGGAGGAGGCGGGCGCGGCGCCGAGGAGGCACGAAATCTGCCCGCCGGTGAGTGATTCCGCGGTCGCGAGGAAGACGTGTGCGCGGCGTGCCGCGGTCGAGATCCGTTCTGCCACTCTGTCCTGCGGACTCATGGTTCACACGGTATCGGACGTGCCACGCCCGGGAGGCGGCGTTCGGCACACCCGGCGGGGTGGAACAGGTTTCAGTTTTGTCGGTTTCCGGTTAGGGTGTCGGTGACCCAGGACACAGGAAATCCAGGCCGCCGGACCATGCGCCTCGGCGTCGCGGGAGTAGAAGGATTACAGATGACCGACGAGTTCGCAGATCTGCATCGACCCGCCTTCGCTGCAGACCTCCTCATCACTGCACTGGAACGCAACACCGACAAGCCGGCGCTCTACCTCGGCGACGTTGTCCTCACGGGCGGTGAGATGCGCGACCAGATCAGTTGCTTTGCGCAGGCACTGGCTTCGCTCGGGATCGGCAAGGGCACGAGCACCGCCATGCTGTCGAAGAACAGGCCCGAGGTGCTCATCAGCATGGGCGCCACCATGATCTCCGGGTGCCGTGCCAGCGCGCTGAACCCGATGGGTTCGCTCGACGACCACCTGTACATCGTCGGCGACGCCGAGATCCAGACCCTGATCTTCGACCCCACCGCCTTCGAGGAGCGCGCCGCCGAGCTGGTGGCGCAGTCGCCGTCGATCGAGAACGTGTTGTCGTTGGGGCCGTCCGAGGTGGGTACCGACATCCTCGCTCTCGCCGAGACGTTTACCCCGCAACGTCTGCGGGCAGCGGACGTGGCCGCCGACGACAACAGCAGCATGGTCTACACCGGCGGCACCACCGGCAAGCCGAAAGGCGTCGTCGGCTCCTACCAGTCCGGCGCGACGCTCAATCAGATCCAGATGGCCGAATGGCAGTGGCCGGACCAGCCGCGATTCCTCATTTGCACACCGCTCTCGCACGCCGGCGCGGCGTTCTTCATTCCGACGCTGCTGCGCGGCGGCGCGCTGATCGTGCTGCCCGCGTTCGAACCCGGCGCCGTCCTCGAGGCGATCGAGAAGCACAAGATCTCGGCCACCATGCTCGTCCCCACCATGATCTACCTGCTGATGGATCACCCCGACCTGCCGAAGCGGGACGTGTCCAGCCTGCAGACCCTGTTCTACGGGGCCTCGGCGATGTCGCCGGCCCGGCTGAAGGAGGGAATCGAGAAGTTCGGCCAGATTTTCTTCCAGTTCTACGGCCAGACCGAATGCGGAATGACCATCGCGGTGCTGCGGAAAGAGGAGCACGTGGCGGACGATCCCAGCCGGCTCGCGACGTGCGGGCGTCCGGTGCCCTGGCTGAACGTCGCACTGCTCGACGACGACTTGAACGAGGTCCCCCAGGGTGAGCTGGGCGAGATCTGCGTCCGAGGCCCGCTGGTCATGAAGGGGTACTGGAAGAAGCCCGCTGAGACCGCCGAGGCGTTCCGGGGCGGATGGCTGCACACGGGCGACGTCGCGCGCAAGGACAAAGACGGATTCATGACGATCGTCGACCGCAAGAAGGACATGATCGTCACCGGCGGATTCAACGTGTTCCCCCGGGAGATCGAGGACGTCATCTCGGCGCACCCGGCGGTCGCCTCGGTGGCGGTGGTCGGGGTTCCGGACGAGAAGTGGGGCGAGGCCGTCAAGGCGTGCGTGGTGTTGCGGGCCGGGCAGTCGGTGGACGCCGCAGAACTCGTCGAACGGGTGCGCGCGGCGAAAGGCTCCGTTCACGCCCCCAAGTCGATCGACTTCGTCGACACCTTGCCGCTGACCCCGCTCGGCAAACTGGACAAGAAGGCGCTGCGCTCCCGCTACTGGGAGAGTGCAGACCGAGCGGTCGGATAGCACGACCAGGGCGGAAAACAAGGGACCTGGTCTGCGGCGTGGCGCCCCCGCCTATAGTCTGCCCAAGTACTTCGCGGCGGGGCCGCGTTCAGTCGGTGACGAGGATGCGCGGTGGATTCACAGGCAATATCGCTGGTCCGGTCGAGTTTCAAGGCCATCGCGGCAGTGCCGGACGGGCCGCAGGCGCTCTCGCGGTCCTTCTATGCCCTGCTGTTCGCGCGGTATCCCGAAGCTCGCGACTTCTTCCCCGCCGCCATGGACGAGCAACGCGACCGGCTGATCGCTGCCGTCCAGTACGTGATCGAGCGACTCGAGGAGGACTCCGGGCAGATCCTCGCCTACCTCGCCCAGCTCGGCCGGGACCACCGCAAGTACGGGATCGAGGACAAGCACTACGTCGCCGTCGGCAACTCCCTGATCGCCGCGGTCGAACAGTTCCCCTCGACCGAGCCGTGGACCGACGAACTCGAGCAGGCCTGGCGCGACGTCCTCGCGGTCGTCGCCGCCACCATGATGGATGCGGCCAACGCCGAGAGTGGCCCGCCGGCGTGGGGCGCGACCGTGCTCGAACACCTCCCGGTCCGGAAGGACGTCTCGATCGTCCGCCTCCAACTCGACGAACCGATGACGTACACCGCCGGTCAGTACGTGAGCGTTCAGGTCCCGTCGCGTCCCCGGATGTGGCGGTACCTGTCGCCCGCCAACCCGGCCAACGACCAGGGCATCATCGAATTCCATGTCCGCCGCGTGTCGGGTGGCTGGGTCAGCCCCGCCATCGTCGGTCAGACCCTCGTCGGCGAGCGGTGGGTCGTCGGATCCCCGCTCGGCGACCTCGGGGTCCGTTACGACAACGGTCGCGACATCCTGATGATCGGGTCGGGCACGGGGATCGCCCCGCTGCGCGCGCAGATCCTCCAGATGTCGCACCGCGGCCAGGACCGCCGGGTCCATCTGTTCTTCGCCGGCCGGTACCCCTGCGACCTCTACGACCTGGGCACCCTGTGGGCGCTCGCGGAGCAGAATCCGTGGCTGACCGTCGTCCCGGTCACCGAGGAGGACGAGGACCCGTGGTGGTACACCGGGCCGAGCAGCGCCACACTGCCCGGCATGCACCGCAGACTGACCGGCAAGGTCGGGCAGGTCGTCGCCGACTTCGGCACGTGGGCCGAGCGCGACATCCAACTCGTGGGCTCCGAGGCGATGATCAACACCACCAAGTTCCGGCTGCACGCGGCGGGGACTCCGCCGGAGAACATCCGGCACGACCCGTCCTACTGATCGGCCAGGCTCAGTACGGGTCGAACTGAATGTTCTCCGTGGGTGTTCCGGTGTCCCGGAGACGGTCGAGGGTGGCGCGGACCATCGCTGCCGACCCGCACACCAGCACCTGGTGCTCGGTGAACGCGCCGTAGGACGTCACGACGTCGGGCAGCGTGCCCTCGATGAGGTCGTCCTCGGTGAACCCCACATCCACTCTGGTGCGCTCGTACCATTCGTCGGTCCAGTCGGGATTCACGACGTTCTCCACGACGGGAATGACGGTGAGCCACGGCAGGTTCTGCAGCAGCAGGTAGAGCATGTCGGACGCGTAGAGATCCCGCGGCGTCCGGTCGCCCGTGAACAGAAACACTCGCGGCGGATTCGGCCGACGCGACAGATCCAGCAGGATCGACCGGAACGGGGCCAGGCCGGTGCCGCCGGCGATCATGATGACGTCCGGTCCGTCCTCGTCGACGGACATGGTGCCGCGAGGTTCGAGGATCTGCCACTGATCGCCGGGCGAGGTGTCGGTGACGATGTCGCCGCTGACCCAGCCACCCGGGACCGTGCGAACGTGGAATTCGAGCTTGCCGTCCAGCGACGGGGGAAGCGCGGGGGAGAGCCTTCGGAGTAGCCGCGGGTTCTGGGGCACGCTCACGTCCACGTACTGGCCCGGCTGGAAGGGAACGTAGTCGCCGACGAGACGGACCACGGCGAGGTCGTGCCGCAAACGATGATGTTCGACGACGGTGCTGGTCCAGGTGGTCTGCGTGGCTTGCATGGCGTGATGCTCTCCCGACTGTCGAACCGGATTGCGGAGTGGGCGGCGACTGGCCGCGCGGCTAGATCAAGGGGTCGTGCCGGATCAGTTCGGGTGGGGTACCGCCGCCCTGCAAGGCATACATGGTGGTCTTGATCATCGCCGGCGAACCGGAGATCTGGATCTGCCGATCCGCCCACGACCCGAACCGGGCGACGACGCGTCCGAGTTGTCCCTGGAGTCGCTGATGCAACCCCGGCGGCGCCTCGGGGGCCGGGGCCGTGTGCCACCAGGGGTCCTCGTCCTCCTCGGACACGGGAACGACGGTCAGCCACGGATTGCTCAACGACAGGTGCCACAGGGTCTCGATGTCGTACAGGTCGCACGGGTACTTGCCCCCCACGAACATGTGGACCCGCGGATTGTTCGACCGCATCGCCATTTCCATCACCTGTGCGCGCAGCGGGGCGATGCCCGTTCCCGAACCGATCATCAGGACGTCCTGCCCGCTGTCCCGGTCGACCTCGAGACCACCCAGGGGGGAGCTGAGCAACCACCGGTCGCCGACCTGCGTCTCGTTGACGATGGCGGGGCTCACCCACCCGCCCGACACGCGGCGCACATGGAATTCGAGCTGCCCGTACGGGTTGGCGGGGATGGCCGCCGACAGATAGCGCCACATGCGGGGCCGTTGCGGGATCTGGACGCTGAGGTACTGGCCGGCGCCGTAGGGGATGGGGGAGTCGGTCTCGAGGCGGACGATCGCGAGGTCGTCGAGGCGGCGTTCGTGATCGACGACGGTGGCGCCCCACGCGGCGGGCAGGTCGTCGTTCTCGGCGGCGTCGGCCATCGTGTGCAGGAGGAGGTCGAGCAGTTCCGTCCAGGCCGCAGTCAGCGAGGGCGTCCAGATGGCCTTGGTGAAGGAACTCCGCACCGCCACGAGCAGCGCGTTGCGCGACGCGAAGTAGTGCCTGCCGTCGACGCCGTACTTGCGGTGGTCACGGCCGAGCTGGCTGAGGAAACCGAGAACGCGATCCGCGTCCTCGAGGTTGTCGATGACGAACTGCAGCGCCTGGAACAGTCGATGACCCTGCTGATCCAGCGCGGCCGGGAAGAGTGCGCGGAAGTCGGGGTGCTCGGCGAACAGGGTGGAATAGAACGTGGTGGTGAGCCGGCCGTGTCCCTGGTCGGCGGACACGATCGACGAAAAGCTGGCGCGCAGACGCGAAATCACGAGCGGATCGAGGCAATCTCGTGTCAAGCCGTCCCCTGTTTGCGTGCGTGGTGATGCGAACACCCGCATTCTAGCCGTCTCTCGCGCGGACCTCGGGTTACGGCAACGGCCGCTTCGGCGTGCACGCCCGGTAATTCGGTGGGTCGCCAGTGAGCCGTGACCACCGGCAAGGCACGATGCATCCAGTAATGAGGCAGCGTTACCGAGGGGGGCCCATGAGAGTTGGCTGTGCGCGGGATCGTGGTCGGTTTCGTCCGGGGATGTCCAGTTCGGTCCGCGTTGGCCGGACTGCCGCTGTCGTGGCGGCCGTGACGCTGACGATGATCAGCGGCGGCAGCGTCGTCTCCGCGGAGCCACGGGCGACGATCGAGTCGATCTCGGCCGACGAGGCGCCCGACGGTTCGCGGTTGGTCGAGGTCATCCCCGTGGGCGAATCGCAGCTGAACTTCACCGTCCATTCGACCGCCATGGACAAGGACGTCACCGTCCGTGTCATCCGGGCCACGTCGGAGAAGCGCCCCACCGTCTACATGCTCGGCGGCGTGGAGGGGAACTCCGAACGGTACGGCTGGGAGCAGAAGGCGGACGTCGAGAAATTCTTCTCCGACAAGAATGTCAACGTGGTCATCCCGTTCGGCGGGCAGTCCAGTTATTACGCGGACTGGCAGCGTGACGACCCGAAGCTGGGGCGGAACAAATGGCAGACGTTCCTGACGAAGGAACTGCCGCCCATCGTGGACTCGGCGCTCGAGACGAGCGGGAAGAACGCCATCGCCGGGCTGTCCATGTCGGCCACCAGCGTCCTCAACCTCGCGATCTCCAGGCCCGGGCTCTACGAGAGCGTCGGTGCGTACAGCGGGTGCGCGATGACGAGCGACCCGGTGGCTCGCCGGTTCGTCGAGATCACGGTCTCGGATTTCGGCGGCAACCCCGAGAACATGTGGGGTTCGGCAAACGATCCGCTGTGGGCCGCGAACGATCCGTACGTCAACGCCGAGAAACTTCGGGGCACCACCCTCTACATCTCCAACGGCAGCGGGCTACCGGGACCGTACGACACCCTCGACGCCCAGACCGTCGGCGGCGACCGGCGCACTCTCGCGACGCAGGTCGTCGTGGGCGGTGTCCTCGAGGCCGTCACCAACGACTGCACGACGCGGCTGGCCGAGAAACTCCACGCCCTGGACATCCCGGCGACGGTGGACCTCCGGCCGGTCGGCACTCACTCGTGGGGGTACTGGCGGGACGACCTCGCCTCGTCATGGCCGATGATGGCGGCCGCGATCGAGGCCTGACATCTCGCCCCGCGAGGCGTCGCAAGGCGACATGATGGGGGTAGCGGAAAAATTCCAAAGTTGAGCGGAACAGACTCAACCCTTCGCGCGTTAAGAATGATGACAGCGTCGCCACGCGCCCCACGGCCGCGGGCGGCGAACCGCTCTACAACGCCAAAGAGGTGACCAGTGGACTCGTTCAATCCGACCACCAAGACCCAGGCCGCGATGACCGCTGCGCTCCAGTCGGCGTCGTCGGCCGGTAATCCCGACATCAGGCCCGCGCATCTGCTCGTGGCCCTGCTCGATCAGACCGACGGCATCGCCGCCCCGCTGCTCAAGGCGGTCGGCGTCGATCCCACCGTGGTCCATCGTGAAGCGCAGGATCTCGTCGACCGGCTCCCCAAGACGACGGGCGCCACGACCACACCGCAGCTCGGCCGCGAGGCCCTCGCCGCACTCACCGCAGCACAGCACCTCGCCACCGAACTCGACGACGAGTACGTGTCGACGGAACACCTGATGGTTGGACTCGCCTCGGGTGAGTCGGACGTGGCGGGACTGCTGAAGCGGCACGGCGCCACCCCCGAGGCGCTGCGTGACGCGTTCACCACCGTCCGCGGCAGTGCCCGCGTCACCAGCCCGGATCCCGAGGGGACCTACCAGGCGCTCGAGAAGTACTCCACCGACCTCACCGCCCTGGCCCGCAACGGCAAGCTGGACCCGGTGATCGGCCGGGACACCGAGATCCGCCGCGTCGTGCAGGTCCTCAGCCGCCGGACCAAGAACAACCCGGTGCTGATCGGCGAGCCCGGCGTCGGCAAGACGGCCATTGTCGAGGGGCTCGCCCAGCGCATCGTCGCAGGCGACGTTCCGGAATCGCTGCGCGGCAAGTCGGTGATCTCCCTCGACCTCGGATCGATGGTCGCGGGCGCCAAGTACCGCGGCGAGTTCGAGGAGCGGCTCAAGGCCGTCCTGGACGACATCAAGAACTCGGCCGGTCAGGTCATCACGTTCATCGACGAGCTCCACACCATCGTCGGTGCAGGTGCCACCGGTGAGTCGGCGATGGACGCGGGCAACATGATCAAGCCGATGCTCGCCCGCGGCGAGCTGCGGCTCGTCGGCGCGACCACGCTCGACGAGTACCGCAAGTACATCGAGAAGGACGCCGCCCTCGAGCGTCGCTTCCAGCAGGTGCTGGTGGGTGAACCGTCCGTGGAGGACACCGTCGGCATCCTGCGCGGGCTCAAGGAGCGGTACGAGGTGCACCACGGTGTGCGCATCACCGACTCCGCGCTCGTCGCCGCCGCCACACTCAGCGACCGCTACATCACGTCCCGGTTCCTCCCGGACAAGGCGATCGACCTCGTGGACGAGGCCGCGTCCCGGCTGCGGATGGAGATCGACTCGCGACCCGAGGAAATCGACTCCGTCGAACGCATCGTCCGCCGCCTCGAGATCGAGGAGATGGCGCTGCAGAAGGAATCCGACGCGGCGTCGAAGGACCGGCTCGAGAAGCTGCGTCAGGAGCTGGCCGACGAACGGGAGAAGCTGAATCAGCTGACCACCCGCTGGCAGAACGAGAAGCAGGCCATCGACTCCGTCCGCGGGGTCAAGGAGCAGCTCGAAACCCTGCGCGGCGAGGAGGAACGCGCCGAACGCGACGGCGACCTCGGGCGCGCTGCGGAGCTGCGGTACGGCCGCATCCCGCAGCTCGAGAAGGAACTCGAGCAGGCGGCCCGCGAGTCCGGAGCCGCCGCCGACGGTGACGTCATGCTCAAGGAGGAAGTGGGTCCCGACGACGTCGCCGACGTGGTCGCGGCATGGACCGGCATTCCCGCCGGCCGCATGATGGAAGGCGAGACGGCCAAACTGCTGCGCATGGAGTCCGAACTGGGCAAGCGGGTCGTCGGTCAGGAAGAGGCCGTCGTCGCCGTGTCGGATGCGGTCCGCCGCGCCCGCGCCGGAGTCGCCGACCCCAACCGGCCCACCGGTTCGTTCCTGTTCCTCGGACCCACCGGCGTCGGCAAGACGGAGCTCGCGAAGTCCCTCGCCGACTTCCTGTTCGACGACGAACGCGCCATGGTCCGCATCGACATGTCCGAGTACAGCGAGAAGCACTCGGTGGCCCGGCTCGTCGGCGCCCCGCCCGGATACGTCGGGTACGAGGCGGGCGGCCAGCTCACCGAGGCCGTGCGGCGGCGTCCGTACACGGTGGTGCTGTTCGACGAGGTGGAGAAGGCGCACCCCGACGTCTTCGACATTCTGCTCGCCGTCCTCGACGAAGGCCGGCTGACGGACGGGCAGGGACGCACCGTCGACTTCCGCAACACCATCCTGATCCTCACGTCCAACCTCGGTGCGGGTGGATCACGCGAGCAGGTGATGGATGCGGTGCGGCGCGCGTTCAAGCCGGAGTTCATCAACCGGCTCGACGATGTCGTGATCTTCGAACCGCTCACCGAAGAGCAGCTCGAATCCATCGTCGACATCCAGCTCGACCAGCTGTCCCGCCGGCTCGCGGCGCGGCGACTGACGCTGGATGTGTCCGATTCGGCCCGCTTCTGGCTGGCCGTGCGCGGCTACGACCCCATGTACGGGGCCCGGCCGCTGCGCCGGCTGATCCAGCAGGCCATCGGCGACCAGCTCGCGAAGCTGCTGCTCGCCGGTGACGTCAAGGACGGTGACACCGTCCCCGTCAAGGTGTCCGAGACCGGGGACGCGCTCGTCCTCGGCTGACCACCCCAGGTGAGTGGCACGGTGTGCTCCCGCACACCGTGCCACTCACCTGTGTATTCACAGCGATGTCTTAAGTTTCGCCGTTACCCTGGACCCTCCGTAACTGCAGGACACCGGCCACACGAACCCGAGGGAGGGGCCGATCATGACGAACCCCGACGATCCGCGTACCCCGCAGGAACGCGCGTACGACGGCACGGAGTCGTGGAGACCGGACGGCACGGAGTCGTGGACGCCGGACGGAACGGAGTCCGACCCCACCCAAGCCTGGTCGCGGCAGGACCAGCCGACCGAGAACATCGGCTCGCCCGAGCAGCGCACGGAGCACATGGGTCCGGCCGGCCGGCCGACCGAGCAGTTCTACACGTCCGACCCGACCACGGCGTACGGGCAGAATCAGCCCCACCCGACGCAGGCCTACCCGGCCTACGACCCGCGGTACGACCAGCAGGCTCCGCCGCCGAACGCCACCCAGGCGTACCCGCCCTACGATGCCCAGCAGTACCAGGGCGGCTATCCGACGGGTCAGTACCCGAACGCCCAGTACCCGAACGCCCAGTACCCGGGCTCGCAGTACCAGGCGCCGGCCGCCGAGGGCGCCGGGGAGAAGAAGCCCCGCCGGATCGGCACGTGGATCGCGGCCGCGGCGGCGGCGCTGCTGCTGATCGCCGTCATCGGCTTCGGTGTCGCCCTCTTCACGACCGCGCCGAACAACTCCTCGAGCACCACGGCGGCGGGCCCGACTACGTCCCGACCACCCGCCACCACCGCGCCGCCGAAGACGACACCACCGCCGTCGACCACGTCGGAGTCGCCGCTCGACCAACTCCCCGGCGGCATCGGTGAGGCCATCGGCGCGGCGGGCGCCGCGTTCGGAACGATCAGCGCCAACGACGGCTCCACTCTCACCCTCGACGTCATCGGCGGTTCCCAGGTGACGGTCCAGACGAACGCGCAGACGAATGTGATCGCACTCGACGGCGCGACGGTCGCCGACCTGAAGCCCGGATTCACCGTCATGGTTCAGGGAACGAAGGTCGAGAACGGCACGATGACGGCCGAGACGATCATCAGCACCGAACTGCCGAAGCTCGGCGGCAACTGAGTTGACGAGTCCGGGCAAAACCGACACGGGGTGTCCCGGTACCGCCTACCCTCGTTACGCCGTCGACTCGCTAGGCTGATCATCGATGACCGGAATGTGGTTCGTACTGGCGTTGATCGCACTCGCAGGCGCGTGCGCGCTGCTCTATTTCGATCGCTCGCGTCGTGATCAGACGGGTCGGGTGCGGCAGATCTGGGCCAAGGCCCAGGGCTACACCTACGACAACGTCGAAGACCGGCTGCCGGCCCAGTTCCACCGCGCCGCACTGGCCAAGCAGGAGTACCTCAGCGCCATCGACGTCGTGAAGGGCGAACGCCGGGGTGAGTCGTTCATCCTGTTCGACCTCGAGGAGACCGCGACCATCGTCGCGGTGCGTCGCCGGGTGGGTTCGGACGTCGACATCGACCTGCGGCTCAAGTCGACCCCGCCGCCGAAGGATTCGGATCTCGAACTCCTCGGGGCCATCGGACCGCGGGTGGTGTTCGCCACCGACCTCGAGATCGCCCGCAGGGTCTGCGATCAGCGCATGGTCGCGTTCACCGAGTCGGTGCCGCCGCACGTGAACATGCTGTGGAGCGAAGGCGAATGGACCCTCGGTTCGCTGCCCATCGGCAGCAGCGGACGGGAGTGGGATTCGGCCATCGAGGCCGTCGCCCGGCTGTCCGGCATCCTGCACGTCCTGCCCCCGGTCACCGAGCCGCGTGGACTCGACCGCGGGCATCACGACCCGAGCAGGCCGCGACTGCGGGAAGGCGCCCCGGCTGACGCGCGGCCCGCGCCACCACGCAAGCCGGCCCCAGGCGCTCCGCGCCCGTGAGTGCCTGAGGAGTCCCAGGACTCGTCAACCGCGCACAGGCGGGCAGTGCCTTGCTACCGTCACCGGTATGTCGACGCCCCCCAGTTCCGCCCGACCTGTTGCCCTCGTCACCGGCCCGACTTCGGGGCTCGGTGCCGGCTTCGCGAGGAAGTTCGCTTCTCTCGGTTACGACCTCGTGCTCGTCGCCCGTGACGAGACCCGCCTCCGCGCCCTCGCCGACGAGATGAAGGCGTTGTTCGACACCGAATCCGAGATCCTGCAAGCCGATCTGGCGACGGCGTCCGGGCGCGAGGAAGTGGCGCAGCGACTCGGCAAGGGCGTCGAGGTGCTCGTCAACAACGCTGGATTCGGCACCTCGGGTGAATTCTGGACCGCGACGCCGGAGCTGTTGCAGTCCCAGCTGGACGTCAACGTCACCGCCGTGATGCAGCTGACCCGCGCGGCGTTGCCCGGCATGATCGCGGCGGCCAACGGCACCGTCGTCAACGTGGCGAGCGTTGCCGGCCTGCTGTCCGGGCGGGGATCGACCTATTCGGCGAGCAAGGCGTACGTCATCTCGTTCTCCGAGGGTTTGGCGAACGGGCTGGGCGGCACGGGGGTGCGGATCCAGGCGCTGTGCCCCGGGTTCATCCGCACCGAGTTCCACGAGCGCGCGGGCATCGAGATGAGCTCGATTCCGAAGCCCATGTGGCTGAGCGTCGATCAGGTGGTCGCGGCGTCGCTGTCCGATCTGGAGAACGGCAAGGTCGTCAGCATCCCCGGCGTGCAGTACAAGGTCCTCACGACCGTCGGTCGTCTCGTCCCGAAGAGTCTGGTCCGGCGGTTGACCAACGTGTTCGGCCGGGGGCGTGCCCGCACGTAGGACTGGGTAGGGTTTCGGGCATGAGTGATCGCGAGGATCTGGCCGCGTTGGTGCGTGAGCTGGCTGTTGTGCACGGCAAGGTGACGTTGTCTTCGGGCAAGGAAGCCGACTACTACGTGGATCTGCGCCGCGCCACATTGCATCACGAGGCCGGCCCGCTGATCGGGAAGCTGCTGCGTGAACTGGTGGCGGACTGGGATTTCGACGCCGTCGGCGGGCTGACGATGGGCGCCGACCCGGTGGCGATGGCCGTGATGCACGCTCCGGGCAGGCCGATCGATTCGTTCGTGGTGCGCAAGGCGGCGAAGGCGCACGGGATGCAGCGGCAGATCGAGGGTCCGGACGTCGTCGGCAAGCGCGTCCTGGTGGTCGAGGACACGACCACCACGGGTAACTCCCCACTCACCGCGGTGAAGGCGCTGCGGGACGTCGGGGCGATCGTCGTCGGTGTCGCGACTGTCGTCGACCGGGCGACCGGGGCCGACGAGATCATCGCGGCCGAGGGGCTCGAGTACCGCTCGCTGCTCGGTCTTCCCGACCTGAACCTCTGACCACACAGGTGAGTGGCGAAGCGTGCCGGGGCACACTTCGCCACTCACCTGGGGTTGTCAGTCGGCGTCGGCGGCCGTGACGGCCAGTGCTTCCTCGACGCTGTGCGGTTCCGGGTCGTGGTCGTCGACGTGGGCGAGGACCTTGCGTCCGGTCGCCAGCACGAGGATCGCGGCGGCGGTGCAGGCGGCGCCGACCCAGAACGGCATGTGCATGTTGCTCTCACCGAGCTTGCCCGCGACCCACGGTGCTGCGGCGCCACCGACGAAGCGGACGAAGCTGTACGCCGCGGACGCCGTCGACCGCTCGACGGGAGCGGAGATCATCACGGTCTCGGTGATGAGGGTGTTGTTGACACCGAGGAAGAGCCCGGCGAGCACGACACCGACGATCAGCACGGTCTTGCTGTCGGTGAATGCGGCCATCATGGCGAGGTCGAGGGCGAACAGCGCCAGGGCCAGCATCATCATCGGCAGGGTGCCGAAGCGTCGCTGCAGCCGCGGGGCGAGGAACACCGATGCGATCGCCAGTGCGAGTCCCCACCCGAAGAAGATGAATCCGATCGAGTACGTGCCCATGTCGAGCGGGAACGGCGTGTACGCGAGCAGTGTGAAGAAGCCGTAGTTGTAGAGCAGTGCGGTGATCGCGACGGTGAACAGGCCGCGGTGGCGCAAGGCGAGGAACGGCGCGGCGATCGACGTGCGGTGCTCCGGTTTCGGGGCGGATGGCAGCATCACGACGATGAGGATGAACGCGACGGCCATCAGGGCGGCGACGCCGAAGAACGGTGCGCGCCAGCTGATGTTGCCGAGGACTCCGCCGACCAGCGGGCCGACGGCGATGCCGATGCCCAGTGCGGCCTCGTACAGGATGA
Source organism: Rhodococcus jostii NBRC 16295 (assembly GCF_001894825.1). Lineage (GTDB taxonomy): Bacteria > Actinomycetota > Actinomycetes > Mycobacteriales > Mycobacteriaceae > Rhodococcus_F > Rhodococcus_F jostii. Next base: position 41,133 of record NZ_BCWY01000039.1, on the reverse strand, counting down.
TGGCCCGTGCGACGCCGCCGCTGGCCGCGCCGACGATGGCTGCGAGCGCGGTGGCGATGAAGAGGGCGTTACCCAGGCCCCAGCCGGCGCGGAAACCGACGATCTGGTCGATGGTGCCGGAGCTTCCGGCAAGCGCCGCGAACACGACGATGACGGCGAGACCGGTGAGGAGCGTCTTCTTGGCGCCGATCCGGCTCGACACCACTCCGGTGATGAGCATTGCGACGCCGGTGACCAGCATGTAGCTGGTGAACAGCAGTGACACCTGGGACGGCGTCGCGTCCAGTTGTTCGCCGATGGGCTTGAGGATGGGGTCCACGAGGCCGATTCCCATGAAGGCGATGACGCTGGCGAAGGCGACTGCCCAGACCGATTTCGGCTGGTGGAGGAGGCTTGGCGGTGCCTCGCTGGATGTGCTGTTCGTGACGGTCGTGGTGCTCACGGCCACCTCCTTCGGGGTACGTCGGGGTGTTGTGACGGTGGGTTGTCAGGAACGGGCTGACGACTGGACGATCGACCGCAGTTCCGACAGGCCCTGCGTCAGTCGTTCGAGTTGCTCGGCTTCGAGGTCCGCGAAGTGCGGGGCGAGTGCGCCCGCGATCTCGTGGCGGGCGACGGTCAGCCATTCGCGTCCCGGGTTCGTGATGGACACTCGGACCGCCCGGGCATCGTCCGGGTCGGGCCGGCGGGCTACGTAGCCGCGGTCGGCCAGCTTCTGGAGCAGGGCGGTGGCGGACGGTTGCGAGCATCGGTCGATGCGGGCGAACTCGCTGATGCGGAGCTCGCCGTGGTCGTCGAGCAGGGCGAGCGCACGTGTCCACGGCCGGGGGTGATCCTCGGATCCGAAGGAGCTCGCGAGCCTGGTGAATCGGTGAGAATTCGTGACCAGGTCGACGAGCAGGCTCTGCAGCCGTGTGTCGTCGTCCATGGAAAAGATGTTACATAGGCTAACTATCTATGTATACAGGTGCCGGCTGTTCCACTCGTCACACGAGGGGAACAGCGGCACGGAGGCCGTGACGCGGGTCAGGCCGACCGGCCCGCGCCTTCCTCCATCTGACGCCGCAGCGTGGCCTCGGTGTGGCGGATCGCCTGCGCGACGAACGGTTCGATGATCCTGCCGAGCGCCTTGCCTGCGAGTCCGCCGGGAAGGTCGTAGCGGAAGTCGACGGTCAGGCGGGTCTCGGTCGCGCCGACGGCCTCGAACTGCCACCGCGAGTGCGTGTAGAGACCGTCGACGGCCTCGAGTTCGATCAGCGCATTCTGCTCCCACCCGGTGACCTTCACGACCGAGCCGAGGGTCTTGGGTCCGATCTTCATGGCGGCGTCGTACACCGCGCCGAGCCCGCGATCCCGTTCGCCGATCGGATCGAATCGGGTGATCCCGAACAGCCAGGACGGAACGTGGTGGTAGTCGTCGACGTAATCGAACGCGACTGCGACCGGTGCGCCGGCGACGGCGGTGTGATGGATCTCGATCATCGTGTCTTTCCTGAGGTGGCGAAGGGGGTGCTGGGTCTGGTATCCGGCGGCGGGTATAGTTAACTGAGACGAGGTGTCACAGTAAAAGGAAGAATGCGCAATGGCAAGTGCGCGCGGGCGGCGCGAGAAACGACTGTCCGGTGAGGACGGAAGCGACACGACACGAGAGAGCGATCGATGATCCCGGTGACGGGTGATCTGCGCCTGCATGGCCGCTACCGGCTCGAGGGCAACGCCGGTGGCGAGGTACTCACCTGTGATCGCGGCAGGCGACCGGACGACCGCGTTCTACACGGGAGCCGATCCCGAAGCGGGCTGAACCCGGCGCTGGAAGAATGGCGTTCGTGACCGAGCGCAAACCTCCCGGGGTGAGCTTCGAGAGCTGGATCGACAAGCAGATCCGGCTGGCTCAGGAGCGCGGCGACTTCGACGATCTCCCCGGCGCCGGTAAACCGATTCCCGCCGGCGACGTCGACGACGAACTGTGGTGGGTGAAGAACTACCTCCGCCGCGAGAATCTGCCCACCGACTCGTTGCTCCCCACGCCGCTGCAGTTGCGCAAGGAGATCGAACGGTTGCCCGACACGATCCGGGGTCTGCCGTCCGAACAGGCGGTGCGGGACGTGGTCGCCCAGCTCAACCTGCAGATCGTCGCCTGGTTGCGGGCGCCCTCCGGTCCACGGATCCCGGTGAGCCCCGTCGACGCGGACGAGGTCGTCGTCACCTGGCGGGAGCAGGGCAGGCCGGTACGGAAGCCGCCGGTGACGGCGCGCCCGGAACCGGAACCGGACCGACCCCCGGCCGTCACCCGGTGGTGGCGGCGGAAGCGGTGACAATCACGCGGTCCGGAAATCGCCCGATTCCATCACCCGGGACACCAGTAGTCCGGCGAGGAGCCCCCAGAATGCGGCCCCGATGTTCAGGAACTGCACGTTCGACACGGTCACCAGGAATGTCACGAGCGCACCGAGCGTGTATCGGGAGCTGAACGCGGCGACGAACGCACCCTGGAGCGCCCTGAGCATCGCCAGCCCGCCGAGCGTCGCGACGAATGCGACCGGGGTGGCCAGCATCAGCTGAACGAACAACGGGGCGAACACGCCGACGACCATCGCGAGCACACCGCAGACGACGGCGGCCGTGTAGTGCCTCACGCGCTGCCCCGATGCCACCAGCAGGGCGTTGGTCGGCCCCGTCAGACAGGTGGAGACGGCGCCGACCGCGGCCGAGGCGAGCGACCAGATCCCGCACGCGACGGTGGCGACGTTCATGGGTGCCGCGTGACCGGCCGACTTCAACACGGCCGCACCCTGGCCGTTCTGCACGACGATCACCGTGATCGTCAGCGGGACCACCAGTTCGGCGATCGCCTGCCAGGTGAACTGCGGGGCCTGCAGCATCGGTGCCGCGATCCAGTGCGTATCCGCACCGTCGAGGTGGAATCGACCGGTCATCGCCACCGCGGCAGCGCCGACGAGCAGGGCCCCGAGGATGGGCGGCATCCACCGGCCGAACGCGGCCCGGGACCCGAGGACGACGAACGCGACGACCATCGGAACGGCAACGGCCGCATCGGTTCCCACGGCACGGACCAGGTCGGTACCGAACTTCAGGAAGACTCCGGCCACCATGGCCATGACGATCGGCATCGGCAGCATGGCCATCACCTGCCGCACCCGCCCGGTCAGGCCGAGGGCGAGGATGAGGACTCCGCTGACGACGAACGCGCCGAGCACCTCGGGCCACGACAAGTGTGTGAGCGAGCCACCGACGATGATCGTGCCGGGGATCGTCCAGAAGAACGCGAGCGGCTGACGGTACAGCCAGCTGGCGAGCGCGGTCAGGATGCCGTTGAGGAAGAAGACGCCGAAGATCCACGATGCCATCTGCTGGGGCGACAGTCCGCCCGCGGAACCGGCGGCCAGGATCACGGCGACGGGCCCCGTCGCGGAGAAGATCAACCCGATCAGCCCGTTGGCGACGTAGGTCCCGCCGAGGTCGCCGATCAGGCGGCGCGGGCCGGCGGGCGGCCACGGTGGTCGTTCGAAGCGAGGGGTGCGGGTCGGCACGTCCTCGCTGCGAGTCGGTTCCTCGGTGGTCGTCATTCGAGGCCTTCCTGCTCCGGCAATACTCGCGCGATGTACGCAAAGCGGGCAATGATCCCGCATTGCGTACAACATCAGTGTGGTCCGGATCATAACCACCGCTCGCTCGTCGCTTCCACCGCGGGCCGCCGAACCCCTGGGTGTCACTGATTCCATCCCTTGGGGGTACGGACACCCGCGCGGCATCACGACACACTCGAAGCGTCGACCCGACACCCCCGCACCGACGAATCAGGCGAAGAAGAGCCACATGGTTGAACTCACTCGAATGCCCCGCGAAACCCGGACCGTCTACCTGCGGCGTACCGCCGCGGTGTCGGAGGGTGAATCCAAATCGGCTGTCGAACGGACGTCGACGTACCTGGCCTACGGGTTACTGGCGTTGTTCGGCGGACTCGGCGTCTTCGGAACGATCTGCTCGGTGGATGCACCTCCGGCCGGTCCGCGCATTGCCGTCGTCCAGACGGCGCCGACGCAGTCGCAGCCGCTCGACCTTCCGCAGGCCGCCCCCGCATCCCCGGATCCGAGGCCGCCGGGAGTCTGAGTTCGCGTCAGGAAGCGACGTCGTCGCGGAACGCGGCGAGTTCGAGCAGGCGGGGCAGCATGTCGGGCGACGCGATCGAGGGCAGCAGCAGCGCCCACATGTCGGCCAGGCGCTCGTACAGGTCGGCGCGTCCGGTCAGCGCCTCGGACACCAATTGCATTCCGGTGAACGAACTGACCAGGAACCGGGCGAGCGCCGCGGGATCGACGGACTCGCGCAGTTCGCCCGCCTGCCTCGCCTTGCCGGCGAGAGCGACGAGGGTATCGGTCCAGTCGATGTACGGGTCGGTGGCCGGACCACGGGACGTGCCGAGCTCCAGGGTGAGTCGCACGCCGGCGCGCACGATGGGCTCGGTCAGCAGCTGGCGCGCCATCTCCTTGGCGCACAACAGGATCGCCTCCATCGGCGACTGCGCCGTCGCGAGCACGCGCTGCGCCGCCAGCATCGCCATGGCGTGCTGTTCCTTGATCACCGCCCAGGCGAGAGCCTCCTTGGACTCGAAATGAAAGTACAAGGCGCCCTTCGTGACATCGGCGTAGGAGAGGATGCCGCTCAGGCTCGCGCCGCCGTACCCGAGCTTCTCGAAGCTGAGTGCCGCACCTTCGAGCACCTGATGGCGGGTGGCCGCCGCGCGCGCCTGTTTTGCCATCACCTGTGCCTCACAATTGCGGATTGTCCGTCGCGTCCGCTCTCCAGTCAACCACTGTTCGGGCCGGTAACCTCGGCACGTCGGCAAGTGTGGGAGGAAGACGTGAAGTCGAAGTACAACTGGGGTGTCGAGCACGCGGTGTTCGCCGGGGCGACGCTGGCCACCGTCGTCGGAGCGGTCACCGGGCGAGAACGGGTGCAGCGGGTCGCGAAACCACTGATCGCACCCGCGCTCGCCGTACGAGTCCTGCGGCGACGAGCGGACACCGGCCCCGCCGACGCCGCCCTCCTCCTCGCCGGTCTGGCGGCCGCGACCGTGGGCGACGTCTTCATGATCGACCCGGACGACGACGCCCGCCTGGTGCGCGGCGCCTCCTCGTTCGCCGTCATGCAGGCCGCGTACGCGGCGCTGTTGCTGCGCCGAGGCGCCCGGCCCACCGCACCCGCGGCGATTCCCCGGCTGGCCGGCTGGGCGGGCGCGGCGTCCCTGCTCCGCAGCCGGGCGAAGGAGGTCGCGGCACCGTTGACCGTGTACGGGGCGCTGCTCGGCACCACGTCGACGCTGTCGGCCGATCCGTCCCTCGCGCCCGGCGCGAACGTCGTCGCGAACGTGGCGGTGCCGGGACCCGACCGGCGCAGTTGGCTCGGCGTCGGCGGAATGCTGTTCACCACCTCGGACGGCCTGATCGTGGTGCGGCGCTTGTTCATCCGCGGAGACCGGGGGAGGGCCGCGGCCGAAGGGGGGATCCTCGCCAGCTACGCGGCGGCCCAGTTGTTGCTCGTCGAGGGGATGCTCGCCCTCGGGCGCCGGGTCACGGGCAGAGCATGATGTGGTCCCGGTCCTTCGGATCCACCAGGATGGTGATCGTTTCGCCGGGCACGAAGCGCGTGGCGTTCTCGCGTCGCACCTCGTAGACCACCCGGCCGGCGTAGCTCTCCGAACCGGGCACGGTCAGTCGGAGGTCCAGTTCGGTGAGCTCCCCGTTGCCGGGAGTGGGGCGAATCGGGGTGACGTGCTCGATGCGGGCCCAGCCCTCGAGTCCGTGCCGTTCGAGTTTGCGGTCGGCTCGGGAGGGCCGCTCGGCCGCCATCATGCCGAATCCCAGCGCCGAACCGAAGGCGGCGACCAATCCCATGATCTGGTACGGGATGGTGGCCGGCGGGGTGTGCTCGATCAACCATCCCAGCCAGACGGCGAGGACGATGACGTAGCCGACCGTGATGAAGCAGACCGTCCGCACGATGCGCTGATGATTCATCGATAGCCTCCACCTCCAGGTTAACCCGTCCCGACCTCACCGAGGCGGCCCCGTCGGCGGACTGCCGTTAGAGTGCAGTGTCGGCAGCAGGTAAGCGTGTGTGGAGGTGGCCGTATGGCGTGGCGTCGGGTGTCGTTGGTGTGTCTGAGCATTGGCTCGGCCGTGATGCTCGCAGGGTGTGGTGGGTCCTCGGACGCGGTGGCTCCGCCGACGACCACGACCACCGCTGCGGCCCCTGTGACCACCACCACGACCACGGTTCCGCCGACGACCACGACCACGACGATCGCGCCCCCGACCACGACGACGGAAGCGCCGACCACGACGCTCGTCGACGTGCCGTACGAGCACAACGAGTCGTATTTCTTCACGTCCCCGGACGGCGGGTTCCAGTGCGGCATCATCAAGCTGCCGAACCGCACCGAGGCCGGGTGCCAGGGCTCGACGAGCCCGGTGCCGCCGCGTCCGGCGGACTGCATGGTCGACTGGGGTCACGGCATCCGCGTCGAGAACGACGGCGAGGCCTCGTTCATGTGCGCCGGCGGCCTCGTCTACACCTCGGGCGGAGACGAACCGGACGCGGCGTTGCCCGCCGGGGCGAAACTGACGAAACTCGGCTACACGTGCAGCACCACCGCCGCAGCCGTCACCTGCACCAACGACGAGACCTCGCACGGGTTCACCGTCGCCCCCGATTCGAACAAGACGTTCTGACGCCGTGAGCGGAGTCGAGGCAGGGCAGGTGGAGTCGGTGCAGGTGGAGGACGCCGAGTCGGGTCCCACCGAATGGGGTGAGAACCCGAACGGGGTCGGCCCGTGGTCCGACGAACACGACACCCCCGCCCCCACCGACCCGCGGTACGACCCCGAACTGCTGACCGGAGGCGATCGCCGCAACGTGGTCGACGCGTACCGGTACTGGACACGTGAGGCGATCGTCGCGGACATCGACCGCCGCCGCCACCCGCTGCACGTGGCCATCGAGAACTTCGGACACGACGCCAACATCGGGACGGTGGTCCGCACCGCCAACGCATTCGCCGCCGCCGCGGTCCACATCGTGGGACGCCGGCGCTGGAACCGGCGCGGCGCCATGGTCACCGATCGGTACCAGCACGTCCTGCACCACCCCGACGTCGAGGGTCTCGTGGAATTCGCGCGGGAGCGGGGTCTCACCATCGTGGCTGTCGACAACACGCCCGGGTCGGTGCCGCTGGAGACGGCGAGTCTGCCGCGCGACTGCGTCCTCCTGTTCGGGCAGGAGGGGCCGGGAGTGACGGATCAGGCGAAAGAGGTTGCGGCGATGACGGTGTCGATCGCCCAGTTCGGTTCCACCCGCAGCATCAATGCGGGTGTCGCCGCGGGAATCGCCATGCATGCGTGGGTTCGTCAGCACGCCGACCTCGACCGCGCCTGGTAGCGGAACCCCCGGCGAATAGGAAAGATCAACTCTTATGCAGGACACGTGGTCGGCGCGCGCGGACGCCGCTGAAGAAGCGGTGGTGAGCAGGCATCTTCGCCGGCTGTGGGCGCTCCCGGGCACCACGCTGGGCGTCGTCGCCTGGCCGGCGGTGCGGCGCGAGCGGTTGTTCCTCAGCTGGCACTACTGGTGGCAGGCCCACCTGCTCGACTGCGCCGTCGACGCGCTCGAACGGGACCCGACTCCGCGGCGGCGGCGTCGCATCGTGAAACTTGCGCGCAGCCACCGCCTGCGGAACCTGTCGGGCTGGACCAACAACTACTACGACGACATGGCCTGGCTGGGGATCGCGCTGGAGCGCGCCCAGCGAATGCACTTCATAGACAACAGGAATGCGGTGCAGGCACTCGAATCGCAGTTGTTCGACGCCTGGGCTCCCGAGGCCGGGGGCGGCATCCCGTGGCGCAAGGGGTCGAACTTCTACAACGCCCCGGCCAACGGTCCCGCCGGGATCATGCTGGCGCGCACCGGGAAGCTGTGGCGCGCCCAGGCCACGGCGGACTGGATCGACGACACACTGCGGGACGTGCACACCGATCTGATCGTCGACGGCATCCACCCCGGCGGCGAAATCGAAAGGAACGTCTACTCGTACTGCCAGGGGGTCGTGCTCGGACTCGAAACCGAACTCGCCGTCCGCCTCGGATCGCCGCGGCACCGGAATCGGACCCACCGGCTGGTCGACGCCATCGACGAGCACCTCGCACCCCAGGGCGTCATCGGCGGCGGCGGTGGGGGAGACGGTGGGCTGTTCAACGGGATCCTCGCGCGGTATCTGGCGCTGACCGCGGTGATGCTGCCGTGGGAGTCGCCGGCCGACATCCGGGCGCGGGAGATCGCCGCCCAGCTCGTGCTGACGTCCGCGGAAGCGGCGTGGGAGAACCGGCTGCAGATCGAGGGACAGCCGTTGTTCGGCCACGACTGGACCAGGCAGGCGCAGCTACCCGGGTTCGGTGGGGGAATCGCCACGTTCACCGGCGGCACCGTCCGGTCGTCGGGCATTCCGGAACGCGACCTGTCCGTCCAGCTCGGTGGCTGGATGCTGATGGAGGCCGCGCACATGGTGTCGGCCGCGGGGTACCCGCGACGCTAGGCGACGGTTCGAATCACGCGAAACTTAACCGTGTCGCCGCGGTTTCGCCGCTGTTAGACAGGTCGTTATGTCAGATCAACAGCGGCAGCTGAGTCTCAACGCGTTCATCTACCCGGCCGGACACCACGAGTCGGCGTGGCGTCACCCGCTCACCACGCCCGAACGGCTGTACGACGTCTCCTACTTCCAGGACATCGCGCGCACCGCGGAGGCCGCGAAGCTGGACGCGATCTTCTTCGCCGACGGCCCGGCCCTGCGCAGCGACGTCGAACACGGTGCCGCCGGAGCGCTCGAGCCCATCACGCTGCTGACGGCCATCGCGACCGCCACCGAACGGATCGGGCTGATCGCGACCGCGTCCACGACGTACTTCGAGCCCTACAACCTCGCGCGGCTCTTCGCCTCCCTCGACCACATCTCCCGCGGCCGGGCCGGCTGGAACATCGTGACCACCGGAACCGATCTGGCGGCCGCCAACTTCGGTCTGCCGCGGCACCCCGACCACGCCGACCGCTACGCGCGGGCGCGGGAGTTCGTCGACGCGACCGTCAAGCTGTGGGACAGCTGGGAAGACGACGCCATCCTGATCGACAAGGACAGCGGGATCTACGCGGACCCGTCGAAGATCCACGAGATCAACTACGTCGGCCGACACCTGCGGGTGCGCGGACCGTTCAACGCGCCCCGCTCCCCGCAGGGCCATCCGGTGCTGGTGCAGGCGGGTGCGTCCAACGAGGGTCGCGCGTTCGCGGGCCAGTACGCGGAGGCCATCTTCACCGCGCACCAGCGACTGTCGGACGGGCAGGCCTTCTACGCGGACGTCAAGCAGCGCGTGACGCAGTACGGCCGTAACCCGGACCACGTGAAGATCCTTCCCGGCATCAGCCCGTTCCTCGGCGACACCGAGGCCGAGGCCCGGGAACTGGAACGCGAGTTCAACGAACTCACGTCGCCCGAGTACGGGCTCGCCCAGCTCGAGAGCCTCACGGGCTCGAGCGTGCGACACCTCGAACTGGACGCTCCCGTGCCCGCCGGACTGTTCGGGGACGCCGGCGACGTCACCGACAACCAGCAGAGCCGCCTGCAGGTGATCGCCGGGATCGTCGAGCGGGAGAACCCGACGCTGCGGGGACTGCTGCACCGCCTCGCCGGTGCGCGCGGACACCGCGTGGTCGTCGGAACGCCCGTGCAGGTGGCCGACACCATCGAGGAATGGTTCACCCAGGGCGCAGCGGACGGTTTCAACGTCATGCCGCCGTACTACCCGGGTGGGCTGGAGGTGTTCGCGGAGAAGGTGGTCCCGATCCTGCAGGAGCGTGGACTGTTCCGCACCGAGTACGCGGGCACCACGCTGCGCGATCACTTCGGACTGCCGCGCCCCGAGAGCCAGTACGCGGCGGCGTCCGGCACCGTCGCGCAATAGTCCCCGTCCAGGCTCGCCCGGCCCGGTCCGGCGCGCGCCCCGGTTCCGCTCGCGCCCGATGTGACATTCGTTCCGTTCGAGTAGACGAATGTGACATCGGGCGCCGGCGGACGCTGCCCGTGTGCCGGCGGCGTGGGTCCGGTTCGACGACCCGCTGCCCGCGTGAGACGCGGCGCATCAGCGCTAGTCGAGGAGCACGGTATTAGTCGAGGAGCGCAGTACTAGTCGAGAACTTCCTCGACGGCCACATCTTCGGGTGGCCGCGCCATCTCCTGCCGGTAGTGCCACACCCCGAGGGCCGTGCCGATCACCAGCAGTGTGACCATCCCGGCGAGCACCGCCGGCATCAGCCACGACACCCGGTCGAGGAACGAGCCGAAGTAGAAGCCGATGAGTAGCAGTACAGGCGCCCAGAAGACGGCGCCGATGCTGCTGGCGATCGTGTACTTGGTGTGGTTCATCTTGGCCGCACCGGCGACCAGCGGGCACAGGGTGCGGATCCACGGAATCCAGCGGGCGACGAGAACTGCCCAGAAGCCGTGCTTCTCCAGCAGGACATTCACCTTGTGGAGGTTGGCGTAGTTGAGATACTTCCCGCCCTTGCGGGCGTGGATGCGGTTGCCGGTGCGGTGACCGATGACGTACCCCACCTGGTTTCCGCAGATGGCGGCGATCATCGCCCCGACCGACAGCGCCCATACGTGGCCCGCGCCGGACGCGTGGTTGGCCAGCACGATTCCGGCGGTGATCAGCATCGAGTCGCCGGGCAGGAAAAGGCCCAGGATCACGGCGCACTCGATGAACACGAACGCGAGGACGACGACCCAGACCAGCGCTGGACCGGCCGAGACGAGAGGCCCGAAGCTGCCTGATGCCGTGATGACCATCGTCAGTGCGTTACCCCGATCGATTTCAGGAGGTCGGATCGGTGGGGGTGGTGACAGGCTGCGCGTCCTCGGCCGTGGCGTCCACGCTCTGGCGGGACTTCAGGATGCGCTTGCCCACCTCGATGATGATCGGCAGGACGGACACGAAGACGATCAGCAGGAAGATGACGTCGACGTTGTCGCGGATGAACTCGATCTGACCGAGCAGGTAGCCGAGCAGCGTGACGCCGGCGCCCCACAGGACGCCACCCACGATGTTGTACGTGAGGAACAGCGAGTACTTCATCCGCGACGCACCCGCGACGACCGGCGCGAACGTGCGCACGATCGGAACGAACCGGGCCAGGATGATCGTGATCGGGCCATGCTTCTCGAAGAAGGCGTGCGACTCGTCGATGTACTTCTTCTTGAAGAATCGTGCGTCGTCGGACTTGAACAGGGCGGTTCCGCCCTTGCTGCCGATGAAGAAGCCCACCTGGTCGCCGAGGATGGCGGCGATCGGGATCAGAATCAGCAGCACCCCGATGGGGGCGAACGGTTCGATCTCCGTCGACTTCGACGCCGCAATGAGACCCGCGGTGAAGAGGAGCGAGTCTCCGGGGAGCAGGGGGAACAGCAATCCCGACTCGATGAAGACGACCGCGAGGAGTCCGACGAGCACCCAGGTGCCGAAGGAGTTGAGGAGGTTCACCGGGTCTAGGAATCCCGGCAACAACGCGAGGTTGGTCACGGAATCCGATGCTGCCTGCACAATCACGGCCCTCAGCGTACCGGCGTAATCCCCGACTGTCGGAATACTGCAGGTCATGGAGTTTCCGCCGTGTCGCGGACGGGCCGAATCAGGGTGCCGCGACAGCCACCGGGAGACGTACGCTACCGGTATTGCCATACTGCTAGGACCACATCGGGCGCCGCGCTGATCGCGCGCGCCGAAATCGACTCTTTATGGAGGACTGCCGCCGTGCCAATCGCGACTCCCGAGGTCTACGCCGAGATGCTTGGTCGGGCCAAGGAGCACTCCTTTGCCTTCCCCGCCATCAACTGCACTTCTTCCGAAACCATCAACGCCGCCATCAAGGGCTTCGCGGATGCCGGCAGTGACGGCATCATCCAGTTCTCGACGGGTGGCGCCGAGTTCGGTTCGGGCCTGGGTGTCAAGGACATGGTGACCGGCGCGGTCGCACTCGCCGAGTTCGCTCACGTGATCGCCGCGAAGTACGACGTCACGATCGCCCTGCACACCGATCACTGCCCCAAGGACAAGCTCGACACCTTCGTCCGTCCGCTGCTCGAGATCTCGCGCCAGCGCGTCGAGGCGGGCCGCAACCCCCTCTTCCAGTCCCACATGTGGGACGGTTCGGCCGTGCCGATCGACGAGAACCTGGAGATCGCCCAGGAACTCCTCGCGAAGGCGAAGGCCGCCAACATCATCCTCGAGGTCGAGATCGGCGTCGTCGGTGGTGAAGAGGACGGTGTGGAAGCCGAGATCAACGACAAGCTGTACACCTCGCCCGAGGACTTCGAGAAGACCGTCGACGCGCTCGGCACCGGCGAGAACGGCAAGTACCTGCTGGCCGCCACGTTCGGCAACGTGCACGGCGTCTACAAGCCCGGCAACGTGAAGCTGCGCCCCGAGGTGCTCGAGACCGGCCAGAAGGTCGCCGCCGCCAAGCTGGGGCTGTCCGACAGCTCGCAGCCGTTCGACTTCGTCTTCCACGGCGGATCGGGCTCGCTGAAGTCGGAGATCGAGGCCGCGCTGAACTACGGCGTCGTCAAGATGAACGTCGACACCGACACCCAGTACGCGTTCACCCGTCCCATCGTGGGCCACATGTTCGCGAACTACGACGGCGTCCTGAAGATCGACGGCGAGGTCGGCAACAAGAAGTACTACGACCCGCGCAGCTACCTCAAGAAGGCGGAGGCCGGCATGACTGCTCGCGTCATCGAGGCCTGCAACGACCTCAAGTCCGCGGGACGTTCCGTCTCCGGATAGGCGCTTCGCGCTCGTGCGCCTTTCCGGTGGTCACCGCTACCGGAAAGGCGCACAGTCGTTTATCGGGGGTCGCAGATCTTCCAGGTGCCGTCGACCTTCTCGAGGTTGAATGTGCGCCACGACTGCTCGCTGGGGTTGGCGGCGGTGTGCGCCTTCACCTGGGCGATGGCGGTGTCACCGGTGATCTGCACGGCGTCGACGCCGCCGACCACCGGGATGTTCTGCTGCGTGACGGCGACCTGGTGGACCTCAGCGAAGTCCTGATCGGAGATGCCCTGGTAGTACTCGGCGAGGCTGCCGCAGGTGCTGGTGCGCAACGTCGCCAGATCGCCCTGGGTGAGTGCCGCGACGAACGTGTCGATCGTTCCCTGCACCTGGGCCTCAGGGGAGTTCTCGGCCTGGTTGTTGTTGTAGACGATCACACCGGTGACCGCGATGGCGGCGACGACGATGACGCCGGCGGCGATCGCGGCGAACAGCCACGCCTTGCCGTGCTTCTTCGGGGGCTGCTGCGCTGCGGCGACACGCTGCGGCGCGCTCTGCTGGGGCGGCAGCACCCGCTGCGGTGCGGCCTTCGGCGGGGCGGGCGCCGGCCGCGGGGGAGCGGGCGGCGGAGGCACCGGCCGCGAGTTCTGGCGTTGCTGAGCCGGGTTCGGCCGAGACTGGTTCGCCGAGGCGGCGGGGCGGGGCGGCGGAGGTGTCGCCGGGACCGCGGGTTTCGTCAGGGGAATCGCGACCGTCTCCGCGTCGGGTGACGCGGGCGCGCCCTTCTGCATGGGGATCGCCGTCGTGGCCGCCTCGGACGCCTTCTCCTCCGGTTTCGCGGCCTTCGGGCGCGGTGCCGGTGGCTTGGGCAGTGGGGCCTGCGGTTCCTCGGGTTTCTGCCGGTCCGCCTTCTCCGGGACCTTCTTCTGCGGGGGCTTCGGCTCGGGCGACTTCGCCGTGGGTGCGGCGGGTTCCGATGCCGCCGACTTCGCGGCCGCGTCGCCGCCGGTGGCCGGCTTCTCGGTGGAGTTCGCCGCGCCCGCGTCGGACGGTGTGTCCGCCGCCGGTTTCGGAGTCGATTCGTCTTTCTTCGGGTCCTGCACGCGTTGCCCCTCGGTCTGCAGAGAAATGAACGTTGGGGGCAGCCTAACGACATCGTGCGTCCTGGGAGACCACGACAGGGCGCGTCCCGGACGCGGGCCGACGCAGTGACGGCGCTGCGGCGGGGGCACAATAGGCGCATGACGTCTTTCGGTGACCTTCTCGGACCACAGCCCACGCTGCTTCCCGGGGACGACGAGGCCGAGTCGGCCCTGTTGAACCACGAGGATCCGGCTTCCGTGGCAGCCGCCCACCCCACCGCATCGATCGCATGGGCCTACCTGGCCGAGGCGGCCTTCGACGCGGAGGAGACCATCGCGGCGTACGCCTACGCACGCACCGGCTACCACCGTGGCCTCGATCAGTTGCGCCGCAACGGCTGGAAGGGCTTCGGCCCGGTGCCCTACGGCCACGAACCCAACCGTGGGTTCCTCCGGTGCGTCGCCGTCCTGGCGAAGGCCGCGAAGGCGATCGGCGAGACGGACGAGTACGCGCGCTGCCTCGACCTGCTCGAGGACTGCGATCCCCGCGCCGCCGAAGCGCTTGGCGTCGGTTAACGCCCTCAGCTCGGCGAAAATCCGCAGCCGCACCGGACTGAGAACCTCGGTCCAGCGGCTGCGGGTGTCCGCGCTGCCCATCGTGCAGTGTGCGGTGGCGGCCGGAGTGGCGTGGTGGGTGGCCACGGTGGTGATCGGTCACCCGACGCCGTTCTTCGCGCCGATCGCGGCGGTGGTGTCGCTGGGGTTGTCTCTCGGTGCCCGCTTGCGGCGTTCCGTCGAGCTGGTGGCCGGGGTCACGATCGGGATCGGGGTCGGCGACCTCATCGTTTCCGTCATCGGAAGCGGTGCCTGGCAGATCGCGCTCGTCGTGGCGCTGGCGATGTCGACGGCGGTGTTGCTGAACAGCGGCCCTATCTTCTCGATGCAGGCGGGCAACTCCGCGGTGCTCGTGGCGACGCTGCTTCCGCCGGGGGGTGCCGCGGGTATCAACCGCATGGTGGACGCCCTGACCGGTGGTCTGGTGGGCATCGCCGTCGTCGCACTGATACCCACGCATCCCGTGGGCCGGGCGCGGAAGTACGCCGCCAACGTTCTCGGGACCGCGTCCGAGGTGATGCAGTTGGTGGCCGACGGGTTGATCGCCAACGACGACAAGCCCATCGAGGAGGCGCTGCGGAAGGCGCGGGCCACCCAGGCGTCCATCGACACCCTCCGGACCCACCTTGCCGGCGGCCGGGAGATCAGCCGCATCTCGCCGCTGTACTGGAATACCCGCAGCCGACTCGAACGGCTGACCGCCGCCGCGGACCCCCTCGACAATGCCCTGCGCAACATCCGGGTACTGGCGCGACGTTCACTCTCGCTGGTGCGGGACGACGAGATCCTGAACCCGAGGCTCGTCGACCAGGTGGAGAAGCTCGCCCACGCCCTGGAAACCCTCCGGCAGATGGCCCTCGCCGACCCGGGGCAGCAACCCGACCAGGCCGAGGCGGCGCGGGTGCTGCGCTCGGTCGCGTCCGGATTGAAACCGGAACTGGTCGAGAACGCGGGTCTGTCGGCCACGGTCGTCTTCGCGCAGATCCGGTCCTTGACCGTCGACCTCCTGCAGGTGGCGGGTCTGAAACGCATCTCGGCGATCGCCACGCTGCCGCCGACGGTGGAGAAGCCCGCGTACCGTCCCGAACTCTGACCGCCCGAGCACGCTGTTGATCATATGCGCATGTACGCATATGATCGGCACAACTCGGGAGGAGGCTCAGCCATGGGAGTCGGACACGGCCATTCACACGGCCACACGCAAGGCGGCGGTGAGGTAGGGCCGTCTCGCGCGCGGATCCGCCGAATGGCAGTGGCCCTCGTCATTCTCGTCGCGTTCCTGTTCCTCGAGGCCGGTGTCGGCCTGGCCGTCAACTCGCTGTCGCTGCTCGCCGACGCCGGGCACATGCTCACCGACGTCGTCGGAATGTCGATGGGGCTCGTCGCACTCCTCCTGGCCCGCAAGGGCAGTGCCACCGCGGCCCGGACGTTCGGCTGGCACCGCGCCGAAGTGCTCACCGCGATGGCCAATGCCGCGATGCTGCTCGCCGTCGCGATCTGGGTGTTCTACGAGGCCATCTCACGCATCGGCGACGCACCCGATCTCCCCGGAATGGCTCTCATTCTCACCGCCGCCGCCGGTCTCGCCGCGAACCTCGTGGTGATGCTGATGCTGCGCGCCGACTCCAAGGACAGCCTCGCCGTCCGCGGCGCGTACCTCGAAGTGCTCGCAGACGCCGTCGGCAGCGTCGGCGTGCTCATCGCCGGCGGCCTCGTGCTGGCCTTCAACTGGACCTACGCCGACATCATCGTCGGTGTCCTGATCTCGCTGTGGGTGGTGCCGCGCGCGATGAAACTGGCCGCCGCATCACTGCGCATCCTCACTCAGACCTCCCCGGCCGACGTCGACGTCGAGGGCGTGCAGGCCGACCTCGAGGCGCTACCCGGCGTCACCGGGGTGCACGACCTGCACGTGTGGACGCTCACGACGGGAATGGACGTGGCCACCGTCCACCTCACCACCGACGCCGACTCCTCCGCGGTCCTCGAATCCGCGCGGACGATCCTCGAGAGCCACCAACTCTCCCACGCGACGGTGCAGGTCGAATCCACCGCCAACGGACGTCACTGCGCCGAGAACGTCACCTGGTAGGTCCTGTCTGTTTCGTCCGGTATCGCATCGGGAAACCGAGATACGACGACTCACGGAAGGGAACACCATGTCCACTCTCGCAGCGTTCGCACGACCCGCCGCCGTCGCCGCACTCGGTGCGGCAGCCCTCTTCACCGCACCGGCCGTCGCCTCGGCCGCCCCGTTCATGCCCGATCCGCTGGCGAGTTGCACGCCCGCCGCGACACTGGGCGTCGAGAAGGAAGGCGACCAGGTCGAGTGGGAGTTCGAGGGGCCGGAGAAGGCCACGACCGACGCTCAGGTGACGTACCTGAACATCGGTCAGGCGCCGACCCTCGGCACGTCCGGACCGCTGACGAACGGCGAGGGCGTCGAAAAGGAACTCCCCGGGTTCACGGGACACCTGATCCCCGGCGGCACCTACGACCCCGACGGGCCCGGGCCGCTCGCGGCCTGCACCCTCGGCTTCGGATTCGCCGTCACGCAGTGACCGTCATTTGGTGAACCGGGTGACGCCCGCGCCCGGCCGCCACAGGTCGACGTACAGGTGGTCGCCGTCAACGGTGGTGAGAACCACCTCGTCGAGACCGAGTTCGAAGACGTCCGCCTCGGGGATTTCGTCGGGATAGTGGTCGACGATCTGCTGTTTCCGTTCCCCGAGAACCTCGTCTGCGCGGCCGCTGATCTTGGCGTCGCCACCCTCCATCGTGTGGTGGCCGGGGTTGCTGTGCAGGGAGAACCGCGGATCGCGTTGCAGGTCACGCACTTTGCGGGCGCCCACCATCGAACCGAGCAGCAACGCGCCTTCGTAGAACTCGACCTCGGTGCCGCTCACCCGCGGTGAGCCGTCCTTGCGGAGCGTCGCCAGCACGTGATGCTTGTGGGCGTCGAAGCGTGCGGCGACGGCCTTGGCGAGGTCGGGTGCTTCGGTCTCGAACTGTGTCCACTTGGTCATGCCGACCAGTGTGCTCTCCTATCCCTGACATCTACTGTCAGGGATTTTCTCTAGACTCGGAGGATGCGTTCGAGTCGGCTCGTCGAGGTGATGCTCCGTCTGGAAGGCAGCCGCGGCGCCACCGCCCAGCAATTGGCGGACGAGCTCGGGGTCTCGGTCCGCACGGTGTACCGCGACGTCACGGCGTTGTCGGCGGCCGGCGTCCCGTTGTGGACGGAGAGCGGCCCCGGCCGCGGAATCCGGTTGCTCGACGGCTGGCAGTCGAAACTCGGCGGGATGACGGGGGAGGAGACGTCCGCGCTGATGTTGCTGGGTGTCCCGTCGATCGCCGACGATCTCGGCCTGCGCGACGTCACCGCCGCGGCGCAGTCGAAGCTGTTGGGGGCGTTGCCGGTCCCGCTGCGCGTCGGGGCTCAGCTGTGGCGGGATCGGCTGTACGTCGACGCGCCCGGCTGGTTCGGCGGGCCACGCGACAACGGTCACCTTCCGGTGGTCGCGTCCGCGGTGCTCGAAGGCCGGCGCCTCGCGATCCGCTACCGCAGGGGAAGCCGTTCGGCGGCACGGACACTCGATCCGCTGGGTTTGGTGGCGAAGGCGGGTGTCTGGTACCTCGTCGCGCAGCATCGCGGGCGGACACTGTCGTATCGCGTGTCGAAGATCGGTGCCGCGGCAGTGCTGGACCAACCGGCGGTGCGGCCGCAGAACTTCGACCTCGGTGCATGGTGGACGGCCTCGGTGGCCGAATTCGATCGTGCCCTCCTGAGATTCCGGTGCCGGGTGCGGCTGTCGCCCGTGTCGTGGCGTCGACTGCCGCGGGTCGTGGGTGTGGAGGCCGCGCGCGTCGATGCCGGTCCGCCGGACGACGACGGCTGGGTGACCGTCGATCTGGTGCTCGAGGCCGAGGACGTGGCGCTCGACCAGTTGACCGTCCTCGGCGGGGGAGTCGAAGTGCTCGGGCCGCACTCGTTGCGCGAATCGCTGCGTGCGGTGGGAGAGTCGATCGCCCGCCGGAACGGCTGAGTGGGACTACTTCTGCCGCCTCACACGAGTCGCTCGAGCACCGTGGCGTTGGCGAGTCCGCCGGCCTCGCACATGGTCTGCAGACCGAACCGTGCCCCGCGCTGTTCCATCGCGTTCACCAGCGTGGTCATCAGCCGGGCGCCGCTGGCCCCGAGTGGATGTCCGAGCGCGATGGCGCCGCCGTGCACGTTGACGCGGTCCAGGTCGGCGCCGGTGTCTGCGGCCCAGGCCAGGACCACCGGCGCGAACGCCTCGTTGACCTCGAACAGGTCGATGTCGGAGATGTCGAGGCCGCTGCGCTGCAGCACCTTGCGTGTCGCCGGAATGACTGCGGTGAGCATCATCAGCGGGTCGTCGCCGACGACGGAGAAGCTGTGGAGCCGGGCCAGGGGCTGCAGTCCCAGCCGGTCGGCGATCTCGCTGGTCGTGATCATGAGCGCGGCACTTCCGTCCGACAGGGGACTGCTGTTGCCGGCCGTGATCGACCAGTCGATCTGCGGGAACCGCTCCGCGTAGACGTCGCTGCGGAATGCGGGTCGCAGGGCGGCGAGCGCGTCCAGGGTCGTGTCCGGGCGGATGGCCTCGTCGACGCTCAACTCGGGAAGGACGGCGAGTTCCTTCGCGAAGTGCCCGGCACTCGTTGCCGCCGCGGCCTTCTGGTGACTACGGAGGGCGAACTCGTCCAGCTGGGTGCGCGAGAGGCCCCAGCGGGCGGCGATGAGTTCGGCGCTGATGCCCTGCGGGACGAGCCCGTCGGGGTAGCGGCGTTCGAAGCCGACGCCCATCGATTCACGGCCGATGCCGCTGGACCCCATGGGAACCCGTCCCATCGATTCGACGCCGGCGGCGACGACGATGTCGTACGCGCCCGACATCACGCCCTGGGCGGCGAAGTGGACGGCCTGCTGGCTGCTGCCGCACTGCCGGTCGACGGTGGTGCCGGGCACGGATTCGGGAAATCCGGCGGCGAGAAGTGCACTGCGGGTGATGTTCTGGCTCTGATCGCCGACCTGCGTGACGGTGCCGCCGATGACATCGTCGATCAGTGCCGGATCGATCCCCGTGCGCTCGACGAGGGTCGAGAGGCTGTGGGCGAGGAGGTCGACCGGGTGCACTCCGTGCAGGGCGCCCGTGGGCTTGCCCTTGCCGATGGGGGTGCGGACGGCCTCGACGATGACGGCGTCTCTCATGATCTTTCCTTTCGGTGCTGTGAGTACTTGTCAACCGCGGGCGGTTGACAAGTACTCACGGGGTGGGTTCATACCTGGCGCGGTGAATGCGGCGACGACGGCCGCCGCGGCCACCGCGGTCCAGGCGAGTTGGAACGCGGAATGGGTGTCGTCGTACCCGACGGTGGTGCCCAGGAGGGCGACGAGCATGCTGACGCCCAGCACGGTGCCGATCTGACGGCTCATGGTGACGACGGCGCTACCGGTCGCCGACCGCGACTGCGGAAGTCCCGCGGTGGCGGACGACAGGATCGTCGGCAGAGCCAGGCCGACCCCGACACCGGCGATCAACCAGCCGGGCAACAGTTCCGACGCGTACTGCGGCTCCATCCCGACGGATGCGAGAACGAGCAGGGCGCCGGCCGCCCAGAGGGCGCTGCCTGCCGCGGTGAGAGCGCCCGCGGAAAATCTGCGGGCAAGAAGTTGGCCGACGACGGCGAACACCGGCACCATCAACGGGCCCGGCGCGATCGCGAGACCGGTGCGCAGGGCGGAGTAACCCCACACCTGCTGGAGCCACAGGATGTTCGCGAGCAACCCGGCCGCGAAGGCGGCGCTGAACGCGAGCGCGGTCACGTTCGACCAGGCGAAGGTCCGCACCTTCAGCATGGCCGGATCGATGAGCGGCTCGGGCTGCCGGTTGTTGCTCCACCAGAACAGTGCGACGGACGCGGCGGCGACGGTGAATGCGATCGCGATCCGCGGGTCGCCCCAACCCCAGGCGGGTCCCTGGACCAGTCCGAGAGCGAGGGCGCCGATGCCGACGGTCAGCAGGGTCGCGCCGAACAGGTCGAGGTCGGCGTCGCGGGCGGTGGGTCGGAAGTCGGGGACCAACCGGACGGTGGCGATCAGGAATGCGATGCCGATGGGGACGTTGACGAGGAAGGCCCAGCGCCAGGACGCCTCGACGAGAAGACCGCCCACCACGGGTCCCAAGGCGGCGGCCGCGGCACCCGACGCCGCCCAGATCCGGACCGCACCGGCGCGTTTCGCTTCGGGGACCGTGCTGATCAGCAGTCCCAGGCTCGCGGGGGTCAGTGCGGCCGCACCGACGGCCTGGAGCAGCCGGAACGCGACGAGCAGCCACAGCGAGGGACTCAGGGCGCAGGCGGCGCTGGCGGCGGTGAACAGGGCCAGGCCGAGGAGGAATCCGCGCCGGCGGCCGACGCGGTCTGCCCAGCGTCCGAGCGGAACCAGCAGCGCGGCGAACACGATCGCGTAGCCACCGAGCACCCAGCTGAGGTCGCCGAGGCTGTAGCCGGGGTAACTCGCCCCGATGTCGCCGAACGCGACGTTGACGACGAACAGGTCGAGGCTCGCGACGAACGGCGCGCCGGAGAGGACGGTGAGGAGCGGGCCGAGCCGCGCTTGCTCACGCACCTGACTATTGAGTGCCATAGTCAGCAATGTACGACCTGACTATGGTTCTGGCAAGTCAGGTGTGGTGGATGCCTCGAAACGACCGGTTGCGCTGCAAAGATGCCGTCGTAGTCCTAGCGTGAGGCATGGCTGTTCTGACTCCCGGCTTCCGTGGTCGGCCGCGCAGCGAGCACGCTCTCCCGCCCGGGCAGTACGAGGTGGAGGATTTTCCCGTGCTCTCCGCGGGACCCACGCCCCGTGTCCCGACCGATACGTGGACGTTGACCGTGACCGACGAGACCGGGCGGCGCGACGAATGGTCGTGGGCGGAATTCATGAAACTCCCGCAGGAGCGGCCGACGGTCGACCTCCACTGCGTCACCCGATGGTCGAAGTTCGGTACCTCGTGGAAGGGCGTCTCCCTCGACACCCTGTTCGCGGACGTCGAGACATCCGCGGGATTCGCCCTGGTCGGATGCGACGGCGGCTACACCACGAACCTTCCCATCGGCGACATCCTGGGTGGCAAGGCCTGGATCGTGCACAGCTACGACGGAGCGCCACTCGCACCGGTGCACGGCGGCCCGGCCCGGCTACTGGTGCCGCATCTGTATCTCTGG
Organism: Rhodococcus jostii NBRC 16295; assembly: GCF_001894825.1. GTDB lineage: Bacteria > Actinomycetota > Actinomycetes > Mycobacteriales > Mycobacteriaceae > Rhodococcus_F > Rhodococcus_F jostii. Next base: position 19,280 of record NZ_BCWY01000039.1, on the reverse strand, counting down.
AAGTCCGCGAAATGGGTCCGGTCGATCCAGCTCGTCACCCAGGACGTCCCGGGTTTCTGGGAACAGCTCGGGTACCACGACCGCGGAGATCCCTGGCGGGAGCAGAGGTATCAGGGTGACCAGTGAGCTCGCGGGCCGCGCCGTACTCACCTGGCGGGTGGCCGAACTCGTCGATGCGTGGCCCGAGACGGCGAGTGCGCGGGCCCTCGTCCTCGAGGTTCCCGACTGGCCCGGTCATCGCGCCGGACAGCACGTCGACCTTCGTCTGACCGGCCCCGACGGTTACACCACCGAACGGAGTTACTCGCTGGCGTCGCCCGCCGAACGCTCCCAGGCCGGCCGGCGACTGCAGCTGGTCGTCCAGCGGGTGGGGGACGGCGAGGTCTCGCCGTACCTGACCGATGTGTTCGACGCCGGTAATCTGATCGAGGTGCGGGGGCCGATCGGTGGCTGGTTCGTATGGTCGCCGCGTGAGGGCGGCGGCGCGCCGGTCCTTCTCGTTGCGGGCGGTTCGGGAATCGTGCCGCTGATGTCGATGATTCGCGAGCGCCGTTTCCGCCACGACCGCACACCGTTCCGGCTCGTGTACTCCCTCCGGGCGCAGGCCGACGAGTTGTTCGCGGACGAGCTGAACAGGCCCCGCACCGGAGACGGGGGCGTCGAGACCGTCGTCCTGCGCACCCGCGAGGACTCGCCGCGGCGTCCGGCGGGTCGGATCACTGCCGCCGATCTCGCCGCGTGGGGGTGGCCGGCGGACTTCGCGCCGCGCTGCTTCGTCTGCGGCCCCACCGGATTCGTCGAGGAGGTGGCTCGGCTGCTTCTCGCGCTCGGGCACTCGCCGGACAACATCAAGACCGAGAGGTTCGGCCCCTCGGGGTCGTGACCGGAGGAGGAGCTGTCGATGGGTACGGTGCAGGACAACGACTTCGAGGACGGCAACGTGCTCGGCGGGCCCTTCGCGGAGATCTTCGTTCACGACCTCACCGCGGCGACCGGGCAATGCCGATTCTGCGGTCTCGACGGGCCGATGGCTGCCGTCCACGTCTACACCCGCGCGCCCGGCGTCGTCGTGCGATGTCCGGGTTGTCAGGAGGTGCTGCTCCGGCTGGTGTCGACTCCGCGCGGGCTCGCACTCGACGCCAGCGGACTCTCGCACCTGTCCTGGCGGCTGTGACTGCTGACTATGTAATTCTCAAGTCAGCTACGATGGGTGAATGGACGCGGCACGGTTGGACGGCTTTCTCGCGGATCGCGACAGCTGGCGGGCGACGCACTGCTCCATCGGCAAGGCGATGGACGTGATCGGCACGCGTTCGGCCGTCCTGATCCTGCGCGAGGCCTACTACGGCACCACACGATTCGACGACTTCGCGCAGCGGGTCGGCATCACGGAGGCAGTGGCGGCGTCCCGGCTGCGTGAACTGACGGCGGAGGGCCTGTTCGAGCGGCAACCGTACAAGGAGCCCGGGCAGCGCACCCGTTACGAATACGTGCTCACCGAGAAGGGGCGCGACCTCCTGCCCGCTGTCCTCGCACTGATGCAGTGGGGCGACAAATATCTCCAGGACAAGTACGGACCTCCCCTCGAACTGCGCGACGACGCGACCGGTGAACCCGTGCGCGTCGAGGTCCGCAGCCGGGGCCGGGAGGTGCCGCTGCAGGAACTGCGGGTGACCCCCAACTTCACCGAAGAGGATGCGTCCCGCCCGTGAGTACTTATTAACCGCCCGCGGTTAATAAGTACTCACAGCTCAGAGCCAGAAGCGCATCAGATAGTTGCCGTACTGCGCGTAGATCTCCGGCACCCCGGACAGTCCGAAGAGTCCGTAGATGGCGTCGAAGAACACCACGTTGATGGACGGCACGAACAGCAGCGCCACGAGGATCAGCAGTCCGTACGGCTTGTACTGGTCGACGGATCTACGCGTGCGGGGCGGCAGGAACGGCTCGAGTGCGGCGTAGCCGTCGAGTCCGGGGACCGGCAGGAGATTGAGAACCGTGGCCATCACCTGCAGGAAGGCGAGAAAGCTCAGTCCCGCCCAGAACACCTCGTGGTCGCCGCCCAGGCCGAACCAGCGGATCACCACGAGCAGGACGATCGCCGACACCAGGTTCACGGCAGGCCCGGCAAGCGATACCCGGGCCTGGACCTTCGGTGGGAACAACCCGGTGCGCAGGTACACGGCACCACCGGGCAACCCGATCCCGCCGAGTGCGATGAACAGCACCGGCAGACCGATCGACAGCAGCGGGTGGCTGTACTTCAACGGGTTGAGAGTGAGGTAGCCGCGCACCTCGACGTCGGTGTCGCCGTGCCGCCATGCCGTGTACGCGTGCGCGAACTCGTGCAGGCAGAGTGTCACCACCCAGCCGGCGACCACCAGCAGGAACACCCCGACGTGTCCGAGCACCGACTGGCGCCCGGCCGGCCATGCCAGGACGCCGCCGGCAACCGCCACGGCGACGACCACCAAGAAGACCGGGCTGGGACGGACCGCGGTGGTCCGTGCCCTGGGCAGGTTCATCGCACCAGCAACCACTCTTGGTCGTGGCGGTAGAACGTCGAACGCTTGACGTCGCGGGGGTTGGGGACGCCGTCGCGGGTGAGCGCGGCGGCAGGTGATCCGAGTTGCACGGCGCGGCCCTCTACCCAGCGGCGCGGCAGCCAGCGCCGGCGCGGTTCGACCGACGCCCGCAGGCCGGGCATCCGTGGCGTCGGGGTGACGGTCATGTTCGTCGTCGTACCGGAGAACAACCGGGTGTCGTCGACGTAGGCCTCGCCGACGAGCGGACCCCCGTCCGGACCGGTGACGGCGGCGCACCCGACGAGCGCGATCCCCGCGTCGTCGCGGATGAGGGGGACCGGTTTGGCCGTCCCCTTCAAGGCGGTGCGGGCCCCGCGGGCGCCGGAAGACAGATGGTAGGCGTCCGTCGCGTCCGAACGATGCTCCGCGACGTACGCGAGTTCGATGTGCAGGCGTTCGGTGCGCATCAACCGTGTCAGGGTGGCCGCGAAAGCGGCGTCGCTGCCCACCACGATCAGTCGCGGATCCACGACCACCTGCAGTTTGGAGAAGACCTCGTCGAAGTCGTCCTTGTCCGGGACGGCAGGTGCGCTCGAGGTCGAAATGGAGCCCAGAGGTAGGGGAAGCGGCGCATCGCCGCAAATGAGCACTACGGGGGTCAACGCCACTCCTCGCCCGGATGTCCCGCCGCGATTTCCGCAGCTTCCCTTTCGGATCATCCTAGTGGCACGCCCGAGATGGCCTCCCCAGCCGTACTGTGGGGTCTGTTCTCCGGGCCCTCGGCTAGACTGTTCCCCCGGCCACTGCCTACGAACGGCAGGACCACGCAGTCGGATACGACTGTACGTCGACCGTAGGAGACAACGTCATGCCGGCAATCGTCCTGATCGGCGCCCAGTGGGGCGACGAGGGCAAGGGCAAAGCTACCGATCTACTGGGCGGACGCCTGCAGTGGGTGGTGCGCTACCAGGGCGGTAACAACGCCGGACACACAGTGGTTCTCCCCAACGGCGACAAGTTCGCTCTGCATCTGATTCCGTCCGGAATCCTCACGCCGGGCGTCACCAATGTCATCGGCAACGGTGTCGTGGTGGACCCGGGAGTGCTGCTCACCGAACTCGCCGGACTCGACGAGCGGGGCGTGGACACCAGCCGCCTGCTGCTCTCGGCCGACGCGCACCTGATCATGCCGTACCACGTGGCCATCGACAAGGTCACCGAACGGTTCCTCGGGGCCAAGAAGATCGGCACCACCGGCCGCGGTATCGGCCCCTGCTACCAGGACAAACTCGCCCGTGTCGGCGTCCGCGTGCAGGACGTGCTGGACGAGAAGATCCTCACCCAGAAGGTCGAGGCGGCACTCGAGTTCAAGAACCAGGTGCTAGTCAAGATCTACAACCGCAAGGCCCTCGACCCGCAGCAGGTCGTCGACGAGGTGCTCGAGCAGGCAGACGGATTCAAGCACCGCATCGCGGACACGCGACTGCAGCTCAACGAGGCACTCGAGCGCGGCGAGACCGTGCTGCTGGAGGGCTCGCAGGGCACGCTCCTCGACGTCGACCACGGCACCTACCCCTACGTGACGTCGTCCAACCCGACGTCCGGTGGCGCAGCGGTCGGTTCGGGCATCGGCCCCACCAAGATCACCACGGTGCTGGGCATCCTGAAGGCGTACACCACCCGCGTCGGGTCGGGCCCGTTCCCCACCGAACTGTTCGACCAGAACGGCGAATACCTCGCCAAGACCGGCGGCGAGGTGGGCGTCACCACCGGCCGCGCCCGTCGCACCGGCTGGTTCGACGCCGTGATCGCCCGCTACGCAACGCGTGTCAACGGCATCACCGACTACTTCCTCACCAAGCTCGACGTGCTCAGCAGCCTCGACACCATCCCGATCTGCGTCGGCTACGACGTCGACGGCGTCCGGCACGACGAAATGCCCATGTCGCAGACCGACGTTCACCACGCGAAGCCGATCTACGAGGAAATGCCCGGCTGGTGGGAAGACATCTCCCACGCCCGGACGTTCGAGGAACTGCCGAAGAACGCGCAGAACTACGTCCTGCGCCTCGAGGAACTGTCCGGCGCATACATCTCCTGCATCGGTGTCGGCCCCGGACGCGACGAGACCATCGTCCGCCGCGACGTGGTGCGGTAGTCCGTTTCTCCTTCGCCGAATGTCACATCGGTCCAGTTGGATTGAACTGATGCGGCATTCGGCGAGTCGAGATACATTCGAGCCGATGATCAGGACTGTCGAAGCGAGTACTCGGACGCCGGCCGGCCGGTGGTTCGACAGCTTCCACGCCGCGGCTGCCGTTCTGGAGACCTTCGGTTCCCGTCGTGACCCGTCGGATGCCGGCACGTGTGTGGCGGTGGTGTCGACGGATCTCGGCGTGTGGGTGTTCGAAGGTGACCCGAGGTCGACGGTGGACGCGTTCGTCCACGCCGTGGAGCGGGCGATCGTCGCCGGTGGGCAGTCATTCGTGCTCGGCTGTGCCCGCGTCACCGGGGTGGATCAGCGGGTCGTCCGGACGCTCCGGGTTCCCGGCGGCGACAGAATGGCGGCTGCGAGCGCGCTGGTGCGAGAACTCGTCGACGACCCGCAGGCGCTGATCAGAACAGCACCGGGTCGTCGAAACCCGGAGTGTGTTCGAGGGCCAGCAGTTCGCGCTTGGTGAGGGTGCCGCCGCCGGCGGAGAAGCCGCCCACCTGCCCGCCTGCGGCGAGGACGCGATGGCACGGGATCACGATCGGCAGCGGGTTGCGGCCGAGGGCCTGACCGACGGCCTGCGCGGCACCCGGCTTGCCGAGTTCCGCCGCGATGTCGCCGTAGGTGAGCGTGGTGCCCGGGTCGATTGCGCGGGTGATGTCGTATACGTTGCAGTCGAATTCGGGGACTCCCTCGAAGTCGAGGTCGATCCACCGCAGATCGTCGAGTGCGCCGCCCAGGTGTTCGCGTATTCCGTCGACGGCCCGCTGGACCGGCGCCGGCGGCTGGTGCTCCACCGCATCCGGGAAGCAGTGTTCGAGACGCTGCCGGGTGGATTCGGGTGAACCTTCGGGCAATTGCACGCCCACGATCCCCGCGGCCCGCCACGCGATGGCGCAGGTGCCGAGGGCCGTGTCGAACAGGGCGATTCCTGTGGTCACCAATCCAGTATGCCTCCCACATCTGACGTTCACCTTCCGTTGACCGCGGTTGGACATCCTCGAAGCTCGCCGACCGAGGAGATGTTCCGGGTATCTGTCCCGCCGTGCCCTGCTCCGCTCCACCGCACTCGGATTGCTCGCCGTTCCTGCGGCGGCGTGCTCCGACTCCGGCGGTTCGGGTCCGGCGCTGGTCCGCGACCGGCCGACCCTGACGCACGGTGTCGCGGCCGGGGACGTGCGAGCCGACGGTGCACTCGTCTGGGCGCGATCAGACCGTCCCGCGAAGATGATCGTGGAGACCTCGGCCACCGAGTCGTTCACCGACCCGGTGCGTCACGAGGACGGTTTGCTCACCCCGGACACGGACGGCACCGGCAGGTTGCGGTTGACCGGACTACCCGCCGGGCAGCAGGTGCACCACCGCGTGACTCTCGAAGGCGACGACGGCTCCACCTCGGAGGCGGTGACGGGTGTCATCCGCACGGCTCCGAGCGCCGCAGGCGACATCCGGTTGCAATGGTCCGGGGACACGGCTGGTCAGGGATACGGAATCAATCCGGACATCGGCGGAATGCGAATCTTCGACACGATGGCCGCGCGCGACCCGCACCTGTTCCTGCACTCGGGCGACGTCGTGTACGCCGACGGTCCGCTGAAGGAGTCCGTCACGCTGCCGGACGGACGCGTGTGGCGGAACACAGTCAGTGAGGCGAAGAGCGCGGTCGCGCAGACGTTGGACCAGTACCGCGGCCAGTACGCGTACAACCTCACCGACGACAACTACCGCAGGTTCAATTCTTCTGTGGCGCAGATCGTTCAGTGGGACGATCACGAGACCGTCAACAACTGGTACCCCGGCGAGGTCCTCGATCTCGACGCATTCACGGAGAAGAACGTGGACGTGCTGGCGCAGAGGGCATTCCAGGCGTACCACGAGTGGCTGCCGGTGGAGCCGGCAGAGGCGGTCGACGGTCGGGTGTACCGCAAGATCGGGTACTGCTCGACGTCTTCGTCCTCGACATGCGCACCTACAAGGACGCGAACGGGGCCAACACGCGAGCCGCCGGCCAGATTCTCGGTGCAGCGCAGAAGGACTGGCTGATCCGCGAACTCGGTGCGTCGACGGCGACATGGAAGATCATCGCCAACGATCTCCCGCTCGGCGTGGTGGTCCCGGACGGTGACACCGCGTTCGAGGGTGTCGCGAACCGGGATCCGGGTCGGCCCTCCGGCCGGGAGTCCGAGATCGCGCAGGTGCTGTCGGCGATCAAGGCGGGCAGGATCACCGGCACCGTCTGGCTCACGGCGGACGTGCACTACACCGCCGCGCACCGGTACTCGCCCGAGCGGGCGGCGTACCAGGATTTCGACGAGTTCTGGGAGTTCGTGTCCGGTCCGCTCAACGCGGGCGGATTCGGTCCCAACGAACTCGATGCCACGTTCGGCCCCGAGGCGGTGTTCGTGCACGCACCGCCTGCGCCCAACTCCTCGCCGCTCGACGGTTTCCAGCACTTCGGCGAGGTGTTCGTCGACGGGAAGACGTCGAAGTTGCGGGTGGCTCTCCTCGACGCGGCCGGGACGGTGCTGTTCACTCAGGTCCTGCAGCCTCCGGCGCGCTGACGCCGACTTGAGTGCGAATGTGTGCCCGGGCACACATTCGCACTCACGTCTGGGAGGTCCAGTCGGCGGAATCTGGACTGCTCGGCCTTTTATGGAGGTCCGGTGGCTCCTCGTGGAAGATCCCGCCGAGCGGGGCGCCGATCCGGAACTGTTCCAGACGAAATAGCCCCTTACCTCCTTCTTTGGGGCCGTAGTGTGCGACCGCGGCGGCCAGGAGAACCATGCAGGCGAGGGTGATCAGTGTCGTCATGGATCCGAGCTTCGCGGGAACTGGCTTGGAGATGAATAGCCAAGAGGGTGATACTGGACCGCATGATGACTCGTGTGCTCGGAGCCCGCTCGCTGGCCAGGGACCTCGGCAACTGGCAGGACGACAGTGGCCGCCGCTCGGCGGCGCGACCGGCCTACCGGGCGCTCGCCGACGGGATCCGCCTGCTCGTGCACGACGGACGCATCCCCCTGGGTGTCGCGTTGCCGAGCGAACGCGAGCTGGCGTCGGTGCTGGAATTGAGCCGGACCACGATCACGTCGTCGTATTCGGTGCTCCGCGACGAGGGGTATCTCATCAGCCGTCAGGGGTCGCGCAGCACGGTGGCGCTGCCGCTCGGGGCACGGCAGAACGGATTGATGTTCCGGGCGCACCAGCCGGGCTCCGACAGCTCGGTGGTCGACCTCAGCTACGCCGCGATGGCCGCGCCAGCCGAGGCCGTCGAACAGGCCTACGCCTATGCGTTGCAATCACTTCCGCAGTTCCTCCCGACGCACGGCATGGAGCCGGTGGGGATCGGCGCGCTGCGGGACGTCATCGCGGCCCGGTATCGGGCGCGGGGTCTCGAGACGTCCCCGGAGCAGATCATGGTCACCTCGGGTGCGCAGCATGCTCTGCGGCTGCTCCTCAACGTGCTGACGGCGCCGGGGGAGCGGGTGCTGGTCGATCACCCCACGTATCCCAACGCGCTGGAGGCGATCCGCCGGGTAGGTGCGCGTCCGGTTCCGGTGCCCGTCCGTCCGGAGGGCGGGGCGTCCGGGGCGTGGGATCTGGACGGCATCCGGAGCGCGGCCCGGCAGACCGCCGCCCGGATGGCGTACCTGATCCCGGACTTCCACAACCCCACCGGACTGTGTCTCGACGCGTCCGGGCGGGCCGAACTGGCGCGGATCGCGCGCGACACTCGCATGACGCTGGTGGTGGACGAGACGATGGTCGACCTGTGGCTCGACGAGCCGTCACCGGGGCCGGTCGCGGCGCACGGCCGGGGAGCGGCGAAGTCGGAGGTGGTGACGATCGGGTCGGCGGCCAAATCGTTCTGGGGTGGTCTGCGCGTCGGGTGGATCCGAGCGGATCCGGCGCTGATCACCCGGCTCGCCGGGGCCCGGGCGGCGGTCGACCTCGGCACGCCGGTGATGGATCAGCTGGCGGCAGCCCATCTGCTCTCCGACGACGAACTCGTCCTCGCACGTCGCCGGGCGGAACTGCGGGAACAGCGGAGCGCGATGCTCGATGCACTCGCCGACCGCCTGCCCGACTGGATCCCGACCATCGGTTCGGGCGGGATGTCCCTGTGGCTACGTATGCCCGCACCGGTGTCGACGGCGCTGGCCGCGACGGCCCCCAACTTCGGGGTGCTGCTGGCGGCGGGGCCGCGGTTCGGTGTGGAGGGCGCTTTCGAGCGGTTCGTCCGCCTGCCCTACGCGCGGACGTCCGACGAACTGCGCCGGGGTGTGGACGGTATCGCGGCAGCGTACGCGACCCTCGCGGTCGACCGTGAACTCGCGGAGCCGTCTCTCGTCGTCTGAGCACGTGAGTGGCGAAGCGTGCCGGAACACACTTCGCCACTCACCTGTCAGGTCCAGACGGTGTCGATGTCGACGCCCTCGCGGGCCGGCGGGGTGGGGGCGCCGGCCGGGGTGCGGGAGAACCGCGGTGCAGGGGCGTGCTGGGTGACGCCGTCGAGTTCGACCAGCGACCCGCGCGCGGCGATGTGCTCGTTGGACGGTGCCTCCGCGAACGTCAGCACGGGCGACACGCAGGCGTCGGTACCGAGGAAGATCGCCGCCCACTCGTCGCGGGTCTTCGACAGGAACTTCTCGGCGAACACCTTCTTCATCTGCGGCCACGTCGAGATGTCCATCTGCTGCGGCAGTTCGGCGGGGTCGAGTTCGAGGCCCTGCAGCAGCAGGGCGTAGAACTGCGGCTCGATCGAGCCGACGGCCATGTACTTGCCGTCGGACGTCTCGTAGGTGTCGTAGAACGGCGCACCGGTGTCGAGGAGGTTGACGCCGCGCTCGTCGGACCACACGCCGCGTCCACGGAACGCCCACATCATGTGCGACAGGGCCAGCGCGCCGTCGACCATCGCCGCGTCCACGACCTGCCCCTTCCCGGACGTCTGGCGTTCCACCAGCGCCGACAGGATCCCGAAGATCAGGAACATCGAGCCGCCGCCGAAGTCACCGACCATGTTCAGGGGCGGGACGGGACGCTCACCCTTGCGGCCGATGGCGTGGAGAACACCGGTCAGCGAGATGTAGTTGATGTCGTGGCCGGCGGCGCTGGCCAGCGGGCCCTCCTGGCCCCAGCCCGTCATCCGTCCGTACACCAGGCGCTCGTTGCGCTCCAGGCACACGTCGGGGCCGAGACCCATGCGCTCGGTGACGCCGGGCCGGAAGCCTTCGATCACGACGTCGGCCCGCTCGATCAGTCCGAGCACCTTCTCGACCTGTTCGGGATCTTTCAGGTTGGCCTCGACGACGCGGCGGCCGCGCTGGATCTGGTCGTACGGACCGGCCGGCGGAATCACGCCGGGACGCTGGACGCACACGACGTCGGCGCCGAGATCGGCCAGGAGCGCGGCGGCGTGCGGGCCCGGGCCCAGGCCTGCGAATTCGACGACGCGAATGCCCGCGAGGGGGCCCTTCTTCTCTGTAACTGGAGCAGACACGCGAGTTCCTCATTCCGGTGCGAGACGACCTGTCGAATCGACGTTAACTTGCGGGCGCCGGGCCGTGTGCCCCGGGTCACGGGACAGCGCCGGGGGTGATCCCGCGCTCTTGCCTGCGCGCAGGTGCGCGGGGCACAGTTGAAGCATGAGTCTTCAGGGTGAGCTCGTGAGCTTCGTGGCCAGCACCGACCTGGACGTCTCGGAGATGTTCTACGTGGAGACCCTGGGGCTGAGGCTCGTCTCGCGGGACGAATTCGCGTTGGCCCTCGATTGCAACGGTGCCCTGCTCAGGGTCACGCTGGTGCAGGCGAAGGCCGACACCGGGTACACCGTGCTGGGGTGGAAGGTCGCCGACCTGAACAAGGTCGTCGATTCGCTGCGCGGCAAGGGCATCGAGTTCACCGAGTATCCCGGGATGGATCAAGACGAACACGCGGCCTGGCGGGCCCCGGACGGCATCCGCGTCGCGTGGTTCCGGGACCCGCACGGCAACGTGCTGTCGCTCTTCGAGGACCCGAACTAGATCAGCGGCCGGTTGCGCTGCGGTGGGCCAGCAGTGCCTCGGTCGCGTCCCACAACCGCGCGGCGAGTCCCGCGTCGCGCGCGTCCTTGCTCGGCTGAACGACCTTGCAGCCCTTGACGTATTGGCCGGTGAACTTGCCGGACTCGGTGGCAGTCGCGGTCCAGACCGCCGTTTCGGCGCCCTTCGCGACGTCGGCCATGAACGGGGTCAGGAGCGTCCCGACCACCTGGTAGCCGAACGACAGATCCCGCCCGAGGGTGGTGCCGCGGACGAAACCGGGATCGGCGCAATTGACGACCAGTCTGGCGGGATCGGACCGGTGCGCCAACGCGCGGGTGAACAGGGTCAGGGCAAGTTTGGAGTTGTTGTACGCGCGCTGACCGTGAAACGTGTCCTTGGTGCCGTCCAGGTCGTCGAAGTCGAGGCGCCCGCCGCGGTGCCCGGACGAACTGATGTCGACGATGCGCGCCGGATGCCGGTAACCGGCCGCGTCGGCGGTCGACGCCTGCGCCATCGCCGGAGCCAGCGTCGTCGCCAGCACGAACGGCGCGAGGTAGTTCACCGCAAACGTCGTTTCGATGCCGTCGACCGTCAGTTGACGATGCCCCACGTCGACGCCGGCGTTGTTGACCAGCACGTCGATCCGCGGGAACCGATGCAGCAGTTCCCCGGACAGCTTGTGGACCTGGGCCAGCGAGGACAGGTCGGCGAGCGCCGAGTTCAGCCTGTCCCGGTCGGTGCTCTCGGACAGGTCGGCGATCGCGGCGTCGATCTTGTCCCGGTCTCGGCCGACCAGGACGACGGTGGCCCCGCGGCGCGCGAATTGGCGACACGTTTCCAGGCCGAGCCCTGCGGTGGCACCGGTGACCACCATGGTGCGGCCTGCGAGGTCGTTCGGTTCGGTCATGCTCGCCTCCCGAAATGCAGGTCCTACGAGAGTAGGGCAATCGCCGGGAGTCGCAACGTGGAACGAACCGTGGGTCAGGCCGTGAGGAACCGGCCCCGGACGAACCCGGCCAGCGCGGTTCTCTCCCCCTAGCGCCGGTGCTCGTACCCCTGCCAGGCGCGTCGGCGTTCGCCGAGCGGGTCGTTCTCGACCCGGCTCGTGTCGTCGATGACGAGCGTTTCCCGGCGCTCGGGCGAGTACCGCGGCCAACCGGGCGCGGGCGTCCCGTGCCGGGCGAAGTGCAACCAATGCGACTGGACGGTGTCGGTGACGGCCCGCAATCCGCGTCGCCCACCGAGCGCCGTCAGCGCCCGCGCCCACGGTCCGGTCAACCCGAACACCGCGTACAGCTCCGTCGCGTGGGTGGCGCCCAGTCCGAGGACCCGCAGCAACCGGGGTGCGAAGTCGTACCGGTAGCTGTACGTCGGCGCGACGGTGGTGTGGCCCTGCGCGCAGAGGACGGACGGTTCCCAGAACGTCACGTCGCCGCCGAGATCCGCGGCCGCGCGCCGATTGGGATAACCGGGGTAGGCGGCGATGGCCCGTTCCTTCACGGACGGGTCCACGTGCGAGAACATCTTGTCGATCCGGGCCGGATCCGTGGGCAGGATGTTCAGGAACCGGGGAAAGATCCTGCCCTCGTGACTGTTCGTGCCGATGATCAGGGGAATCGGATGCCCGGACCCCGACGCGAAACAGTCGAGCGGATGGGTGGGAAGAAAGAATCCGTCGACGACGGGCGCGAACGCGCGGGTTCCCGGTTCCTCGTCGGCGCCCCGGCGCGCCAGCGTCGTGCCCGCCGCAACGAACTCGGCGGGATCGGCGGATTCGAGCCAGGCCGCGGCCCCGGACACCGGGACCCCGGCGATCTCGAGGAATTCGCGCGACCACCGCGCCGCCCGATCGGGGTGGTACGCGGACGCGACGGGCGGGCTCTCGGCGATGGCCCCTGCGAACAGGCCCTTCGCGGCGGGGGTGGTCATCAGGGTGGTGACGGCGTTGGCGCCGGCGGATTCGCCGAAGAGGGTGACGTTGTCGGGGTCGCCGCCGAATTCGGCGATGTTGCGTTGCACCCATTCGAGTGCGGCGACCTGGTCGCGGAGGCCGAGGTTGGAGTCGAAAGGTCTTTCGGGGGTGGAGAACTGGGTGAAGTCGAGGTATCCCAGTGCTCCGAGGCGGTAGTTGATCGACACGTACACGATGTCGCCGCGGCGGACCAGCGACTGGCCGCCGTACAGCGACGAAGACGCGGTCCCGCCGGAGTAGGCGCCGCCGTGGATGAACACCATCACCGGTCTCGGAGTCCCGGACGCCGATGCCGGTGCGAGCACGTTGAGGGTCAGACAGTCCTCGTCGGAATCCCCACCACCCTGCGGCGCGGGCGGACCGAAGTGGAACGTCCGCCGGACATCCGACCACGCCTCGACCGGTTGCGGGGCCCGCAACCGCAGAGGACCGACCGGGGGCGCGGCGTAGGGGATGCCCCGCCAGGCGATCAGGTCGTCGATCCGGCGCCCTCCGACGGCGCCGGCTTCGGTGTGGACCTCGAGGGAGCTCACAGGCCCTGCCCGTAATAGCCCTCGTACCCCTCCCAGGCCAGCCTGCGCTCCCGGCGCGGATCGTCCTGGACGGTGGTGACGGTGTCGAACACGAGTGTTGCCCTCCGGTCTGTGTCGTATCGAGGCCATGACGCCAACGGTGTTCCCTGCGAGGCGAAGTGCAGCCATTGGCGCTGCACAGTATCCGTCACGCCCTTCAGCCCGCGTCGCCCACCCGTTAAAGTGAGGCCGCGTCCGATCAGGCTGTCGGCGATGTCGAACACGGCGAACAACTCGAACCCGTGGGTGGCGCCGAGGCCGAGCCACTTCATCGCGCGGGGAGCGAAGTCGAACCGGTAGCTGTAGGTGGGAGCGTATGCGGAGTGCGCCTGGGCCAGTTCGATCGACGGCTTCCAGAACGTCAGGTCGCCGCCCAGATCGACCGCCGCGGCCGGCTCCGGGTAGCCGGGGTACGCCGCGGTGACGCGGGCCTCGGCGCCCGGGTCGGTGAGCGCGAACATCCGCCCGATCCGGTCGGGGTCGGTCGGCAGGGCGTCCAGGAGTTTCGGGAACAGGGTGCCCTCCCGGGCATTGGTGCCGATGATCAGCGGAACCCGGTGTGCCGAGCCGTCGGCGAAGGCGTCGAGCGGTGGCTTCGGCAGGAAGTCGCCGTCGATCACGGGTCCGAACGGGTGCAGGCCCGGTGTCTCCGACAGCACCTTCGCGCCGAGGCGATTGCCGGCCCGGCCGAGGGCGCCGACGGGTAAGGAGTCGAGCGCCTCTGCGGCAGTGCCGGTTTCGGCTCCGAGAAGCGATACGTAGTCGGACGCCCAGCGGGCTGCTCGCTCCGCCGTGGTGACCAGGCCGGGGGCGGAACTCTCCGAGATGGCCCGTGCGAACAGGCCCTTCGCGGCGGGGGTGGTCATCAGGGTGGTGACGGCGTTGGCGCCGGCGGATTCGCCGAAGAGGGTGACGTTGTCGGGGTCGCCGCCGAATTCGGCGATGTTGCGTTGCACCCATTCGAGTGCGGCGACCTGGTCGCGGAGGCCGAGGTTGGAGTCGAAAGGTCTTTCGGGGGTGGAGAACTGGGTGAAGTCGAGGTATCCCAGTGATCCGAGGCGGTAGTTGATCGACACGTACACGATGTCGCCACGGCGGACCAGCGACCGGCCCCCGTACAGGGCGGTGGCCGACATGCCGAGCGTGTACGCGCCACCATGGATGAACACCATCACCGGCCGCGACCCGGACGTGCCGGGAGTGGCCAGCACGTTGAGCGTCAAACAGTTCTCACTGCTCGGCTGATACTTACCCGGCCGCAGCGCGGTGAACTTCTTGTGCTGGACGGCGGCGTCGCCGAACTCGGTGGCGTCGAGCTCACCGGACCACGGCACGACCGGCTGGGGCGCGCGCAACCGGAGCGGGCCGACCGGGGGAGCCGCGTACGGAATTCCCCGCCACGCGATCAGGTCGCCGACCCGCCGGCCCCGGACCACCCCGTCGGTCGTCCTCACCAGTGTGTCGGTCGTGAGAGTGTCAGACACCATGTCGGCGACTATACGGAGGCCGAACGGGCGAACGTTCCTTCCGTGCGGTCAGCGCCGCGCCTCCAGGAGCCGCAGCCACACCTCGCTCACGGTCGGGTACGACGGAACCGCGTGCCACAGCGTGTCGAGCGGCACCTTTCCGACCAGCGCGACGGTGGCCGCGTGGATGAGTTCGCCCACATCGGTGCCCGCGAACGTCGCACCGACCAGGGTGTCGGTGGCCCGATCGACCACGAGCTTGGCGTGGCCACTGAAATCGTCGCGGGTCAGCGACGAGCCGGCGACGGCGATGTCGACCTCCAGGGTTTCGACGTCCACCCCCGCGTCCCGCGCCTCCTTCTCGGTGATCCCGACGGCCGAGACCTCCGGGTCGGCGAACACCACCTGCGGAACCTGCCCGTGGTCGGCGGTCGCGCGGAACCGGGACCCGTCGAGGGGACGGCCCTCGGCGCGGGCGGCGATCACGTCGCCGCAGACGCGGCCCTGGTACTTGCCCATGTGGGTGAGCAGCGCGCGACCGTTGGCGTCTCCGACGGCGTACAACCACTCGTCCGCCGTCGTCAGGTGGTCGTCGGTGTCGAGGTACCCGTGGGAGTTCAGCAGTCGCGCGTCGAGGCCGAGTGCGGCCGTCGCCGGTGTGCGCCCGGTCGCGACGACGATCTCGTCGGCGACGAGGGGATCCTGCCCCGCCACGTCCAGGGTCACCGGGCCGCCGTGAATGCGGCCGATGCCCGTGTCCCGCGCGTCGGGCCGCTCGACCCCGCGGAGATCCGCCCCGAACAGGATCCGCGCGCCCTTCTTCTCCAGTGACCGGGCCACCAGTTCGCCGGCGAACGGTTCGTTCTTCGGGAGCAGCGCGCGGCCGCGCACCACCATCGTCAGTTCCTCCACACCGAGGTCCAGCAGCCACGTCGCGCTCTCGCAGGCCACCACGCCGCCGCCGATCACCACGGCCCGGCGCGGGATCTCCCTCAGATTGGTGGCGTCCCGCGAGATCCACGGCAACGCCGCGCGCAGGCCGGGGGTGTCGGGCACCGCGGCGGTCGTTCCGGTCGCGACCACGACGGCGTGCCGGGCGCGCAGTTCGCGTGCTCCGCCGACCGTCACCGTGCGTTCCCCGGTGATACGTGCGGATCCGCGGATGACGTCGATCCCCTGGGAGTCTGCCCACATCACCTGCGACGAGTCGTCGTGGTTGTTGGTGAACGAGTCGCGGCGGGCCAGCACGGCGTCCACGTCGAGCGGGCCTGCCGACACCCCGGGCATGTTGCGCGCCGCGCCGAGGACCTCGCCCGGACGCAGCAGCGCCTTGCTGGGCATGCAGGCCCAGTAGGAGCATTCTCCGCCGACGAGTTCGTGTTCGATCAGCGCCACGGTGCGGTCGCTGCCGGCTATGGCGTAACCCGCCGCGTTCTCACCCGCGGGGCCGCCCCCGATCACGATGACATCGAACTCTTCCGCGCCGCTCCCAGAGTCAGTCATGCCTGTAACGGTATGCCGGTCGGTGCTGAATGTCAGAGGTTCCGCCGGGCATCTCGCGTTGTTACCCGCGGGTAGATACTGTGGCGGAATGACACGGCAGAAGATTCTGATCACCGGCGCCAGCTCGGGGCTCGGCGAGGAGATGGCGCGTCGCTTCGCCGCCCAGGGGCGCGACCTTGCGTTGTGCGCGCGGCGCCTCGGACGGCTCGAGTCGCTGAAGGACGAATTGCAGGCCGCACACCCCGGAATCGCCGTCGCCGTCCGCGAACTCGACGTCACCGACCACGACGCCGTGGTCCGGGTCTTCGGCGAACTGCGCGGCGAGTTGGGCGGGCTCGACCGCGTCGTCGTCAACGCCGGACTCGGCAAGGGCGCCAGGATCGGAACCGGCCGGGCCGACGCCAATCTCGCCACGGCGCGCACCAACTTCGTCGGTGCGTTGTCCCAGTGCGAGGCCGCCCTCGCGATCTTCCGCGAACAGAACTCCGGCCACCTTGTGCTGGTGTCGTCGATCAGCGCCGACCGGGGACTGCCCGGGCCGAAGGCGGCGTACTCCGCCAGCAAGGCGGGAGTGTCGGCCCTCGGCGAGGCGCTGACCGCGGAGTTCTCGAAGAGTCCGATCGTGGTGACGACCCTCCTGCCGGGATTCATCGCCACCGACATGTCGGGCAAGGCCGGCGACACCACGATGATGTCCACCCTCGACGCGGGCGTCGACGCGATGGTCTCGGCCATCGAGAAGGAGACGAACCGCGCCCCGCTGCCGGGAATCAGGTGGCGAGGAATCGACCTCGCGTTGAGGTTCCTTCCTCATGCATGGACATCCCGGTTCGTGTAGGACTGACCTATGACGACCGCCCAGGAATCCTCGACCCTCGGCCTGCAGCGTTCACGACCGCGCGTCGTCATCATCGGGGGAGGGTTCGGCGGCGTCTACGCTGCCCGCCGGCTTCGCGACGCCGACGTCGACGTCACCCTGCTCGATCGGGGCACCAGCCACGTCTTCCAGCCACTGCTCTATCAATGCGCGACGGGGCTGCTCTCCGAGGGTGAGATCAGCAGTCCGCTGCGTCATCTGCTGCGCGGCAACCGCAACGTGCATGTCGCGCTCGGGGAGGCGCAGGCGATCGACGCCGGCCGCCGGGTCCTGACGGCCAGCCGATTCGACGGATCCACGTTCGAGCTTCCCTACGACTACCTGATCGTCGCGGCGGGGATGCGTCAGGCGTATCACGGGCACGACGAGTACATCCGATGGGCGCCGGGGATGAAGACCCTCGACGACGCCCTCGCCATCCGCCGAAAGCTGATCTCCGCCTTCGAGATGGCCGAATCGCTGCCCACTGCGGAGGAGCGCAGACCGTGGCTGACGTTCGCCGTCGCCGGCGGCGGACCCACCGGAGTCGAATTGGCGGGCCAGATCCGGGAACTCGCGGTGCACGCCCTCGCCAACGAATTCCAGTCCATCGACCCGTGCGAGGCGCGGGTGCTGCTGTTCCACGGCGGCGACCGCGTCCTCCCGTCGTTCAACCGGAAACTGTCCGCGGCGGCGCAGCGGACACTCGACAAGGTCGGCGTCGAGACGCACCTCGGCGTGCACGTCACCGACGTCTGCGAGACCAGCATCGAGACGACGGCCAAGAACGCGGCTCACACCAAGAAGCGGTACGGGGCCCGCACGATCCTGTGGACCGCGGGCGTCGAGGCCGTGCCGTTCGCCGCCGTTCTCGCGGAGGCGTTGGGGGTGAAGCAGATTCAGGGTGGTCGCATCGCCGTCGAACCCGATCTGACCGTGCCCGGTCATCCGAACGTGTGGGTGATCGGCGACCTGATGTCCCTGAACGACCTCCCCGGTGTGGCCGAGGTCGCGATGCAGGGCGGCAGGCACGCCGGTGGGTGCATCGAGCGCACCGTTGCGGGTGGAGCGCCGGACCGCAAACCCTTCAAGTACCGCGACCTCGGGAGCGCGGCCTACATCGCCCGCAGGCATGCGCTGCTCCAGGCCGGACCGATCCGGATGTCCGGGTTCTTCGGCTGGGTGTCGTGGGGGGTCATCCACATCGCGTTCCTCGCCGGGTACCGCAACCGGTTCGGCACCCTCCTCAACTGGGGCGTCACTCTGGCGTCGCGGACGCGCCGCGAGCGGGCCATCACCTACGGGGATCCGGAGTCGGCGCGGCAGCCCTACACCGATCTCACGCCCGGGCTGTAGCCCTTACCAGCCCCGCGCGGTGAGTCCGTACCCGGCGAGGACGCTCTCCGTCCGCTCGCGGAGCGCCGCCCGGTCCGGGCTGTCCAGCGACTCCAGCGCGAGCGTGTAACTGCCGCCGAACCGGCTGAGATAGGCGGACAGCCGGGTGCGGCTGGTGACGACCCCCGGGTGCACGGCGCGGGTGGCGATTCCGGTGGTCCGGTGACCGCCGACCGACGCGAGCGCCTCGGGTAGCGGCCCGATGTTGGAACACAACACGTCGCGCTCGCCGGGGTTACCCGTCAGGGCGTGCGCCACCCGGTCGGGGACCAGTTGCAGCATTTCCTCCGGGAATCCGGCGGGGCTGGTCATCGCGGGTGCGGAGTACGCCGCCCGGCTCGCCGCCCGCACATCGGCGACCGTGTCCTGCGGGGACACGTCCACCTCGACCATGGCGACGGAATTCGTGGTGCCCGACGCGTCGTCACCGGCCCGCAGATCCATCGGCACGCTGATCGTGAGCGGGCGGGATTCGCCGTCCCGCCGCGCCGCCTCGGCCACCACCGACAGGAACAGGCTGTTGGGGGTGCCGCCTGCCTGCTCCGCGGCGGCGTCCCACTGCTCGGCGTCCACGTCCAGCACCGCCGACACAGGTGAGTGGCAAAGTGTGCCGGGGGACGCATTGCCACTCACGTGCAGGAAGCGGCGGAGTTCCGCGCGGCGGCTCCCGCTCACCGCGAGACCGGCCACCGCACGTGCCGTCCCCTCCGTCACGCGGCGCGCGAGCCGGGTCGCGTCCCACATGTCCGCGAC
>NZ_BCWY01000038.1 GCF_001894825.1 Rhodococcus jostii NBRC 16295 | reverse complement strand
AGTACTGCAACGGCACTTGCTTGACAGGTAGACGATACTGGTTGTGTGGTCCTCGATCTGGTTGTTGCCGAGTTGGAAGCGTTGCATGAGCGGATCTCCGGTCGGTTCGCCCGGTCAGAGCCGCGGTCCCGGGTCCGTGAATATGTGACGGGTCTGGTTGCGGGTCTGGAACGCAAGAACGGGTGGACCCTCGCCGAGCGGGCCGGCGAGGTGAGCCCGGACGGGATGCAACGGTTGCTGCGGCGGGCGGACTGGGACGTCGACGGGGTGCGCGACGATGTGCGTGATTATGTGGTCGAACGGCTCGGTGACCGCGCCGGGGTGTTGATCGTCGATGACACCGGATTCCTCAAGAAGGGCACCCGCTCGGCCGGGGTGCAACGCCAGTACTCGGGCACCGCCGGTCGGGTGGAAAATTGCCAGATCGGGGTCTTCCTCGCCTACGCGAGCTCGGCCGGGCACGCGCTCATCGACCGGGAGCTGTACCTGCCCGAGTCCTGGACCTCCGACCGCGACCGGTGCCGCGCCGCCGGGATCGGTGACGAGGTGGAGTTCGCGACCAAACCGAGACTGGCGCAACACATGATCGAACGCGCCCTCGACGCACAGGTGCCCTTCTCCTGGCTCACCGCGGACGAGGCCTACGGTCAGGTGAAGTACCTGCGGGTCTGGCTCGAGGAACGCGATGTCTCGTATGTGTTGGCCACCCGGTGCAACGACGATGTGTTCACGCCGGACGGCCGCTCCGGTCGTGCCGACGAGATGATCGCCGCGGTCCCGCCGAAGCAGTGGCGCCGAATCTCCGCCGGAGACGGCGCTCACGGCCCGCGCGAGTATTCCTGGGTGCGGGTGCCCATCAGGATCGCCTGGGCACCCGGCCGCGGGCACTGGCTCCTCGCCCGCCGATCCCTGTCGGACCCGACCGAGATCGCGTACTACATCTGCGCCGGACCCCGGCGCACCACGCTCACCGAACTCGCCACGATCGCCGGCTCGCGGTGGCGGGTCGAGGAATGCTTCCAGCAGGCCAAGAACGAGGCGGGGTTGGACCAGTATCAGGTGCGCACCTACCGGGCCTGGTACGCGCACACCACCCTGTCGATGCTCGCCCTCGCCTGGCTCGCAGGAACGAAAACCGAAGCAGTAAAGGGGGAATCGGGACCGATGATCAGGGCATGATCGGCTACACGGTACCCGAGATCCGCCGCCTACTCGTGTATCTGATCCTGCGACACGCCCACCCCGACGAACACGTCTGGTCCTGGTCACACTGGCGGAGACGCCGACAACACCAGGCCCGCATCTGTCATTACCGAACCCGCGGCCACCTGCCATAAGTGCCGTTGCAGTACTAGCGGGAACGAGCGTCGCGTTGGTACACCTTCTCGACGTGTTGAGCAGCGTTGGGATCGGGGGCTAACCAAGTTAGCCCAACCAATTCGATTCGCGCGGGGCGTCCACTCTTTGTGGGCGCCCCATCTCATTGTGTGACGGACCGAACGCTGGACGGGGCGGGCGCCTGCTTGCGTGTTCATGTCACGGATTCCAGGACTTGCCTCGCGGCCTGAGTGGGGCGGAACGAATGGCGTCGTATCGCAGCGCCGACGCAAGGCCCCTATTTGTTTCTATTGCGATCGGCCGTCCGAGGTCGCATCGCCTCGACGGGAAATCGGAGATCAGATGAATTCCACCCCCGCGTGGCGAAGAATCACCATCCCCGGCTGTGGCCGATCAGCGTGGAGGTCTCGTGCACCTGATCGATGGTGAAGTGGTCTGTTTCCAGTTCTCGGCTGTGGGCAGCGGGCAACGCTACGAGAGGTGTTCTAGGACACGAAAACAACCTCGAGACGTAAGCGCAGACGGCCAGCATGGGAGCGAAGGGAGGGGTTGTGGCTCGTTCGCGCCCACCGTATGCAGCACTTCTCCAACGCAGGTTCAGGACGGGTCGACTTCACTGCGTCGATGGTTCTGGAATCGGTGGGTAACACCCTCGGAGGCACGGACAACAACGCGAGGCACGGATAGTGCACATTGAGGACCCTGAGCTAATGGCCCCAAAGTCGAAAAGTGCCCTCGGCAGGATTCGAACCTGCGACCTACCCTTTAGGAGAGGGTTGCTCTATCCCCTGAGCTACGAGGGCGCGGTGCACGCGCTGGGCGCACACCGAGGTGAGTGTAGCGGGAACGGTGGTGCGCCCGCGATGGGGAGGGCATGGTTGTCGCAGATGTTCTGGAATTGACGACGGAACGGGAGACGCACATGTCCGAGATCGACTTGACCGACCTCGCTGCGCGGCACGACGGTTCGCTGAATTTGCACGGCTATCTGGCGAGGCCGTCGGGTGAGGGCCCGTGGCCGGGGGTGGTGATGGTGCACGAGGCGTTCGGTTTGGACGATGTGATGCGCCGGCAGGCCGACAGGCTGGCGGAGTCGGGGTTTCTGACGTTGGCGCCGGATTTGTTCAGTGCGGGCGGTGCGAGGCGCTGTCTGGTGTCGACGATGCGGGCGATGCTCTCGGGGAAGGGGCGGGCGTACGGGGATATCGAGGCCGCGCGTCAGTGGCTGGCCGGCTCGTCGCAGTGCACGGGGAAGATCGGTGTCATCGGGTTCTGCATGGGCGGCGGGTTCGCTCTGATGACGTTGCGCACGGGGTTCGACGCGGCGGCGCCGAACTACGGGATTCTGCCGCGCGACCTGGATGCGGCGGTGGCGGGTGCGTGCCCGGTGGTGGCGAGTTACGGCGGGAAGGATCTCGCGTTGCGGAACGCGTCAGCCAAGCTGGATGCGGCTCTGACGCAGGCCGGTGTGGTTCACGATGTGAAGGAGTATCCGGCGGCGGGGCACGCGTTCATGAACGACGAATTGGCCGGACCGAAGGTGCTGCGTCCTCTGGTGAAGGTGACGGGGATGGTGCCGAACCCGGAGGCGGCTGCCGATGCGTGGACGAGGATCGACAGGTTCTTCGGGGAGCACCTGGGTTGATCAGTGAATGAACTGGCGGGCGCTGGAGGTGGCGTGCCGGTAGTCCAGCCCGCATGCGCGCACTACCTGCCCGAGGCTGAGGTATCCCTCGTCGCTGGTTGCCTTCGCGAATTTGCCGTCGGCGCGTACCGCGACGGTGACGCTGGATGTGACGGAGTCGACCCGGGCGAGCTCGTACTCGTCGACGCCGTCGGCGGCCTGAGCCACACAGGTGACAGCGCCCTGGGCGTACGCGATCTCGATCAGGTCGTCGATCATGTGCAGGCTCCTCGCCTCGAAGTAACGGACTGAGGTTAGCCTTAGCTATGCGGTTTCTGTCAAGTCCCTCCGCTCAGGATTCCCTCCTCGACGGTGGTCCGCAGCCATCCCGGCGTAACGTGACCCACGCTTTCGGACGGTGACGGCAAGGACTGAGAAGGGTTGCAGGTGTTCCATGGCTGACCGAACTTCCTCGACGGGCTCGATCGGATCGGGACCGGGTGACGACTCGGGGACGGCGTCGGCGGGGGAGCCGCATCTCTCCCGGCAGCTCGCCAACCGGCACATCCAGCTGATCGCGATCGGCGGTGCAATCGGAACGGGCCTCTTCATGGGGTCGGGGAAGACGATCTCGCTGGCCGGACCGTCCGTGATCTTCGTCTACATGATCATCGGCTTCATGCTGTTCTTCGTGATGCGGGCGATGGGCGAATTGCTTCTCTCCAATCTGCAGTACAAGTCGTTCTCCGACTTCACGGCCGATCTGCTCGGCCCCTGGGCCGGTTTCTTCACCGGGTGGACGTACTGGTTCTGCTGGATCGTCACCGGCATCGCCGACATCATCGCGATATCCGGCTATGTGCGGTACTGGTGGCCCGACCTCCAGTTGTGGATCCCCGCGCTCGTGGCGATCGCGGCGCTGCTGTTGCTGAACCTGCCGACCGTGCGGGCGTTCGGTGAAACCGAGTTCTGGTTCGCGCTGATCAAGATCATCGCCATCCTCAGCCTCATCGTCGTCGGACTCGTGATGGTGTTCACCCACTTCACGTCGCCCAACGGGGCGGAGGCCGGCTTCGACAACCTGTGGAACGACGGCGGCATGTTCCCGACCGGCGCGATGGGCTTCGTCGCCGGCTTCCAGATCGCGGTCTTCGCCTTCGTCGGGATCGAACTCGTCGGCACCACCGCGGCCGAGGCGAAGGACCCGGAGAAGAATCTGCCCAAGGCGATCAACTCGATCCCGATCCGAATCCTGCTGTTCTATGTGGTGTCGCTGATTGTGATCATCTCGGTCACGCCGTGGCGTGAGGTCGTGCCCGGCGAGAGCCCGTTCACCGCGATGTTCACCCTGGCGGGCCTGGGGGTCGCGGCCGGAGTCATCCAGTTCGTGGTGTTGACGTCGGCGGCGTCGTCGGCGAACTCGGGGATCTACTCGACGTCCCGGATGGTCTACGGCCTCGCGCAGGAGGGTGACGCACCGGCCCGGCTCGGCAAGCTCAGTTCCCGCAAGGTCCCGGCCAACGCGCTGATGTTCTCCTGCGCCTTCCTGCTCTCCGCGATCGCGCTGCTGTTCTCCGGCGACTCGGTGATCGAGGCCTTCACGACTGTGACGACAATCTCATCGGTGTTGTTCATGTTCGTGTGGACGATGATCCTGGCCAGCTACATCGTGTACCGGAAGCGTCGCCCCGAACTGCATGAGGCGTCCAAGTTCAAGATGCCCGGTGGTGTGGTGATGTGCTGGATCGTCCTGGCCTTCTTCGTATTCCTGATCTGGGCGTTGACCCAGGAGGACGACACCCTCGAGGCGCTTCTGGTCACCCCGGTATGGTTCGTCGTGCTCGGGATCGCGTGGGCGGTGATCCGCCGGCGCGCCCCGCACCGCGCTCGGTACGCCGCGTTCAAGGCCGAGCTCGAGGAGCGCCAAACATAAACGTTCGGTAACGGTGGCGCGGACCTATATCGTTTTGTTACATTCGTCGCCAGACAGAGGAGCCCGCCCCGGATGGGGAGAGCTGCAATCCGACGACTGACGAGGTATCAACTGTGGGTTCCCACCACCGGGCGAACGGGTCTTCCCTTCGCTTCGAGATCGATCCGGACGCGGCGCGTGGGCGCCATCGCAATCAGCAGACCGGAGCGGGTGTGGGCATCAAGGCAGCCACTGTTGCGGCCGCCACCGGTGCCCTCGTGGTCGGCGCAGCCCAGCTGGGCGCCGGAAACGCTGCTGCCGCCCCCGTCGAGTCGCACGAGACGAGCGGCCCGCAGAGCCTGCCGGGTCTTCCGTTCGAGATCCCGGCCGGTGTCCTTCCCGCCGGTTTCGAGTTGCCCGCCGACCTCGGCGCCGCGGCCCAGAACCTCGGCGGCCCCGACCTGGGCGCACAGGCACAGCAGTGGCTGAACACCGTCAACCCGGTCAAGCAGCACACGGTGCAGCCGGTGTCGGGCAAGCTGACCTCCGACTTCGGTTCCCGCTGGGGAGCGCACCACGGCGGCATCGACATCGCCGCACCGATCGGCACCTCGGTGCTCGCTGCTGCGGACGGACAGGTCATCGACGCCGGCCCCGCGTCCGGCTTCGGACTGTGGGTCCGGCTGCTGCACGACGACGGAACCGTCACGATCTACGGACACGTCAACGACTACACGGTGAGCGTGGGGCAGCGCGTCACCGCCGGGCAGGAAATCGCCCACGTCGGTAACCGCGGCCAGTCCACCGGACCGCACCTGCACTTCGAGGTGCACGACGCGAACGGAAGCAAGATCGATCCCGGACGCTGGCTGCAGGAACGCGGCGTGTCCGTCACCTGGGGCAACGCTGGCGCGAACGCGTAAGGGCCTATTCCGGCTCGAGGTCGTCGTCGTTGCGGAACACGAGTGGTCCGCTGTCGAGGGCGATCGCCCAGCGACGTGAGACGGCCCAGTCGCGGCCGTAGGAATCGTTGCTGATGTCCTGGACGCCGGCGAAATCGTCGACGATGACGCCGGCCTCCAGGGGCCATTTCTTCTCGGCCAGTTCGTGATCGGCCGAATGCCGGGTTTTCACCCGTGTGCCCACGGAGAACTCTGGTTTCTTCTTGGAGTCGGTTTGAGGGGTCATCTCAGGTCCTTCCGCTCACCAGCGTCTGGTTCGAGGTTAGTCCGCCATCCCGCATTCGCGCGGGATGAACGGATATGCTCCCCCGTGAGCGCAGGTCGACGCGCAGTTGGGGAGTGGTATGGGTCGCGAAGTGACGTCTCGGACATTCACCCGGGCAGATCGGCGCCTGTTCCGGCAGAAGGTGCTCCTGTGCGCCGACGTGCTCGAGCGGATGCTTCGGGAGGGTGCGTTCGCCGACGACGTCGACCCGCCGCGGCCCATGCTGGGCATGGAGATCGAGTTCAACCTCGTCCACGCCGACATGACGCCCGCGATGTCGAATCTCGCTGTACTCGAGTCGATCGACGACGACGCCGTGTTCCAGACCGAGCTCGGCCAGTTCAACGTCGAGATGAACGTGCGGCCGGGTCCCCTGGTCGGTGAGGGCACATTCGAGCTCGAACGCACACTGCGGGCGTCGCTGCACGTCGCCGACGCGCGTATCCACGGGCAGGACGCGCAGCTGGTGATGATCGGCATGCTGCCGACGCTGCGGCTCGAGCACCTGGGCCGCGAGTGGATCACCGCGAATCCCCGCTACGAGCAGCTCAACGAACAGATCTTCGCCGCTCGCGGTGAGGACATCGAACTCGACCTCGAGGGTGTGCCGCTCGAGGGGCGGCTCTCCGAACAGCTGAAGTTGGACGCCAATTCGGTGCTCCCGGAGGCCGCGTGCACCTCCCTGCAACTGCACCTGCGCGTGGCGCCGGACGAGTTCGCCGCCCACTGGAATGCCGCGCAGTGCCTGGCGGGTGCCCAGGTGGCACTCGCGGCGAACTCGCCGTTCATGGCGGGCAAGGCGTTGTGGCACGAGTCCCGCATCCCGATCTTCGAGCAGGCCACCGACACCCGGCCGTTGGAGCTGAAGAACCAGGGTGTGCGGCCGCGTGTGTGGTTCGGCGAGCGGTGGATCACGTCGGTGTTCGACCTGTTCGAGGAGAACTCCCGGTACTTCCCGGCTCTGCTGCCCGAGCTGTCCGACGTCGACCCGTCCGCCGAATTCGACGCGGGCCGGGTGCCGGACCTCAGCGAACTGCAGATGCACAACGGCACCATCTACCGGTGGAACCGGCCGGTGTACGACAGCCACGACGGCAAGCCGCACCTGCGGATCGAGAATCGGGTGCTGCCCGCGGGCCCGACCGTGCTCGACACGATGGCGAATGCCGCGTTCTATTACGGTGCGCTACGCGGGCTCGTCGAGGCGGATCGGCCGGTCTGGTCGCGGATGTCGTTCAATGCCGCCGAGGAGAACCTGCACGCCGGCGCGAAGTACGGCATGGACGCCGAACTGTACTGGCCCGGTGTCGGGTCCACGGGCGCCGACGAACTCGTCCTGCGCCGGCTGCTGCCGATCGCCGACGAGGGCCTCGCCGCATTCGGGCTGTCCGCGAAGGCCCGCGACCGCTACCTCAGCGTCATCGAGGGGCGATGCGTCACCCGGCAGACCGGGGCGTCGTGGCAGCGTGCGCAGGTGGTCCGGCACGAGAACGCCGGTCTGCGCCGCCCGGAAGCCCTGGCCGCCATGCTGCGTCAGTACGTGGAGAACATGCGGGAGGGGAGTCCCGTTCACACCTGGCCGGTGTGAACGGGCGCGGCGATCCTCATACGCCGGCGGCCGACCAGCTGTCGGGGCCGAACACCTCGTAGTGGATGTTCTCGGCGGGCACATCCTTCGCGAGCAGCGCCTCGCGCATTCCGAGCATGAACGGCAGCGGACCGCACAGGTAGGCGCGGGTGCCGGGCGCGATCGTCACCTCCCCGAGGTCGGCCCGTCCCTCCCGGAGGCTGCCCTCGGGGCGGCGCGCACCCAGGTCCTCGTACCAGCGGTGCATCACCGCGAACGGCAGACGTTCCACGAGTTCGGTCAGCTCCGCGCGGTGCGCGTGGCTGCTGGCGGAGCGGTCGGCGTGGAGCACCGAGATCCGGCGGTTGTCCTCGGTGTCGGCGAGGTGGCTGAGTATCCCGATCATCGGTGTGCAGCCGATGCCCGCGGACACGAGGAGCAGCGGTGCGTCGTCGTCCTGCAGGACGAGATCGCCGAACGGTGTCGACACCGACACGATGTCTTCCTCGAACACGTTGTGGTACAGAAAGTTCGACACCTCACCCGACCGTTTCACGGAGATCCGCCAGTCGCCGCTGGACGGTGCCGACGACAGGCTGTACTGGCGGATCTGGCGCGCCCCGTCCGGCAGGCGAACCGCGACGGAGAGGTACTGTCCCGGCGCGAACGTGGGAAGCGGACTGCCGTCCACGGACGTGAGTACGAACGACACGGTGTCCGCGGACTCGTGCCTGCGCTCACGCACCCGCACGTCGCGCCACACGTCGCCGGCCGCCACTCCCGCCGAGGCGTACAGACCGGCCTCCATCGAGATCAGGGTCTCGGCCATCAGCCAGTACACCTCGTCCCAGGCGGCGGCGACCTCCGGGGTGACGGCGTCACCGAGTACCTCGACGATGGCCGCGAACAGGTGCGTGTGCACGATCGCGTACTGCGCGGGTTCGATTCCCAGTGAGGCGTGCTTGTTCGCGATCCTCGACAGGATGAGGTCGACGCGCGCCTGATCGGGTTCGAGTTGGAGAGCGGCGAACGCGGCGATGGCCCCGGCCAGCGCTTTCTGTTGTTCGCCCTGCTTCTGGTTGCCGCGGTTGAACAGATCCCGCTCGAGTTCGGGGTGTGCGTCGAACATCTTGCGGTAGAACAGCGTCGTGATGTCCGAGATCGCGGCGCCGACCACGGGCAGGGTGGCGCGGATGACGTCCGTCGAGGTGGGTGAGAGCATGTCATTCTCCGATCGTTCGAGAAATCTGGGAAGTTGTGGCGGCTACCCGGGGGAGGGCGAGCAGCACGGTTCCGGTGGGGGTCCGGGTGAGGTCTTCGATGGTGAGGGCGTCCAGCGATTCGAAGAACGCGTCCTGCGCGCGTCGCAGCGCCGACCGCAACAGGCAGTTCGACCGCAGCGGGCAGGGTTGGGCGCCGTCGCAGTCGACGACCTCCGCGTCGCCCTCGAGCCGGCGTGCGAGCCAGCCGACGGACGCGGTACGCCCGAGTTCGGTGATGGCGAGACCGCCTCCGCGTCCGCGGCGTGCGTCGACGATGCCCAGCTCACCCAGCCGGGTGATCACCTTGGCGGCGTGGGTGTACGACACCGACAGTTCCTCGGCGATCGCCCGGCTCCCCGGCCGTTCGCCGTCCCCGGTGACGGCCAGTCGCATGACGACCCGCAGTCCGAGGTCGGTGAACTGTGTGAGTTGCATGACCCCAACGTACTTTAATTCTCATTCAAGATACCAAATTTGTGAGCGACGTCGCTTCCTGTGGGTGATGCACGGAAAGCGAAGCACCCCAGTCCTATTCGTAAGAAACGGACGGGTCCAGTTTCTCATCTTTGCGGAAGTCGGCCGCCGCGGCTACGGGCGGAGAACCCGAATCGGTGGGGACTTAAGTCCCGGTTCCAAAGACGAAGGGCGGCAGACGCGAACCGGACACCGGGGATAGTGTGAAGCCATGAGCACACGGGACCGCAACAGCGTCGTCGTCGGTGTCGACGGATCGGACAGCTCGAAGTCCGCGGTACGGGTGGCGGCCGAACTGGCCACCGAACGCGGCCTGAACCTGAAGATCATCCACGCCCTCGACTTTGCGCCCTACGGGTTCGGCGGCCCCTACATGGATTCGGGCGGCGTGTACGAATGGGTCGAGGCGAGTGGCAAGGCGATTCTCGCCGAGGCGCAGGAGCAGGCGTTCGCGGTCAATCCCATCATCGACGTCCACACCGAACTGTCGATCGGGAGCAGCGCCCAGTGGCTCGTCGACCTGTCCGAAAACGCCAGGGTCGTGGTGGTCGGGGCATCCGGGGTCGGCGCCGCAGCCACCGCCCTGCTCGGGAACACGGCCATCAACGTCACCAGCCACGCGCACTGCCCGGTCGTCGTGGTCCGCGGTGACGCCCACGAGGGCGGGCCCGTCGTCGTCGGCGTCGACGGCAGCCTCACCAGCGAGCGGGCGATCTCGGTGGCCTTCCAGGAGGCGTCCCTGCGGAACGCGCCGTTGGTGGCCGTCCACGTGTGGAGCGACCTCGGGCCGACGGCGTTCGAGGACCCCCGGGCCGCGGCCCTGGTCCCGCAGGGGCTCGAGGAGGACGAACACGCAGTCCTCGCCGAGAGCCTCGCCGGCTGGCAGGAGAAATACCCCGACGTGCTGGTCACCCGAGAGGTGTACATCGACAATCCGCGGGCGCGGCTGCTCGAGTGGTCGAAGAAGGCGCAACTTCTGGTGGTGGGCAGCCGGGGCCGCGGCGGATTCAAGGGAATGCTGCTCGGATCGACCAGCAACAGCCTGGTCGGTGGTGCGCACTGCCCGGTCGTCGTCGTGAGGCCTGCACGCCCCTGACGCGATTGCTCGCAGTAGTGTTCTGGATTGAAGAAGAACAGGTTGCAGGTAACGCCAGGATTGGGGAACGACGTGCGCATAGGTATGGGCTTGAACTACAGCGGCGGTTTCGCCGAGACGGTCGACGAGGTCGCCGACCTGGAGAAAGCCGGGCTCGACATCGCGTTCGTGCCCGAGGCCTACTCGTTCGACGCGGTCAGCCAGATCGGCTACCTCGCCGCCAAGACCACGACGATCGAACTCGCGTCGGGCATCTTCCAGATCTACACGCGCACGCCGAGCCTGACGGCCATGACGGCAGCCGGCCTCGACTTCGTGTCGAACGGGCGCTTCGTCATGGGCCTCGGCGCGTCCGGCCCGCAGGTGATCGAGGGCTTCCACGGCGTCAAGTACGACGCCCCGCTCGGCCGCACCCGCGAGGTCGTCGAGATCTGCCGCAAGGTGTGGCGCCGGGAGAAGGTCGAATTCCAGGGCAAGTACTACCAGATTCCGCTGCCCGCCGAAAAGGGCACCGGGCTGGGCAAGCCGCTGAAGATCATCAACCACCCTGTGCGTGATCGCATCCCGATCGTCATCGCCTCGCTCGGGCCCAAGAACGTAGAGATGACGGCCGAGATCGCCGAAGGCTGGGAGCCGATCTTCTACCACCCCGAGAAGGCCGCGAGTGTGTGGGGCGAGCCCCTCGCGAAGGGCAAGGCGAAGCGCGACCCGAGCCTCGGTGACCTGCAGGTCTTCGCCTCACCCGCGCTCGCCATCGGTGACGACGTCGAGCACATGCTCGACTGGGTCCGTCCCAGCCTCGCGCTGTACATCGGCGGCATGGGCGCGAAGGGCAAGAACTTCTACAACGACCTCGCCGTCCGGTACGGCTACGAGAAGGAAGCCGCGACCATCCAGGACCTCTACCTGTCGGGCAAGAAGGACGAGGCCGCCGCCGCGGTGCCGGACGACCTGGTGCGCGCCGTGTCCCTGATCGGTCCGGAGAGTTACGTCGCAGAACGGGTGGCCGCCTTCGCCGAGTCCGGGGTCACCACCCTCACCGTCACACCGCTCGCCGCGGATCGTGCGGGACGCGTCGCGTTGGTCGAGAAGCTCCGCAAGATCTGCGGGTAACACCGCGAAACCAGCAATGCCCAGCCGGAAGAATCAGGAAAGGTGACCATGACCGGAATCAAGCCGATCGTCGTGGGTGTGGACGGATCCGAGTCGGCCTCCGCCGCCGTGGCGTGGGCCGCCCGCGCAGCCGCCGCACTGTCGCTCCCGCTGCACATCGTGACAGTGGTGCACATTCCTGCCTTCTATTACACCGAGCCGTATCTCGCCGAGAGCTTCAAGGAAGAACTCGAAGACACGGCGAAGGCCCGGCTGGGCAGTGCGCGGGTGCACGCCAAGCAGACGGTGGACGAGCCGCTCGACATCACCACCGAACAGCACGAGGGCAAGGTGAGCCAGACGCTCATCGAGCTGTCCGCGAATGCGCACATGGTCGTGCTCGGCTCGCGCGGGCACGGTGAGTTCACCGGACTGCTGGTCGGTTCGACCACGTCCGCGGTCGCAGCACACGGACATTGCCCACTCATCGTCGTGCGGGGCCGCACCATGGACGGGCAGCCGCCGACCGAAGGGCCGATCGTGGTCGGCGTCGACGGTTCGGAGAGCAGCAAGGCGGCGGTGGAGGTGGCTTTCGAGCAGGCCGCAGCCCGCGGTGCGAGCCTGGTCGCGGTGAACGTCTGGAGCGATGTCAGTGTGCAGCCGTCGCTCGGCGCCTCTCCGGAAGACCCGCTGTGGAGCAGCATCCAGACCGGCGAAGAAGTGGTGCTGTCGGAGCGTCTCGCCGGATATCAGGAGCGGTATCCCGACGTGACCGTCGAACGCGTCGTGGCGCGTGACCGTCCGGTGCGCGTGCTCAGCGAATTCGCGGAGAAGGCGCAGCTGATCGTCGTCGGCAGCCGCGGCCGGGGTGGTTTCAAGGGAATGCTGCTGGGCTCCACGAGCAATGCGCTGCTCCACACCGCGGACTGCCCGGTGATGATCGTCCGGCCGCAGAGCTAGCACCCCCGATCACGACGACTCTGCGGTAGCCTTCGCTCGACTCCGCAGAGGAGGTACGAGTGAAGGCAACCCTCATTCTCCGGGGACTGGTCGCCGTCGCAGTGGTTTTCGGCGCGGCAACGTCCGTCCAGCCGGCGACGGCGAGTGCCGAGACCGGGACGCTCCTGCGCCTGCCTGCGAACGGTGCGAACGTCGGCGTCAGCACCCTCGAACTGGTGGATCACGATCGCGACGATCCGTGGACGCCGGGCAGTCCGCGGACCATCCCGGTGACGGTGACCTACCCCGCCGGATTTGCCACGGGCGGAACCCGATCGCTGCCCGTCGTCCTCTTCTCACCCGGGTTCTACGTGCCGCGGACGCTGTATACGCTCGCCGCCGAGGATCTCGCCGGCCGCGGCTACGTGGTGATCGGCATGGATCATACGGGTGAGGCCCTCGCAACGGTGTTTCCGGACGGCCGCGTCGTCCCGTCACAGATCACCGACCCGTACTCCGCCGACACCCAGAAGAAGGCGCTCGACACCCGGGTGGCGGACGCGAGTTTCGTCGTCGACACCGTCGAATCCCTCTCCCGCGGTGACGACCCCGACGGGATCGGCCCGCTGCTGCCGGACGGTCTCCCCGAGGCCGTCGATCCCGACCGGATCGGGATGTTCGGTCATTCGATCGGCGGAGCCACCACCACGCAGGTCCTCCTCGACGACCCGCGCGTGGACGCCGGGGTCAATCTCGACGGAGCGCTCCTGTATGCGAACACGGCGAGCCCGATCGTCTCCGAGGATCCCGGCACCCCACTGCTCAGCGTGCTCAACTCGCGTCATGCGGAGAGCCCCGAAGGCCGGGACAGGTTCTGGGGGCAATACTTTGCGACGCCCCGGTCCTGGAGCAAGGTCTACGCGCTCCGGGACACCGGGCACTTCAGCTTCACCGACGCCGAGCACCACGTCCCGCAGGCGATCCCCGATCCCCCCGGAATGGATGTGCCCGCCGGCTTCAGCCTCGGCACGGCTCCCCGCCGGGAAGTGGTCCACACGACGAACGACCTCGTGGCAGCGATGTTCGACCGTTTCCTGAAGGGGGCGCCGGCACCCGAACTCGACGATGCCGCGTCGCGATTCCCGCTCGTCTTCGAGGTGCGCTAGCGAGCCGCGACGCGTTCGCCTTCCGGGCCGAAATCGTTACGCTCGAACATGTTCCACTAACGCAACACGGGCAGGACGACGTCGTCGAGGCGCTGGCGCAGATCGTAGATGCCGCCCTTCGCGATCCGTGAGTACGCGGCCCGCAATAGAGCTCCGTTTCTGTTCTGTCAGTATCCGATTCGCAGTATCAGCTGTGGATTGCCGGGCAAGTTCAGTCGCCGAGCCAGCCGCTGCGCTGTATCGTCGACGCGCAGCGGGTAGGAGAGGATGGAGGCGCCGAGCCGGGCGTCGACGGCCGTCAGCCACGCCCGCTCGACGGCGATTCCGGTGCGCACCAGGTCGATCGACTCCTGCGTGCCCGATGCGAACACGAGAACGGTCTCGCCCTCGATGGCCGCGGCGAGGCGCGCCGAATCGGGGACGCCGCGGGTGACCACGGTGTGGATCGTGTCGACCGACTCGTGACCGACCCGGGGCAGCCAGTGCGACGTCCAGGGGAAGAGGTCGCGCTGGTGGCGGGGATCGTGTCGAACGCGGTCCGCCGAATAGAGGAGCACGTCGGCGAGCGCAGGCGCCTCGTCCGCGGCGAGCAGACGAGCACGGACACCCGTCGTCTCCGCCGCGGAGACGATGTCGGCGATGGTGGCCGCCGGAACAGGGATGTCGGCGAATGCTTCCCGATGACTCCGGCGGCGGGCCATGGCGGAGAAGAGCCTCAGATCGGTGCTCGACGGGGAAGTCGTGCCCACGGACCGCACCGTCGCGACGAGTTCGGGTCGACGCGGATCGGGCAGCAGATCCGTCTCGATCTGCCTGCCGAGTGCCCGCAACGCGAGCTCCACGTTCGCGACACCCGCACCGCAGGAGATCACGCGGTCGGCGCGCGGCGTGTCCGTGAACCCGCGGCGTTCGGTGATCTCCGCGTATGTGCCGTCGAGCCGCAGATCCCACGGCTGCGTGTCGTGGACCGACGGAGCCGAGACGATGGCGCGGGAGACCACCTCGATGTCGCTGAGCGACCAGCTGTTCATCGCGACCTCCAGTTGTGGTGTCCGGGTGTTCCCCCGCACGCTCAGCATTCCGCGAGCCGCGCCGTCCGCGCTGGGGTCGAAGGTCCCGAATGCGTGGGGAGAGGTCCCGGACGGGTCGCAACCCTTCGCCGGCGCGGTACGGTTCGAGGAGAGACGGTGGAGGTGCACACATGACCACGCGGGTGTTCCTGGTCGACGACCACGAGATCGTGCGACGAGGCCTGGTCGATCTACTCGGCAGCGTGCCCGACCTCGAGGTGGTCGGGGAGGCCGCGTCCGTGGGCGAGGCGATGGCGCGGATCCCGGGCAGCGGCGCCGACGTCGCCGTCCTCGACGTCCGATTGCCCGACGGCAACGGCGTCGAGCTGTGCCGCGACCTGCGCGCCGCCCTGCCCGAACTGCGGTGCCTGATGCTCACGTCGTTCTCCGACGACGAGGCGCTGTTCGACGCCATTATGGCCGGCGCGTCCGGATTCGTCCTCAAACAGATCCTCGGCACCGACCTGGTCGCGGCCGTGCGGACCGTGGGGGCGGGTGGTTCGCTGCTCGACAGCCGGGCGACGTCGGCTCTGATGAACCGGATCAGGTCGTCACGCCGGGACGACCCGCTGGCGGAACTGTCCGAGCAGGAACGGGCCGTGTTCGATCTGATCGGCGAGGGGCTCACCAACCGGGAGATCGCCGAGCGGCTGTTCCTTGCGGAGAAGACGATCAAGAACTACGTGTCCCGGCTGCTGTCCAAACTCGGGATGCAACGACGCACTCAGGCGGCCGTGCTGGCCACCGAGCTACGCAACCAGCGCTGAATCGTCTTCACGCCAGCGGAACCCGCCAGCTGACAACGGTTCCGCCGCCGGTGGCGTCGACGGTGCAGGTGCCGCCGCACTGCTCGGCGCGACGATCGAGGTTGTCGAGTCCGCTGCGCCGGGCGCCGTCGGCGATCCCGATGCCGTCGTCCGTGACTGTCACGGTGAGGTCGTCGTCGGCGGCCACCGAGATGTCGATGGTGGTGGCGCGTGCGTGCCGCAGTGCATTGCTCAGGGCCTCCCGCAGGACCGCCTCCGCGTGCTGGTGGATGCGGGCGGGCACGAGAGTGTCGATGGCGCCGGAGAACTGGACATTGGGCGCGATCGGCGACTGCGAGGTGAGGTCGCCGATCACGTCGAGGAGACGGCGGCGCAGACTCGTCGCCGACGCGACTCCGGTGGCCTGCAGATCGAAGATGGTGGTGCGGATCTCACGCACTGTGCGATCGAGCTGCTCGACCGCGGTGGCCACGACCCCGCGCACACCGTCCGGAACGTCCCCGACCGCGTGGGTGCTCTGCAGACTCATTCCGGTGGCGAACAACCGCTGAATGACGTTGTCGTGCAGGTCGCGGGCGATCCGATCGCGGTCGGCGAGCACCGACAGCAGGCGTTGCTTGCTCTGCTGATCGGAGAATTCCACCGCGACGGCGGCCAGGTCGGCCACCGACTCGAGGCGGACGACCTCGTCGGGATCCCACGGGGCGTTGCCCCGCGCCGTGACGACCAGTACCCCGCCGACTCCCGACGCCGTCGACAGCGGCAGCACCGCCGCGCGGCCCGCCTCGGCGGAGAACGGTACGAGACCGTCGAGTCCGGTCAGCAGCGCCGGAGTGCGGGAGTGCAGTACCTCGGCGAGAGGCTCCGTTCGGGTGGCGTTCCGGAATGCATTGCGCAGCGGTCGCGCGGTCGTGTCGGCACCCACCACCGCGCCTTCGCCGAGTGTGACCACGATGAAAACCTCGTCACCGCTGGACAGCTCGCGCACCTGATCGGCAAGCGTGTGGAGTGTCTCGTCGAGGGATCCGCCGACCATCAGCCGGGACGTGATCGTTGCGACCGCCGTCAGCCACCGCTCCCGCGTCCGTGATTCCTCGAACAGCCGGGCGTTCTCCACGGCCACACCGGCCGACGTCGCGAGCGCACGCAGGATCACCTCGTCCTCGTCGGTGAACTCGGGTCCGCTGAGTTTCTCGGTGAGGTAGATGCTGCCGAACACCTTGTCCCGCATCATGATCGGCATGCCCAGGAAGCTCTTCATCGGCGGGTGGTTGGGCGGGAAACCGATCGATCCCGGATGGTCGGCGAGGTTGGCGAGGCGCACCGGCCGGGGGTCGTGGATCAACAGTCCCAGCAGGCCACGGCCTTCGGGCAGATGTCCCATGTGCGCCCGCTCGTCCGCGGTGATGCCCTCGTAGACGAACTCCGACAGCCCGCCGTCGGGCGCATGGACCCCGAGGGCGCCGTACCGGGCGTCGAGCAGGGAGGTGGCCGAATTGACGATGCGCTGCAGGGTGGAATCCAGTTCGAGTCCGGACCCGACCACGAGGACCGCCTCGAACAGTCGCTGCAGACTTCGGCGGGTGGGCACCACATCGGTGAGCCCCTCCCGAAACTCACTGAACCTCGCCCCGTGCCCTCCGTCCGATCCCATGCCTGCAGCATAAGGTCCGCAGCGGGCGTAACGCCGCGAACCGCCGCGTCGATAAGGGCTCGAGTGTTTACTCATCCGAACTAATGCTTACTCATTCGTGTGACGAGGGAGAAGAAGAATGAATCGACGGCACTTCGGACGACGGGTAGCGGCGGGTCTGACCGCAGCAGTGGCAGCGACGATGATGTTCACCGGTGCCGTGTCGGCGCAGCCCGCGGACTCGGCTCCCGCCGTCGACCCGGCGACCGCGATTGCGAAGCTGCGCACCGTGGCCGCCGGAAACCCCGAGGCGGAGGCCGCCATCGAGCGACTCGCCGCGTCCCCGACGGACACGGCCGCGACGAACATCGCCCTGCCGGGACAGATCTTCCAGGTTCCCGCGTACTCCGACACCGGGCAGGGCGGTCCGGTGCTCGGACAGCTGTACGGCGCGGGCGTGGCGACCGACATGAGCAACGAATTCCGCTTCGGATTCTTCGGCGGACCGGGCGTCATCGCGAGCGACCAGACCGGCGCCGAACTCGACGTCGTCTACTACAGCTTCGCCACCGGTGCCAGCGGCATCGTGAAGCTGGACAAGAACAATGTCGCGGTTCCCACGGTCGTCTCCACGGCGCCGGTCGCCGGACTCGGCAGCGGACTGGTGGTGGCAGCCGTGTACGGGTCGCTGAACCACCAGGTGGGGCCGGACGTCGTCAAGAGCACCATCTGGTGGCCCACCCTGGGTACCGTGCTCGCCTGACCGTTCGCGAACTCAGGTGGCAGGTTCGGCTCCCGGCCGGGCCTGCCACCACTCTGTCCAGCGCTCTTCGAGTTCGACCCACTCCTCGTCGTCCAGGTCGTACGCGACCAGCAGGATCTGCGCACCGCCGTTCGGCCGGGCCGCGTTGACGGGCTGCTCACCGAACTGCAGCAGTCCCGGGCCCAGGTCGTCCACGCTCACCGCGGTCTGGTGTTCCCCGACGGAACACACCACTCCGCGCAGCAGGTCGCCCGTCTCGGCGACCACGTTGTAGTGATCGCCGACCTTCAAGCCCTCCAGCTTGTCGAGCCCGAGCAGATGACGCGCCGAATCACCCTCAGCGACCGGGCCTTCCAGGAACAACGTGCGACGCTCGTCGAGCCCGTGCCGCTCGATGCCGAACTTGAGGGACTGCAGGAACGTGGTCCAGCCCTCGGTGATGTCGTCGTACCAGTCGTCCGCGGCGGGGTCCCCCGTGCGGGGTGGCCGGGTTACCCGCACCACGGTGGTTCCCTCGCGCTCGTGCAGGCTGAACCGATCGGCCTTGTCGAGGGCGAGGACGAAGTGGGCGGCGTCCTCCGTGACGTCGTCGAAGTAGATCTGACGGATCTCGTCGGCCAGGCCGTCGTAGTCCCAGCCGTGCCAGCGTCGAATCAACTCAGGGTCGCGCAGGGCCTGCCACACCACCGCGGGCGCCGCTGCGATGGACACCTCGAGCACGGGCTGAGATTCGGTCATCTGTTCTCCTGCGTCTCCACTGCTGTGCGTGCCGGTCTCGACGATACCGGCGAGCGGTGGATGGCCCGGCCGTCACATGGCGACGGTGAGCAGGAACGCGACGTCCTCGATCGCCTCGACACTGTGCCGATCGGTCGGTAGGACCAGCAGATCGCCGGTGGAACCCTTCCACGAGTCCTCCCCGGACACGAGGTTCAACTTGCCGCTCAGGATGAACAGGGTGGCCTCGCCCGGGCTCTCGTGCTCGGCCATCTTCTGACCCGCGGCCAAGGCGATGACGGTCTGTCGGAGGCTGCGCCGATGCCCGCCGTACACGGTCTGCGAACTGCGGCCGCTGGACGTCCCGCCTGCCAACTTCAGTTGCTGACGGGCAAGGGCGGTCAGTGACTTCTTGTCCATGAGGTGAGTATGAACCACTGCGCGCACCGTCACCCGTCGAATGGGGTAACGGTGCGGCGGCAAAGGTGTGCTTTCAGCGCCGGGTGAGGGCCCAGCCCTGGGCTGCGGCGAAGGCGCCGACCACGACGGCCTGCAGCAGCACCCAGACGACACCCACCGTGGTGAGAGGCTGCCACTCCGTCAGCACCAGCGCCACGCTCGCGCCCACCCAGGCGAGGTTCGAGAGGACGAGGGCCTCCACCGCGGCCGGCGCGGGTCGGTCCGGCACGCTCACCGCCCACACGGCGGCCGAGAACACGAGCAGGAAGATTCCGATGGCGTGCAGGAAGCCGGCGGTCGGGCCGAGGACGTCGTCGAGGACGGTGGCAGCGGCCACGTAGGCGATGCCGTTGGCGCCGGTGACGGCGGCGTCTACGCGGAGGACGAGGCGCAGTGGGGAGAGAGCGGTGCGGGATTCGAGTGCGGCGATCATGTCGGCGATCCTCACGTGAGACGAGTGAACGGGTACGTCACCCAGAGTCGCGCCGAAGCCGAATGCTCTCAATTACCTCGGAGGTAATGCCCTCGTGTAGGTGATCCATCGGTAGCGGGTGCCGTTCTTCGCCGACGTGAGCCACTCACCGGTGTCCTGCGCACGCCAGGAGTCGTCGATGGGCGGCGCCCACGCGTCGCCCTCGACCGCGACGTCGATCTCGCTGACCGACAGTCGGGTGGCGAACGGCATTGCCGCCGTGTAGATCTGGGCACCGCCGATGACGCACACGTCCTCGTCGGTGAGGGCGAGCGCGGATTCGATCCCGTCGGCGGATTCGGCCCCCTCCGCGGTCCAGTCGGCCTGACGACTGATCACGATGTTGCGTCGCCCGGGCAGGGGACGGAACCGCCGGGGCAGCGAATCCCACGTCCGGCGGCCCATCACCACCGGATGCCCCTCGGTGACCCTCTTGAAGTACGCCATGTCCTCGGGGACGTGCCACGGGATGGTGTTGTCGCGGCCGATGACCCCGTCGACGCCCTGGGCCCACACCAGTGTGACCTGCCGGGACGCCACTAGACGGCCACCGGCGCCTTGATGGCGGGATGGTGGCGGTAGTCGACGATCTCCACGTCCTCGAACGTGTAGTCGAAGATCGAATCGCGCTTGGTCAGCTTCAACGTGGGATACGGCAACGGTTCCCGGCTCAACTGCTCGGTGACCTGGTCGACGTGGTTGTCGTAGATGTGGCAGTCACCGCCCGTCCAGATGAAGTCACCCGGCTCGAGCCCCGTCTGCTGCGCCACCATGTGGGTGAGCAGCGCGTAGCTCGCGACGTTGAACGGCACGCCCAGGAACAGGTCGGCGCTGCGCTGGTACAGCTGGCACGACAGCTTGCCGTCCGCGACGTAGAACTGGAAGAACGCGTGGCACGGCGCCAGCGCCATCTGCGGGATGTCGCTGACATTCCATGCCGACACGATGATGCGCCGCGAGTCCGGGTTCGACGTCAGCGTCTCGATCGTCTGGGTGATCTGGTCGATGTGCTCGCCCGACGGCGTCGGCCAACTGCGCCACTGCACGCCGTAGACGGGTCCCAGTTCGCCGCCCGCATCCGCCCACTCGTCCCAGATCGTGACGCCGTTGTCCTGGAGCCACTTCACGTTGGAGTCGCCGCGCAGGAACCACAGCAGCTCGTAGACGATGGACTTGAGGTGCACCTTCTTGGTGGTGATCAGCGGAAACCCGTCCGCGAGGTTCCAGCGCATCTGATGACCGAAGACGCTCTTCGTGCCGGTGCCGGTGCGATCGGCCTTCGGGGTGCCCGTGTCCATGACGAGTCGGAGCAGGTCTTCGTACGGGGTCGGCACAGTCACGCCGACCAGTTTAGGCGGCTCCGCCGCCCGTGCGTGGTTTGCGGGTCCAGGGACTCCTCGAGCACGCACGAGCGATAGCCTGCGCACATGCGTGAACTCTTCGTGATCGGCATCGGCGCCGGCGACCCCGACCAGGTGACGGTGCAGGCGATCAAGGCGATGAACAAGGCCGATGTGTTCTTCGTCATCGGCAAGGGCGACGAGAAGCAGGACCTCGTAGACCTGCGCACCGGCATCCTCGCGGAGCACGTCACCGGCCCGTACCGGGTCGTGGACATCGTCGATCCGCCCCGCGACCGCACACCGTCCGACTACGAGGGCGTCGTGGACGTCTGGCACGAGCGGCGGGCGGCACTGTTCGAGGCGGAGTTCGCGTCCGAGCCGGGGGTCGGGGCGATCCTCGTGTGGGGCGACCCGTCGCTGTACGACAGCACACTGCGGATCGTCGAACGCGTGCTCGCCCGCGGCAACGTGTCGTTCGACTACTCGGTGATCCCGGGCGTCACCAGCGTGCAGTCGCTCGCCGCGCAGCACCGGATCGTGCTCAACCGGATCGGCGAACCCGTCCACGTCACCACCGGGCGTCGCCTCGCCGAGGGACTGCCCGACGGCGTCGACAACGCCGTGGTCATGCTCGACGCCCACTGCACGTTCACACAGGTCCCCGGCGACGACGTCCAGATCTGGTGGGGCGCCTACCTCGGCACCCCCGACGAGGTGCTGATCTCCGGCCGCCTGCGCGACGTCGAGGACGAGATCCAGCGGGTGCGCGCCGAACTGCGTGAACGCAAGGGCTGGATCATGGACACCTACCTCCTCCGCAGGTGAGTGGGAAAGTGTGGAGGAGCACACTTTGCCACTCACCTACCGTTAGCCTGGGACCATGCCCGAGCTGCCCGAGGTGGAGGCGTTAGCCGAGTTCCTGCGTGCACACGCCGTGGGAGCGGTCGTCGGCCGCGTGGACGTGGCGGCGCTGAGCGTGCTGAAGACGTTCGACCCCCCGATCACGGCGCTCCAGGGCCGCGACGTGACCGGCGCGGCCCGGTTCGGCAAACACCTCGCACTCGACTGCGCCGGGTTGTGGCTCGTCACGCACCTGTCGCGCGGGGGCTGGCTGCGCTGGACCGACAACCCGTCCGCGGCACCGCCGAAACCCGGGAAGGGCCCGCTGGCGCTGCGGGTCCACTTCTTCACCCCCGAGGGCGCGACCCCGGCGTTCGACCTGACCGAGGCGGGCACCAAGAAGCGGCTCGCCGTGTGGGTGGTGCACGACCCACAGGAGGTCGAAGGGATAGCCCGGCTCGGACCCGACGCGCTCGCCGTCGCCGAACCCGAGTTCGCGGCGCTGCTGTCGACCACGTCGGCGCGGATCAAGAATGCGCTCGTCGACCAGTCGCTGCTCGCGGGTGTGGGCAATGCGTACTCCGACGAAATCCTGCACACCGCAAAGATTTCCCCGTTCGCCACGTCCCGGACGTTGCCGGAAGACCAGGTGCACGTGCTGTACGACGCGATGCGCTCCGTGCTGGCCGACGCCGTCCAGCGGTCGCTCGGCCAGGACGCGGCGCGGCTGAAGGGGGAGAAGCGATCCGGGATGCGCGTGCACGCCCGGACCGGCCTGCCCTGCCCGGTCTGCGGCGACACCGTCCGGGAAGTGTCGTTCGCGGAGAAGTCTTTTCAGTACTGCGCGACGTGTCAGACCGGAGGCAAGGTGCTCGCCGACCGCCGGATGTCGCGCCTGCTGAAGTAGGCGCCGACCCGCAGCGGCGCCCGCATATAGTTGTGACCATGCGTGAACAGGCACCCGGACGGTTCGGTACTCCTCTGACGGCAGGCGCGACCCGCGTCATGCTGCTCGGGTCGGGTGAGCTGGGCAAAGAAGTGATCATCGCCCTGCAACGGCTCGGGGTCGAGGTCATCGCCGTCGACCGCTACGACAACGCGCCCGGCCACCAGGTGGCGCACCGTGCGCACACGATCGACATGAGCGACCCGGATGCGCTGTTGCGTCTCGTCGAGGCGGAACAGCCGCACTTCGTGGTTCCCGAGATCGAGGCCATCGCGACCGATGCGCTGGCGACGGTCGAGGAACGCGGCACCGCGGTGGTCATCCCCACCGCGCGGGCTACGCAGCTGACCATGAACCGCGAGGGCATCAGGCGCCTCGCGGCGGAGGAACTGGGGCTGCCGACGTCGCCCTACGAGTTCGCCGAATCGCTCGGGGAGGTCCGGGCGGCCACCGACCGCATCGGCTTTCCCTGCGTGATCAAGCCGGTGATGTCGTCGTCCGGCAAGGGACAGTCGACGGTGCGCGGCGCCGGCGAGGTCGAGAAGGCCTGGGACTACGCACTCGCGGGCGGCCGCATCAACCACGGCCGCGTCATCGTGGAAGGATTCGTCGACTTCGACTACGAGATCACGCAACTCACCGTCCGGGCACTCGGGGCCGACGGCGAGGTGGGCACCTTCTTCTGCGAACCCATCGGGCACCTGCAGGATTCGGGTGACTACGTGGAGTCGTGGCAGCCGCAGCGGATGAGTGACACGGCGCTCGCCCGGTCGCGGGAGGTGGCCGAGAAGGTGACGTCGGCGCTCGGCGGCCGCGGGATCTTCGGGGTCGAATTGTTCGTGAAGGGTGACGACGTGTACTTCTCGGAGGTCAGCCCGCGCCCCCACGACACCGGTTTGGTAACCCTTCGGACGCAACGGCTCTCGGAGTTCGAACTGCACGCCCGCGCCATCCTCGGACTGCCGGTCGACACCACCCTGACCTCGCCCGGTGCGTCCGCGGTGATCTACGGCGGCGTCGACGCGGTCGGCATCGGCTTCGAGGGCGTCGCCGACGCAATGGCCGTGCCCGAGACGGACCTGCGGCTGTTCGGCAAACCGGAGAGCTTCGTGCGCAGGCGGATGGGCGTCGCCGTGTCCACCGGACCGGACGTCGAGACCGCGCGTAGTCGCGCGCGGGATGCGGCCTCGCGCGTCACGCCGGTCGCGTGAGTCCGGGCGCAGAAGTCCTCGTCGGCCTGGCCATCGCCGTGGGGCTCGTCGGAATCGTCGTCCCGATCCTGCCCGGCACCATCCTCATCTTCGCCGCAATCCTGGTGTGGACCATCATGACCGGCGGTGCGACAGCGTGGACGGTGTTTGCGGTGGCCACGGTCTTCCTTGTGGTCAGCGGTGTCGTCAAATACACCTGGCCGGGCAAGCGGATGCGCACCGCAGGAGTGCCCAACACGTCGTTGATCGTCGGCGGCCTGGTCGGGATCGTGGGGTTCTTCGTCGTTCCCGTGGTCGGGTTGTTCCTCGGGTTCATCGCGGGAACGTATGTGGCCGAGATCTACCGGTTGCGTTCGCACAACCGCGCGTGGGCGTCGACGTGGCACGCCTGCAAGGCCGTCGGGCTGTCGATGCTCATCGAACTGCTGGGCGCCCTGATCGCCGCCGGGGTGTGGCTCGCTGCGGTGGTCGCAACGTAGGTCACGCGAAATCGTCGCCGAGGGGTATCCAGAAGTGTCCTCCACCTGCGATGATGAAATGCGGATGTTGATCTTCCCGGCTAGCGGAGGAATGCGCCGTGAACAAGAAGACGACCTGGATCC
Source organism: Rhodococcus jostii NBRC 16295 (assembly GCF_001894825.1). Lineage (GTDB taxonomy): Bacteria > Actinomycetota > Actinomycetes > Mycobacteriales > Mycobacteriaceae > Rhodococcus_F > Rhodococcus_F jostii. The sequence continues at coordinate 64,555 of NZ_BCWY01000038.1, read as the reverse complement.
TGGCGCCCCTCGCTGCCGCGACCCTCGCACTGAGCGGCTGCGGCGACAACTCGTCCGACTCTTCGGCGACCAGCGCAGCCAGTACGACGAGCGCCGCCGAGGCCACGAGTAGCGGTGAAGCGGCGCCCGCGTCGAACATGATGGAGAAGGTTCCGTCCCCCTTCGTGATGACCCCGCAGGTGGAACCGACCTACGTCGGTTCGGTCGACGGAACCGACGCGTACATCGCGCTGGCCAGGTCCGGGGACGACATGATCGCCTTCCTGTGCGACGGAGACCAGATGTGGACGTGGATGACCGGCACGATGGACGGCGACAAAGCGACGCTGTCCTCGCCGGACGGGGCGACACTCACCGCGTCGATGAGTGACGGCACCGTGACGGGGCAGGTCAGCGCGCCGGGTATGCCCGACAGGGCGTTCCAGGCCCACCCGGCCGCTGCCGAGGAAGGCATGTTCCGCGCCACCACCAACCGCGACGGTGCCGACTACACCCTCGGCTGGATCATGACCAACGACGGCGTCCGCGGGCTCGAACGGCAGGCCAACGGATCGTCCACCGGGGCCATCGCCGTCGACCGGAATGAAGACCAGATGGACGATCGGCAGCGTGAGCGGCGGCAGGAACGCCGCGAACAGTTGGACTGCGACGAGATGCAGAACTACAACATGTGGCTGGTGTCGCAGCCGCAGACGCCGCCGGTGGTCGAGATGGCGTCGATGAACAGCGTGCAGATGGACGGCTGCTAACAGGTTCCTGCGGGTGTGTCGCAGCGGTACCAGGCGCGCGCGTTGCCGCCCATGACTGTGTCGAAGTCGTCGCCCACCGCCTGCGCGACGATGTCGATGTCGCTGTCCTGGAACACTCTTCGGGACCGGCTGCCCGGCAGGTCGGTGCCGAACATCAGCGCCTCCGGGTTGACGGCGTGAATCTTGCGGAGCACGTCGCCGACGTTCTCGATGGTGGTCCGCCCGAACCCGGTGGCCTTGACCCGCACACCTCGATCGACGAGATCGAGTAGGTACGGCAGACCCCGCGTCGACATTCCGAGGTGGTCGATGCACACGGCGGGGAGCTTGGCGAACACCGGCTCGAGCGACAGCAGCAGGGTGGCGTCCACGTAGAACTCGGCGTGCCAGCCGGCCAGCTCGTACGCCCGCAGAGCCTGCTTGGTGAGGAGCTTGACGTCGGTCGCACTGCGCCGGAGGTTGAACCGGACCGCCCGGACCCCGGCGCGGTCGAGTTCGAGGATGCTCTCGTCGGTGGCGTCGGGCTCCATCTGCGTCACACCGACCCAGCTGGGGCCGAGCTCCTCGAGCGCCGCCTTCAGATAGTTCTGATCGGTGCCCTGATACGACGCGGTGACGACGGCGCCGCCGTCCACCCCGAAGCCTTCCGTGCGCGACCGGTAGTCGGTGATCGTGAAGGGTTCCGGGAGGTAGCCGTGGTTCTCGACCACCGGGAACCGGGGATCGATGATGTGAACGTGGGCGTCAAACACGACTTATATCCTGCCTTGTCCGGGGCACCGGCCGCGTGCCGGAGCCGTCCACGAGTGCTGGTACGAGCGTCGTACACGCCCGTCCGGCACTCTCTAGGCTGGCGTCATGGGAAATCGCGAGGACCTGATCGACGGCGCCACGCGCAGCCTGTACGAGAAGGGGTACTCGCGCACGACGGCCCGGGACATCGCATCGGCGTCCGGGGTGAGCCTCGCGGCAATCGGCTACCACTTCGGCACCAAGGACGCGCTGCTGCATGCCGTCCTGTACCGGGAGATGGCACGCTGGGGCGACGACCTCGCGGCCGCCGCGGCGAAGAAGATCGAACCCGGCATGAGTCCGGCGGAACGGTTCGAGGCCATCTGGAGCGGTGTCATCGAGTCGTTCACCGCCCATCGTCGCTTGTGGATGCTGCAGTTCGAGCTGCTCGGGCACCTGGACTCCCTGCCGGAATTGAGAAAGAACCTGGTGGCGTCCACCGCCGATGCCCGCGACGGCCTGGTCGAACTGTTCGGCGACGCGGGGATCGCGCCCGGCCGGGCGCACACGCTGGGCGCGCTGTATCAGGCGTTGTTGCTCGGGGTCGCCGAGCAGTGGCTGGTGGACCCTGACAACGCGATGTCGGCCGAGGAACTGCTCACGGCGTTGCGTGCGCTGTCGGCGCACCTGGTCTGAGACGCGCACCTGGTCTGAGACGACGGAAGGGAACCTCCCCGCAGGAGGTTCCCTTCGCGCCGATTCGGAAGATCAGGCCTTGTCGGGCTCGCTGGCCTTGAGCATGTCCTCGCGCTCGACGACCTTGATCCGCTCACGGCCCTCGGGCTCGCCCAGGCTGCGCTCGTGCGCGTCCAGGCGATACCAGCCCTGCCAGGTGGTGTAGGGGACCTGCTTGCCCTCGAGGAAGTCGATGATCGCGTCCTCACCCGGGTTGGCGGGCTCGGGGAAACCGGCCCGGTCCTCGAGCAGGTTCGCGACGGTCTCGTTGGCGTCGCCCTTGGTGTGGCCGATCAGGCCGACGGGGCCACGCTTGATCCAGCCGGTGACGTAGGTGGCCGGCATGAACCGGTCGTTGCCCTCGGCGGTGTCGTCGGAGATGACGCGCCCGGCCTCGTTCGGGACGGTGCCGGCCTGCTCGTCGAACGGGAGTTTGGCGATGTTCTGCGACAGGTACCCCACGGCGCGGTACACGGCCTGCACGTCCCAGTCGTTGAACTTGCCGGTGCCCTTGACGTTGCCGGTGCCGTCGAGCTGAGTGCGCTCGGTGCGCAGACCGACGACCTTGCCGTCTTCGCCGAGCACCTCGGTGGGCGACTCGAAGAAGTGCAGGAACAGCTTGTGCGGGCGGTTGCCCACGTCGCGGATGGCCCAGTCCTGCAGGGTGTTGGCGACCATGTCGACCTGCTTGGAGTTGCGGCGCGCCTGCTCGGAGCCCTCGTCGTAATCGATGTCCTCGGGATCGACGATGACCTCGATGGTCGGCGAGTGGTCGAGTTCACGCAGCTCGAGGGGGGTGAACTTGGCCTGCGCGGGACCGCGGCGACCGAACACGTGGACCTCGACGGCCTTGTTGCCCTTGAGTCCCTCGTAGACGTTGGCGGGGATCTCCGTCGGCAGCAGTTCGTCGCCGGTCTTGGCGAGGACGCGCGCGATGTCGAGGGCGACGTTGCCGACGCCGAGGACGGCGACCTTCTCGGCCTCGAGCGGCCAGGTGCGCGGCACGTCGGGGTGGCCGTCGTACCAGGACACGAAGTCGGCGGCGCCGTAGCTGCCGTCGAGTTCGATGCCCGGGATGTTGAGGGCGCGGTCGGCGTTGGCGCCGGTGGAGAAGATCACCGCGTCGTAGAAGTTGTGCAGGTCTTCGAGGGTGATGTCGCTGCCGTAGTCGATGTTGCCCAGCAGGCGGACCGACGGCTTGTCGAGCACCTTGTGCAGGGCGGTGATGATGCCCTTGATGCGCGGGTGGTCCGGGGCGACGCCGTACCGGATCAGACCGAAGGGGGCCGGCATCCGCTCGAAGAGGTCGATGCTGATCCCGCCGTCAGACGCGGCATCGGATTTCATGAGAGCGTCGGCTGCGTAGATACCGGCGGGGCCGGCACCCACGATCGCAACGCGCAACGGACGTGTCTGATCAGTCATCTGGAGCGAACTACCTTCTGATGGGCGGACAACGAAACCTCAGCTTAAATTAAGCCCAGCCTAATCGGGTGGCCGAGGTGCGGCAGACAGGGCAGAGCCCATTCTCGGGACGCACGCCTGTAGAGGGTAGTCGCCTTCACGTTGGGGGGTCACAAACACGATTTGTAGGGGCTGCTCTATACACTCGTGGCCACGCCGAGATCGAAGGGAAGTCATGTCCGGTTCGAGCGAATCGCCTCAGCGCGACGCGGGAGGCGCAGAAGATCCGGTGGATCCCCGGCGCACCACGGCGGTGCCGTTCATCGCCGCCGTCACCGTCATCGTCGTCATCCTGGTCGCCATCGTCGTGTCCAGCCTGCTCTCGCCCGCCGACGAGAACGTCACGGAAGCCGACCGCATCAACCGTTCGGTCGCCGACTTCATCCAGGCCCACAACCACGACGACGCCGATCTGCAGAAGGCTCTCGTCTGTTCGACCTGGTCCGACGATCGGTCGGTGCTCCGGGACCGGCAAGGCGAGGTCACGCTGAAGGGGGTCGAGTCGTCCGAGGTCAACGGTGACCGGGCCCGGGCGGAGGTCCGGGTCAGCGCCGACGACGGCAAGGGCGAGACGACGGACACCTGGCAATTGACGCGGGACGGCGAGACATGGGTCGTCTGCGACTGACCGTTGCCCGGGAGGGCACACCGAACGGGGTTGTGAAAAGCTGACATGGTGAGTTACGCAGGCGACATAACGCCGGAGCATGCCTGGGAGCTGCTCCGCGAGAATCCCGACGCGGTGCTGGTCGACGTGCGGACGGACGCCGAGTGGAAGTACGTCGGAGTCCCCGACACCTCCTCGCTCGGGCGGAAGACCGTGCTGATCGAATGGGTCAGCTACCCGGCGGGCACTCGTAACGACAACTTCGTGGACCAGCTGAAGGAGGCCGGGATCGCGGGTGGCGAGGACGCCCCGGTGATCTTCCTGTGTCGCTCCGGACAGCGGTCCATCGGTGCGGCGGAAGCCGCGACAGCGGCGGGCATCGGCCCGTCGTACAACGTGCTCGACGGTTTCGAAGGCGCCTTGGACGCCGAAGGACATCGTGGGGCGGTCGGCTGGCGGGCGCTGGGCCTGCCGTGGAGGCAGTGGTGAGTGCAATCCCTCAAGGTGGCGCGTTTCAGAAGGCGCTGCCGGACGACATCGGCCAGGGCACGATCAGTGTGCGCGGAGGAACCCTGCGTTCCGGCTTCGAGGAGACGTCCGAAGCGATCTTCCTGAACTCCGGCTTCGTGTTCGAGAGCGCGGGAGCGGCCGAGGCGTCGTTCACCGGCGACATCGACCACTTCGTCTACTCGCGGTACGGCAACCCCACCGTGAAGATGTTCGAGGAGCGGCTCCGCCTGATCGAAGGCGCGGAGGCATGCTTCGGCACCGCCAGCGGAATGTCCGCGGTGTTCACCGCGCTCGGCGCACTGCTGAAGGCGGGTGACCGTCTGGTCGCCGCGCGCAGCCTGTTCGGCTCCTGCTTCGTGGTGTGCAACGAGATCCTGCCCCGCTGGGGTGTGGAGACCGTGTTCGTCGACGGTGAAGACCTCGACCAGTGGGAGAAGGCTCTGTCCGAGCCCACCACCGTGGTGTTCTTCGAGACGCCGTCGAACCCGATGCAGACGCTCGTCGACGTTCCCCGGGTGGCGGAACTCGCGCACGCCGCCGGCGCAAAGGTCGTGCTGGACAACGTGTTCGCGACCCCCCTGCTGCAGCACAGCCTGGAGCTGGGTGCCGACATCGTCGTGTACTCCGGAACCAAGCACATCGACGGCCAGGGCCGGGTGCTCGGCGGGGCGATCCTCGGGCCGAAGGACTACATCGAGGGTCCCGTCCAGAACCTCATGCGCCACACCGGGCCGGCGCTGAGCCCGTTCAACGCGTGGACGCTCCTCAAGGGACTCGAGACGATGCCGATCCGGGTGCGGCACTCCGTCGGCTCCGCACTCGAGATCGCCCAGTTCCTCGAAGGCCACTCCGCCGTCGACTGGGTGAAGTACCCGTTCCTCGAATCGCACCCCCAGCACGACCTCGCCACGCGGCAGATGAGCGGCGGCGGCACCGTCGTCACGTTCGCTCTCAACGCCTCCGAGGGCGAAGCGAAGAAGCGGGCCTTCGAACTGCTCGACGGTCTGAACCTGGTCAACATCTCCAACAACCTCGGCGACTCCAAGTCGCTGATCACCCATCCGGCCACCACCACCCACCGGGCGATGGGCCCGGAAGGTCGTGCGGCAGTGGGCATCACCGACGGTGTCGTCCGACTGTCCGTGGGGCTCGAGGACACCGCCGACCTGCTGACCGACCTGGAGCAGGCACTGGCGTAGGCGCCTTCGGCGCTCGTGCGCCTTTCTGGTTGTTCCCGCAACCACAAAGGCGCACGAGCGCGAAGCGCCTACAGGCCGCCGAAAAGCGGTGCGTGGGGCGACGTGCTTCGGGTGGCATCGGTGCCGGTGGGCCGCAACGCGCCGTTCAGCGCGTTCACATCACTCGATTGACTCGCACTGTCGAAGACGAACCAGACACCGCGTGCAGCAACATCGCCGGCGTTGTAGAAGAGATGTGGCCGGCACGAATTGAAACAGAACGAATCTCCAGCTCGGAGTTCGTGCTCGTCGAAATCCAGTTTGAGCCGCAGAGTGCCCTCGAGGACGTAAGCGAACTCCACCCCTGCATGCCGCATCAGCTTGCCGTCCACAGAACTCGAAGCGCCCGGTTCGTACGTGACGAAGAGGGGTTCGATGTCGGTGCGTCCGGCTGTCGCCAGGCGCTCCCAACGGACCCCCTTCTCCATCTCCAGAACGGGGTTGTCGGTTGCGCGCTGGATACCGGCGGCCGCGTCCTGGTTCTGCGCGAGTCTGACCTCTGCGCCGTCCAATCCGATACCACCAGTTGCGATCTCGTCGAGTGACACTCCGAGCACCGCGGCCAGTCCGAACAGCGTCTTGACGGAGGGTTGAGTCTTCTGATTCTCGACCTGCGAGAGCAAACTGGTCGAAATTCCGAGCTGCTCCGCTACCTGGCGCAGGGACATCTTCTTCTGCAGACGCGCCTGCTTGAAGGCAACACCAATTGCTTCGTCCACTCCCGGCCCCGTTCTCGCTGACGCACTGTCCACCATCACTTCATGCTCTCGCGAGGCGAGCCTGCTGAAGCAGAGTCTCGTCAATGAGACTGCATGAATCACACATCAGTGTGATTGATAATTCAGTGTAGATGAATTCATCAGGGCCGAACGGGTTCGGGGCTCTGCTCGGGTTCGACCCGCGGCAGATCGCAGGGGACGAATCGCTCGCCCGAGGCCTGGAAGGACGTCGAGAAGCAGAGTGCGCGGATCTCCTCGTCGCCGGTCGGCCAGATGGTGTGCCGAGCATTTCGCGGGATCTTGACGAGGTCACCCCGCGTGACATGGTTGGCCTCGTCTTCGATCTGCATGATCGCCCGACCGGAGAGGATGTAGTAGAACTCGAAAGTGTCGTGGTAGTGCGGCTGGAGTTGGGCACCGGGCTGCACGGTGAATTCGGAGACGAAGTCGAAGAAGGATGCCCCTTCGGTCTCGTCGCGCATGGACCCTTCGGGGACGATCCAGTAGACAGCCCCGGTGTCGTGGACGATCTCCGGCTCCAGCTGGTCGGCACGCTTGATGAACATGATTCTCCTGTTTGGCGGGTGATTGTGAAGCGACGGCTGTTCGAGTCTTGTGACGCCAGTTCAGTCAGCGGACACCGAATTCACTGTCACTTAATGCTGTGAATCCGATCATGCACGCAGAACGGCGAGGTTGTCAATCACCAGTGTGCTGCGCCGCAGGACCGGCGTGGACTCGCTTCACGTGCAACGCCGCTAGCCCGTTGAACTGCACCGTTTCCGCGATCAATGCTCGAACCGACGTCGCGGGGGCTGCAGGCTCCGGGCAACGGAACCAGACCGAACGGACCGCAGCGTCCGACGCAAGCGCGCCCTGGATAGGCCGTTCGCGGGGGAGTCGGACCCCGCAAATTTCAGCGAGGTTGACAAACACTTCCCAAATCGGCATGCTCCATGTCACAATATTCAGTGTGAGTGAAATTGAGCTCGGGTCCGTTCTCGCCGAACGCAACGGACGGAGGGCGGCGCCCCCGAGGAATCGACCGCACTGAACGGCGTGGAGCCGGTTGAAGTATCGAGAACGTTGACGGAAGGACGGCCATCATGAGCCGTAGAGGATTGTTCAGTGAGGATCGCTCCGCCGAGGTAGTCGTGGACAGCTTCGGCACCGACACTGATCCGCGGCTGCACGAAATCCTGAGTTCGCTGGTGACTCATCTCCATGCTTTCGTGAAGGAGGTTCAGCTCACCGACGAGGAGTGGAGAACTGGCGTCGACTTCTTGACCGCCACCGGTCAGAGCTGCAACGACGTGAGGCAGGAATTCATCCTGTTGTCAGATGTGCTGGGTGTGTCGATGCTGGTGGAGACCATCAACCACCGGGCTCTCGACGACGCGACAGAGCAGACCGTGCTGGGACCGTTTCATATGGTGGAGTCCCCAGATCGCGCACTCGGCGCGAACATCGCGCTCGATGGCGGCGGCGAACAATGTCTCGTGACAGGACGGGTGACGGGGCAGGACGGCAAGCCCGTCGCCGGCGCGACCGTCGACGTGTGGCAGGCCAATGCGGATGGCTTCTACGATGTCCAGCAACCGGACATTCAACCGCATCGCAACCTCAGGGGACTGTTCCGCACCGACGCGGACGGTCGATTCTGGTTCCGGACGATCGTCCCACGCTTCTATCCGATTCCGGACGACGGACCAGTGGGTACGCTCCTCGAGCACACCGGCCGTCATCCGAACAGGCCTGCGCACATGCATTTCATCGTCGCCGCCGAGGGGCACCAGCCCGTGACCACTCATCTTTTCGTCGACGAGAGTCCCTACATCGACTCCGACGTCGTGTTCGGTGTGAAGGAGAGCCTCATCCGCCAGTTCGTCGCAATAGACGCTCCGGATCGGGCGAAGGAATTGGGGTTCGACAACCCGTTCCGTGCAGTGCATTTCGATGTGACGCTCGGTCAGGACAGCGACCGGACGGTGGCTTCGTCATGAGCTACTCGTCCGAATTCGGATACACCGCCCTTCCGATGCGAGTTCGCTTCGGTATCGATGTGCTCGGCCAACTTCACTCGCATATCGCAGAGCTGGGTATGCAGCGAGCGATCGTCGTCTGCACGCCCGAGCAACGAACACTGGCGGAGTCGATCCTCGCGCATCTCGGCGACCGCGGCGCCGGAATCTTCGACAGGGCCGAGATGCACGTCCCGGTCGAAGTGGCCGACGCTGCCCTGCAGTTCGCACTCGACCGAGGCGCGGACGGGTGCGTCGTGGTCGGCGGTGGCTCATCGGTCGGTCTGGGCAAGGCGATTGCGCTCAAACATCAGATGCCCATCATCGCGATCCCGACAACGTACGCGGGCTCGGAGATGACACCGGTATGGGGCCTGACTCGCGACGGGCACAAGCAGACTGGCACAAGCCCGTCCGTGCTCCCCGCGCTCGTCCTGTACGACCCGGGCCTCACCACCACACTTCCTGTCGGCCTGTCAGCGGCAAGTGGGATGAATGCAATGGCTCACGCGGTCGAAGCCCTCTACGCACCGGACGCGTCGCCCATCATCTCGCTGATGGCCGAGGAGGGAATTCGTGCGTTCGCCGAGGCACTTCCACGAGTGGTCGCGGATCCACAGAACATCGACCACCGCACTCGAGCTCTCTATGGCGCGTGGTTGTGCGGCGCGAGCCTCGGTGCCACCACCATGTCGCTGCACCACAAGCTCTGCCACGCGCTCGGCGGATCCCTGAACTTGCCCCACGCGCAAACACACGCGATTGTCCTGCCCTATTCGCTGGCGTACAACGAGTCGAGCGCTCCAGCGGCGAAGGCCGCAGTGCAGCACGCCCTGCACGTCGACACCTCGGCAGCGGTAGCGCTGTGGGAACTCGCACAGAAACTCCCCATCCCGCACGCTCTCGAGCAGATCGGCATGGCCGGCAGCGATATCGACATCGTCGTCGAGCAGGCGCTGAAGAATCCCTACGCGAATCCGCGTGAGGTGACCGAGGAAGGCCTTCGGAGCCTTCTGCAGGATGCGCTGGCCGGCCGCCGGCCCACTGTTTCCGACCGTCGAACCGAATCGGCACGTTAGTTGTGCCGTCAAGCCAGGAGCTGTACATGGCAACCGCCACAGACACACTCACGATCCGCGAGCTGGAAGACGCACGATACGACGCGGTGATCAGCCAGGATTACGACACATTCGAAGGACTGTGTCATCCCGATCTCGCCTACTCGCACTCGTCCGGCGACACGGACACCCTCGAAACCTATCTCGAGAAGATCCGCAGCGGCTTCTACATCTACCACGAAATCGAGCACCCCATCGACTTCGTCCGAGTCATCGGCGATGTAGCACTCGTCGTCGGAGAAATGAACGCCCGAATCACGGCTGGCGGCAGACCGAAGACGCTGCGAAACCGCTGCCTCGCCGTGTGGAAGTACTCGAACTCGGGATGGCAACTGCTCGCGTATCAGCCGACTCCGCTCCGTGGAAGTAGTGCGGACGCCGCCGACACGGGGTGGCCCCCACCAAGCAAGAACCAAGAGAGGCGATAGGAAATGGATACTGGGCTCAGCGGCAAGATCGTTCTGATCACCGGCGCCGCATCAGGTATCGGAGCCGCAGCCGCGAGATCCTTTGCCGCCGAGGGAGCGCGCCTGGCATTGGTCGACCGCGACGAAACCGGATTGAAGGCACTGTCAGACGAACTCGACCGGACCGAGGTGCACCACGCCGTCGCGGACCTCGCGAGTACGAGCGGCGTGAAGAGCGGATTCGACGAGGTATTGCAACCGTTCGGAAACCAGGTCGATGTGCTGTTCAACAACGTGGGAGCCGGCAGTCTCGGTGTCTTCGACACGCTCTCCGACGCCGACTGGATCAACACCATGGAACTGAACTTCATGAGCCAGGTTCGTGCGATCTCATATGTACTTCCACTCATGCGTGCCGCCGGGAGCGGGGTAATCGTCAACAATGCCTCCGACCTCGGTCGGCAGCCCATCATCGGCGGTCCCGACTATGCAGCATCGAAAGCAGCGATCCTGTCTCTCACGACCTCGTTGGCGAAGGCTGAAGGACCCGACATCCGGGTCAACGCGGTGGCACCCGGCGCGATCATGTCACCGATGTGGGAGCGCGAAGGCGGACTCGCAGACACGTTCGCGGCAGTGCACGGCGTCGACCGAACAGAATCCATCGAGGCCGAGATGAAGTCACGGCATCTCCCGTTGGCGAGGATCGGCACGCCCGCCGAGGTAGCCAACGTCGTGGTGTTCCTCGCCTCGGACTTGGCTTCCTATGTCACGTCGAGTGTGTACGGCGTCGACGGTGGCTCGATCGGCAGCATCCTGTGATACAGAGCCGCGCCGAGGACCAAATTTCGAATATGCAATTCACACCAGAGGAGTTCGACAATGTCGCTTGATGCGGCCGCACACGAGTTGAAGCCGTCCGCCACGGCCCGCTTCAACGGTCACACTTCCATCGTCGTCGGGGGATCGAAAGGGATCGGGAAGTCCACCGCGGAGCGCCTCGCTCAGGAGGGATCGAACGTCGTCATCGCCGACATCGACCCGGGCGTCACCGAAACGGCGGCCACTCTGGCGGCCGAGTACCCCTCCGTCACCGTGGTCGGCACCGTCGCCGACATCACCTCGCTCGCAGACTGCGAACGTGTCGTATCCGAGACAACCGCACAGTTCGGCGCGTTCGACAGCGTCGTCATCGCTGCCGGCGTCGTGAACAACCCCGCAGACGTCGTGACGCTGTCCGAGGCCGAATGGAACCGGGTCTTCGCCATCAATGTCACAGGACCATTCCTGTTCGCCAAGGCCGCGTTGCCGGTGCTCAAGGGGCAGGGCCACGGACGAATCGTGTTGATCGCCTCCTTCTGGGGACGCGTCGGCCAGGCACTGTTCTCGGCCTACTGCGCCTCGAAGGCAGCAATTATCGTCCTGGCGCAATCCCTTGCCGCCGAGGTCGCGGGAGACGGCATCACCGTCAACACCGTCGCGCCGGGTATGACAAACACCGATCTGCACCGACAGGCGCTGGCCGAGGAGGCCGCCAAGAGATCGATCACTTTCGAAGAGTTCCGCGATCAGGAGTACGCCCACATCCCGCTGGGGCGTTCGGCCGATCCCGTCGACATCGCCAACGCCGTTCTGTTCCTCACATCCGACGAAGCACGTTATGTCACCGGGGCGTCCATCGACGTCAACGGTGGCGTGTTGTTCCGCTGAAACACACTCTCCTCAAAGGAATCACCATGCCATACGAACTGGACCCACGATTCGCACACCACATGATCGACCTCGACGAGGTCCGGTTGCACTACGTTCGCGGAGGCGACGGACCGCCGCTGGTGCTCCTGCACGGTTGGGGTTCGACGTGGTACATGTGGCGCAAGGTCATGTCTCAGCTGGCCGATCACTACACGGTCATCGTTCCCGATCTGCGGGGTCTGGGCGACTCCGGCGTCCCCGAAAAGCCGCTGTCGGGGTACGACAAGAAGACTGTGGCTCAGGACATCCACCAACTCGTGGAGAAGCTCGAGTTGGGCCCCGTCCACGTCGCAGGCCATGACCACGGCGCCGCCGTTGCCTACGCATACGCGGCGACTCACCGCGACGAGGTCCGCAGCCTCGTCTTCTGCGAGATGGCGCTCAAGGGCGTCGCAGGGGACAAGGGCATCGAGTACTTCATGGATCAGCGCGACGAGCTTCGACTGTGGCACTTGTCGTTCCACGCAGCCAGCCACGTGGCCGAAATGCTGATCAGTGGCAAAGAACGCGAGTACCTCCGGTGGTTCTACCGCATGCAGATGTACAACCTCGACGGCATCACCGACGAGGACATCGACGTCTATGCTCGTAGCTACTCGGGCCCGGGCGGTCTGCGGCTCGAGCTCTACAGGGCCTTCTACCAGGACGGTATCGACAATGCCGAGCTGTCGAAGACCAAGCTGACCATCCCGGTCCTCGCACTCGGCGGCGAGAACAGCATTCGGGATCTGTGTGTCAGCTCCATGGAGGCAGTGGCCGAGAACGTGCACGGCGTAGTGGTGCCGAAGTGCGGTCACTGGCTCCCGGAGGAGCGACCTGCCGAGTTCCTCGAGTCCGTCCAGCTGTTCCTCAAAGAGGTACCGGCGTAAGTAGTACGGCCAGTGGTGCGTCTGATCGCGCACCCTCGGGCGCACGTGGAAAAGGAGTATTCATGTCCTCATCGGACAACGGGGCCCGGGGCATCGCACCCGAGTCGGTGCCTGACGGCGAGTTCGACGGAAAGCGTGTCCTCGTCACCGGAGGTTCACGGGGTATCGGGGCCGCGATCTCGCACTATCTGCGTGAACGCGGCGCACGAGTGGCGACGGTGGCCCGCTCTCAGCCCCCGCAGAACCCATCGCTTCCGGACCTCGTCATCGGTGACCTCACGCAACCCGCCGAAGCCGAGCGCGTGTCACACGCAGTGCTGGACCGGCTGGGTGGTATCGACATCGTCGTCCACTCGGCCGGTGCGGCGACCTTGTCGGACGAGGGAGTTCTGTCCATGGGGGAACACGACTGGGGCGTTGCGTTGGAAACGAACCTGATGGCGGCGGTCCGGGTGGACCGAGAGCTCATTCCCGCCATGAAGAGCCAGGGCTCTGGTGCAGTTGTCCACATCAGTTCCATCCAAAGGAGATTCGCCCTCGGCGCCTCCGTGCCGTACGCGACGAGCAAGGCGGCGCTGACCGCATACAGTAAGGCGCTCGCAGTCGAGGTGGCACCGTACGGAGTCCGGGTCAACAGCATCGCGCCGGGGATCGTCGAGACGGAGATGTCACAAAACTTCGCAGACTCTCTGGATGACGGGAAAGCGGAACTGATGGGCCTCTTCGGCGGAGTTCCGCTGGGAGACGTGGCCAAGACCACTGAAGTGGCGGAGCTCGTCGGCTTTCTGGTGTCTGATCGGTGCCCCTCCATCATCGGAGCCGAGTACGCAATCGACGGTGGAACGATGCGCAGCGTGTGACGGCGTCGCGTCGCGCTCTGGCTGTGTCGATGTTGGAGGAGTAGCCCGCTTCGGCGGCGGATCAACCGGCTGATCGGTGATCTGCCGCCGAAGTCGGTTCGCCGGTTCGACATCGGCGTTCCGGCGACCTTGACCGAGCCCCGTCCAAACATCTAGTCTTCTGGACTAGAACGTACTAGTCGTGTTGTGGCGTCCTTCTCTGGAGATACCGATGTCCCTGCTGGTCAGTCGAACCGCGTGTGTCGCAGCAACCATGTGGGTCTTCTGATGGGCGCGCCGCGGGGATTTGACGAGGACCGTGCACTCGACGGGGCTCTGCGCTTGTTCTGGCTCCGTGGATACGAAGGCGCTTCTCTCGCCGAACTCCTCTGTGCGACTGGATTGAACCGCGCCAGTTTCTATCGCGTGTTCGACAGCAAAGAAGATCTGTTCACGCGCGCGGTCGAACGCTACCAGCAGAAGTATCTTGCCTTCCGCGACGATGCGTTGGCCGAACCCACACCGCGGAGAATTGTCGAGAAGCTGCTCTATGGGTTGGCCGATCTGCACACAGATCTCAGCACACCTCCAGGGTGTCTCGAAACCAATTCCGCACAGTCGTGCTCGCCGGAGTCGAACGATGTTCGGCTGGAACTGATTCGAAGCCGCGATCGGACCATGTCTTCGCTCGAAGTGCGGTTCGCCGAGACGATGCGCCAGGGGCCGCTGCCTCCGAGCATGACGCCGGCGAGGGCTGCCTTCTACGTATCGACCGTGGTCCAGGGGATGGCCGTTCAGGCGAAACTTGGCACGAGCAGGCACGAGCTACGTGACCTTGTCGATTCGATCCTGTCGTCGTGGTGAACGCGTAATCCGGATCGGCTCGGACAGGATCCTCTTCATCGGCGACCAGTCTCAGTTTCCTTGGCGGATTTCCCTGATGTCAAATGGTGTGTGCGGCTGAAGAGGAAATGGAGAAGTTCCTTTTTCGGAATTTGGTTCACGCCCTGAACGGTGATTCTGATTAGTGCATCTGAATGGGTATTCTGAATATCTCTTCTGATCGGCCAGTTGCGGTATCTATGCAGGTGAGGTGCCCAATTAATGCCTACGATTCCCGTGTATCGGACACTTTCGCGTCCATTCTCGATTGGCCGTTGACAATTCACCTGTGACGTAGCACTCTTGCACGCATCGCAATGTTGGGGATTACCCAATTCTCCCAGAACGGACCTCGCCGAGAGTAAACGTCTCGAGTAATTCTGCGCTTCGTCGAGGTCCGGCAAATTGGATCACCAGAAAAGGAACAACATGAGTGCACGTGCGCCTAGGCGTCTCAATCGGTGGGGCGGTACCACCGAGGTCTCCTCGAGGGCCACAGGATTCTTCCGAGTCGAGAGGATCAACGGTCGATGGTGGTTCATCGACCCGGCGGGGAAGGGATTCCTCTCGGCAGGTGTCAATCACGCGGAGGACACAGACCTCAAGCACCATTACAACGCACACATCTGGCGGGAGAAGTACGGCGACCGCGAGACCTGGATCCGAGAAGGCGTTGTACACGATCTGAGGGAGTGGGGCTTCAACACTCTCGGATGGACACAACAGTGGGTCAGCGGTGGTGGGGAGCTGATCACCGACTGGAACAAAACCTTCGACTTGCAGCACTCACAGGGATTCAGCGCGGCGGACCACGAGACCGCGGGGATGCCCTTCGTGCAGAACTTGCGGGTGGCGCAGATCGAGGACTGGAACGGCAACCCGATCCATCCGGACGTCTTCTCGTCCGAATGGGAAGACTTCGTCGAGTACCAGGCACGCCGGGTGTGCTTCGACCAGGCCGACAACGAGAAGTTGCTCGGATACTTCATGGTGGACATCCCGGCTTGGCTACCCCATGCGTCCGGAAGTGATTTCCCGTCGTTGCAGGGCCTCGGTCCCCGGGAGCGCGACGAACGGCTGTATCAGGTCGCGCACAAGTACTACGAGACGGTGACCCGTCACATCAAAGCGCACGACCCGAATCACCTGATTCTGGGCGACAGATATAACGGAAACAAAGGTATTCCGCAGCCGGTCCTCGACGCCGCGCGGCCGTTCATCGACGTCCTGTCGATTCAGTACTTCACGGATGAGCGCCAGAACCACGATGTCATGCGCAACGACCTCGCGAGGTGGTCCGCCGGCATCGACAAGCCCGTCCTCATCGCGGACATCGGGAACTGTGCCCCCACTGTGCTGAACCCGGATCGCACCGCATTCCCCGATCATGCGGCACGTGGTGACGACTATGTCCAGAGTCTCGGCCGCGTGCTCGGCGAGCCGTGGCTGGTTGGCTGGCACTGGTGCGGATATATCGAGAACGACGCCCGTGGCTGGGGACTGAAAGACCATGAGGACGAGCCTTACGGCGATCTCGTCAACCGGGTCCGCGCGTTCAATGGGACCATCTACGACGCGGCGGTAAGGATGTCCGATGCGTAGGGTCTCCGACGAGCAGAAGCTCGTCAACGCGGCATCGGGTCTCAGGGATCCTCTTGCCCGACGGTCATTTCTGAAGCTCGCGACCTTGGCAGGCGCGGGCATTGCGGCTGCTCCCCTTCTCGCCGCCTGTACTCGGGAGTCGGCCGCCACGAGCGGTACGATCCAGTCGGCGACCGGCGTCGATCTTCAGACCGGGCGAATCTCGCAACAGATCTACGGTCTCACCAACGACTACTGGAACAGCTGGAACGCTGGATACGAGGCAGCCACGGAGGCGTTGCAGTGCAACGCCCGCCAGTTCTACCACGACAACGATCCTGCAAAGCAGGTCGGACAACTGCAGACCGTGAAGGCGACCGGTAGCCGGATGCTGATCGGGGCACCCGCGACCGCCGGGATCGTTCCAGCGATGGCCCGGACCATCCAAGAAAATCAGACCTACTGGGTGCCTTCGTGGGAAATCCAGCCGTGGCTGACTCCGAGCGACGTGGGGGACTTCTTGGTCACCCACGTCACGCCGCCCTCGGAGAAGATCGCGTACGAGGTGGCGACCGAACTCTTCCGGCAGATCGGTAACGCGGGAAAGGTCGTGCATATCGCCGGTCTGAGGGGCTCGACACCCGATCTCTACCGGAGTGCGGGGCTGGCTCGCGCCGTTGCCGAAAACCCCGGAATCGAACTTGTCGGCGGACTGTACGGAGAGTGGGATCGCGAGAAGTCGCGATCCGTGATGCTGAACATGGTCACTGCGTATCCGGACATGGTTGCGGTGTTCGCTCAGAGTGACGCACAAGCCAACGGTGTCCTCAGTGTGCTCGAGGAGCGGAACATGCGGCACGTCAAGGTCTCCGGTATCGACGGCAACAAGGAGAACCTGCAGAAGATCATGACCGGCCCCAATATGGCGGTCACCCACATGTCCGTTCCGCCGCACCTGGCGGCCTACTCGGCGGTGGCGGTTTTCGATGCGCTCAACGGGTGGAAACCCGCACTGCCGGAGCGGATGATGTACCAGGAATCGACCCTGATCACCCATGAGAACGCGGAAGCTGCATACGACAAGGTCTACCGAGGCCGACTTCCCTATGACGTCGCGAAGATGAGTCGCACACTGAATCCGAGAGACTGGGATCCCCAGAACCTGATGATTCCTATCGATCCGGAACTGCACTGGCGGGGTATCGACAAGGCCGGTCGTTCCCTCAACGGCGCGTACTCGGAGCCGGGTGCTGAGGCCGAGTTCGACCGAGTAGCAGCAGAATACGCGGATCGTTACAAATCCGGCCCTTTCAAGTCCTGAAGGAGGAACCGTGGAATCACCACTCAGTCGGACCCTTTCCGACTCGCTCGATTCGACGCACGACGCTCCTGGGACTCTTGCTCTCCGGATGTCCGGAATTACCAAGAGGTATGGATCGTTCACAGCAGTCGACAACGTCGACCTCAGCGTACGTCGCAACACAGTTCTGGGACTCGTCGGCGAGAATGGAGCCGGAAAGTCGACGATTCTGTCGATTATCAACGGAACGAACCGACCTGACAGCGGCACTCTCGAAATCGCCGGCTCGGTCGTGGGCTATGGGCATCCGCTCGAGGCCGCCGAGCACGGCGTTGCGACTGTCTTTCAGGAACAAGGGCTCATCCCCTCGCTACCGGTATACGAAAACATGTTCCTCGGGCGGGAGAAGCGATTCATCCACCACGGGATTCTGCGTCGCCGCCGGATGATCGACGAGTCTGCGAAGGTGCTTCACGATCTCGGTGTGGAAGTCGATCCCACCGTGGCAACCCAGAACCTTTCCTTCGGGCAGAGGCAGCTGGTGGAGATCGGCAAAGCCTTCGCGACCACGGCTGCGCACGATGCACATCCGATCATCCTCCTGGACGAGCCGACCAGCGCTCTGTCGGCCGTGGAAACGGATCTCCTCTTCGACAACGTGCGAAGGTGGCGAGATCGCGCCACCTTCGTGCTCGTTTCGCATCGACTATCGGATCTTCAGGCGCTCTGCGACGACGTTGCGGTACTCCGAGACGGCTCCCTGATCGCACAGTTGCCGATCTCCGAGACCACGGACGATCAGTTGCACGAGTTGATGGTCGGCCGCAAGCGGGATATCGAGTACTACAAAGAGGCTGCCCAACGGGACACCCTCGGTCCGGTGGTTCTCGACGTCTCCGGTCTCGCGAGCGCGGGACGATTCCGGGATGTGGAATTCCAACTTCGCCAGGGAGAGATCATTGGACTGGCCGGCGTGCTCGGCTCCGGGAAATCCGATCTCGCACGTGCCGTGGCGGGTATCCAGAAGTCGGACCGGGGAGCCATCGAGATCGCGGGCGTGCCCCTACGGAATGGCTCTATCTCCCACGCGATCAGCCAGGGAATCCAGTATGTTCCCGCGGAGCGGACCACCGAAGGCGTCATCCTGTCGCACAGCGTCGAGAAGAACCTGACGCTCACGGTGCTCGACAAGCTCAGATACCGCGGCACCGCAGTCCTGAACCTGCGGAGAAGTCGCGCCGTGACAGAGCGCTGGATCGCCAGGCTGCGAATCAAGGCGCCAGGCCCGGACGCGCTGATCGGACGACTGTCTGGGGGCAACCAGCAAAAGGTGGTCTTCGGCCGGTGCCTCGAACGGGAGCCCACGATTCTGGTACTCGACGATCCGTGTCGCGGCCTGGACGTCGGTGCCAAAGAAGAACTGTACGAACTGGTCCGCTCGTTCACGGAATCAGGCGGAAGCGTGATCCTCGTGTCGGACAACCTTCCGGAGATCATCGGGCTGTCCAACAAGATTCTGGTAATGCGATCGGGTGCAATCACTGCGTCGCTGAAGAGCCCGTCGAGCGCGAAGCCCGATGAGCGAGATATCGTCAAGGAGATGGTCTGATCATGACAAGTGCGACTCTCGAACGAACCACACTCGACATTTCGGAAACGCTGCGGAAGAACAGTACTCTCGTGTACCCGTTCGTTTCGGTGTTTGCGATCATCGCGTACTTCACGATCACCAGCCCACAGTTCCTGACATTCGACAACGCGACGAATATCGGAAGGCAAGCTGCGGTACTCCTTCTCGTCGCATTGGCTGGGACGATCGTCATTCTGATCGGATCGATCGACCTCTCGGTCGGTGCAAACGTCACCCTGTCGGGGCTGGTCACCGCAGCAGCGGTTGATCGGATCGGGCTTCTGGGCGCCATCGTCGCCGGCGTGCTGGCCGGTGCGGCAATCGGTTTCACCAACGGCGCCATCTACACGGGACTGAAGGTGCCCTCGTTTCTCGTCACGCTGGGAACCATGTCGGTATGTGCCGGTGTTGCCGGACATGTGTCCGGCGGTAGTGCGATCGTGTACTCGAGCACAGCGCTTCCCGATTTCGTGAATTCGAAATCGCTCCTGGGGATACCCAATGTGATTTTCATCGTGCTGGCCGTAGCGGCTCTTCTGACCGCCGTGTCGTTCCGAACCAAGTTCGGGCGGTACCTGTATGCGATCGGAGGCGGTGAGCCGGTCGCCGTACTGTCCGGAATCAATCTGCGCAGGTACAAGATTCTCGCCTTCGTTCTCGGCGGAGCATTGTGTGGTTTGGGTGGCGTCATTCTCACCGGTCAGGTTCAAGCCGGCTCGCCCAGCGCCGGCGATGCGCTGCTGCTGGACTCCATTGCAGCGGTCGTCATGGGCGGGACAGCCCTGTCGGGTGGACTGGGAGGAGCGCATCGGACGGTTCTGGGCGTCATCGTCATCGCACTGTTGTCGAACGGTATGGACCTCACCGGCGTGAACAACTTCACCCAGGAGATCGTGAAAGGCCTCGTAGTGGTGGCGTCGGTCGCACTGACGATCGACAGAAGCCGATACAGCTTCATCAAATAGCCGTGCGACGCGTTCGCGAACATACGACTCGGCAACCCATACACACTCAAAGCGGAGGTAACACGCTGTCATGACTGACAGAGCCACTACATCGACCCCGTCGGCTTCGTCACGGTTCGGAACCGCAACCCCACCGTATCCAGTGCCGAAGCAGGGCCACATGAGCGTCCAGATGCATGACCTGAAGCACGGCCTCGTCCCTGTCGCCGAGGGAGTACGACTGCACTACGTCGTTGCGGGTGAGGGCGATCCGGTCCTGCTGATACCGGGTTGGCCGCAGAGCTGGTATGCGTGGCGCTTCATCATTCCCCTTCTCGTCGAGGCAGGGCGTCGCGTCTATGCCATCGACCCCCGCGGATTCGGCGACAGCGATATGCCCAGTGAGGGATATGGTTTGGACAACGTCGCCGAGGACATACACGTCTTGATCGAGCAACTCGGACTCGCGGGTCCGGACGGTCTCGACATCGTCAGCCACGACACGGGGAGCTGGATCGCACATGCGCACGCCGCGGCCTATCCGCAGGATGTACGCACTCTGGTCCTGTCGGACGCTCACATCCCCTGGGTGTCGCCTCTGCCCGAGCGCGGCTATCCCGACGACAGTCTGAATGCGCGTCAGTGGCACTTCTACTTCAACCGAGTCGAAGGACTGTCGGAGGCTCTCATTCACGGCCGGGAACGTGAGTTCCTCAGCTGGTTCTTCGGCCCGTCGAAGCTTGCGCGCACATGGGTTATCGATTCGGAGGCATTCGAAGAGTACCTCCGTGTGTTCTCCAAGCCCGGGGCGGTTCGGGCGGGTCTGAACTATTACCGCGAGGTATTCAGCCCGCGAGGCCGAGCCGCCGGCGAAGCTCGCAGACAGAAGCAGCTCACCATGCCCATCCTGACTCTCGGCGGTTCGTACGCTGACGCCGACAACCTGTTCCATACGATGCGTCAGTTCAGTACCGACGTCCGCGACCGCGTATTCGAGGGAATCGGACACCATCTTCCCGAGGAGTGCCCCGAAGAGATGGCCGCGGAGATCGTAGCCTTCTGGGCCGCCGCCGAGGCGGAGCTCCGACCGGCCGGATAGGCGGCTCCGCCGCTCGTGCGCCTTTCTGGTTGTTCCCGCAACCACAAAGGCGCACGGGCGCGAAGCGCCTACAGGTTGAGGCTCGTGGTCGGCGCGACCGCATCGAGGCGCGCCGACGTGGCCTCGTCCTGCTCGTGGTAGCGGTGCGCGCACTCGACGAGGGTCGTCGACACCTCGGCCAGGGTGCGCTGCAACGACTCCCGACGACCGTCCAGGTAGCACGCGAACCGGCCGAACGCGGCACCGGTCGCATCCGGCCACGCCGCGCCCGAATCGGTGAGGGCCGCGTCGGTGGTGTTCAGCTGTGAGGACGCCTCGTCGAACAGGCTGTCGAGCTGACCGGCCGCTGCGCGGAGGGCCGCTGTGTCGACGTGGGTGGATTCGCTCATTTTCGATCCTTTGAGTCGGTCGAGACGAGATCGGACTCCCGCGGACGCGATCGATCCGTTAGGGTACGGGCATTATGCATCCTGGGGGGGATCGTGAATCTGAGGGATATCGCCCGGTGGGACACCGGTGCGCTGCAGGCCGTGCAACGGTCGCTGTCTGCGCGACTGGCCACGATCGGTTTCGTGCAGGACCGTCTCGCCGACATCGGCCGGTTGCCGACGTGGCACGCCGACGCCGCCGACGCCGCACGTCGACGGTTTCGGATCGCCGCGGATGATCTGACCGGCGAGGCCGCCGCGATCGCCGTCGTAGAGCGGTTGACCCGTGAGATGGTCGATGCGGTCACGCACCTGCAAACCGAGCTCGACGGCCTCCGCGAAGCGGCTGTCGCCCACGGTATGGCCTTGTCGGACAACGGGGACGTCGCCGATGTGCCCGGACCGGCCGTCGACGCCTCGGCGGCAGCGCGGCGTGATGAACTCCGAGCCGCAGCGCGTGCGTTGATCCTCCAGGCGGAGGACCTCGTCGCTGACGCGGCAGCGGTCCTGACGCGGGCAGCGGACGGCGAGCTCGAACCCGGTGAGGTCGAGCATGCGGGAAGCGGACTGTCCGCCCCGGCGCCGCCGTCGAATGGCTCCCCGCTCGACAATCGCGAATACTGGGACGCCCTGCCGGACGCGCAGCGGCGCGAGGTGATCGAACGGCACCCCGACTGGATCGGCAATCGTGACGGCATCCCGTCGGCCGTGCGCCACGAGGCGAACGTCGGCCGGTTCGACGACGAGCGGTCGCGGTGGGAGGCGGAGCGCGACCGGCTCCGGGAAAGTCTGGACCACAACGGATTCGGTGGAGCATTCACCGACGACGATGCGGCGCTGTGGTATGCCGAGCAGAAGCTGCGGGACCTGGGCGATCTGGAGAAACTCGTGCGCGATAACCCGGACGGCCGACTGATACTGCTCGACCTGCAGTCGGGGGAGCGGACCATGGCCGCGTTCGCGCTCGGCGACCCGGACACCGCCGACCACATCTCCGTCACCACACCGGGCATCGACACCACCGTCGCGTCGCTCGGCGGCATGACCGAGGAGGCGAAGGCGCTGAAGTCGGAGACCGAACGGCAGCTGGACATCGCCGGCCGCACCGGTGAGACGGTGTCGACCATCGCGTGGCTGGGGTATCAGCCGCCGACCACCACCGGTCCCGGCAACTACGACGTGCCGTTCCTCGACCAGAATCTCGGCCGCGGATGGCTCCTCGACTCCTGGCAGTCCGACCGCGCGACGGCGGGCGCCCCGAAACTCGCGTCGTTCTACGACGGTCTCGACGTCGCCTCGCAGAAGCCCGACCCGCACATCACCGCCCTCGGGCATTCGTACGGTTCGTTCACCCAGGGCCTGGCGTTGCAGGATCCGGGACCGGGACAGCCCGTCGACGACGCCGTGTTCTACGGCTCGCCCGGGTTCCACGCGAACGACGAATCGGACCTCGGGTTGGCGCCCGGCCACGGATTCGTGATGCGCGCGCACGACGACCCGATCGCCGTGGTCGACGGGTTCGACACGCTCGGACCCGACCCGGTGCAGACCGACCTCGAACAACTGTCGGTGCGGGAGGCGACGACCCCGACGGCGTGCGGCGGGAAGACGCCGACGGGCACAGCGAGTACCCACGGCCCAGCGGCACCGGCGAATTGCGGACGTCCGGCTACAACATGGCCGTGATCGTGGCGGGCCTGCCGGATCTGGCAGTCCGGTGACGGTCCGGGGCGAATGGACGACGAAGGCAGTCGCCGTGATCGGCGTGGCAATCCTGACGAGCGGATGTGGTGGCATGACCGACAACCCGTACAACTTCGGCGACGAGGAGATCGCGGCGGCCGCAGCAGACCTCCGCGGACGGCCCTCTCTCGCGGACGCCGAGCGCCAAGTCACCCACGCGGTCGTGCGGATCAGCGAAGCCGCCGGGACGATTGCCCCGGATACGCAGTGGCGGTGGCACCGTGAACGCAGCCAGGGCGGAGGATGCCCCGGACCGTATGCGTACACGGACGGGCTCTCCGTCACCACGCAGGCGCTGCTGTCCGACACCCCCATCGGCGACGCCGAGTGGCCGGCCGTACTGGCGGCGGCCCGGGAGATCGCCACCGACGCCGGAATGAGCCGAGTCGACGTTCACGTCGACCGGCCCGGGCACCACGACGTCACGCTGTCCAGCGAGGACGGGAACCGGATCACGTTCGCGACCTACAGGGCAGCGACCATCAGGGGCATTACCGGCTGCCGCCACCCGTGAGTACTTGTCAACCTCCCGCGGTTAAGAAGTACTCACGGGCGGCGGAGCCGCAAACGGGTCCGACGTGCGGCCGACGAGATCGGCGACCGATTTGAGCACCGCGGTGGGGCGATAGGGGAACAGTTCCACTGAATCGCGCGTCGAGATGCCGGTGAGGACGAGGATGGTCTGCAGTCCGGCCTCGAGGCCGCAGACGATGTCGGTGTCCATGCGGTCGCCGATCATCAACGTGTTCGCGGAGTGCGCACCGATGGCCCGCAGTGCCGAGCGCATCATCAGCGCATTGGGCTTGCCCACGTAGTACGGGTCGCGGCCGGTGGCCCTGCTGATCAGTGCCGCAACGGATCCCGTGGCGGGGAGCGAACCCTCCCGCGAGGGGCCGGTGGGGTCGGGGTTGGTGGCGATGAAGCGAGCGCCCCTCTCCACCAAGCGAATTGCGGTGGTGATGGCCTCGAAGGAGTAGGTGCGGGTCTCGCCGAGGACCACGTAGTCGGGATCGTTCTCGGTGAGGACGTACCCGATGTCGTGCAGTGCGGTGGTGAGCCCCGACTCGCCGACGACGTAGGCGCTGCCACCCGGCCGTTGGTTCGCGAGGAACGTTGCGGTGGCCAGGGCGGACGTCCAGATCGATTCCTCGGGAATGTCCAGGCCGGTGCGGAGCAATCGGGCGCGGAGATCGCGTGGAGTCCGGATCGAATTGTTGGTCAGGACGATGAACGGGGTGCCGGACTCCCGGAGTTCGGCCAGGAACAGATCGGCCCCGGGGACCAGGTGCTCTTCGTGGACGAGGACGCCGTCCATGTCCATCAGGTAGGTCCAGCCCGGGTGCTCTACGTCGTTGCTCACCGACCCAGTATGAGGGAGCAGGAGTGGGCGTGCGCGACTATGCGAGCAGCCGGAACAGTCCGATGAGGCCGACGACGACGATGGTTCCGCGCAGCGCGGTCGGCGACAGGCGGCGACCGTAGCGGGCGCCGAGGACGCCGCCGAGCAGCGAGCCCACCGCGATCAGGCCGGCGGCTGCCCAGCTGATCCGGTCGAAGGCCACGAGGGTGTAGGCGGTCGCGGCCACGACGTTGACGATCAGCGAGAGCAGATTCTTCGCGCCGTTCATCCGCTGAAGACTCTCGGGCAGGATCGCCCCCATCACTCCCATCAGGAGGATGCCCTGCGCGGCGGTGAAGTATCCGCCGTACACGCCGACGGCGAACGTGCCCACCGTCAGCAGGGCGAGGCGCGTCGGGCTCAGACCGGCCTCGTGGCTACCGCGCTGCTTGGCCCAGGCCTGGATCTTCGGCTGCAACACCACCAGGATCAGCGCGAGGATCAGCAGTACCGGGACGACCAGTTCGAACACAGTTTCGGGCAGGTGCAGCAGTAGCCACGAGCCGAGAACCGCGCCACACAGCGACGCCGGGATCTGCCACCGCAGCCGCGAGCCCTGGCCGGCCAGCTCCCGCCGGTACCCCCACGTGCCGGACACACCGCCGGCGACCAGGCCGATCGCATTCGACATCGTGGCGGTCACCGGAGGGAACCCGAAGGCCACCAGAGTGGGGAAGGTGATGAGCGTGCCGCTGCCGACGATGGCGTTGATCGCGCCGGCGCCTACGCCGGCGACCAGGATCGCGATGACTTCGAGTGGTGTCACCGAGGCGACGTTACAAGGGCCTCGCGAGGCCCGGCAGCCGGGTCGGTCGACCGCCGTGGACAGGGGCTGCCCGCTCCATCCAACCGCATCGATGCTCGTGTGTCAGCACTTCCGCGCACCGTGATTCTTGCACGGATTCGACACCATTTCCCCTGTGTTGCAGGGGAATACCCCGTGTTGACGAGGTGTGAGAACGCGGCTAGTGTTCGCTTCAACCATCCAGAGCGACCGAGAGACCTGGCTCGTTGACGTCGCAGCAACCCTTCCGAATCCTTCGGGTGCGGGTGCTACCGCCGGGATCGATGGAAGGCAGCACATGAACTACCTTGCGCGCCCAGCATGGCGCAGACGGCACATCGACCTGTGCCGGACCACCTCCTGCCACTGTTGACGAGGCGTCGCAACACGCTCACCAGGCATTACGCCCGGTGAGTGTCTGACGCGCGCCCGCATTCCGCGGTTGTCGCGCGCCTCCACTCGTCTCGTTCCAGGTGAAAGGCCGCATCGGTGATGTCCGTCATAAGTGGTGAGGGAGCGTGAGCGCACCCGTCCGGGCGCGTTCGACCGCGCCTCAGAATTCAGGTACCGCCGGTGACCGGCCGGAGGACGCCGCGCTGGAAGTGGCGAGGAAGTGGCATCCGTGGCGGTGGGCGATCAGCGCCGTCGTCCTGGTACTGCTCGCTCAGTTCGTCCACGGCCTCGCGACCAATCCCGGATGGGACTGGGCGACGTTCGCTAAGTACTTCACCGCCGGGTCCGTTCTGCAGGCGCTGTGGATGACGGTGAAGCTGACGCTGTGGGGAACGGTCCTCGGATTCGCGCTCGGCGTCGTGCTGGCCGTCAGCCGCCTGTCACACAATCCGGTGCTGCAGGTCATCGCCTGGGTGTACATCTGGGCGTTCCGATCGATCCCGCTGATCGTGCAGTTGCTGTTCTGGTTCAACATCACGTACCTGTATCAGACTCTGTCGCTTGGTATTCCGTTCGGTCCGGGCTTCTTCACGTTCGAGGTCAACGGCGTCATCAGCGGCTTCACCGCCGCCGTCATCGGATTGGCCCTGCATCAGGCCGCGTATTCGGCCGAGATCATCCGCTCCGGCATCATCTCCGTGGACCACGGGCAGATCGAGGCGGCGCAGTCGCTGGGCATTCCGCGCCGCCGCCAGTTCTTCAAGATCGTTCTGCCGCAGGCGATGCGCGGCATCCTGCCGAACGCCGCGAACGAGGTGATCAGCCTGTTCAAGGGCACCTCGATCGTGTCGACGATGGCGATCGCCGAGCTGTTCTACCAGGTGCAGGTGATCTTCGGCCGCAACGGTCGCGTCGTGCCGCTGCTGATGGTTGCCACGATCTGGTACATCATCCTGACCACGCTGTTGTCGATCGGCCAGTACTACGTCGAGCGGCACTACGCACGCGGATCGGCCCGAGCGCTGCCGCCGACTCCGTGGCAGAAGCTCACCCGGAAGTTCGCCGAGATCCGCGACGCCGGTGTCTCCGTACCGAGAGGTGCCACGAAATGACAACCGACGCCTCCACGACGGAGTTCGCGGTGGAAGTGCGCGGAGTCCACAAATCCTTCGGCACCCTCGACGTGCTCCAGGGTGTGGACCTGCTGGTCCGCAAGGGCGAGGTGACGGTGATCCTGGGTCCGTCGGGTTCCGGCAAGTCCACCTTGCTGCGCACTCTCAACCACCTGGAGAAGGTCGACCGGGGCACCATCCGCATCGACGGCGACCTCATCGGATACCGGCGCAAGGGCGACAAACTCCACGAACTGCGTGAACGCGACATCCTGAAGCAGCGCTCCCGGATCGGATTCGTGTTCCAGAACTTCAATCTGTTCCCGCATCTCACGGTGCTGGAGAACGTGATCGAGGCGCCGGTGTCGGCGCAGGGCCGCGACCGCACCGAGGTCGAAACGGAGGCGACAGCACTCCTGGAACGCGTCGGCGTGGGCGACAAGGCCCACGAATACCCGCGACAACTGTCCGGAGGCCAGCAGCAGCGAGTCGCGATCGCGCGGGCACTCGCATTGCGTCCGGCGGTGATCCTGTTCGACGAGCCCACCTCGGCGCTCGACCCCGAACTGGTCGGTGAGGTCCTCGCCGTCATCAAACAACTGGCACGCGACGGCGCCACCCTCGTGATCGTCACCCACGAGGTGGGTTTCGCCCGCGAGGTCGCCGACACCGCCGTATTCATGGACGCCGGCGTCGTGGTCGAACAGGGGCCGCCTTCGCAGGTCATCGACAACCCCCGGCACGAGCGCACCACAGCATTTCTCTCCCGAGTTCTCTGAACCTTC
Source organism: Rhodococcus jostii NBRC 16295 (assembly GCF_001894825.1). Lineage (GTDB taxonomy): Bacteria > Actinomycetota > Actinomycetes > Mycobacteriales > Mycobacteriaceae > Rhodococcus_F > Rhodococcus_F jostii. Next base: position 36,715 of record NZ_BCWY01000038.1, on the reverse strand, counting down.
CGCACCCCGGTGTGGATCCCCGAAAGGCAGACATGTCCAGCGCACGGTTCCGTACGAAGATCCTGGCCTCGGCCCTCATCACCGTCGCGTTCCTCGCCACCGCGTGCGGTGGCGGCGACGTCGAGGACGAGGGGTCGGGACCCACCTCGGCCGCCGGCTACAACCTCACCGCCGACCAGAATCGCATCACCACCGACGAGGTCGACGCGATCGCCGCGAAGGTGCCCCAGCAGATCCGCGACCGCGGCACGCTCGTCGTCACCGGAAGCGCCGGGTCCGCTCCGCCCCTGCGTTTCTACGCCGACGACGACAAGACGCTCATCGGCTCGGAGACGGACTTCGCGTACCTGATCGGCGACGTTCTCGGGCTGAAGGTCGATCTCCAGACCGCCGACTGGGCGCAGAACTTCGTCCGGATCGATTCCGGTGAGGCCGACGCCTTCATCTCCAACGTCACCGTCACCGAGGAGCGGAAGGAGAAGTACGACTTCTCGACGTACCGCCTCGACACGGTCGCGTTCGAGACGAAGAAGGACAGCGGAATCCAGATCAAGGAGCCCAAGGACGTCGCGGGCCTGAAGATTGCGGTCTCCTCCGGCACCAATCAGGAAGCGCTACTGGTGAAGTGGAGCGAGCAGAACGTCGCTGCGGGACTCGAACCCACCGACATCACCTACTACCAGAACGCCACCGACTACTACCTGCCGCTCGCCTCGGGCCGGATCGACGCCTACTTCGGTCCCAACCCGTCCTCGTCGTTCCACGTCGCGCAGGCGGGGGAGAGCGAGATCGCCGGAACGTTCTCGGGGGCGGGCGATGCACTCCAGGGTGAGATCGCCGTCCTCACCAAGAAGGACAACGGGCTCGTGACCGCCGTCAACGAGGCCGTCAACCACATCATCGAGAACGGAACGTACGCACAGGTTCTCGACCGCTGGAACATCGCGAGCGAGGCCGTCGACACGTCGATCGTCAACCCGCCCGGGCTTCCCAAGACCAGCTGACAGGAGGAACCGTGACCGAGAGGACCGACTCCGTGCACACCGTGTTCGTCGACCAGACCGATCCACTGGCCGCACCGCTGCTCGAGGAACTGGCGATCGAATACAGCACCCGGTACGGCCGCACCCGCGACGAGATCTACGAAGACCTCACCACCTATCCGGCCGAGGAGTTCGCCGCCCCGGGAGGCGCGCTGCTCGTCGTCGTCGAGAACGGGACGTCGGTGGCGGGCGGGGCGTTCCGCCGATACGACGAGGACACTGCCGAACTCAAGCGGATCTGGACCTCGGCGTCACACCGCCGCCGCGGACTCGGCCGAATCGTGCTGCGCGACCTCGAGGCCGAAATCCTCCGGGCCGGCTACTCACGCATCTTCCTGACCACGGGACCGCGGCAGCCCGAGGCGGTGGCCCTCTACCTGGCCGCCGGCTACACCCCGCTGTTCGACCGCTCCCTCCCACCGCAGGACGTCGGAATTCACGGATTCGAGAAGGCCCTGCCCACCGCCACCACTCTGCCCTCCGGATGGGCCGCAAAGGAGTACGAGTCCGTATGAAGTTTCTGCTGATGAGCCTCATCACGCATCAACCGGATCCGGTGACGGGGGAGAAGATCGGCACCGCGACCCGGCTGCAGGAGGTCGTGGATTCCGCAGTGCTCGCCGAACAACTGGGATACCACGGGTTCGCGGTGGGGGAGCGCCACGAACATCCGTTCCTGTCCTCGTCTCCGCCCGTGGTGCTCAGCGCCATCGCGGCTCGCACCAGCACGCTCCAGTTGTGGACCGCGGTGACGACGCTGAGCCTGCTCGACCCGGTCCGGGCGTTCGAGGACTACTCGACGCTGGACAACCTGTCGGGCGGCCGGCTGCAACTCATCATCGGCAAGGGGAACGGCTCGGCGCAGGCGGCACTGTTCCACGTCACCCCGGACGACCAGTGGGACCGCAACCGCGAAGGCTACGAACTGTTCCGGCAGTTGTGGGAGAGCGAGGACGTGACGTGGGAGGGCACGTTCCGGCCGTCACTCGAGCACGCCGTCGCCCTGCCCCGGCCCCTGCAGCCGCGGATCCGGATCTGGCACGGCAGCGCGACCAGTAGGGAATCGGTGGATCTCGCTGCCCGCTACGGGGATCCGATCTTCTCGGCCAACGTCACTTACCCCATCGATTCGTACGCGGAACTCGTCCGGCACTACCGCGAACGGTGGGCCCATTACGGTCACGACCCCGCCGACGCCCTCGTCGGTGCGGGCACCGCCGGGTTCTACGTGACGCCGAACTCGCAGGATGCGCTGGACGTGTGGCGGCCGATCCATGCCGCCCGCCTCGACTTCGCGCGCAGGGCCGGCCTTCCGGTGGTGTTCGAGACCGTCGAGGACTTCGTCGACCGCAGTTCCGCCCTGATCGGCAGCCCGCAGCAGGTGATCGACAAGGTGCAGCGTTATCACGAGCAGTTCGGCCACGAGGTGATCCACCTCAGCGCCGACCGTGTCGGCACCGACAAGCAACACCGCGAAAGCCTCGAGCTGTTCCAGGCCGAGGTGGCGCCGGCGCTGCGCGCAACCATTCCGAGCCGCCCTCTCGCGGCGGACACTGTGGAGGGACACGCATGAGCCTCTTTCTGGGCATCGAACTCGACGGTGAGGGTGCCCGTCCCGACGCGTGGCGGCGAGCCGCTCACGCGCCCGACCGGTTGCTGACCGGGCGCACGGTGGCGGACCGTGTCGCGGCGGCGGAGAACGCCGGTTTCACGTTTGCCTCGTTCGACGACTCGCTGCTGCCTCCCGGCGCCGACGGGGGACCGGCCGGCCGGATCGACGCGGTGAACCGCGCCGCGTTCGTCGCCGCGACCACCAGCACGATTGGCCTGGTCCCGGTGGTCGGCACCACGTACGCCGAGCCGTTCCACACGTCCTCCCAGCTCGCGACGCTCGACTACGCTTCGCGCGGACGCGGCGGCTGGATCGCAACCCGCGACACCGACCCCCGGGTTGCGCGCGCATTGGGACGGACCGAGGTCACGGCCCCCGCCGACTTCGCGCGGGAGGAACGGGACGCGCTCACCGTGGTCCGGGACCTGTGGGACTCCTGGGAGGACGACGCGGTGATCCGCGACTACGCGACCGGACGTTTCGTCGACCGCGACCGATTGCACTACATCGACTTCCAGGGCGAGACGTATTCGGTGAAGGGGCCCGCCATCGTGCCGCGGCCGCCACAGGGGCAACTGGTGGTGTTCGGCCGCGAAGGCGATACCGATCCGTCGCTGGTCGACGTGGTGCTGGTGTCCGGGCCGACCCTCGAGGACACCGTCGAGGCCGCCGGGCGCGCGAAGGCCGGCGGGGCGACGCTCGTGTTCGCCGAACTCGATGTGGCACTCGGCTCGTCCACGCCTGCCCCGCCCGGCGGACGGCTGTCGTTCACCGGCGATGCCCCCGGGCTGGTGGAACTACTGCGCGCCCTGGACTCGCACGCCGACGGCGTGCGACTGCATCCCGCCGTCGTCGACGAGGACCTTCCGGTGCTGGCGCGGCACGTCGTCCCGGCCCTCCTGCGCGCCGGCATCGCTCACCGTCCCGTCCCCGGTTCGACCCTGCGCAGCACGCTGGGCCTGGACCGTCCTGTCACCCGATTCCAGGCCGAGCGCCTCGAAGACTCTTCTCGCTGAAAGGTTGTGGAGACCATGACCGACAACTCGTACGCCAGGCCCGGCGCCCAGGTGCACTTCGGTGTCTTCTTCCAGGGCGTCAACCACACGACGATCTGGTCGGATCCGTCGAGCGGGTCGCAGATCGACTTCGAAACGTTCCGGCGGGTGGTACTGACCGCCGAGCGTGGCCTGTTCGACGCCTTCTTCCTCGGCGAGGGCCTGCGCCTGCGGGAACAGGAAGGCAAGATCCTCGATCTCGACATCGTGGGCAGGCCGGACGCGATCACCCAACTCTCCGCGCTCGCCGGCATCACCCGGCACATCGGGTTGGTGGCCACCCAGAACACGACCTACAACGAGCCGGCCGACCTCGCCCGGCGGCTGTCCGGGCTGGACCTGCTTTCCGGTGGCCGGGCCGGGTGGAACGCTGTCACCACGGACAACGCGTGGACCGGGGAGAACTTCCGGCGCGGCGGCTTTCTCGACCACGCGGACAGGTACGAGCGGGCTGGACAGTTCCTCGACACCGCCCGCGCGATCTGGGATGCGTGGGCGGACGACGCGGTGGCGACGAGCACCGACGCGCCGTCGTGGTCGACCCCGGACGGTGTGCAGGAGGTGTCCCGGCGGACGTCGCAGTTCGACGTCACGATCACCCCGACCCTCCCGCGCAGCGCCCAGGGGCATCCCGTCATCTTCCAGGCCGGGGACTCACCGGCGGGCCGCGACTTCGCGGCCACTCACGCCGATGTGATCTTCTCGCGGCACGGAACCCATTTCGACGAGGCACTCGCGTTCGCCGACGACATCCGGGCCAGACTGCGTCGTGCCGGGCGCCCCGAGGACGACGTCAAGATTCTGCCGGGCACGCAGATCGTGCTCGCGGAGAACGAGTCCGAGGTCGAGGAGAAGGTCCGTTGGGTCCTCGAAGGCCAGTACACCGGGCAGACGGCGTTGTCTCTGGTGGGGCAGGTGTGGGGCCGTGATCTGTCCGATCGCGACCCGGACGGGCCACTGCCCGAATTCGATCCGGTGCCCGCGCCGATCTCCGTCACTCGCGGGGCTGCGCGCGACGGGAAGGATCCGCTCGCCATCGCCCGGGAATGGCGGGCACTGGCGGAGGCGCAGAACCTGTCGCTGCGGCAGGTCGCGATCGCGACCACCCAGCGGTCCGGCTTCGCCGGCACGCCCGGTCAGGTCGCCGACGAACTCACCCGGTGGGTTCGCAGCGGAGCGACGGACGGATTCAACATCTCGCCGTACCTGGTGCCCACCGGTCTCGACGAGATCGTCGACCTGCTGGTGCCCGAACTGCAGGAGCGAGGCTCGTACCGAACGGAATACGAAGGCTCCACCCTGCGCGAGCATCTCGGTCTCCGGCCCGCCCTGTCGCGACGGGAACTCCCGCCCCGGCAGGCCGTGGGGTGACGGGGGTCCGTGTGGCGCGGCGACCGGCGATCTCTTACACTCGGTAACGACCATCCAGAGCGACCGAGAGACCTGGCTCGTTGACGTCGCAGCAACCCCCCGCCCTGCGGGTGCGGGTGCTACCGCCGGGATCGATGGAGGAACGATGTTGACCGAAGGTTTCGTGAGCGCCTGGGGGCGTCTCCACGTCGATCTCTGCCGGCTGTCCACCTCGATCTGTCACAGCTGACCTGACACCCCGTCACCTCGGGGTTCCGGCTCTTCACACCGCATCCGCGTCGGATCCGGTGTCCCTCACCTTCCTGTGCGCGTGAGCACTGCCGATTCGACGGGCAGTGCACACGGCACTCTTCGAGATCACGGAGTTCTCGGTGCCATCAGTGCTTTTGTCCTCGCCCCACCGCGGTGGTTTCCGCATCGCAGCGGGTATCGGCGCCGCCGCCGTGCTGGCCACGGCGCTCACCGCCTGCGGTGGCGGTTCCAGCAGTTCCTCCGCGGATGCGGGCCCCGCGCAGCCGGGCGGCACGCTCCGCTACGGCCTCTCCCAGGCACCCACGTGCGCCGACCCCGCACAGTCGGGCACGAACCAGACGATCTACGTGGCTCGTCAGGTGGTGGACTCGCTCACCGACCAGGACCCGGCAACGGGCGAACTGAAGCCGTGGCTGGCCGAGAGCTGGGAAACGGACGCCGACGCGTCCTCCTTCACGTTCCGCCTGAAGGACGGGGTGACATTCAGTGACGGAACACCTTTCACCGCGGAGTCGGTGAAGAAGAACCTCGACGCCATCGTGAACACCCTGACCGGAGCCAAGGCCGCGCTCGGTGCCAGCTACCTCACCGGCTACACCGGAACCACCGTGATCGACCCGCTGACCGCGCAGGTCGACTTCGCCGCACCCAACGCGCAGTTCCTGCAGGCGTCGTCCACCCCGCAGCTCGGCATCCTGTCGGATGCGTCCGTCGCGAAGTCCGCCGAAGAGCGGTGCACCGGCACCATCTCGGGCACCGGGCCGTTCACGTACGCCGACTACCAGCAGGACAAGTCGGTGACCCTCGCCAAGCGCGCCGGATACAACTGGGGCTCGGACGTGTTCGGCCACGACGGCGAGGCCTACCTCGACACCATCGAGTTCAGTGTCGTCCCCGAATCCGGTGTCCGCACGGGCAGCCTGTCTTCGGGACAGCTGGACGCGATCAGCGACGCGTTGCCGCAGGACGCCCCGCAGATCGAAGGCGCGGGCGGGCAGGTGCTCACCACGTCGAACCCCGGGACGCCGTTCGGCTTCCAGCCCAACGTGACTCGCGGACCGCTCGTGGATCCCGTCGTGCGCAGCGCGCTGGTCCCGGCGATCAACCGGCAGGAACTGGTCGACACCGTGCTCGGGCCCAACTTCAGGCCCGCCACCAGCACGCTGGCCAGCCGCACCCCCGGCTACGTGGCGCTGCCGGACGTCACGTACGACCCGGAGAAGGCGAAGTCGATCCTCGATCAGGCGGGCTGGGTTCCCGGTGCCGACGGCATCCGGGAGAAGGGTGGTCAGAGGCTGAGCTTCCCCGTGCTGTTCAGCTCCGTGTTCGCCGGCAACCAGGCCATCCTCGAGCTGGTGCAGCAGCAGCTCAAAGAGGTGGGAGTGGATCTGCAGCTGAATCTCGTGTCCACCCCGGAGGCCACCGCCCGCCAGAATTCCAAGGACTTCGACGCCACCTACTACAACAGCACCCGCGCCGACGGTGACATCCTCCGCACCCAGTTCGGCCTCGAGGGCCGCAACCTGAACAACCGCGGACCGATTCCCGCGCTCGACGACGTGCTCGCGAAGCAGCTCGCCACCACCGACACCGCCGAGCGGAGCGCGCTGGTCGCCGACGCTCAGCAGCAGGTGCTCGACAACGGCCTGTGGATCCCCACGGTGGAGCTGTCGCAGGCGATCGGAGCCGGTCCGAACGTGCAGGATCTGAAGTTCGAGGCCTCGGCCCGGCTCCAGTTCTTCGACACCTGGATCAGCGGACGCTGACCCATGATTCGCTACCTCGGACTACGGGTTCTGCAGGCGGTCGCCGTCCTGTGGGCGACGTTCACCGTGTCGTTCGCCGTGCTCTTCCTGCTGCCGTCCGACCCGGTGAGCATCGCCGTCGACTCGGCGACCGCCGGAACGACGGTCGACGCGGCCGCCGTCGCGGAACTGCAGGCGCGGTACGGGCTGGACCAGCCGGTGTGGGTGCAGTACTGGAATTCGCTGAGCCACGCCGTGCGCGGCGACTTCGGGTACTCGATCGCCACCGGGCAATCGGTGACCGAGGCGATCGGCAACGCGCTGCCCAGCACCCTTGCGCTGGCGTGCGCGGCGCTGGTCCTCGCCGTAGTGTTCGGGACATCGGTCGCGTTCCTCGCCACCTACACCGGGGTCCGGTGGCTGCGAAACCTGCTGTTCTCGCTGCCGCCCCTCGGTGTCGCGGTGCCGACGTTCTGGGTGGGTCTGATTCTGCTGCAGGTGTTCTCGTTCCGGCTGAAGGCATTCCCGGCGTTCGGTGACCAGGGGGTCGCCACACTGGTGCTCCCCGCGGTGACGCTCGCGTTGCCGACCGGCGCGGTGATCGCCCAGGTGCTCGCGGCGAGTCTGCAGACCACGTGGCGGCAACCGTTCATCGAGGCGGCACGGGCGAAGGGCGCGTCCCGCTGGCAGATCCAGACGCGGCACGCTCTGCGGTTGTCGAGCATTCCCGCGTTCACCATCGCCGGTGTGCTCGTGGGCAATCTACTGGCCGGATCGGTCGTCGTGGAGACGGTGTTCTCGCGGGCCGGTGTCGGGCGGCTCACGCAGACTTCCGTGATGGCGCAGGACATTCCGGTGGTCCAGGGAATCGTGGTGCTGAGCTCGCTCGTCTACGTGCTCGTCAATCTCGCGGTCGATCTGCTCTACCCGCTGATCGACCCCAGGATCGTCGAGGGCAGACGCAGTTCTGACACCAGCGCCACCGCGGATGTGGAGGAGAAGGTTCATGTCTGACATCCTGACCAGGGAACTGATCGACGAGGTCGAGGGTTTCGACGGCGCGCCGAACGAACCGCGGCCCTCGATCACGCCCCGGCCGCACCGCCGCGGACACGGCGTGACGGAGTGGCTGCGCCGCAATCTCGTACTCGTGGCCTCGGCCGCCGTGCTCCTCGTGGCGGTCGGGTTCGCGGTGGCGCCGTCGGTGTTCGCGAGCGGTGACCCGCTGGTCGGCGTGCCCGCCCAGAAACTGCAGGCGCCCAGCGCCGCACACTGGTTCGGGACCGACAACATCGGACGTGACGTGTACACCCGCGTCGTCCACGGGGCCGGACTGTCGCTGACCGCGACGCTGCTGGCCGTCGGCATCGCACTGGTCGTGGGTTCGCTGATCGGTCTGCTGTCGGGTGCGGCCGGAGGGGCCCTGGACGCCGTCCTGATGCGGATCGTCGACGTCCTCCTGTCGATACCCGCGCTGCTGCTGTCGCTCGCGCTGGTGACCGCACTGGGGTTCGGCACGGTCAACGTGGCCATCGCCGTGGGAGTGTCGCTGATCGCGAACTTCGCCCGGGTGATGCGGTCGGAGGTGCTGCGCGTCCGCCGGTCGCTGTACGTCGAGGCGGCGTTCGCGTCGGGCGTCCGCTGGCACACGGTGCTGCGTCGCCACATCCTGCGGAACTCGTACGCACCTGTCGTCGCCCTGGCGGCGGTCGAATTCGGCATGGCGGTGCTCGCCGTGTCGTCGCTGAGCTTCCTCGGGTTCGGCGCGGTGCCGCCCACCCCGGAATGGGGCTCGCTGATCTCGGAGGGCCGCAACTACCTCGCCACCGCGTGGTGGATGACGACCCTGCCCGGGCTGGTGATCGTGGCCGTCGTGCTGTCGGCGCACCGCCTCGGGCATGCACTCGAACGGAGGGAAGTGCGATGAGCGCGAACGACACCCCGCTGCTGCAGGTCTCCGGACTGCGGGTGGCATACGGGAGCCTGAACGATCCCGTCGTGGCCGTGAAGGGCGTCGACCTGACGGTCGGGCGAGGAGAGGTGGTGGCCGTGGTCGGCGAGTCCGGCTCCGGAAAATCCACCACGGCGCACGCGATCCTCGGACTGCTCGCCGGGAACGGACGCGCCGTCGGCGGCACCGTCACGTTCGACGGGGAACGCCTCGACACCAAGTCGGAGCGCGCGCTGGGCCGGATCCGCGGCGCCCGGATCGGCCTCGTTCCCCAGGACCCGACGACGTCGCTCAACCCCGTCCAGCGGGTCGGTGCACAGGTGGCGGAGGTCCTGCGGATCCACGGCCTCGCCGACCGGCGGACCGCCCATCTCGAGGCGGTGCGCATCCTCGCCGAGGCCGGGATCGACAGCCCCGAAGTGCGCGCGCGGCAGTACCCGCAGGACCTGTCGGGCGGGCAACGGCAACGTGTCCTGATCGGGATCGCACTGGCGTGCAGCCCGGAACTCGTGATCGCCGACGAACCGACCAGCGCGCTCGACGTCACCGTCCAGCGCCGGATTCTGGATCATCTCGACGCGCGGATCGCCGAAACCGGCACCGCGGTCCTGCTGATCACGCACGACCTGGGCGTTGCCGCCGACCGGGCCGACCGGATCGTGGTGATGAGCCAGGGCGAGGTGGTCGAGTCGGGACCTGCCCGCGAGATCCTCGAGAACCCGCAGCACGAGTACACCCGCTCCCTGCTGGCCGCCGCACCGAGCCTCTCGGTGGAGCGGAGACGTGACCGCGACGAGGATGACGCGGGAGTCGTCCCCGACGCCCTTCTGCGCGTGTCCGGCGTGTCCCGGACGTTCCGGATCGATCGGCGCACGACCCTCGATGCCGTCCAGGACGTCTCGTTCGAGGTCCCGCGTGGACGCACGCTGTCGCTGGTCGGAGAGTCCGGGTCGGGGAAGTCCACGGTGGCGCGGATCGCCATCCGGCTCGAGACGCCTACCGGGGGACGCGTCGAGTTCGACGGCCGGGACATCACCACCCTGCGCGGCGGCGCCCTGCGTGCCCTGCGCCGGCGGGTGCAGATCGTGTACCAGAACCCGTACGCCTCCCTCGACCCGAAACTCGCCGTCGCCGACATCGTGGCGGAACCACTCGGTGCGTTCGGTGTCGGAAGCAGGACGGAACGCGCGGCGCGGGTAGCTGAACTGCTCGAACAGGTGGCGTTGCCCCGCACCTTCCTGGACCGCAGACCCGCCGAACTGTCCGGCGGGCAACGTCAGCGGGTCGCCATCGCACGCGCACTGGCCCTGCACCCCGAACTCGTGGTGCTCGACGAACCGGTGTCGGCCCTCGACGTCTCGGTACAGTCGCAGATCCTCGGTCTGCTCGAGGACCTGCAGCAGGAACTCGGCCTGAGCTATCTGTTCATCTCGCACGACCTCGCCGTGGTCCGGCAGATCAGCGACACGGTCGCCGTGATGCGTTCCGGGCGGATCGTCGAATTCGGGACCGCGGCAGAAATTTTCGACAATCCCCGCCACGACTACACCCGGCAGCTGCTCGACGCGATCCCGGGACGATCCGTCGTACGCCCACGTTCCGCACAGCCGAAGGAATCGATTCATGCCTGAGCCACGCTTCCCACTCGTCGCCGTCGATCTGTACGGCACGGGAATTCATCCGCAGTCCTGGCGTCGACCGGACTCGCGCGCCGAGGACCTCTTCACCGCCGGTTACTGGACCGGACTGCTCGGACAGGCCGACTCGGCCGGAGTGGACCTCGCGTTTCTCGGTGATTCCTTCGCGATCGCCACGACGGGGCACGCCGATCAACGCGGGCACCTGGACGCCGTGGCGATCGCGGCACGCGCCGTCGCCGCCACCGACCGCATCGGCCTGGTTCCCACGGTGACCGTCACCCACACCGAACCGTTCCACGTCTCCAAGGCGATCGCGAGCCTCGACCACGCGTCGCTCGGTCGCGCGGGGTGGCAGGTGGACGTGTCGGCCGGTCAGACCCAGGCGAATCTGTTCGGGCGCAAGGATGCCCAGGATGCGGAGAGTCTGTGGGCGGAGGCGGCCGACGCGATCGAGGTCGTGAGCCTGCTGTGGGACAGTTGGGAGGACGACGCCGAAATCCGCGACGCGGCCACCGGACGCTTCGTCGACCGGGACAAGCTGCACTACATCGATTTCGAGGGAACCCACTTCACCGTGAAGGGACCTTCGATCACGCCCCGGTCGCCGCAGGGGCAGTCCCTCGTCGTGATCGGTGCCCGGGACGAGCACTCCACCCGGATCGCCGCCGCGCACGCCGACGTGATCCGCATCGGTGCATCCGGCGTGGACGTCGCACGTCAGCGGGCTGCGCAGGTGCGCACAGCTGCCGAGGAGGCGGGCCGTGACCCCGGTTCGATTCGCATCCTTCTCGACGTCGAGGTGGTGATCGCCGAGTCCGCCGACGCCGCCGAACACGACCTCGCGCAGCTGGAGAACTGGTCCGGCAGCCGGTACGAGCCGGAGTCGGTCCTCTACCGCGGCGCCGCGCCGGGGCTGGCCCGGCTGATCACCGACGTGACGGCCGGGGACGTCGACGGCGTCACGCTCCGCCCGCTCACGGTGCCGTCCGGACTGGACGCGATCACCGAGCACGTCCTGCCCCTGCTGCGGTCCGGCGACCCGAAACAGGGCAGCGGGCTACTCCGGGACCGGCTCGGCCTCGGCCGTCCCGCCCACCACTTCGCCGGACAGGACTGACGTCATGAGCAACCAGCGCAAGCAGATTCACCTCGCCGCGCACTTTCCCGGAGTCAACAACACCACCGTGTGGAGCGACCCCGCCTCGAAGAGCCAGATCGACTTCGATTCGTTCGTGCATCTCGCCGAGACCGCGGAACGCGGATTGTTCGACTTCTTCTTCCTGGCCGAGGGTCTGCGCCTGCGTGAGCACCGGGGCCGCATCCACGATCTCGACGTCGTCGGCCGCCCCGACACGCTGACGGTGCTCGGTGCGCTCGCCGGAGTGACCACACACCTGGGCCTCGCCGGGACCATCAACACGACGTTCAACGAACCGTACGAGCTGGCACGGCAATTCGCCTCACTCGATCACCTGTCGGACGGCCGGGCCGCCTGGAACATGGTGACGTCCTCGGACGCGTTCACGGGGGAGAACTTTCGGCGCGGCGGCTACCTCGACTGGAACGACCGATACGTCCGCGCGGGCGAACTGATCGACGGCGCCCGCAAGTTCTGGGACAGCTGGGATCCGACTGCGCTGCAGATCGACCGCGCACGGGGCGTGTTCGCCCCGGATGCGTCGATCCGCGAAGTCACCCATTCCGGTTCGCAATTCGACATCCGGGGACGATTTACGATTCCCCGGAGCCCGCAGGGGCATCCGGTCCTGCTGCAGGCCGGCGATTCCGACGAGGGCCGCGAATTCGGTGCGGCGCAGGCAGACGCGATCTTCACCATCCACGGATCCCTCGAGGACGGCCAGAAGTTCTACTCGGACGTCAAGGGCAGGCTCGCGAAGTACGGACGCGGCCACGACGATCTCAAGGTGCTGCCCGCCGCGACCTTCGTGCTGGGGGATTCCGCGGCAGACGCGGCCGAACGCGCCGACCACATCCGGCACCAGCAGGTGGGTCCCCAGACCGCGATCGCGTTCCTCGAACAGGTGTGGGGACGGGACCTGTCCGCGTACGACCCGGACGGCCCGTTGCCGGACGTCGAACCGGCCGAGGACTCGAACATCACCCGCGGCCGGGTCCGGCACGCGAAGGACCCGCGTGAGATCGCCGGTCAGTGGCGGGCCAAGGCGGAGGCCGAGAAACTCAGCATCCGCGAACTGATCATCGCCGTCACCACCCGCCAGCAGTTCGTCGGCACCGCCACCCAGGTGGCCGAGGAGATCGACCGTTACGTGCAGGCTGACGCGTGCGACGGATTCATCCTGGTGCCGCACCTCACCCCGGCAGGACTCGACGAATTCGTCGAGAAGGTGGTCCCGGAGTTGCAGAACCGCGGCAGCTTCCGCATCGAGTACTCGGGGACGACCCTGCGCAGCCATCTCGGACTGCGCCATCCGCACCACCAGACAGAAGGAGTTCGGGCATCATGACCGCAGCCACCGACACCGCGACATTCGAGCAGGACTGGCAGGACTGGCATTCGGCACGCGAGGAAGTTTTCCGCGACCCGCTGGGCTGGCTGAGCCTCACTGCCCTGCACTGGCTCGTCGAGACCGACACCACGTTCCCCGACCTGCCCGGGAAGTGGCGGGCCGACGCGGACGGGGTGGTGATCACGGCCACCGCCGACGCCGGTCTCGAGATCGACGGCGACGCGGTCGACGGCACGGCGACCCTCGCACATCTGGAGGGTGCACCCGGTCTGCTCGTGCGGCACGGGAGCCGCAACATCGAGGTGATCCGGAGGACCGGTGACGTCGCCCTGCGGATCCATGATCCCGAGGCAGGCACCCTCGCCGCGTTCACCGGCATCCCGACGTTCCTGCCCGCGCGGCAGTGGGCCGTGCCGGCAACGTTCACCCCGTTCCCGCAGTCCCGCGTCGTGACGACGGGTGCGGTCGTCGAGGGACTCGAGCACCACCACACAGCGCTGGGCTCACTCGCATTCGAGTACGACGGCGCCGCACACGAACTCGTCGCGTTCGCAGGCAAGAACGGGGGCCTGCACGTACTGTTCACCGATGCCACCAGCGGCGTCAGCACGTACCCCGCGGCGCGGTCCCTGGCTGTGGACGTGCCCGCCGCCGACGGCCGGGTGATCCTCGATTTCAACCGGGCGGCCAACCTGCCGTGCGCGTTTACCGACTACGCCACCTGCCCGGTCGCGCCCGCCGAGAACCGGTTGACGCTCGCGGTCGAGGCCGGCGAGAAGAACCCGCGGTAGGCATGGCCGAGAAGCAGGTCGTGCTCGGGGCGGCGGCGCCCGCGGGCCGGACGGACTTCGCCGTCCTGGCGGATGCCGCCCGCACCGCGGAGCGGGGGAGATTCGACTTCTTCCTCGCCGACAGCGTCACCGCGGCGAACGCGCTCGCCGGGTTCACCGACACGGTGGGGCTCGCGGCGACTCTGGGCACAACCTCCGCCGAACCGTACGACGTGGCGCGGCGGTTGGCCTCGCTCGATCACCTGTCCGGTGGCAGGGCGGCATGGAACGTCGTGACGGCCGCGGACGAGCGGGCGACGGAGTTAGTCGACACCGCCCGCACCCTGTGGGATTCCTGGGCCGAGGGCGTCGTGACCGTCGACCGCGGCGCGGGAAGGTTCGTCTCGGATCCCACCGCCGGCGCGTTCTATCACCGGGGCAGGCACTTCGGCATCGGCGGACGGTTCACCGTGCCGCGCAGCCCGCAGGCGCAGCCGGTGGTGATCGTCTCGGGTGAGCGCCCGGCCGACCGGGATCTCGCCGCCCGCCACGGCGACGTCATCATCGCTCCGCTCGCCACGTTCGAGGACGCCCGCGCGTTCCACGCCGACCTCGAGCGCCGGACGGTCGATGCCGGCCGGCCCGCCGGCGCGGTGAAGGTCCTCGCCGCCGCATCGATGCAGATTCTCCTCGACACGACGGCCGGTACTGCCGCGTCCGTCGCGGACCGGATCGTCCGGTGGGTCCACGGGGAGGCGGTGGACGGGTTCGTCCTCTCCTCCGACGCCACCCCGGCCGGGCTCGACGAGTTCGTCGACACGGTGGTGCCGCTGCTCCAGGACCGTGGCGTTCTGCGCATCGACTACACCACCCCCACGCTGCGGCAGCACCTCGGACTCGGTGCACCCCGCAGCCACCGCGCTGTCAATCCCCGCTCTCTCCAGAAGGTGCCCTCATGACCACTCCGCTGTCCGTCCTCGATCTGTCGCCCGTCAGTGAAGGCGCCACCGCGCGCACGGCGCTGCGGAACACCGTCGACCTCGCCCAGCACGCCGAATCGTGGGGATACAAGCGGTACTGGGTTGCCGAGCACCACTTCGTGGGCGTCGCCAGCTCCTCACCGGCCGTGCTCGTCGGGATCCTGGCCGCGGCGACGAGCAGGCTCCGGATCGGCGCCGCCGCGGTGCAGCTGGGGCATACCACCGCTGCGGCCGTGGTCGAGGCGTTCGGCACGGTCGACGCGCTGTATCCGGGTCGGCTGGACCTCGGGCTCGGACGGTCGGGTCAGCGGCGGGCCGAGGCGTTGAAAGCGGTTGCGGATCGCAACAACCAGCCGGTCGCGCCCCGCCGGGAGACCGAGATCCGGGAGGGTGTCGTGATCCCGGCGCCGTTCGACCCGTCCGGTCTCCTGCTGTCTCCGCGGCTCACCGCGGCGCAGTCGGTCCTGCAGCAGCCGGGTGCGTTGTCACCCGCGTTCGACGGGCAGGTCGACGACATCCTGGCCCTGCTCGGCGGCACCTACCGCACTCCGGACGGGATCGAACTCCACGCGAGCCCCGGGGAGGGCGCGGACGTCGAGGTGTGGGTGTTCGGCAGCAGTGCGGGGCCGAGCGCCGAACTCGCCGGCCGGTTGGGGCTGCCCTTCGGTGCGAACTACCACGTCAGCCCGTCGACGACGATCGAAGCGGTCGAGGCCTACCGTGCCGCGTTCCGCCCGTCGGCGACGCTGCAGAGGCCGTACGTCGTCGTCTCCGCCGACACTGTCGTGGCGGAGGACGATGCGACCGCGCAGGAACTGGCGTCGACGTTCGGGCACTGGACGCACAGCATCCGCAGCGGGCACGGTGCCATCCCGTACCCCGACCCGGCGCACACCGCGCCGCTCGGTGAGACGGAACGCGCCGCGGTCGAGGATCGGCTGATCACCCAGTTCGTGGGGGCGCCCTCCACGGTCGCGCACCGACTCGACAGTCTGCGAACGCTCACCGACGCCGACGAACTGGTGATCACCAGCGTCACCCACGATCACGGCGACCGGTTGCGCTCGTACGAGTTGCTGGCCGCGGAGTGGGGACTGCCACGTCTGCTCGCCGCCTGAGATCGAGATGATTGAACGCTGGTCCAATTGGGAATCCCAGGCTCATGGACACAGCAAATGCCCCTGTGCCCGAGTCCCGTGACGAGCTGGTCGAGCAGCTACGGCAGTACCTGAGCTCGATCACGTCGACGGAACTCGGACCCGACGACGACTACTTCACCCTGGGATTGGTGAGTTCGTTGCGGGCCCTGGAGATCGTCACGTACATCGAGGGCTCCCACGACGTCGTGGTCGAGGTCGAAGATCTCGACCTCGACAACTTCCGCACCGCGGCCCGGGTGGCGGGGTTCATACGGAGAAAGCGGGGCGAGCAGCTTCGTGCGACGGACGGGGCGTCGCCGTGATCGGGATCGACACGCTCGTCGCCTCTGCCGAGACCGACGCCGCCAACTGGGACGAGACCGGACTGCCGGTCGACGTCATCGGGGCTGCCGCGCGGGCCGGTGTCCTCGGCCTCGACCGGACGAAGGACTGCCGTGGGCTCGGCCTGACCGCGGCCGAACTCGGCTCGGTCGCAGAAAGACTCGGGGCGGTCTGCACGTCGCTGCGGTCACTGCTGACCGTGCAGGGGATGGTCAACGCCACGGTCGATCGGTGGGGTACCGCGGAACAGCGGGCTCAGTGGCTGCCGGCCCTGACCACCGGCGAACTCCTCGCCGGTTTCGCCGCCACCGAAACCGGTGCCGGCAGCGACCTCTCGTCTGTGAGTACCGGTTTCGAGCCGCACGGCTCCGACCACCGGATCTCGGGCCGGAAGCTGTGGGTCACGTTCGGTGAGGTGGCGGACGTGCTGCTCGTCCTCGGCCGATCGCCGGCGGGGCTGACGACCGCACTCGTCGAGACCGACTCACCCGGAGTCTCCGTCGAACCGATCCACGGACAGCTGGGCATGCGCGGCGCGAGGATCGCGCACATCGCGTTCGACGACGTGGTCGTCCCCGCGGATCACCTGATCGCACCGCCGGGTTTCGGACTGTCCCACGTGGTGGGCACGGCCCTGGACCACGGCCGGTACACCATCGCGTGGGGGTGTGCCGGGATGACGCGCGCGTGCCTCGCCGACACCGTCGCGCACGCGTCCACCCGGGTGCAGGGGAGCGCCGTGTTGTCCGAGCACGACTCGGTTCGCGCGATCCTCGGTCGTAGCTGGGTGGATGCCGCCGGCGCCCGCGCCCTGTGCGAACGCGCCGCCGAACAACGCGACGCGCGTGAGCCGAGCGCGCTGTTCGCCACGATCGCCGCGAAGTACGCCGCGGCCCGGGTCGCCGGGTCGGTGAGCCGGCAGGCCGTTCAGGTGCTCGGCGCCGCCGGGTGCGCCCCCGGTAGCCGGGTGGGGCGTTTCTTCCGGGACGCCAAGGTCATGGAGATCATCGAGGGCGCGACGGAGGTCGCCGAACTCCAGATCGGTGACTACGTGCTCGGGGGAGGTGCGCGATGACGGCCGACCGACCGGTCACGATCGAATCGGTCGCGCTCTGGTTCCCGGACGACGAGGTGACCGTGGCGGGCCTGCCGGAACTCGACGAACTGCCGATCGCGCAGCGCGAGCACGCACTGTCGCTGGGAATCGACACGGTGCGGATCGGAATCGGTCTCGCCGAGGCGGATCTGGCCCACGCGGCGGCGGAAGATGCGCTGACGAAGTCGGGTCTCGACGCGACGCAACTCGACGCACTGCTCCTCGTCCAGGGCCGGGTTCCGCAGTATCTGCTCGCGTCCGAGTCCACCCGGTTGCAACACCGGCTCGGTGCGAGCCAGGCGTTCACCACCGGGGTGGGGGATCTGGGGTGTGTGTCCGTGTCGGCGGCGTTCACGCTGGCATCGGCGCTGCTCCGTGGCGACCCCCGGTGCCGGAACGTGCTCGTCGTGGCGGCGGCGAAGACCCCGACCCGGTCGCGGTACCGGTCGCCGATGACGTTGCTGGGCGACGGCGCCGCGGCGCTGCTGCTGACGACGTCGGGGACCGGCCGGTACGAACTCGTCGACCAGATAATCCGCAGCGACGGGAAATACGCCGACCTCTTCCGTATCGACTACCGCGACGTCCGCGAGGCCGAGTGGGCCGAGGTATGCGCCGACGAGCCGACGTACTCGTTTCGCCTCGCGGTCGAAAGCCGGAAGCGGTTCACGGAGATCAACGCCGAACTGCTGGCCCGGAACGGACTGCAGCAGGACGCGATCGGCGTCTTTCTCATGCAGAACCTGTCGGTCGGTGCGTTCGCGTTCTGGCAGGAGGCACTCGACGTCACCATCGATCCCGTGTGCGGCGACAACCTCGCGCGGTTCGGCCACCTCGGATCCGTGGACGTCGCGGCGAACCTGGAGCGCGTGGCGCCGTCCCAGATGCCCGGCGACTACTGCGTGATCATGAACAGCAGCCCGGTCGCGGCGTGGAGCAGCGCATTGCTCCGACGGCTGCCGGACACGCCGCGGGACGGGGCGTGATCGCGGTGGAGCAGACGGTCAAGTGCATGGTCTGGGATCTGGACGACACCCTGTGGGACGGTGTCGTCCTCGAACAGGATGCCCCCGTCCCGAACGCGGACGCCCTGCGGGCACTGGACGTGCTCGACCGCCGGGGGATCCTGCACGCGGTGGCGAGCCGCGGGGAGTTCGAACCCGCCGCCGCGCATCTGCGCCTGCACGGACTCGAGGAACTGTTCTGCGCGATCGACGTCGGCTGGGGGCCGAAGTCGGAGGCCGTGCGCCGCATCTCGGAGATGTTGAACGTCGGCCTCGACACCATCGCCTTCGTCGACAACGATCCCGTCGAGCGTGCCGAGGTGTCCGAGGCGCTGCCCCCCGTGCGTTGCTACCGGGCCGAGCAGATCGCGTCGTTCCCGGACCTTCCCGAGCTGACGCCGCCCGCCGTCACGGCGGAGGCCCGGCAGCGCAGGTCGCTGTATCACGCCGAGCGGGTCCGGCAGGCGAGCGAACAGGTTTTTCCGGGTTCGAACTCCGAGTTCCTGGCCTCCCTCGACCTGGTCATGACGGTCCGCAGAGCGACCGAGGACGACCTCGACCGTGCCCACGAGCTGACCGTCCGTTCACACCAACTCAACACGACGGGAAGAACTTTCGACATCGACGAACTGCGCCGCCTGTGTGCGTCGGACGACCACGAGGTGCTCGTCGCGTCCCTCGGCGACCGGTTCGGCGGGTACGGCACGATCGGGCTCGCGGTGTCGGAGATACGCGGCGAGAACTCCGTCCTGCAATTGCTGCTGATGTCGTGCCGGGTGATGTCCCGTGGCGTGGGCACGGCGCTGATCCGGCACGTCGTCGACCGGGCGCGTGCCCACGGTAGACGGGCCCTCGCCGAGTTCGTGCCCACCGATGTCAACCGGGTCATGCTGGTGACCCTGCGTTTCGCGGGCTTCGAGGTGCTCGACTCGGCCGCCGAGCGGACGATGCTGGTGTTCGACGATTCCCGAGGGGCGACGGCCGGCGCCGGTCACGTCCGGGTTCTCGGAGAGGGTGCGCTCCCATGACGGACGTGGTCGCGCGAGGCGGAGTGGCAGCCGAGATCCTTCGCCAGTGCCTGCGGGTTCCCGACCGGATCGCGATCGTGGTGGGCGATCGGTCGCTGACGTACCGCGAACTCGATTCGGCGAGTGCGGCACTGGCGCGGCAACTCCGCGCCGAGGGGGTGCGGCCCGGTCAGGTCGTGCTTGTCCATCAGCGGCAGAGTGCCGACACGGTGGTGGCGATGATCGCCGCGCTGCGGGTGGGCGCGGCGTGGTGTGTGATCGAGCCCGGACATCCGGCGGCTCTGCTTCGTACCCTCCTCGACGACATCGACTGCGGTGCGATCGTCTTCGGATCCGCGGACCCGCAGACACCCACCGAATCGGTCCGGACGCTGGCCCGCAGTGCGGGCGAACACGTTCCGGCGCTGCACGACCGGGCCACCGGCCACCCACCCGACGCCGAACCGTCCGCCGATCTCCCTGAGGACGTGCCTGCCGCCACCCCTGCGTACGTGATCACCACGTCCGGGTCGACCGGCATCCCCAAGGCCGTCGTCGCGAGCCGGGCCAACCTCGCGAGCATGGTCGACGGCCGCAACTACGACTACGACGAGGACGACCTGGTCACGTTCTCCGCGTTCCGGCTCACGTGGGACGGATCCCTGCTGAAGACCCTGTGGGCGCTGTGCACCGGCGGCACCAGTGTGCTCCCGGACGCGCACGAACTGATGGACGCCGACGCCGTGGCCGCACTCGCACGGAAGTGGCGGACCACCCACCTGGTCGCGACCCCCTCCTTCTACCGGCTGCTGCTGCCGCACCTCGCCCCGCTGCGCGGGCATCTGCGGTTGGTGACCCTTGCGGGCGAAGCGCTTCCGGGCACACTCGTCGAACAGCACCGCGCGGTGCTGCCCGGGGTCCCCCTGAGCAACGAGTACGGTCCGACGGAGACGACCGTCAGCTGCCTGGCTCACCCGGTGCGCGAAGTGCCCGCCTCGATCGCCCCGATCGGCAGACCGCTCGGGGCGAGCACCGCCTACGTCCTCGACGCGAAACTGGGGGTGGTGCCCGACGGGACGGTGGGTGACCTGTACGTCGGGGGTCCCCAGATCTCCGAGGGGTACGCGTCCCGGCCGGCGGCCACGGCAGCCCGCTTCGTCGCCGACCTGTTCGCGGCGGGGACGGGTGCCCGGATGTACCACACGGGTGACCTGGCCCGCGTGGATCCGCACGGCGACATCGAATTCTGTGGACGGTGCGACGGACAGGTGAAGGTGCGCGGCGCCCGGGTGGAGAGGCACGCGGTGGAGGCCGCCCTGGAGAGCCACCCCGCGGTGCACCAGGCCGTGGTCCTCGCGACCGCCAACGAGTACGGGGAGGCGGCGCTGACCGCGTTCTGGGTACCCGCGGCCGCGGCGACCCTGCTGCCCACACCGCGCGACCTGATCGCCCATTGCGCCGAACGCCTCGTCGCGCAGGCAGTGCCCGACCGGTTTCTCGCGTTGGGCGCGTTGCCGCTGGCACCGAGCAGCAAGGTCGACGAGGCGGCGTTGCGCCGGATGCTGCTCCCGGGCGGAGGTGGTGACGGTGAGTGACGAGCGTTCCGGCGCCACCGACCACGCCGCCACCGAGCACGAGGAACTGCCGTTCCCGCTGTCGTCCGCGCAGTACGAGGCGTGGCTGGCCCAGCAGCTGGCCCCCGACGTGCCGCTGTGCATCGCCCAGTACGTCGAGGTGCACGGCGACCTGGACGTCGACCTCCTGCGTGAGGCCACCGTGGCCACCGCGGACGAATTCGGCTCGCCGTTCCTGCGGTTGATCGACCGGGAGGGTCAGCCGTTCCAGTTGGTCGACCCGGCCACGGACCGGTCGATCGGGCTGGTCGACTTCCGCGGAGACACCGAGCCGGTGGCCGCGGCCCGGCGGTGGATGCACGCAGACTGCGAGACGCCGCTGGATCTCACTCGCGACCGCCTCGTCGAATCCTCGATTCTCCGCGTCGGTGACCAACACTACCTGTGGTACAGCAAGATTCACCACGTCGCCCTCGACGGCTACGGCGCGATGACGATGCTCAACCGCATCGCGGCCCGGTACACCGCGGCGGTCCTCGGCCGGGACCTGCCGGCGAACGAGGCCGCAGACCCCCGACACCTGTACGACGTCGATCAGCAGTACCGGTCGTCGAGTCGCTTCGCCGCGGACCGGCAGTTCTGGGCGGACCGGATCGACGGTCTCGGGCCCGGATCGAGCCTCGCGCGGAGGACCGGTCCCGCGGTCGCCACGAGCACCGACGCCGCCGCACCGCTCCCGGACGCGGCGGAACGTGCCCTCGGCGAGGCCGGCACCCACGGGACGGCGGAGATCATCGCCGCGTTCGCCTGCTACCTGTCGAGGATG
This sequence comes from Rhodococcus jostii NBRC 16295, assembly GCF_001894825.1. Lineage (GTDB taxonomy): Bacteria > Actinomycetota > Actinomycetes > Mycobacteriales > Mycobacteriaceae > Rhodococcus_F > Rhodococcus_F jostii. The sequence continues at coordinate 14,819 of NZ_BCWY01000038.1, read as the reverse complement.
ACCGGGCGCCGGGATGTGCTCGTGAAGATTCCGGTGTCGGCGAGGACCACCGCGACCCTGCGACGGTCCGGGGGCATGGTGGCGGGCATCGTGCCGCTTCCCGTGCAGATCCGTCCCGAGGACACGGTGGGGGAGTTGGTCGAGCGGGTGCAACTCGACCTGTTAGGTGCGCTGCGGCACCAGCGTCTCGGGCTCGGCGACATCCGGCGCGACGCGGGGGCCGCTGCGGCGGAGTCGCTGTCGGGTCCGATGGTCAATGTGATGCTCTTCCATCAGGAACTCGCCCTGGGGCAGCTCGTCGGCGAGTACCACATCGTCACGTCCGGCCCGGTCGAGGACCTGCTCGTCAACGTGTACCAGAGCGGCGCCCCGGTCCGGACCTTCGTCCACTTCCTGGCCAACCCCAACCGGTACGACGCCGACGAGGTCGGCGCGCACCACCGGCGGTTCGTGGAACTGCTCGGCGACTTCCTCGCAGCCGACGCGGACAACGCGGTCGGCGCCGTCCACGAGGAGACGGCCCGGCTCGACTTCTGGACGCGCACACTCGCCGACGCGCCCCCGGTGCTGGACCTGCCCACCGACCGGCCGCGTCCGGCCCGGCCGTCCGGCCGCAGCGCCGTCGTCGACGCCGTGCTCGATCCGGAAGTGCACCGCACCCTGGGGGCATTCGCGGCAGAACACCGGACGGACGTCGCCACCGTGACGCACGCGCTGCTCGCGGTGGTGCTGTCTCGTTCGGCCCGAACGGACGACATCGTCCTCGGGGCGAGGACGGACGCGGACGTCGTGGTGCTGCGGACCCGCGTCCGCGCCGCCGACCGATTCACCGAGTTCGTCGACGCGGTGCGCGACGCGGAGGCGGAGGCGTTCGCTCACCGCGGCGTACCCGCCTCGCGGATCGTGGATGCGCTGGACCCGCCGCGGTCGGTGTCCCACGCGCCGCTGTTCCAGGTGCTGCTCGAATTCTCGGACCGGCCCCACGAACTCGGCGACCTCGACCTGCAGGTGACGGTGTCGGCGGAGTCGGTCCGATTCACCTATGCGACAGACCTGTTCGACGCCGACACCGCCCAGGCAATCACTCGCCGCTTCGTGCGCGCCGCCCACACCGCAGCCACGGACCCGTCCGTCGTGATCGGGGACATCGACCTGGTCGAACCGGCCGAACACGCGCTGCTGCGGGAGTGGTCGACCCGGCACGCGGGCCCCGCCCAGGACACGACGCTCGGCGCACTGTTCGCGGCCCGGGCGGCGCGGACCCCCGGCGCCACCGCCGTCGTGTCGGGTGGCGAGCGGCTGAGCTACGGGGAACTCGACGCCCGGTCGAACCGTCTTGCACGCCAACTCCTCTCGTGGGGCGTCGGTCCGGAGTCGACGGTCGCGGTCGCGCTGCCACGATCGGCGGTGCTGGTCGTCGCGCTCGTCGCCGTCGTCAAGGCAGGGGCGGCGTATGTCCCGATCGACGCCGACCACCCCGGTGAGCGCTCCGCCCTGGTGCTCGACGACGCCCGCCCGGCGTGCGTCCTGGCCACCGGGGACACCGCGCCGTCGTTGCCGACGTCGGACATTCCCGTCCTGCTGCTCGATTCGGTGACCGACGATCTCGGAAACCTCCCCGCGACGCCGCTGACCGACGCGGACCGGGCGCCGATCGACCCGGGCGCACTGGCGTACGTCGTCTACACGTCGGGGTCGACGGGACGGCCGAAGGGCGTCGCGGTGTCGCACCGCAACGTCGTCGCTCTGTTCACCAGCACCCGGGACCTGTTCCGGTTCCGGGACACCGACGTGTGGACGATGTTCCACTCCCCGGCGTTCGACTTCTCCGTCTGGGAACTGTGGGGCGCGCTGCTGCACGGCGGGACCCTCGTCGTCGTCGACTTCGACACCACCCGGTCGCCCGTCGCGTTCCTCGAACTGCTGCGCCGCGAACGGGTGACGGTGCTGAGCCAGACCCCGACCGCGTTCTTCCAGCTGATCGACGCCACCTCCACCGACGACGGTGCCGACGCCCTGCCGCTGCGCTACGTCGTGCTCGGCGGCGAGGCGCTCGACCTCGGGCAGCTTGAACGCTGGTACTCCCGGCACGACGAGGACGCGCCCGTGCTCGTGAACATGTACGGCATCACCGAGACGACGGTGCACGTGAGTCACCTGCGGCTCGACCGCGGACTCGCGGTCGCCGCCTGGACGAGCGTGATCGGGCGGGCGATCCCCGGGCTGCACGTGTCGGTGCGGGACCCGCGCCTGCATCCGGTGCCGGTCGGTGTGGCGGGCGAACTGTACGTGGCCGGAACACAAGTGGCGCGTGGCTACCTCGGCCGCGCCGCGCTCACGGCAGCACGCTTCGTCGCGGACGAGGCCGGAACCCGGATGTATCGGACCGGGGACATCGTGCGGTGGCGGCGAGACGGCAGCCTCGAATACCTCGGGCGCGAAGACTTCCAGGTCGAGATCCGGGGATTCCGGGTGGAACTCGGCGAGGTGGAGTGGGTGCTGGGCCGGTGCGACGGGGTCGCTCAGGTGGTCGTGACGATGCGCGACGATCCCGTGACCGGTCCGGCACTGGCCGCGTACGTCGTTCCCGACGCGGGTGCGATCGCTGTGACGGACAGGGTTCTGGAGTACGCGCGAACGGCACTGCCGTCGTACATGATTCCGAACTCGCTGACCGTTCTCGACCGGCTGCCGCTCACCGTCAACGGGAAGCTGGACCGCGCGGCACTCCCGGCGCCGCTGACCGACTCCCGTGCCGCATTCGCGGCACCGGGCACCGCCGTCGAGGAGTCGCTCACGGTCATCTTCGCCGCGCTGCTCGGCGTGCCCGCCGTCGGTGTCGACGACGACTTCTTCGCGCTCGGGGGCAACTCGCTGATCGCGGCGAAGGTCGTGGCGCGGATCCACCAGGCGCTCGGCGCGGGTGTGGGTGTGCGCGACGTTTTCGAGGCGCGGACGGTGCGGTCGCTGGCGACCCGGGTGGGCCGGGCGGATGCGACGGGCCGGCCGCCGCTGGTGGCGACCGATCGCTCCACACCCGCCCCGGTGTCGCTCGCGCAGACGCGGATGTGGTTCCTCGACCAGTTCGACACGACGTCACCCGCCTACAACATCGCGGCGGCGTTCCGGCTGCACGGCTCACTCGACGTCGCAGCGCTGCACGCCGCGTTGACGGACGTGGTGGACCGGCACGAGGCGCTGCGGACGGTCTTCCCGATGCGGGAGGACACGCCTGTGCAGTCGGTGATCCCGGCGGCGGACGCGGTGCCTGCCCTCCGTGCGGTGGCGGTGGCGGGGGAGCGCGACCTCCGCGACCGGCTCGCGGGAGCGCTGTCGGCGGGCTTCGAGGTGACCACCGAGGTTCCGCTGCGGGCGCACCTGTTCGAGGTCGGTCCGCGTGAACACGTCCTGGCCCTGGTGGTGCACCACATCGCGGCGGACGCGTTGTCGCTGGCCCCGCTCGCCCGGGACGTGACGGCCGCGTACACCGCCCGGGTGCACGGGCACGCGCCGGACTGGGTGCCGCTGCCGGTCCAGTACGCCGACTACAGCAACTGGCAACGGGCACTACTCGGATCGGAGGACGATCCCGGATCGCTGATGTCCCGCCAACTCGGGTACTGGCGGTCCGCGCTCGCCGACGCACCGGTGGTGACGGATCTGCCGATGGATCGCGCCCGCCCCGAACACCGCTCGCTCGCCGGGGCGCGGGAGTCGTTCGAGATCGGGGACCGTCTGCACCGGGCCGTGGTCGCCCTTGCACGAGAACACGACGCGACGGTGTTCATGGTCGCGCACGCGGCGCTCGCGGTGCTGGTGTCGCGCCTGGGGAGCACGAACGACGTGGTGATCGGATCAGCGGTGGCGGGGCGCGGGGAGGCCGCACTCGACGACGTGGTCGGCATGTTCGTCAACACCCTGGCCCTGCGCACGCCGGTGCACGGCGCCGACTCCTTCGCCACCGTCCTCACCGCAGTGCGGGACCGCGATCTGGAGGCATTCGCACACGCGGAGGTGCCGTTCGAGCGGGTGGTCGAGGCCCTGGACCTCCCCCGTACCACCGCGCACGCGCCGCTGTTCCAGGTGCTGTTCGAGTTCCAGGACGTGACGAGGCCGACCCCGAGCCTGCCGGAAGTGGGGGTGGAGGAGATCGACCTCGGTGTGTCCGTCTCCACCTTCGACCTGCAGCTGACACTGGCCGAACGATTCGCGGCGGACGGCGGACCGGCCGGGATCGGAGCCGGATTCACCTATGCCACCGACATCTTCGACGCCGCCACCGTCCGGACCTTCGCCGAACGGTTCCTGCGGCTCCTCGAGACGGTGGTCGCCGACCCTCAGGTGCCGCTCGCGCGCATCGATCTCCTGGGCGCCGCGGAACGCGACGCACTCGTCCCGGTGCGCGGCCGGCCCGGCGGCACGACACGGCTGCTCCCCGAGATCCTCTCGGCCGCGGCTTCGCGGGATCCGCACGCCGTCGCCCTGTCCTACGGCAACGCGGTGATGTCGTATCGCGAACTCGACGACTGGTCGAACCGCCTGGCCTGGGTGCTGATCCGCCGCGGAATCGGACCCGAAGACCACGTGGCGATCGGACTCTTCCGATCCGTGGAACTGGTGGTGTCGGTGTGGGCGGTGGCGAAGTCGGGTGCGTCGTTCGTGCCGGTGGACCCCAGCCTCCCGCCCGGAAGGATCGCCGACATCCTCGCCGACTCCGGGGCGGCGGCGGGACTCACCGTCGCCGAACAGCGTGAGCGGATGCCCGACGGGGTGGAGTGGCTGCTCCTCGACTACCCCGGGCCGACGCGGAGATGGGAGTCCAAGGCGATCACCGACGCAGACCGCGTGGTGCCACTGCGGCCGGACCATCCGGCGTACCTGATGTACACGTCCGGGTCGACGGGCACGCCGAAGGGCGTCGTGATCCCGCACGCCGGGTTGCAGAACTTCACGATCGAGCAGCGCACCCGGTATGCCACGACGAATGCGTCGCGCGTCCTGAATCTCGCGTCGCCCGGATTCGACGCGACGATACTCGAGTACCTCATGGCCTTCGGTGCCGGTGCGCGTCTGGTCATCGCGGCGCCACAGGTATACGGCGGTGCCGCACTGACGGAACTACTGGCGGCAGAGCGGATCACGCACGCATTCGTCACACCGGCGGTCCTGGCCACGATCGACCCGCGCGGCTTACGCCTGTTGCGGGCACTCGTCGTCGGTGGCGAACGCTGCCCGCCGGAGTTGCTGGCCCGCTGGGCGTCCGGGCGGACCCTGCTCGTCGGGTACGGGCCGACGGAGACGACGGTGATGTCGAACGTCGGTGACCCGATGGCACCCGGCGACCCCGTGCGCATCGGCCACCCGATGCGGGGTGTCCGCGAACTCGTCCTCGACGAGTGGCTGCGCCCGGTTCCGGTCGGTGTGGTGGGTGAGCTGTACGTGCTGGGCGAGGGTCTGGCGCGCGGCTACCACCGGCGGTCCGGGTCGACCGCCGCCTCGTTCGTCGCGAACCCGTTCGACCAGGCCGGTTCCCGCATGTACCGCACCGGCGATCTCATGCGGTGGACGCGCGACGGGCGATTGGAGTATCTGGGCCGCAACGATTTCCAGGTGAAGCTGCGTGGTCAGCGGGTGGAGCCGGGGGAGGTCGAGGCCGCGCTCACCGGCTGCCCTGGAGTCGCGCAGGCCGTGGTCGTGGTCCGCCGGACACCTGCCGCCGAGGCGGTTCTCGCCGGATACGTGACGGCGGAGGAGGGTGCGGACCTCGACACCGCCGAGGTGCTGGGGTTCGCCGCGTCGGTGCTGGCCCCGTTCATGGTGCCGGCGTCCGTGACCGTCCTCGAACACCTCCCGCTCGGCGCCAACGGCAAGGTCGACCGGCATGCGCTGCCGGAGCCGGAATTCGCGCCCCGCATCTTCCGCCCACCCGAGACACCGTTCGAATCGGCGGTGGCGGAGGTGTTCTCCGAGGTCCTCGGGATCGGTGCGGTCGGTGCCGACGACGACTTCTTCGCGTCCGGCGGCAACTCCCTGACCGCGACGCAGGTGGTCGCGCGGTTGGGGGCCGCTCTCGGCGCGGACGTCGGTGTCCGCGAGATCTTCGAATCCCCGACCGTGCGGGCCCTCGCAGCGCGGATCGCGCGTGAGACCGCCGGTGGGGAGGCCCGGCCCGCGGCGGTCGCGTCGCGGCGCCCGGATACGGTTCCCCTGTCGTGGGCGCAGCGCCGGATGTGGCTCCTCAATCAATTCGATCCGTCCTCGCCCGCCTACAACGTGGCGATGATCGTCCGGCTGTCGGGTGAATTGGACATCGACGCGCTGACCGCCGCCCTCGGCGACGTGGTGGACCGGCACGAATCGCTCCGCACCCGGTACCCGTATGGAGACGCGGAGCCCACCCAGGTCGTCGTCGGCGCGGGTCACGTCGCGCAACTCACGGTGTCGACGGATGAGGCGCCTGTTCGCGACCAGATCTCCGATCTCGTGACGACGGGATTCGACGTCGCCGCCGAGGTCCCGATGCGGGCGCGGCTGTTCGCACTCGGCGAGCGGGAGCACGTCCTCGTCGTCGTGGTGCACCACATCGCGGCGGACGGGTTCTCGATGGTTCCATTGGCCCGGGACGTGATGACGGCCTACCCGGCCCGATCCGAGGGTCGCGCGCCGGGCTGGGAGCCGCTGCCGGTGCAGTACGCCGACTACACGCTGTGGCAGCGGGAACTTCTCGGCTCGGAGGACGACCCCGAATCGTTGGTCTCGCGGCAACTCGACTACTGGCGTTCCACCCTCGCCGGTGCGCCGGCCGTGACCGAGTTGCCTGCGGACCGTGAGCGCCCGCAGCGTCGTTCCCCCTCCGGCGACCGCGTGGAGTTCTCCATCGGGGCCGACCTGCACCGGGATGTGGTGGCGCTGGCGAGGACCCGGCGGTGCACCGTATTCATGGTCGTGCACACGGCCCTCGCCGTGCTGCTGTCGCGGTCGGGCGGTTCCGGCGACGTGGTGATCGGGTCACCGGTGGCGGGCCGCGGCGACGCCGTCCTCGACGACGTGGTGGGGATGTTCGTCAACACCCTCGTGCTCCGGACCCGGGTGTCGGGGACCGCCGAGGAACTCCTCGAACAGGTCCGCGACACCGACCTCGCGGCCTACGCGCACGCCGACGTGCCGTTCGAACGGGTGGTGGAGGCGCTGAACCCCCCGCGCTCCCAGTCGTATTCACCACTGTTCCAGGTGCTGCTCGAATTCCGGAACACCGAACATCCCGATCTTGCCCTCCCGCACCTGCACGCCGAAGTGCTCGAACCCGACGTCGAGGTATCCCTCTTCGACCTGCAGTTGACGGTGCGCGAGCGGTACGACGAGTCCGGCACGCCGGAGGGGATGACGGCCGGATTCACCTATTCCACGGATCTTTTCGATGCGGCGACGGCCCAGGCGCTCGCCGATCGGTTCACCAGGATCCTCGCCGCGGTCGTCACCGATCCGCACGGAGCCGTAGGCGACATCGACGTGCTCGCCCCGGACGAGCGGATCCGGCTCCGCGAATGGAGCGCGGCGGCGGATACTGTCGTCCTCGACCCGCGGCTGCGGATGGCCTCCGAGGGCGTGACCGGGGCGGTGTACGTCGCCGACACGCGGGAGCCCCACACCTCGGCGCGGGCGGCGGCCACCACGTTCGTCGCGAACCCGTTCGGTGCCCCCGGCACGCGGATGGTCCGGACCGGCGGCCTCGCCCGGTGGAACCGATCCGGGCAGCTGGTGAACGTCACCGCACCCGACACGCCGACGCGGTCGGTCACGGAAGTCGTGGCACGCCACCCTGCGGTCCGCGAAGCGGTCGTGCTCACGACCACGGCCGGGGTCACCGCCTTCTGGGTCCCAGCGGCCGCCGCGGCGGTGCTTCCGATGGCGGACGACCTGCGGGAGTTCAGCGCCGAGCGGCTCGACGCCCGGCTCGTGCCCGCACGGTTCGTCGCACTCGGCGCCGTCCCGCGATCGGCCGACGGCGCGGTGGACGAGGACGCCCTGCGCGCACTCGTCGCCGGAACCGAACCTGTGGGTGGAGGTTCGCGGCAACGGTGGACCGCGCTGGAGCGGTCGGTGGCAGAGGCCTGGGCTGCGGTGCTGGGACACGACGACTTCGGCCCCGAAGACGGGTTCTTCGACGTCGGCGGCAACTCGCACCGCGTCGTGGAACTGCAGCGACGCCTAGAGGAGCGGTGGCCCGGGACTCTGCGGGTCGGCCAGCTGTTCGACCTCGTCACAGTGGCAGCGCAGGCAGAGGCGATCTCTAACCCCACCCGGACAGGTGACGCGTCCACGCCCGCCACCTACGAGTTCTGACCCAGCAGGGAGGAGGCAACAGTGACGGTGCGACACCCGACACCGGACGACGACGCCATCGCCGTGATCGGCATCGCCGCGCGCTACCCCGAGGCCGCGAACCTCGCGGAATTCCGCGCCAACCTCGCCGCCGGCCGGGATTCGGTGCGCCCACTGTCGCGGTCCCGGGCGAAGGCGACCGGGCTGGGCCCACCGTCGCAGTACCACGCGATGGGATTCGTCGAAGACATCGCCACATTCGACTACTCGTACTTCACCCTGTCGAAACGCGAAGCGTCGCTGATCGACCCGCAGCAGCGCCTCGCCCTCGTCCTCGCGCATCAGGCGGTCGAGGACGCCGGCTACTCCGTCGCAGACTTCCGTGACAGCGCGACCGCGGTGGTGTTCAGCGGGGCCACCTCGACATATCCGGCGATGTGGGCGGAACCGGGTGTGCTCAGCACACTGGGCAACGTCCCGTTCGCCGTCCCGGCGCGGATCGCGTACCACCTCGGGCTCACCGGGCCCTGCTATGCCGTCGATTCGGGATGCAACGGGTCGCTGATCGCGGTGCACCACGCCTGCCGGGAACTGCGGTCCGGCGACGCCGACTTCGCCCTGGCGGGCGGTGTCAGTCTGCGCGTGAACGGAATCCGCGCCGACATGGCGGGGGGATCCGCCGAACTGATGTCACCCGGCGGACGCTGCCGGGCGTTCGACGCGAGCGCGGACGGAACGGCGGTCGGTGAGGGCGGCGCGGTGCTTCTCCTCACGACGATGGCCCGGGCACGCGCCGACCGCGTCCCCGTCCATGCCGTGATTCGCGGCACCGCAACGGTGTCCAGTGGTCACTCGTCCGCAACCATCAGCTCCCCGAGCGCCCGGGCGCAGGTGGCCGTCATCTCCCGGGCCTGGCGGAACGCGGGGCTCGCCCCGAGCGCCGCCGGATACCTCGAGGCCCACGGATCCGGAACCCCGCTCGGCGACGCGGTCGAACTCGAAGGGATCGCGGCAGCGTTCCAGGATCGTCCCGGCGCCCTGCCCATCGGCTCGGTGAAGACGAACATCGGTCACCTCGACCACGCCGCCGGAGTGTCCGGTCTCGTGAAAGCGATCCTCGGGGTGGAGCACGGCGAGCTGTACCCGTCGCTGCACTTCGAACACCCCACCGGCGGTGTCGACCTCGGCCGCACCGGGATCGAGGTGCTCACCGGGGCCCGGACGTGGAGCGACGAGAGCGGTCCCCGGCGGGCGGGGGTGAGTTCGTTCAGTCTCGGCGGAATCAACGCGCACTGCGTGGTGGAGCAGCCGCCGAAGCGCGCCCCGGTATCCCGATCCGCAGCCGAGGACGCACCGCGACTCGTCGGGGTGTCGGCGAAGAGCGCCGGCGCGCTGGCCGTCCTGTGCGCCGAACTCGCGACCGCGGTGCGCGGGGTCGACCTCGACGACGTCGCGTTCACCCTCAACCGCGGCCGCCCGCATCACGACCACCGGGTGGCGGTGCAGGCGCGCACCATCGCCGAGCTGTCGGACGCACTCCGCGTGCGCGCCGCCGAACTCGACACCCGCGGTGGGCAATCCGCTCCCGCGACCCGGCGCGCACCCGCCGTGGCTCTCCTGCTGTCGCCCGACCGGATGCCCGCCGGACTGCGTGGCCGCGCCCTCCCGCCGGAGCTCCCCGCCACCGGCGACGTGGCAGATCTCCTCGCCGGTCAGATCGCCGTCCACCGGGAACTGCGCGCCGCAGGCGTCACCGTCGACGCCGTCCTCAGCGGCGGAGTGTCCCGCTACGCGGCCCGGTATCTGCGCGAAACCCTCTCGGCGGTCGGTGCCGCCGACATCGCCGCCGCGGCCGCTGACCCGTCGATCGACGCGGATCGGCTCGTCGCCGTCGCGAAGGGCATGCTGTCGGACGGACCCGTCGTCTTCGTGGAACCGAGCCCGCAGGGACGCCTCGGCACGCTGCTCGCCGACGCACTCGGCGACCGGCCGGACGCCGAGATCGTCCGGGCACCGGACACGTCCTGGGCCGTCACCCACCTCCTGGCCGGGCTGTACGAGCGCGGAATCGACCTCGACTGGGCGGCCGTCGACCTCGCCGCCGACACCGCCTGGCGGGTCCGGCTACCCGGTCACCCGATGGGCGGCTCGCGCTGCTGGTTCGATCTCCCGGACCAACCCGAATGGGACGACGCCCCGGACGTGCTCCTGCCCGCGCCGAACCCGGCATCCACCGCCGTGGCCCCGGAAGACAGCCTCGACTGGTTGCAGGCGACCCTGCGGGAGTTGCTCCACACGGAGAGCGACGTCGGCGCCGAAGACGACTACTTCGACCTCGGCGGAAACTCGCTCATCGCCATGCAACTCGTCGACCGGGTGGCCGAGCAGTACGGGATGCGGCCCAAGCTGATCGACCTCTACGAGCGACCCAGGGTCGCCGATTTCGCCGCCCTCCTCGACGACGGCACATCCGCGACGGGCGGACTGCCGCCGATCACCCCGCGCGGGCAGTACGTGATGTCGTTCGGGCAGGCACGCATGTGGTTCCACCACCAACTCGACGCGGCGACGACCATCTACAACCTGCCGATGGTCAGCGAACTCCACGGGCCGATCGACGAGTCCGCGGTCCGGGGAATGTGGGACGACCTGGCCGCCCGGCACCGGGTGCTGCTGTCCAACTACGTCGACGTCGACGGGGAGCCCGAACTCCGGATCCGGGAATCCCTCGGCGACTTCTTCCGGACCGCCGACGTGTCGGGCGAACCGGATCCGGTGACCGCGGCGCGTGCCCTCGTGCACGAGGCGGCCATCGCGCCGTTCGATCTGGCCACCGACCCGCTCGTCCGCGCGCTGCTCGTCAAGATAGGCCCGGACGAGCACGTCCTGCAGGTCACCACCCACCACTCCGTCAACGACGGGGGTTCCCCGCGGATCTTCGAGCAGGAATTGCCCGCCCTGTACGCCGCCCGCCGGTCCGGGCGTCCCGCAGACCTCACGCCGCTGCCCGTCCAGTACTGGGACTACGCACTGTGGCAGCGGGAGTTGATCGCGAGCGCCGTGCTCGCCCCCGAACTGGAGTACTGGCGCGGGGTTCTGGACGACGTTCCGCTGCTGCGGCTGCCCACGGACTTCCCGCGGCCGGAGCGGAAGAACTTCACCGGCGCGTTCCACACGTTCACGATCTCGGAGGAACTGACGACGAGCCTGCGGGCGGTGGCGCGTCGGGAGTCGGTGTCATTGTTCGTGGTGCTGCTCTCCGCGTTCTACCTCCTCATGGCGAGCCGGAGCAACCAGCGCGACCTGGTGGTCGGGACACCGACGACCGGACGCAACCGGTCCGAACTCGCCGGCATGATCGGGTACTTCAACAGCACCGTGGCCCTGCGCGCCGACCTGTCCGGGGAGCCGAGCATCACCGAACTGTGCGCCCGCGTACGGGATGTCGTGCTGGGCGCCCTCGAACACCAGGAGATCCCGTTCGACCGCGTCGTCACCGCGCTCACCGGCGACCGCGACCTGAGCCGGACACCCCTGTTCGACGTCTGCCACGTCCACCAGGAACTGCCGGCGCTGCAATCGCAGCAGGGACTCACCGAGACGCTGTTCGATCAGGAGGATCCCGCGGCCATCGCGTTCGGCGGGGTGCCGTCCGGCACGGCCAAATTCGATCTCACCCTCGTCACCACCGAACGGGGCGGCGAGGACGACATGGCCGCGGGCCTCGAGTTCAGCGCGGAACTGTTCACCGAACAGACCGCGGCCGCGCTGTGCGCCGAGTACGTCCACATCCTCCAAGGAATAGCGGATTCCCCTCGCACACAGCAGATCGGCGTGTTCCTCACCGACGCATCCGCTGTCCCGGCGGCCCGCACCGTGTCGCCCCCGTACGTCCCCGCCGACCGGCCCCGACACACTCCGGCAAGCGCGGCACCGACCTACTCGACGGCGCGGGTGACGGCCCCGTTCGACGGCACCCCGGGCCTCCCGGAACTGCTCGCCGCCTGGCTCACGCTCCTCGCCTGGTACACCGCGCAGGACGAGGTGGCGGTCGACACCGTCCCGGCACTGGGAGTGCCGCCACGGCTCGTGGCCGTGGACATGTCCGAGGACCCCACCTTCCCGGACCTCGTGGCGGCCGTCCGCCGGGAGCTGTCCGCTGAGACCGCCGCGGTCGGCCCGGCAGCACCGCCCTTCCCGGTGCGCTGCACCGGGGAACGCGACGGTACCGCCGAGCCGGCCGGCCCGTCGCCAGTCGAACTCGGGCTGTCGTGGACCCGCGGCCCCACCGCGCTCACCCTCGAACTCGACTACGCCACCGACCTCTTCGACCGCGGCACCGCCGCCGCGATGCTCGCAGATCTCCGCCGGTTGCTGACGGCACTCGCGGCTCGTCCCGACCTGCCCGCCCAGGAGGTGGCGACGGAATACGTCCATCAGGACGACACCGGATTCTCCTCGGAGGCCGTGCAATGAGAGAGGCAATGCGATGAGAGTCGGTGTGGTGGGGGCGGGAACCATGGGCGCCGGGGTGGCCGAATGCCTCGCACAGGCCGGTCACGACGTGACCGTCGTCGATCCCGACCCGCAGGCGGTCGACAGGGCCCGCGCGCGGATGCGCGACTCGCTGCGCCTGGCGATCCTGCTCGGGCGGACGGGAGGTCCGAAACCCGCCGAAGTGAGCGCGCGGGTGCGGTGGACGGGGGAGATGACCGATCTGCGCGACACCACGTTCGTCGTCGAATGCGCCCCCGAACGAATCGATCTCAAGGAGAAGCTCTTCGCCGAACTCGACCGCCTCTGCGGACCCGAGACGATTCTCGCGACCTGCACGTCGGGCATCCCCGTCGACCGGATCGCGGCGAGCACCACCCGGCCGGAACAGGTCGTCGGGCTGCACTTCATGAACCCCGCGCCGCTCAAGGACACGGTCGAGGTGGTGCGAGGGCCCAGGACGTCGCCGCACACGCTGGACCGTGCGCTGGCCCTGCTCGCGTCGCTGAACAAGACCGGCATCGTCGTCGGCGACGGACCCGGCTTCGTGCTGAACCGCGTCCTCATGCTGTGCATCGCCGAGGCAGCGGCCGCTCTCGACGACGGAGTGGCCGACGCGGAGACCACCGATGCACTGTTCGAAGGCTGCCTCGGCCATCCGATGGGGCCGCTGCGAACGGCCGACCTGATCGGTCTGGACAACGTCCACGACACCATGACCGCGCTGCGCGAACTGACCGGCGACGATCACTACCGCCCACCAACGTCGCTCGTCACTCTGGTCGAGGCCGGTCACCTCGGGCGTAAGACCGGACAAGGCTTCCATGACTACCGGTGAGGTGCCGGCTAGCGGTGAGGTGCTGCCGCTCACCTTCGATCAGCTCGCAACGCTCCGCACCGGCCCGGACGCCACGCTTTCCCAGTATCTCGAACTCGACGGACCGCTCGACGAAGACCGGCTCTGCCGGGCACTGCGGCAGACACTGACCGAATGCGGATGCCTGCACACCACTTTCGTTCTCGACGGCCCGGAACCCGGACAGATCGCCGGGGCCGCGCCGGCCGGCCCCGACATCGTCGACGCCATGGAGACCGAAGATCCCCAGCACTTCGTACGGGCGTGGATCGACGACGAACTGGTGCGTCCGATGGACGTGACCACCGGGCCGCTCTCCGTGCACGTGCTGTTCCGCCTGCCGCACGGCCGCTACGGCTGGTTCCAGCGTTGTCACCGCCTGGTCAACGACGAGCCGGGCATGACGGCGATCGTCCGTCGTACCGCCGAGACCTACGAGTCGGGGGACACCGGCGCGCCGCCGGCGTCCTGGCCGTTCGTGACGCCCACCGTCCCACTGACGTCCGACGCACGCTACCGCGAAAGCGATGCGTGGCCCGAAGACCGGCGTTATTGGGAACACCTGCTCGCCGGGGCTCCGGACCGGCAGGCACCGGCCGGTCCGGTCGCCGCGGGGGAGAACCCGCGCCGGGTGACCGTTCCCGCCGACGGCCGACTCCTGCGGCTCGCGCGCCGCAGCGGCGGCGGCGCGGCCGCGGTCCTGCTCGCCGCGGTCGCGGTGTACTGGCAGAGCCTCACCGATGTCGACGAGTTGGTACTCGGACACCGGGAGCATGGGGCGACCACGCCCGTCAGGTGTTCCCTCACAACGCAACTCACGTTCGACGCACTGACACGGCAGGTCGGACTGCAGCTTCGGCGGTCCCGGAGACACCGCTTCCTCGCCGCGTCCGACAGCGGTCCGGCGGACCTGTGGTCGGTGGCGGGCGGGATCCGGGAACCGCTCGGCGTCGAGCGCCTCGGCGAGGGTGCCGTCGCCGTGGTGGAGCAGTGGGACGCCCACGGTGACGCCGCCCTCGGTGACGACGCTTTTGGTGGCACAGTATCGGTCGCCGTGGACGAGCGAGACGGCACGTGGGCGATCGACGTGCAGGGTCCGGGTGACGCGCAGCGCTTCGCTCAGGTACTCGCCGCCGTGGTCGGGGCG
>NZ_BCWY01000037.1 GCF_001894825.1 Rhodococcus jostii NBRC 16295 | reverse complement strand
CTCCCGCGCGCTTCAGCACGCTCAGGCCGCCGCGGGTCTGGCCGCCGACGCCCTGCGCCTGGCGCAGAACGATGTGAGCCGCTGGGAGTCCCGCCAGCGCCCCGGGCCCGGCGGTGGCAGTGGTGGCGGTAATGCCACCGGCGCGATCCTCGGCGGCATCCTGATCGACAGCATCCTGCGCGGCGGATTCAGTGGGGGCGGCAACTGGGGAAGCCGGGGCTCCGGTGGCGGCCGGAGCAGCGGTGGCGGCCGGAGCAGCGGGCCGCGTTCCTTCGGGGGGCCGACCAGTTCGGGCCGGATCAGCGGGGGCGGCCGATTCTGACGTCGCCCCGAACCTTCGTCCTCCTCGCGTGCGTCGCGGCCACCGCCTGCGGCGTCCTGTCCGGCTGCAGCAATAAGGATCAGGGTGAGGACGAGCCGACGGTCCCGCTGTCGGCGGAGGCGTATCGCAGCCGGGAGGACGACGCCGCCGGCGGACGGATACACGTGCGGATAACGAACACCGGCGACGCCCCCACCACGGTGACGTCGGTGGCGCTGGACAGCCCGGGCTTCGATGCGGCGCCCGAGACCCGGCGCGAGGTCGAACTCGGACCCGGCAACCGGATCGACGTCGAGGCCGGGTACGGCGCTGTCCGCTGCCACGCGGCGCCGGAGCCGGCGTTCGCCCTGATCGGTGTGGCCGGAGCGTCCCCCGCGCGGGTGCCGCTCGCCACCCCGTACGACGTCCTCGGCCGCATCCACGACAGCGACTGCGCCGCAGAGGATCTGGCGAAGGCGGCACCGGTGACCCTGATACCGGCGCCGGCGCCGCCCGAGCCGACCGCTCCCCTGCCCGCCCAGCTGGTCGTGAGCCGCGGGACGGCATCGGGCGACATCCGGTTGGACGAGGTCGGTGGCAGCGTCCTGTATGCGGTGCGCGGCGCGCTGCCCGCCACCATGCGGGCGGACCAGGATCGGCTCAGCGTCGACATCACCATCGATGCGGCACGATGCGACCCGCACGCCCTCGCGGAAGCGAAGAAGCCGTTCGTCTTTCCACTGTGGATCGTCGTCGGCTCCTCGGAACCGGAATACTCGCGCATCCCGGTGTCCGAGGAGAACCGCCGAATCCTGACGAACTACCTGACCGAAACCTGCGACGCGCGCAGGTGACGGCGGGTCAGGAACCGATGAGGCGCTGCGCCAGGTAGCCCTCGACCTGGTCGAGCGCGACCCGCTCCTGAGCCATCGAGTCACGCTCACGCACGGTCACGGCGTGATCCTCGAGGGTGTCGAAGTCCACGGTGATGCAGAACGGGGTGCCGATCTCGTCCTGACGACGGTAGCGCCGGCCGATCGCACCGGCGTCGTCGAACTCGACGTTCCAGTGCTGGCGCAGCGTCGCCGCGAGATCCTTGGCCTTCGGCGTCAGATCCGCGTTCCGCGACAGCGGCAGCACCGCGGCCTTCACCGGCGCGAGACGACGGTCCAGACGCAGAACGGTGCGCTTGTCGACGCCGCCCTTCGCGTTCGGCGCCTCGTCCTCGGTGTACGCGTCGACGAGGAACGCCATCAGTGAACGGGTGAGACCGGCTGCCGGCTCGATGACGTACGGCGTGTACCGCTCACCGGTGGCCTGGTCGTAGTAGTTGAGGTCGGTGCCCGAGTGCTTCGAGTGGGTCGACAGGTCGAAGTCGGTGCGGTTGGCCACACCCTCCAGTTCGCCCCATTCGCTGCCCTGGAAGTGGAAGCGGTACTCGATGTCGACGGTGCGCTTAGAGTAATGCGACAGCTTGTCCTGTGCGTGCTCGTACAGGCGCAGGTTGTCCTTGTTGATGCCGAGCCCGGTGTACCAGTCCATGCGGTAGTCGATCCAGTACTGGTGCCACTCTTCGTCCTCGCCGGGCTTGACGAAGAATTCCATCTCCATCTGCTCGAACTCGCGGGTGCGGAAGATGAAGTTTCCGGGCGTGATCTCGTTGCGGAAGCTCTTGCCGATCTGGCCGATGCCGAACGGCGGCTTCTTGCGCGACGTGGTGAGCACGTTCGCGAAGTTCACGAAGATGCCCTGAGCGGTCTCCGGGCGCAGGTAGTGCATGCCCTCTTCGCTCTCGACCGGGCCGAGGTACGTCTTGAGCATCATGTTGAAGTCGCGGGGCTCGGTCCACTGACCGACGGTGCCGCAGTCGGGGCAGCCCACGACGTCCATCGGGACGTCGTCCGGGTTGTCGATCCCCTTCTTCTCCGCGTACGCCTCCTGCAGGTGGTCCTGACGGTGACGCTTGTGACAGTTGAGGCACTCGACCAGCGGGTCGTTGAACACGCCGACGTGACCGGACGCCACCCACACCTCGCGGGGCAGGATGACGGAGGAGTCGAGGCCGACGACGTCCTCGCGGCTGGTGACCATGTTGCGCCACCACTGCTTCTTGATGTTCTCCTTGAGCTCGACGCCCAAGGGGCCGTAGTCCCAGGCCGACTTCGTGCCTCCGTAGATCTCACCGCACGGGTAGACCAGGCCACGACGCTTGGCGAGATTGACGACGGTTTCGACTTTGGACTTCGGTGCCACTCGAGTGCTCTCCATCTGGGTAATAGATGCATGGTTCACGTGCGCTTTTCGGATCCCAGCCTATCTGCCCGATTCCTGTCGGTTCACCCACCCGGTTGACATGCGTATTCGTGCATATCAAAATGGAATCGATTTGCAATAAGATGAGGGTGATCATCCCGGGGCCCTGGCCTCGTGGCCACATTCTCGTCCGCCTCGTGACCACGGTCCCGTCCATTGTCCGGCACACCGAAGGAGATCACTGGTGAGCGTCACCGATCCCGGGGATCTGCATCCGTTCGAGGCCGCACCCCCGTTCGAGGCCGCCCCGCCGGCCCCCGTGCCGTCGAAGGAGACGCTGACCGCCGCCGGCGACATCCTCCGCGCTCTGGCCGCCCCCGTCCGCATCGCGATAGTCCTCCAACTCCACGAATCGGAACGCTGCGTGCACGAACTCGTGGGGGCTCTCGGCGTCACCCAGCCGCTGATCAGCCAGCATCTCCGCGTACTCAAGGCCGCGGGCGTGGTGCGCGGCGAACGCACCGGACGTGAGGTCCTCTACCGCCTGGTGGACGACCACCTCGCCCACATCGTCGTGGACGCCGTCGCGCACGCCGAGGAAGGATAGAAGCCTTGACCCAGAACACCGGCCAGCGCAAACCCGTCGTCGTGGGCGTCCGCGCGACCAAGCAGCGCAGCGCCATCTCCGCCCTCCTCGACGATATCGAGGAATTCCGGTCGGCGCAGGAACTGCACGACGAACTGCGCAAGCGGGGCGAGGGCATCGGTCTGACCACCGTCTACCGCACCCTGCAGACCCTCGCGGACGCCGGCACGGTCGACGTCCTGCGCACCGACACCGGCGAGTCCGTGTACCGGCGCTGCTCGTCCGGGCACCACCATCACCTCGTCTGCCGTGCCTGCGGCTACACCGTCGAGGTCGAGGGACCGACCGTCGAGCAGTGGTCGCAGTCGATCGCCGACGCCCACAGCTTCTCCGACGTCAGCCACACCATCGAGATCTTCGGTCTCTGCAAGGACTGCACCGCGACGCAGTGAGCGTCAGGGGATCAGTCCCTGCCGGGCGGTGTCCGCGCCGCTCAACGCGAGAAGCAGCATCGTGGTCAGCGCCTCGTCCTGGAGCCCGGCTGCCGGGAACGTGTACCGCAGGATGACGTCCGCGAGCCGGCCGTGACCGAACACCGCGATCGAACCGAACTGCAGTGCGCTGTTCCGCTCCGCGACCTTCTTGTGCAGCGACGCGCTGACCGGACGATCCCAGGCCAGCACGCACGTCATCGACAGCACATCGAGGCCCTCGGTGAGGGTCATCGCACTGATCGAACACAACGCCCCGGCGTACTCGAAACTCAGCGATCCGTCCTCCGCCCGGGCGACGGTGGCGAAGTGCTCGAGCGCGTCCGCTGCCCGCCCGAGCAGCGCGGGCGCCCCGTCGACGGTCATTTCACCCCACCGAACCGACGGTCACGCGACGCGTACTCGACGCACGCCGCCCACAGGTCGCGGCGGTCGAAATCGGGAAACAGCTTCTCCTGGTACACCATTTCGGCGTAGGCCGACTGCCAGATCAGGAAGTTGGACGTGCGCTGCTCGCCGGACGGCCGGAGGAACAGGTCGACGTCCGGCATGTCCGGCTCGTCGAGGTACCGGGCCACGGTCGCCTCGGTGATCTTCTCCGGGTCCAGCTGTCCGGCCGCCACCCGCCTGCCGATCTCCTTCGCCGCGTCCGCGATCTCCGCGCGACCGCCGTAGTTGACGCACATGGTCAGATTCATGACCGTGTTGTGCTTCGTCAGCTCCTCGGCGATCTCGAGTTCCTTGATGACGCTGCGCCACAACTTCGGGCGGCGCCCCGCCCACCGCACACGCACCCCCATCTCGTGCATCTCGTCCCGGCGACGACGGATCACGTCACGGTTGAACCCCATCAGGAAGCGGACCTCCTCGGGGCTGCGCTTCCAGTTCTCGGTGGAGAACGCGTACGCCGACAACCATTCGACGCCCATCTCGATGCACCCGCAGACGGCGTCCATCAGCACGGCCTCGCCGCGTTCGTGGCCCGCGGTCCGGGGCAGTCCCCGCTCCTGCGCCCAGCGACCGTTGCCGTCCATCACCAGCGCTATGTGCCGGGGCACGAGTTCGGGTTGCAGGCCGGGTGGGCGGGCGCCCGAGGGGTGCGGGTCCGGCGGCCGGATCTGGCGCTCGGCCCCGGAGTTATGCGGGGCTCGAGGTTCGCGTCGTCGAATCACGGTCCCCATCCTGCCTGACCGAATCCTCCGCCCCTACCGCCGCATGCGGTCGTGCGCGTTCGATCAGCGGGAGCGTGCGGAGTTGCCGTTCGAGGTGCCACTGCAGATGTGCCGCGACGAGACCGCTGGCCTGCCCCCGCAACGATTCGGGCACCGTCTCGGTGCTCGCCCAGTCGCCGCGGAACAGTGCATCCATCAGGTCGAGGACACCCGGTGACGGGGTGGCGGCGCCCGGCGGGCGGCAGTGCACGCACACCGCTCCCCCGGCGGCCACGTGGAACGCCCGGTGCGGCCCGGGCGCGCTGCAGCGCGCGCAGTCGTCGAGGGCGGGAGCCCAGCCCGCGAAACCCATGGCCCGCAACAGGAAGGCGTCGAGGATCAGCTCACACGGGCGGTGATGTTCGGCGACGGCCCGCAACGCCCCGACCGTCAGACTGTGCAGTTGCGGAGCCGGGGCCCGTTCCTCACCGGCGAGCCGCTCGGCGGTCTCGAGGATCGCGCACGCCGTGGTGTACCGGGAGTAGTCGTCGACGATGTCGGTGGCGAACGCGTCGACCGTCTGCACCTGGGTGACGATGTCGAGGTTGCGACCCGGGTAGAGCTGCACGTCGATGTGCGCGAACGGCTCGAGCCGGGCCCCGAACTTGGATTTCGTGCGGCGCACCCCCTTGGCGACCGCGCGCACCAGACCGTGCTGCCGGGTGAGGAGCGTGACGATCCGGTCGGCCTCGCCCAGCTTGTGCTGGCGCAGCACCACCGCAGTGTCTCGATACAACCTCACCGGTCCAGTCTCCCACGTCGAGGCGGCCACATTCCGCAGGCCGAGCCGGGTACGAGGGTCAGGGCTCGGTGCGTCCGTCGCGCACGGCGTCGACGACGTCGCGGACCCCGTCGATGACGAGTTGCGGCTGCTCGATGTTGATGTTGTGGCCGCTGTTCGTGTTCGTGACATGCGTGGCACCCGGAACGAGCTGGGCGAGATTCCGCTGAGCGATCGGCTGCACGGCGTCGAGGGCCGGGCCGTAGCCGGGATCGATGTCGGCGGGAAGGCTCCCGTTGGCGATGCCCTCGGCGATCTGCGGCGCCACCGACCGGTCGGCGGAGAGGACGACGAGCGGCTGGGGCCGGATCGGTGCGGCGGCGCGTATCTCGTCGAAGCTGCGCACGAAGTCGACGCGCTCGAGGTCCGGGTATTCGTCGAGGCTGTCCTGCTGCGGGGTGTTGAGCCGCAGGAACTCCTGAAACTGTTCCGGAGGCAGGAGTGTCTGTAACTCTTCCGACTGTGCGTCGATCAGCACGAGCCCCGCCACCTCGTCGGGGTACGTGCCGGCGAAGAGTCTCGCGATCTGACCGCCGTAGGAGTGGGCGGCCAGCACGAACGGGCCGGGTCCCAACTCATCGGTGGCACCGAGCAGCGACCGGAGGTCGGCGACGGCGTCCGTGGTGGTGATCGGCTGCGGTACCGGGTCGCTGCGGCTCAGTGCGTCCCCGCCCAGCACGACCCCCGGCCGGTCGTACGAGCAGACCCGGGTGAACTCGGCGACACCGTCGAACGCCGAGGTGGCGGCCGGATCGGCCGTGGTGGTCCACTGATCGGCGCCGAACCGCAGACCCGATTCGAAGACCACCGTCGGTGATCCCGTGCCCGCGCACTCCAAGTAGATGTGGCGGTCCCCGCCGATGTCGACGGTGCCCGCGAAATCCTTGCTCGCGCCGTCGCCGTCATCGGTTCCGCACGCGGCGACGAGCAACACGACGCCCACTGCAGGGAGCCACCTCGACAACCGTTGCCTGTTGGGCACGACACACCTCGGAACCGGTCCGGAAACGCACCGCGCTCCCGGGGGTTCCATACCCCGGTCAGCTGCGTTCAAACGGCGGCGCCCCCCGGCCAGCTCAGCCGCTGGTCGAGATGCACCGACACCTCGACGCCGGCCGCGTCCTTGCCGATGAGCTTGCACAGCGCGATCTTCAGGGGCAGCCAGTGCGGACCCTCGCTGAGGGCATCAGGGTCGCATTGAACGGGTGGCCGTCGATCGTCCCGCCGACCTTCACCGGCCGCCTCGTCCCGAGAAGTTCAGCCGAGTGCGGCACGGTCACGTACGTCGCGAACGCCCCGTCCTTCTGGATCGGCGCGGTGAAGGTGTGTTCGAGGGGTTGCGGGGTCTTCGGTGCGGGCATTCGTGGCTCCTCGAGTTGGGTGGGATGCTGCGGTCGAAGGTAGGACTCACGGAGCGGGCCGGAATCATCTGTCGTGAGCCACGGGACGCCCGACGATCCGCCGAAGGCTACCCTAACTCGAACGGCCCTCGACGAACGGAACACCCCAGTGGCAGCGCACGCCCCCTCGCCGGAGCACACGATCACCTCCCTCGACGAACTCGAGCAGGTGCTGGGCGTTCCCCATCCCTCCATCGTCACCAAGCACACCGATCACACGATGCCTCTGATCCGCCGCTTCATCTCCGAGTCGCGGTTCTTCGTCCTCGCGACGGCCGACGCCAACGGTCACTGCGACTCCTCCCCGCGCGGCGACATCACGGCGAAGACGATGTTCCTCGACGACCGGACCCTGGTGATCCCGGACCGCCCGGGCAATCGGCGCGCGGATTCGTACCGCAACATCCTCGAAAACCCGCACGTGGGCATCCTGTTCGTGGTGCCCGGGATCGACGAGGTGGTACGCATCAACGGCACCGCCACTCTGACCGTCGATCCCGAACTGCTGCAGTCGATGTCGATCAACGGCAAGCCGGCCAACCTCGCCGTCGTGGTCCGGATCGACGAGGCCTTCACCCACTGCGCCCGGGCCATCCTCCGGTCACGCATGTGGGACCCGGAGTCGTGGCCGGACCCCGACGAAATCCCCTCGCTGCGAGAAATGCACGCGGAGCAGCACGAGTTGGAACACAGCCCGGATACACCTCGCCGACAGGAGTACTACCGCACGCTGCTCTACTGAGGGACATCACCGCAGCCGATCGGACACCAGCGGCACGACGGTGTCGAGTGCGTACCGCAACGACAGCACCGAGTTCGTGGAGTACGCCTTGGATACGGTCTGATCGTCGAACACGAGGGACCGTCCGTCTCGCACAGCCGGGATCGCTTGGAACAGCGGGCGGTTCGTGACCTCGGCGGCCGGCCTGCCGATCGGGAAGACGACCACCATGTCGGCGTCCATCACGCCGAGATTCTCCTCCGACACCGGGACGGAGAACTTCACCGCCGGCTGCGCGTCCACCGTCGGATTGCTGACGAATCCGAGTTTCTTCATGAACTGGAGGCGCTCGGTGTCGGCGGTGTAGGCGCCCCATCCCGCCCCCGA
Organism: Rhodococcus jostii NBRC 16295; assembly: GCF_001894825.1. Lineage (GTDB taxonomy): Bacteria > Actinomycetota > Actinomycetes > Mycobacteriales > Mycobacteriaceae > Rhodococcus_F > Rhodococcus_F jostii. The sequence goes on along the minus strand of NZ_BCWY01000037.1, from coordinate 81,131 downwards.
GAACGCGCCGACCGTGATCGTCTTCCCCGCGAACTCGGGATGGGCCGCGGCTGCTTCGGCGAACCGCCGGTCGATGTCGGCGAGCAGCGCATCCCCCTGCTCCGGCACGCCGAGGGCGGTCGCGACCATCGACACCTGGCTCTCGATCGGAGTCTTGTAGTTGTCGGCACCCTCCGGCAGCGCGATCGTCGGCGCGATCTGCGACAGGTGGCCGTAGCGTTCCTTGTCGCCGGCGCTCTTCGTGTCGAGGATGACGTCCGGCTCGAGCGCCGCGATCTGCTCGTACGACGGTTCGAGGGTTCCGATGATCGCCGGCGCAGTGGTGTACATCCCGTCTGCCCAGGGGCCGACGCCGTCGCCGCCGAACGCGACCCAGTCGCTGGCCCCGACGGGTTCGACACCGAGCGCCAGCGCGGTTTCGGCGTCACCCCAGCCGAGGGCGACCACGCGCTCGGGCTTCGACTCGACCGTGACGTCGCCGAACTTCGTGGCGACGATCGCCGGGAAGGTGGCGTCTCCGGGGCCCGCCGCTGCGTCCTGCTCTTCCCCGCTGCCGCCTCCACAGCCGGCCACCGCCAGGGCCAGCAGGGACACCGACACGAGACTCCTCATTCGCATAAGGCAAGGCTAACCAACCCCCGGTGCGGAGCGGCTTCCGGCCCCGCTACTCGCGACCTCACACCTGGAACCGGTACCCCATCCCGGCCTCGGTGATCAGATGGCGTGGATGGGACGGGTCGTCCTCGAGCTTGCGGCGCAGCTGCGCCAGATACACCCGCAGGTAGTGGGTCTCCGTGGCGTACGCCGGACCCCACACCTCGCGCAGCAGTTCCTTCTGACCCACCAGCTTGCCCTTGTTGCGCACGAGCATCTCGAGCATTCCCCATTCGGTCGGCGTCAGGTGGACTTCCGCCCCGGACCGCCGGACCGTTTTCGCCGCGAGGTCCACGGTGAACGAATCCGTCTCCACCACAGGCTCACTCGTGTCGACGGCGGTGGTCGCACGGCGGGCCGCCGCCCGCACCCGCGCCAGGAACTCGTCCATCCCGAACGGCTTGGTGACGTAGTCGTCGGCGCCGGCGTCGAGGGCTTCGACCTTGTCCGCGGAATCGGTCCGCGCCGACAGCACGATCACCGGGGCAGGGCACCACCCACGGAGGCCGGCCAGCACCTCCGTCCCGTCCATGTCGGGTAACCCGAGGTCGAGCACGATCACGTCCGGCGGTCGCTCGGCGGCGGCACGCAGAGCGGCGGCCCCGGATGCGGCCGTCACCACCTCGTATCCGCGCACACTCAGATTGATCCGCAGGGCGCGGAGAATCTGCGGTTCGTCGTCGACGACGAGAACTCGCGTCATGGGTGCTCCCCTCCCGCCCCGGCCAGTTCCACCACCATCGTCAGGCCACCGCCGGGGGTGTCGGTGGCACTGATCGTCCCGCCCATCGCGTCGACGAATCCGCGGACGACGGAGAGCCCGAGCCCGACCCCGGTGGTCGTGTCGCGGTCCCCCAGCCGCTGGAACGGGGCGAACATCTCGTCGGCCCGGCCACGCGGAATTCCCGGCCCCGTGTCGGCGACGGTGATGACGGAGCGGTCTCCCACCGCCGCCGCGCCGACCCGGATCACGGAGTCCTCACCGTAGCGGAGCGCGTTGTCGATCAGATTCGCGAGCACCCGCTCGAGCAGACCCGAATCCGCCATCGCCGTGACCGATCCGACGTCGACCTCGACCCTCTCGCGCGCCCGGGTCCCGGTCCGGCCGCCGATTCCCAGCCCCACCAGCGCGCGATGCACCACTTCGTCCAGGTAGACGGGACGCAGGGTCGGTGTCACGACCCCCGCCGCGAGGCGGGACGAGTCGAGCAGGTTGCCGACGAGCGAGGTGAGGACATCGGCAGATTCCTCGATGGTGGCGAGCAGTTCGGCGGTGTCCTCCGGGGAGAAGTCGACGTCGTCGCTGCGCAGGCTGGACGCGGCCGCTTTCACGGCGGCCAGCGGGGTCCGCAGGTCGTGGCTGACGGCGGACAGCAGCGACCGCCGCAACCGGTCGGCCTCGGCCAGCGCCTGCGCCTGCCCCGCCTCCTGCGCGAGCTCGGTCTGACGGATCATGCCCACCGCCTGGTTGGCGACCGCGAGCAGCACGCGACGGTCCCGGGCGTGCAGTTCACTGCCCCGGAGGGCGAGTGCGTACTCACCTTCCCCCACCTCGCACACCGTGTCGGCGTCGTCGACGCTCAGCGGTGGGTGCGGTCCGACGGACCCCACCGGACCGCGGTCGCGGTGAAGCACACTGACCGAATCCTGGCCGTAGGTCTCCCGTACCTTCTCCAGCAGCGTGCCGAGATCGGCGCCCCGCAGCACGGATCCGGCGAACAGTGCCAGCAACTCCGCCTCCTGCGACGCCCGGCGAGCTTCCCGTGATCGCTTGGCGGCAGCGTCGACCAGGACCGCGACCGCGACGGCCACCACGAGCAGCACGACCGTGGTGATGAAGTTGTCCGGCTCGGCGATGGTGAAGCTGCGCACCGGCGGTGTGAAGAAGTAGTTGAGGAACAGTCCCGAGATCAGGGCGGAGAAGGCCGCGGGCGCGACACCGCCGAGCAGCGAGACGAGCAGTACCACGATGAAGAACAGCGCCCCCTCGCCGACCAGTCCGAGCCACCGGTCGACGGCCATCATCGCCAGCGTCGCCACCGACGGGACGAGAACCGCGGCGATCCAGGCGATCGCGGTGCGTGAACGCGATCCCACCGGCGACAACCGTCGCGGGCGGTGCGATTCGCCGTGTGTCACCATGTGCACGTCGATCGACCCGGACTGTTGCACCACGCTCGCGCCGATTCCCTCGTCGAAGATCCGCGCCCACCGGGACCGTCGGGACGTCCCGAGCACCAGCTGGGTGGCGTTGGCGGTCCGGGCGAAGTCGAGCAGCGTGGTCGGCACGTCGTCGCCGACGACGCTGTGCAGGCTCGCCCCGATGTTCGCGGCAAGCGTGCGCACCTTGCCCATCTCCGGCGCCGAGACGCCCGCGAGGCCGTCGCCCCGCACCACGTGCACGACGATCAGCTCGGCACTGGACCGCGACGCGATGCGGCTCGCCCGCCGCACCAGCGTCTCCGATTCCGGTCCGCCCGTGACCGCGACCACGACGCGTTCGCGGGCCTCCCACGTGTCGGTGATCTTGTTCTCCGCACGGTATTTCGCGAGTGCGGCATCCACCTGATCGGCCACCCACAGCAACGCCAGTTCGCGGAGTGCGGTGAGGTTCCCTTTCCTGAAGTAGTTGCTCAGCGCGGCGTCGACCTTCTCCGCGGCGTAGATGTTGCCGTGGGACAGTCTGCGGCGCAGTGCCTCCGGGGTGATGTCCACCAGCTCCACCTGGGTGGCGGCGCGCACCACCTCGTCGGGGACCGTTTCCTGCTGCACCACCCCGGTGATCCGCTGGACCACGTCGTTGAGACTCTCGAGGTGCTGGACGTTCAGCGTCGAGAGGACGTCGATGCCCGCGGCGAGGAGTATCTCCACGTCCTGCCAGCGTTTCTCGTGGACGCTACCCGGCGTGTTGGTGTGCGCGAGCTCGTCCACGAGCACGAGTGCCGGTCTGCGCGCCAGCACCGCCTCGACGTCCAGCTCGCGGCCGAGCGTGCCGCGGTAGGCGATGACCTTGGGCGGAATCAGTTCGAGGTCGCCGAGCTGCGCCGCCGTGCGGTCGCGGCCGTGGGTTTCCACCACGGCCGCGACCACGTCGCATCCTCGTTCGCGGCGGCGGTGCGCCTCACCGAGCATCGCGAACGTCTTGCCGACACCCGGTGCGGCACCGAGATAGATGCGCAGCTCGCCGCGTCTGCGTTCGACGTCCCGGCGCTCGCCGTCGGGTCCGGTACCACTCACCTCGCCATCATCCACCAGCGGTGGGGGCCGTGCACCGAGGAGCGGTCAGGCCGAGGGCCAGATTCAGTTCGAGAACGTTCACCCGCTCCTCGCCGAGGAACCCGAGTTGCCGTCCCTCGGTGTTCTCGTCGACCAGCTGCCGTACCCGGGTCTCGCTCAGGCCGTTTGCCTCCGCCACCCTCCGCACCTGCAACGCCGCATACGCGGGGCTGATGTGCGGATCGATACCGGAACCGGATCCGGTGACCGCGTCCGCCGGAACGGCGTCGGGACTCACGCCCTCGCGCGCGGCGATCGCGGCGCGGCGCTCACCGACGAACGCCGCCAGGATCTCACTGCTCGGTCCCTGGTTGGTGGGCAGCGCGACAGCGGGGTCGCCGGGTGTGAACGGATCCTGTCCGGCCACCGATCCGGTGACCCGGTTGTGGAAGAACGGGTCCGGCTCCCCCGCCGGCACCTGTGGGTCGACACCCACCCAGGCGCTGCCGACGACGCACCCGGTGCTGTCCCGCACCGGCGACCCCTCGGCCGCGCCGGCGCCGATCCGGCTCACCCCCCACACCGCGGCAGGATAAAGCACGCCGAGGACGGCCGTGAGCGCGAGCAGGACCAGTAGTCCGGCCCAGGTCTGCCGTAGCAGACCGATGACGAAACGCATGCGGGATCACCCAATTCCAGGAATGAGACGGACGACGAGGTCGATCAGCCAGATGCCGGCGAACGGCGTGACGACGCCGCCGAGTCCGTAGATCAGCAGGTTGCGGCCCAGCAGCTTCGACGCCGACGACGGGCGATAGCGAACGCCCTTCAGCGACAACGGGATCAGCGCGACGATCACCAGGGCGTTGAAGATCACCGCCGACAGGATGGCCGATTCCGGTGTGGCCAGCCGCATGATGTTCAGCGTGTCGAGCTGCGGGTAGATGACGCTGAACAGCGCGGGGAGGATGGCGAAGTACTTGGCCAGGTCGTTGGCGAGCGAGAACGTGGTCAGCGCCCCGCGGGTGATCAGCAACTGCTTGCCGATCTCGACCACCTCGATGAGCTTGGTGGGATCCGAGTCGAGATCCACCATGTTCCCGGCTTCCTTCGCCGCGGACGTGCCGGTGTTCATCGCCACACCGACGTCCGCCTGGGCCAGGGCCGGGGCGTCGTTGGTGCCGTCACCGGTCATCGCGACCAGTCGTCCGCCCTCCTGCTCCTTGCGGATCAGCGCGAGTTTGTCCTCGGGTGTCGCCTCGGCCATGAAGTCGTCGACACCGGCCTCCGCCGCGATGGCCTTGGCGGTGAGCGGATTGTCGCCGGTGATCATCACCGTGCGGATGCCCATGGCCCGCAGTTCCGCGAACCGCTCGGCGATGCCCGGCTTCACCACGTCCGACAGCGCGATCACACCCAGCACCGTCGGTGCGCCGGCGTGCACCGAAGACACCACCAACGGCGTGCCTCCGGCCTGCGCGATCTCGTTCACCATGTCGGTGACCGCGGGCGATGCGTACCCGCCGAGGGCCTGCACCCAGTTCAGCACGGCGTCGCTCGCGCCCTTGCGGATCCGGGCGCCGTCGATGTCGAGCCCGCTCATCCGGGTCTGTGCGGTGAACGGCACGAACTCGGCGTCTCGCTCCGCGTCGGACGGCGCCGGATCCAGGCCGAAGTCCCGGGCGCACAGGTCGACGATGCTGCGCCCCTCGGGGGTTCCGTCCGCGAGGCTGGACAGCCGGGCCGCCGTGGCCAACTCGATTGCGGAGACACCCGGTGCGGGATGCAGGGCGGTGGCCTGCCGGTTGCCGAACGTGATGGTGCCGGTCTTGTCCATCAGCAATGTGTCGATGTCGCCGGCGGCCTCCACCGCCCGCCCCGACATCGCGAGGACGTTGCGCTGCACCAACCGGTCCATGCCGGCGATGCCGATGGCAGACAGCAGGGCCCCGATGGTCGTGGGGATCAGGCACACCAGCAACGCGATCAGCTTGATCGGATCCTGCTCCTGTCCCGCATACAGGCCCATCGGACCGATCGCGACGACGGCCAGCAGGAAGATGACGGTCAGCGACGCCAGAAGGATGTTCAGCGCGATCTCGTTGGGCGTCTTCTGCCGCGCGGCCCCCTCCACGAGGGCGATCATCCGGTCCACGAACGAATGCCCCGGGGCCGCAGTGATCTCGACGACGATCCGGTCGGACAGCACGGTCGTGCCGCCGGTCACGGCGCACCGGTCGCCTCCCGATTCGCGGACGACAGGGGCCGACTCACCGGTGATCGCCGACTCGTCCACGGTGGCGATGCCGTCGACGACGTCTCCGTCGCCCGGTATCACCTCACTCGCGACGACGACCACGCGGTCACCGACGACGAGGTCGGTGCCCGGTACCGATTCCAGACCGCCGTTCGCCGTGATGCGATGCGCCGTCGTGTCCTGCTTCACCTTCCGCAGACTCGCCGCCTGCGCCTTGCCCCGGCCCTCGGCGACGGACTCGGCGAGGTTCGCGAACAGCACGGTGAACCACAGCCAGGCGGTGACCGCCCAGGAGAACACCGACGGGTCGGCGACGGCCATCACGGTGGTGACGACGGAACCGACGAACACCACGAACATCACCGGGTTGCGGGCGAGGTGCCGCGGGTCGAGTTTGCGTACGGCTCCCGGTAGCGCCGTCAGCAGTTGAGCGGCGCTGAAGATCCCGGCTTTCACGGGCGCCGGGCCGTGGCCGTCCCCGTTACCCGTGGTTGCCGCCGTGGTCTCCGGACGGCTGGTCACGTTCACACTCACTGCAGAGCCTCCGCGATCGGTCCCAGCGCCAGGGCCGGGAAGAATGTCAACGCCGCGACGAGCACGACGGTGCCGGTGAGGAGCCCGGTGAACATCGGGCCCGCCGTCGGCAGGGTTCCGGCGCCTGCCGCGGTCTTCTTCTGCGACGCCAGCGATCCGGCGAGGGCGAGAACGAAGATGATCGGCAGGAATCGGCCGAACAGCATGCACAGGCCGAGAGCGCTCTGGAACCAGTCGCTCGTCACCGTCAGACCGCCGAACGCGCTGCCGTTGTTGTTCGACGCCGACGCGAATGCGTACAGCACCTCGGAGAATCCGTGGATGGATCCCGGGGTTCCCGGGTCGCCTCCGTTGCCTTGAAAGCCGGTGGTCGAGGACAGGATCACGGTGATGCCCGTCCCGATCAGGACCAGCGCCGGCATCACCAGCACCGACAGCGCGGCGAGGGTGATCTCCCGCTGCCGCAGCTTTTTGCCCAGGTACTCGGGTGTGCGGCCGACGAGCAGGCCGCCGACGAAGACGGCGATCAGCGCGAGCACGAGAATTCCGTAGAGGCCGGTGCCCACACCGCCGGGCGCGATCTCACCGAGCAGCATGTTGAGCAACACGGCTCCGCCGCCCAGCGGCGACAGGCTGTCGTGTGCGGAATTCACCGCGCCCGTGGAAGTTCCGGTGGTACTCACGGCGAACAGTGTCGTACTCGGAATTCCGAACCTGACTTCCTTGCCTTCCATCATCGCGCCTGCCGCGGTAGCTGCGACGCCCCGCTGCCCCGATTCGGCGGCCAGCGTGACGGCGAGCAGCGAACCCCACAAAACGCCCATCACGGCGAGCAGCGTCAGACCCTGTTTGCGGTCGCCGACCATGGTGCCGAACGTGCGGGTCAGCGTGACCGGGATCAGCAGGATCGCGAGGATCTCGACGACGTTGCTGACCGGGGTCGGGTTCTCGAAGGGGTGCGCCGAGTTGGCGGCGAGAATGCCGCCGCCGTTGGTGCCGAGTTCCTTGATCGCCTCCTGCGAGGCGACGGGCGCCAGCGCGTTGGTGACGGAGTTGCCGTCCAGGCCGGTGGACTCGAAGCCCGTGTGGAAGGACTGGATCACGCCCTGACTCAACAGGATCAGCGCGATGACGAACGAGAACGGCAGCAGAATCCGCAGACTACCGCGGGTGAGGTCCACCCAGAAGTTGCCGATCTCACCGCCCCGCGACACCCGGACGAACCCGCGGATCAGTGCGACCGCGACGGCCATGCCGACCGCGGCGGACACGAAGTTCTGCACGGCGAGTCCGACCGGCTGGGTCAGGTTGCTCATCGTGGTCTCGGGAGCGTACGACTGCCAGTTGGTGTTGGTCACGAACGACACGGCGGTGTTGAAGGCGACGGCGGGGCTGACCCCGGACAGGTCGCCGGACAGCGGCAGCACGCCCTGAATGCGTTGCAGGACGTACAGGAAGAGCACGCCGGCCATCGAGAATCCCAGCACGCTGCCGGCATAGCCGTACCAGGTCTGCTCGGTGTGGGGGTTGATGCGGCAGAGTCGGTACAGCACGGATTCCACCCGCAGGTCGCGTCGCGATTCGTACACGCGGGCCATGTAGTCGCCCACCGGCACGTACAACACCGCGAGGACCGCGAGAACGACGGCGATCTGCAGCCCGGCCGCCAGGGCGGGCGACATCAGAACCGCTCCGGGTCGATGAGCGCGACCAGCAGGTACACGACGAGCGCGGCCGCGATCGCCACGAGGGCGACAGCGAGTATTCCGGCGCCCGTCATTTCACGCGTCCGGTCTGCAGGGCACGGAGAACGAGCGCACAACAGGCGAATCCGCCGAGGATGAGCGCTACGTAGGCCACGTCGGCCATGTGAGGATCCCTCTTCGTACTGATCCTGCGGTTCAGCGCAGGCATGACACCCCACGGTTGCGGGGTGTCATGCCAGCATCGCGCCGGATCTCGGCGAAAGAGGCGGCGCTGACGAAGCGCTTACGGGTCGCCGACGGCTCTTGACGTTTTCCTTACGCGGTCCGGGTGAGGCGCGACACGGACGCGGGCACCGGGGTGCCGCTCGCCACCCACGGCGCCGGAACAGGTGCACCGGCAACCGACCGCACCGGGACCACCCCGGCCCACGCACTGGTGGATTCGGCGGGTTCGCCCGGCGGCGCGTCGCGCACCTTGACGGTCCACTGGCCCGGCGAGATCGGAAGGGCGAGGGCCAGCGTCGCGGCGAGTTCCTTGCGCCGGTGCCCCCGGACCTCCGTGCTGCGGCCCGGGATCAGCACGTCCGACAACGCGTTCAGCGCATCGGCGGATTCGTCCTCGTCCAGCGTGACGAGGTTGCCGCGGACCACTGCGGAACGGTAGTTGGCGGACGAGTCGAACAGCGTGTCCGCGACGACGATTCCGTCGAGCATCGCGACGCACAGCACCGCCGGGGCGCCCGCCGCCACCTGCCTCAGCGCACCGGCGCCGGTGGACCCGTGCAGCAGGATCCTGTCGCCGTCGCGGGCGTAGAGCATCGGCACGGCCCACGGCAGGCCGTCGACGACGGTGGCGAGGGTGCCCATCGGCGCGGCGTCGAGGACGGCGTCGAGTTGCGCTCGTTCGGTTCGGGCACGGTCCGGGTATCTCATGATCTTGTCCACGAGACCATTCTCGACCTCCATGTGGATCAGCTGCCAGATCCACAATCGAGATTATCGGCAGACCAGTATGGTGGGGGCATGCCCCGGATCAGCCCTGAACTGCACCTGACGTGGCGGCTCCCCCACACCGATGCGCCGCTTCGGCACCGGATCGCGGAGTCGATCCTCGACGAGATCCGGGTGGGCCGCCTCCGGCCGGGCGACCCCCTGCCCTCCACCCGGGCGCTGGCCGATCACCTGACGGTCGCGCGGGCGTCGGTGGTCGACGCCTACGACGAACTCTGCGCGTCCGGGTACGCGAACGCCCGCGCCGGTTCCGGCACCCGGATCGCGCCGGGCGCCGACGTCGCGGCCCGCGCCCACGTCGCCTCGCACGCGGTCACCGGTTCGCCCGAGCAGGCGTCCGCGGCGGCACAGGACACACCGGACGCGCTGTGGGATCTCACCCCGGGCCACCCCGACCCGGGTCTGATCTCCACCACCGACTGGCGTCGGGCGTGGCGGTCGGCCGCCGCAGCCGCGGTGACCTCCGACGTCCCCGGCCCCGACGGGCACCCGGAGTTGCGGCAGTCCCTCGCGGGGCATCTGCGCCGCACCCGGGGGATCACGGCGCACGCGGACGACCTGGTGATCGTTCCCGGCGTGGGCTCCGCGCTGCGGACCCTCGTCGCCGCGGCCGGGCTCGGTGGCCGGGATGTGGTGTTCGAGGAGCCCGGGTACAGCCGGGCCCGCCGAGTCCTCGAGGCGTCGGGCGCGCGAACACGCTGCGTACCGGTGGACGACGACGGCCTCGATCCCGCGGTGCAGCGCAGGACCGACGCGGCGGCGTATTGCACGCCGGCCCATCAGTATCCGATGGGCGCCCGGATGCCGGTGGGCCGCAGGGCCCGACTCGTCGCCGACGCCGCCGCGTCCGGCGTACTGATCATCGAGGACGACTACGACGGCGAATTCCGCTACGACGTGTCGGCGCTGCCCGCTCTGCGCAGCATCGACCGGGGGTCCGAATGCGTGGCATACGTGGGCACCGCGTCGAAGATACTCACCCCTGCGATCCGCATGGCGTGGGTGATCGCGCCTCCCACGCTCCGGACGGAGCTCGTCCGAGCCCTGGACACGAGCGGCGAGGCCTGCTGCTCGATCACCGCGCTCGCGCTGGCGCATTTCATCGATTCGGGCGCGTTGTCGCGGCACCTCGCGCGCGCCTCCCGCACCTACGCAGCCCGCCGGACCGCGTTCGTCACCGCGCTGCATCAGCAGTTGGCCGCGCGCGGCGTGGACGGCGTCGGGATCGCCGGCATCGAGGCCGGCCTCCACGTCGTCGTGACGTTGCCGCGCTCCGTCGACGACGTGGCCCTGTCTGCGGAACTGCAGGATCGCGGGGTGACCGTCCCGAGCCTCGCCGACTACCGCACCACACCGAGCGGACCGCGGGGGCTCGTCTGCGGTTACGCCCGGCTGCCCGAAACGCGGGCTCACGGGGCCGCCGAGGTGATCGGAGAGGTAGTCCGCCGACATCTCGGCTGATACTGTTCGTTCGAACGAACAGTGACGCGGGAGGGGCGAGATGAGTACGGGACAACTGGGCAGCGAACGACAGCGCGAAGACGAGGGCGACTGGGCGCCGGGGCTCGTCGAGCAGGTGACGGCGCTGGCGTCCGGCGCCGCCACCTCGGTCGCGGCCACCGGCGCCGCGCTCGACCGCATCGACGCGAGCCAGCCGACACTCAACGCCTTCAAGGTGGTCCGGCGGAACAAGGCACTGGCCGAAGCCGCCGAGGCCGACCGCCGAATCGCGGCCGGCGAGCGCCTCCCGTTGCTCGGCGTGCCGATCGCCGTCAAGGACGACGTCGACGTGGCCGGGGAGCCGACCGCATTCGGATGTCCGGGTGACTTCCCGCCCGCGGCACGGGACTCCGAGATGGTGCGGCGACTGCGCGCCGCCGGTGCCGTGATCGTGGGCAAGACCAACAGTCCCGAACTCGGCCAGTGGCCACTCACCGGTGGTCCCGCCTTCGGTCATACCCGCAACCCCTGGAACGGTGACCACACACCCGGAGGATCGTCCGGTGGCGCCGCGGCGGCCGTGTCCGCCGGCGTGGTGTCCGCGGCAATCGGCTCCGACGGCGCCGGTTCCATCCGCATCCCCGCCGCGTGGACCAACCTCGTCGGAATCAAGCCGCAACGCGGCCGCATCTCCACCTGGCCTGCCGCCGAGGCGTTCTACGGTCTCACCGTCAACGGCCCGCTGGCCCGGACCGTCGCCGATGCGGCCCTGCTGCTCGACGTCGCGGCAGGACCTCACGACGGCGACATCCACACGCCGGCACCGGTCACCGTCAGCGACGCCGTCGGCCGCGACCCCGGACCGCTGCGCATCGCGCTGTCCCTGCGGATCCCGTTCACCGCCACCCCCACGACGCTGCACCCCGAAGTGCGTCAGGGCGTCGCCCGGATCGCCGAGGCGCTGCGCAGGCTCGGGCATCGCGTCGTGGTCGACGATCCCGACTACGGCATCATGTTCGGCCTCGGCTTCCTCCCGCGGTCGATGGCCGGCATCGACGACTGGATGCGGAAGGTCCCGGACCCGTCGCTCGTCGACCCCCGCACCAAGAGCAATGCCCGGACCGGGCGACTCCTGCGCGGGGCGCCGCTACGTGCCGCCCGGGCCGCCGAACCGCGGGCGCAGCGACGCGTCGGAGCGATCTTCGACAAGTACGACCTGGTCCTCGCCCCCACCACCGCGACTCCCCCACCGAGGGTCGAGGGGATCGACGGCATCAGCTCCTGGGCCACGGACAAGGTGATCACCGCGGTGTGCCCGTACGCGTGGCCGTGGAACGTGCTGGGCTGGCCCAGCGTGAACGTCCCGGCCGGGTTCACTTCCGGCAACCTGCCGATCGGAGCCCAGCTGATGGGGCCGGGCGATTCCGAACCGCTACTGGTTTCCGTTGCGGCCCAGCTCGAATCGGTGCTCCGGTGGGACCTGGCGCGGCCCGAGAGATGGTGGTGATCGGTGGCTTCGACGGACGTCCGTGACCGCATCCTCGCGGCGGCGCTGCACATCGTCGGCACGGAAGGCATTCCCGGCGTGACCAATCGGCGGATCGCGGCGCAGGCCGGGGTTTCGCTCGGCTCCATCACGTACCACTTCCCCACGCAGACGGACCTGCTGCGTGCCGCGCTGTCGGGGTTCGTGACGGAGGAGACGCAGCGCCTGTCGGAGCTGGCGGAGGGTTACCGGGACAAGGGGCTGAGCTTCGAGGATGTCGCGGCGCTCACCGAGAAGGTCGCGCAGGATCTGGCGTTCTCCGCCGAGCGGATCGCCCCGTTCGAGCTGTACATCCAGGCGGGCCGCGATCACCAACTGCGGCAGGCCGCCGCCGAGTGTTTCGCCGCCTATGACGAATTGACGGTCACGATCCTCACCGCACTCGGGGTCCCCGATGCGGCGTCCGTGGCCCCGACGGTCGTGGCCACCATCGCCGGCCTGCAGCTCAGGAGACTCGCCACCGGAAGCGACGGCGATCACGACTTCGCGGCGTCGGTACTCCTGCTGCTGCGGGCCGCCGGCCCCGTAAGTGGTTGACGAGTCCGGGGACTCGTCGACCACTCACGGGCGGCGGAGCCGCCTAGAAGCCGAGGCGACCCAGCTGTTTCGGGTCGCGCTGCCAGTCCTTGGCCACCTTGACGTGCAGTTCGAGGAAGATCCTGGTGCCGAGGAGTTTCTCGATCTGCAGGCGGGCCTTGGTGCCGACCTCACGGAGCCGGGCGCCGCCCTTGCCGATCACGATGCCCTTCTGGGACGGGCGTTCGACGTACAGCAGCGCGTGGACGTCGAGCAGTTCACCCTGCTTCTCGGTGCGCCCCTCGCGGGGAATGATCTCCTCGATGACCACGGCCAGGGAGTGCGGCAGTTCGTCGCCGAGCCCCTCGAGAGCCGCCTCACGGATGAGTTCGGCCATCAGCGTCTCTTCGGGTTCGTCGGTGAGTTCGCCGTCCGGGTAGAACGCCGGCCCCTCCTCCATCTTCGACGCGAGGACGTCGACCAGCACCTCCACCTGCTCACCGGACGCGGCGGACACCGGCACGACGTCCGCCTCGGGGCCGAGGAGCTTGGACACGGCCAGCAACTGCTGCCCGACCATGTCCTTGCTGACCTTGTCGATCTTCGTGACGACGCCGAGGAGGGTGGTCTTCGGCGCGATCTGACGGACCTGCTGCACGATCCACCGGTCGCCGGGACCGATCTTCTCGTCCGCCGGGATGCACAGGCAGATCACGTCGACCTCGGAGTAGGTGTCGCGCACGAGGTCGTTGAGGCGCTGACCGAGGAGCGTCCGGGGGCGGTGCAGACCCGGGGTGTCGACGAGGATCAGCTGCGCGTGGTCGCGGTGCACGATCCCGCGGATGGTGTGGCGGGTGGTCTGCGGACGCGACGACGTGATCGCGATCTTGCTGCCCACGAGCGCGTTGGTCAGCGTGGACTTGCCGGTGTTGGGTCGTCCGACGAAACAGACGAATCCGGAACGGAATTCGGGTTTACTCATGTTGCTCCTCGATCACGGATCCATCGGTTCGCGCGAAGACGACGGCCGCCTGCGCACTGACTTCGTGTAGTGCGGCGATGCCCGGGTCGTCCGCGTTCCCGCCGATCACCGCAGCGGCCTCGAAACCCTCGGCGCCACTCGACACCGCCGCCGCGACGGCCGCCTGCAGGGCGGTCAGTGTCAGCGACGCCAGCGCGACCGCGCCCGCCGAGTAGGTGCGGCCGTCGAGGTCGCGGACCGCCGCCCCCTGACCACTTCCGGTGCGGCCGAACGCTCCTCGCGCGAGCACGACCAGTTTCGCGTCCTCGGCGTCCAGTTCAGTCATCGTCGTCCTCCCGTTCACGGTCGTTGACGTCTTCGTCCTCGTCGACGGGTGCGCGTTGCACGAAGACCGTGCTGATCCGCACCCGCCCGCGCACATCCGGCGAGCCCTCGCCGCGGAGGACGAGACCGTGCGACACGACCTCGGATCCCGGGAGCGGCACCCGGCCGAGTTCGTATCCGATGAGCCCACCGACCGTTTCGACTTCGTCGTTCTCGACCTCGATGCCGAACAGCTCACCGAGATCCTCGATCGGCAGTCGCGCGGAGACCCGGTACATGTCGTCTCCGAGGTCCTCCACCGGCGGGGTCTCGTCCTGGTCGTACTCGTCGGCGATCTCACCGACGATCTCCTCGATGACGTCCTCGATGGTGACCAGCCCGGCCACTCCGCCGTATTCGTCGACGAGCACGGCCATGTGGTTGCGGTCGCGCTGCATCTCGGCGAGCAGGCTGTCGAGGGGCTTGGAATCGGGCACGAACACGGCGGGCCGCATCACGTCGTGGACGAGGACACTGCGTCCGCCGTCACGCGAGTGGTAGGTCTCCTGCACGAGATCCTTGAGGTAGACCACGCCGAGCACGTCGTCGACGTTCTCCCCGATCACGGGGATGCGCGAATGTCCGCTGCGCACGGCCAGCGACGTCGCCTGTCCGGCGCTCTTGTTGCTCTCGATCCACACCATCTCGGTGCGCGGCACCATCACTTCACGGGCGGAGGTGTCACCCAGTTCGAACACCGACTGGATCATCCGGCGTTCCTCGTCGGCCACCACGCCGCGCTCCTGCGCCATGTCGACGAGTTCGCGCAATTCGATCTCGGAGGCGAAGGGGCCGTTGCGAAATCCCTTACCCGGGGTGATCGCGTTACCGATCAGGATCAGCAGGCGGCTGATCGGGCCCAGCAGGGTTCCGATGACCTGCAGGGGAAACGACGTGATCAACGCGATCGAATAGGCGTGCTGGCGGCCGAGTGTGCGGGGGCCGACCCCGATCACCACGTAGTCGACGAGCACCATGATGATCGCGGTGAACGTGAGCGCCCACACGGGTTCGAGAAGATCGGACAGTCCACCGACGAGCACCACCGTCGCCGTGATCTCACACAGGATGCGCAGCAGCACCATGAGATTCACGTAGCGGGGGCGATCCGACAGGATGCGGAGCACCCGGGTGGCGCCGGGACGGTCGTCCTTCGCCATCTCCTCGATGCGCGCGGACGAAATCGTGTTGAGAGCGGAATCGACGGCGGCGAAGACACCACCGAGAGGGACGAGGACGATCGCGAGGACGATCAGCGCGGCGGCGCTAGTCACAGAAGACCCTTCACGTGGCGCTTACTGATCCGGCGAGTCGACGAAGCCGGCCTTGCCGAGCAGCTTCTGATCCCGGGCAGCGAGTGCGGCGTCGCGTTCGGCGCTGCGCAGATCCTCGTACCAGTCGTCGAGCAACTGGTTCTGCAGGCCGAACATCTCCTTCTCCTCCTCCGGTTCGGCGTGGTCGTAGCCGAGGAGGTGGAGCACACCGTGCACGGTGAGCAGAGCGAGTTCGTGTGCGAGCGGATGACCGGCCTTCTCGGCCTGATCGGCGGCGAAGGACGGGCACAGCACGATGTCACCGAGCATCGACGGCCCTGGCTCGGGTGAGTCCGGACGACCGCCGGGCTCGAGCTCGTCCATCGGGAAGGACATCACGTCGGTGGGACCGGGGAGGTCCATCCACCGCATGTGGAGGTCGGCCATGGTGGCGGAGTCCACGAGGACCATCGACAACTCGGCCGCGGGGTGCACGTCCAACCTCGCGATCACGAAGCGGGCAACGCTGATCAGCTCCTCTTCGGAGACGTCCATGCCCGATTCGTTCGAGACTTCGATGCTCATGTGTGTCGCTTCCTCCTGGTTCCGGCGACACTCACCCTACCGTCGTGGAGAACGCGAGTGCGCCGCTCTCCGCTGTGCGCGGTTTCCGAGCTCGACCTTGCCGTCCCGGTCCGCCTCGAAACGCTCGTACGCGTCCACGATGTCGGACACGAGCCGGTGCCGGACCACGTCGCTGCTGTTGAGTTCGGCGAAGTAGATGTCGTCGATGTCGCCGAGGATCTCGGTGGCCGCGCGTAGACCCGACCGGGCGCCGCCGGGAAGGTCGACCTGCGTGACGTCGCCGGTGACGACGACCTTCGACCCGAAGCCCAGGCGGGTGAGGAACATCTTCATCTGCTCGGCGGTGGTGTTCTGCGCCTCGTCGAGGATGATGAACGCGTCGTTGAGCGTGCGGCCACGCATGTACGCCAACGGCGCCACCTCGATGACCCCCGACTGCATCAGCTTCGGGATGGCCTCGGGGTCCATCATGTCGTGCAGGGCGTCGTGCAGCGGCCGCAGATACGGATCGATCTTCTCGTGCAGCGTGCCGGGCAGGAACCCGAGCCGCTCCCCCGCCTCGACCGCGGGGCGGGTGAGGATGATCCGCGACACCTGCTTGGTCTGCAGGGCCTGCACCGCCTTCGCCATCGCGAGGTAGGTCTTTCCGGTACCCGCGGGCCCGATGCCGAACACGATGGTGTTGGCGTCGATCGCGTCGACGTACCGCTTCTGGTTGAGCGTCTTCGGCCGGATCGTCTTGCCGCGCCGCGACAGGATGTCGAGGGTGAGGACCTCGGCGGGCGATTCGCCGATACCCTGCGTGAGCATGCCGACCGTGCGACGGACCGCGTCGGGGGTCAGCGGTTGCCCGCGACCGACGATGGCGCCCAGTTCTGCGATGACCCGTTCGGCGAGCGCGACGTCGCCCGGCCGACCCGTCAGTGTGACCGCGTTGCCGCGTACATGGATGTCTGCGTCCAGGACCCGTTCGAGAGCGCGCAGATTCTCGTCGGAAGAACCGAGGAGAGGCGGGACCGTTTCGGGTGGGAGATCGATACTCGAACGCACGGTGCGTTCCGCCGGACGCGTGGCGCCGAACGTCTCGCCGTTCTGGTCTTGTTCGCTCACGTGAGGGATATGGCCTTCTTCCCGGTTCCTGGTCGGTCACGACGGTCGTCGTGATGAACGAAGTCTATCGCTCGCAGGTCGCACCGCCCACCCGATTACGCGACGCCGTCACCGGTCCGACTCGTCCGGATTCTCGCGTAACCACCGCCGCGCCTCGTCCACGACACGGGCCCCGTCGGCCGGCGTCAGCCCGAGCACCGCGAGGTACGCGACGGCGAACGATTCCCCCGAATCCTGCAGTTCGCCGGAATTCGCCTGGTCGAGCAGGGTGATGGTCATCGACTCGGCGAGCGCCACGAGCACCGTGGACGAGAGGTAGGTCGAGAACACCCCGGATCGCTGCCCCTGCTCGACGACTCGCGCGTCCCGGTCGCGCACCACCCCCAGGAGATCGCGGATGCGCTGCTCGCCGAGTTCGCGGCGGGCGAACGCCAACAGCATCCGGAACCGGTCGCCGATCGGCCACGTCCGCAGCGCCATCACCGCTACCGCGAGGTCGGGGCGCTGCGGTTGCTCCGCTTCGTCTCCCATGGCGGCCACGAGCGCGGCGGAGGCCTCGTCCGCGATGCCCTCCACGAGCGCCTCCCGACTGGGGAAGTGCGCGTAGACGGTGCGGCGCACGACCCCGGCAGTGCGGGCGACGTCGTCCATGCTCGCGTCGGGGTCCGCGATGAAGGCGGCGACCGCGGCGTCGAGGATCCGCGCCCGGTTGGCGCGCGCGTGACTTCGGCGGGCCTTCTCGGAACCACCGGGCGACTTCGTCGGGACCGACACGGGCGGAACCCCCTCCCTGATTGGTGTGACCGTTGGCTGGTGTGATCTACGCCAAGCTTACTTGCACACCAGTGTGCAAGTAACTAACTTACACATCACTGTGCAACTAACTGCGCGGGTTCGATCGAGCTACCCGAGGAGCGTCGACATGGCCACCGTGATGAACACACCGGTCTCGCAGATGGACGGGCCGTACCGCCGGCGCTGGGCCGCGCTCGGCGTGCTGTGCCTGAGCCTGCTGATCGTCGTGATGGCGAACACCGCCCTGATCGTCGCCGCCCCCGACATGACCCGCGACCTCGCGCTGAGCAGTTCCGACCTGCAGTGGGTGATCGACGGGTACACCGTCCCCTACGCGGCGCTGATGCTGCTGTTCGGCGTGATCGGCGACAAGTACAGCCGGCGCGGGGCGCTGCTCACCGGACTACTGGTGTTCGGCGGCGGCGCCGTCGTCGGCAGCCTCGCCGACACCACCACAGCCGTCGTCACGGCGCGCATGATCATGGGTGTCGGCGCGGCGATCATCATGCCCGCCACGCTGTCCCTCCTCGTCGCGACGTTCCCGCGTGCGGAGCGGGCCCGGGCCATCGCCGCCTGGGCCGCGACGTCCGGCCTCGCCATCGCCCTCGGGCCACTGCTCGCCGGCTGGCTGCTGGGGAGCCACTCGTGGAGTGCGACGTTCCTCATCAACGTGCCGATCGCCGCGGTCGCGATGGTCGCGGCCCTGATGATCGTCCCGCCGTCGAAGGCCGAGGGCCGCGGTCCGATCGACTGGCTCGGCGGGCTCCTGTCGGTGGTGACCATCGGGTCGCTGGTGTACGCGATCATCGACGGGTTCCACTTCGGCTGGGGCGCTGGCGCTGTCGGTGCGACGATCACCGCGGCCGTGGGTCTCGGACTGTTCGTCGCGTGGGAACTCCGCCACCCGCAACCGCTGCTCGACGTCCGCAGGCTCGGCCGGCGCGAGGTCGGCGGCAGCGCCCTGGCCGTGCTGCTGCTGTTCCTCGCGGCGTTCGGGTCGATCTACTACGTGTCGCAGGAATTCCAGTTCGTCCTGGGACTCAGCCCCCTGGCCACAGGCGTCCACCTCCTGCCGCTCGCCGCTGCGGTGTCGGTCGGATCGGTGCTCAGCGGACGGGTGCACCCGCGGCTCGGCACCCGGGTCACCGTCGTCGCCGGCCTGGTGATCGCGGCCGCCGGCGTCCTGGTGATGACGACCGTGGACGGCGACTCGACGTACCTCGACTTCCTCGCCCCGCTCGTCCTGCTCGGTGTCGGCATCGGCCTGAGCGTGTCTCCCGCGACGGACGCCATCATGGGCAACTTCCCGGAGAGCGACCTCGGCGCCGCGGGAGGTCTCAACGACACCGCGATCGAACTGGGCGGATCGCTCGGGATCGCGATCCTCGGGTCGGTGCTCGCGTCGGCGTACAAGGACGACATCGCCGGGTTCCTCGGCACGCTGCCCGTCGGTCAGCTGTCCGGGGAACAGGCCGCTCAGGCCGCTCAGGCGATGGACGTCGCGGGCGACTCGATCGGCGGGGCGTCGGTGGTCGCCGCGGAACTCGGCGCCGATCCGATGCTCGCGTCGCAGTCGCAGGCACTCCTCGACGCCGCCGGTACGGCGTTCGGACACGCTATCTCCCAGGCCAGCCTGGCCGGCGGAATCGCATTGGGCATCGGGGCCGTGGTCGTGGCCCTCGTCCTGCCGGGACGGAAGACGACGCCCGAAATCGGCGACCGCAGTTCAGAACTCGTCGGCGTCGGACAGTAGGGCGTCCCGCGAGATCTTCCAGCACTCCGTCTCGGGGTCGAGAAACGCGTAGTGGTCCTCGCCCTCGACGAGATGCAGCGCGACCGGATCCCCGGCCGCTCGCGCGGCCTCGCTGTACCGCACGCTCACCTTCGCCGGAACCTGTGCGTCCTCCGTGCCGTGGACGCACACCACCGGGACCCCGACGGGGATGCGGTGCAGTGGGGACGCGGCACGGTACCGGTCCGGGTCCCCGGCGAACGGGACGCCGAGGAGATCCTCGATGTACCCGATCCGCCGGCCACGCTCCCCCGCGGAGGCCAGGTCGAGGGCGCCGGCCTGCGACACGACCCGCTCCGGCCGAACCGTCGTCCCCTTCTCCCCGGCGAGCCACACGGCGAGCTGCCCACCCGCGGAGTGGCCGACGACCCGGACCTTCGACAGGTCGAACGGGACGGACGACTGCGCGGCGACCGGACCGGCGATCGCGTCGAGCGCGGCGAGGACGTCGGCGGCCATCTCGTCCCACCGGCCTCCCGCACCGAGCCGGCGGTATTCGATGTTCCACACCGCCACACCGTGCCGCGCCAGGTCGACGGAAAAACTCGTTCCCAGGTTCAGGTGGTACTTCCCGCTCCAGAAACCCCCGTGGACGACCATCACCACCGGGACCGGGGTCGACACCGGGTCCTCGGGCGGATAGAAGTGCCCGAACTGCTGCGGTTCGGTTCCGTAGGCGATGCGAATGCGGTCCACGGACAGTCAGGCTAGCGGGGCCGCGCCCCAGCGGTCGGTGAGGACACCGATGGCGCCCAGCGCAACGGCTGCCGCGGTCGAGGTCCGCAGGACGTGCGGCCCGAGCAGCACCGGGACGGCGCCGGCCTCGGTCAGCGACGCGATCTCGTCGTCGGAGATGCCGCCCTCGGGGCCGACGACCAGCACGATCTCGGCGGCCGCACGCAGCGGCAGCGCGGCGAGACCCTGGGTGGCCGCCTCGTGCAGCACCGCGACGACTCCGCCTCGGCCGACCACCTCACGGACGACGGCGAGCATCCCCGCGGTGCGGTGCAGCTCCGACACCTCGGGCACGATCGCCCGCCTCGACTGCTTCGCTGCGGCAAGTGCGGCACTACGCCAGCGCGCGACGCCCTTCGCCACCTTGGGGCCCTCCCACCGCGCCACGCACCGCGAGGACTGCCACGGCACGATGGCGTCGACCCCCGCCTCGGTGGCCAGTTCGACCGCCAGCTCGGATCGCTCCGCCTTCGGAAGCGCCTGCACCACAGTGACACTCGGCGACGGCGCGGACACCTGCCGACGCTCGTGGACGGTGAGTTCGAGCCGGTCCTTCCCGGCGGCCGTCACTTCCGTGTCGGCGAGACCGCCCCGGCCGTCGGCCAGCACGATCCGCTCCCCGACGCCGATCCTGCGCACCGTCGCGGCATGCCGGCCCTCCGGGCCGTCCAGTACCGCGGTGCTCCCCACCTCGGGCAGCGGGTCGAGGAAGAAGACCGTCGCCGCCACGGTCAGCGACCGCTGAAGGCTTCACGCAGGCGTGAGAACAATCCGCCGCTGTGCTGCGACTGGGTGGAGACGACCTCGGCGACGTCGCGGTCGCGCAGGTCCTTGAGTTCGCGGAGGAGTTTCGCCTCCTTGTGGTCGAGGCGCGACGGAACCACGACCTCGAGGTGTGCGTGCACGTCGCCGCGGATACCGGACCGGAGCTTCGGCATGCCGTGCCCACGCAGGACCGTGACCGATCCCGGCTGGGTTCCCGGCTCGATGGCGATTTCCTTGGGCCCGTCGATGATCGTGTCGATCGTGACGCTGGTGCCGAGGGCGGCGTCGATCATCGGAACCCGGATCGTGCAGTGCAGGTCTTCACCGTCGCGCACGAACACCTCGTGCGCCTGTTCGACGACCTCGACGTACAGGTCGCCGGCGGGTCCGCCGCCGGGGCCCACCTCGCCCTGCGCGGCGAGCCGGATCCGCATTCCGCCGCCGACGCCTGCGGGCACCTTCACGGTGATGTCGCGGCGGGCGCGGACGCGGCCGTCGCCACCACACTTGTGGCAGGGGTCCGGAATCGTCTCACCGGCGCCGCGGCAGGTGGGGCAGGGCCGCGAGGTCATGACCTGACCGAGGAACGAACGCTGCACCGACTGGACCTCACCCGCGCCGCCACAGGTCTCACACCGCACCGGCTTGGAGTCGCCGTTGGTGCCCGAACCCGTGCAGCTGTCGCAGAGTATCGCCGTCTCGACGGTGACCTGCTTGCTCACGCCGGTCGCGCACTCCGCCAACGTCAGCCTGGTGCGCAGGAGGGAATCGGCGCCCGGCTGGACGCGGCCACGGGGACCACGGCCGGCGCCGCCTCCGCCGCCGAAGAACGCCTCGAACACGTCGCCGAGTCCGCCACCGAAACCGCCGCCGAAGCCGGCACCGCCGCCGCCGCCACCCGAGGACAGGGGGTCGCCGCCGAGGTCGACGATGCGGCGCTTCTCCGGATCCGACAGCACCTCGTAGGCCGTCGAGATGTCCCGGAACCGGGCCTGCGCCGCTTCGTCGGGGTTCACGTCGGGATGCAGTTCCCTCGCAAGCTTGCGGTACGCGCGCTTGAGCTCCTGGTCGGTCGCCTTCTGATCGACGCCGAGCGTTGCGTAGTAATCCCGTGCCACGTTGAGTCTCTCGTCCTTCTCTACTTCGTTATCTCGCCACTGGTACGTGTGCTCGCCCCATGGGAGCGCTGTCGCCGGGGCCGGCCGTCACCGCTCGGCGAGCACCTGTCCGATGTATCTCGCAACGGCTGCCACCGACGCGATTGTTCCCGGATAGTCCATTCGGGTGGGTCCGAGCACGCCCATTCCGCCGAGCACGGTGCCTGCCGAACCGTAGCCGGTGGAGATGACGGACGTGCCGCGCATCTGCTCCACCTGTGTTTCCTCACCGATCCGCACCGTCACGGTGCCGGCGTCCTGGGTGGCGGCGAGCAGTTTGAGCACCACCACCTGCTCTTCGAGCGCCTCGAGGACCGCGCGCAGCGAACCGGGGAATCCGCTGATTCCCGTGAAGTCCGCGGCGTTCCGGGTCAGGTTCGCCGTGCCGCCGAGGACCAGTCGCTCCTCGGGGTGCTCGACGAGGGTCTCCACCAGCACGGTGGCCGACCGGATCACGGCGTCGCGCAGATCCTCCGGCGCCTCGTCGGCGAGTTCCGACACGGCAATGGACGCCGCCGCCAGCCGCTTGCCGTCGAGGGCGCCGCCGAGCAGCCCGCGCAGCCGCGCCAGATCCTCGTCGTCCAGCACGTCGCCGAGTTCGACGATGCGCTGATCCACTCGTCCCGAATCGGTGATGAGCACCAGCAGCAGGCGGGCGGGCGTCAACGCGACCACCTCGAGGTGCCGGACCGACGACGCCGACAATGTGGGATATTGCACAACCGCGACCTGGCGTGTGAGTTGCGCGAGCAGGCGCACGCCGCGCCGGAGGACGTCGTCCAGGTCGACCCCGGACTCGAGGAAATCGAGGATCGCGCGCCGCTCCGCCGTCGACAGCGGCTTCACGTCGGCGATGCGGTCGACGAACTGCCGGTAGCCCTTGTCGGTGGGGACGCGGCCGGAACTCGTGTGCGGCTGGGCGATGTAGCCCTCGCTCTCGAGGAACGCCATGTCGTTGCGCACGGTAGCGCTGGAAACACCCAGGTTGTGCCGCTCGACCAGCGCTTTCGATCCCACCGGCTCCTGGGTCGAGACGTAGTCGGCGACGATGGCGCGGAGAACCTCGAACCGTCTGTCGTCCGTACTCGACATCGCCATCCACCTCCAGTTCTCGATCATCACGAGCAGCGGCGTCCCCGAACTTCCGTTCGGGTCGGCCGTCACATCCCCTGAGCTCCGTGCATGTGCACGCGCATCTCGGCTCGATCCAGTCTAATCGCCGCGCCGCCGATACCGGTTCAGGCCTTACTGTGGTGACCGGAGACGAGCAGAGGCAACGACCACGGGCGGATGACGAGGCGATGATTTTCAAAGGTGTCATGGACGGCAAGCCGTACCCGGACCACGGGTTGTCGCTGCGCGACTGGTCCAAGATCCCGCCGCGGCAGGTGCGGCTCGACGAGATCGTCACGACGACCAAGGTTCTCGAACTCGACCGGCTGCTGTCCGAGGACTCGACGTTCTACGGCGACCTGTTCCCGCACGCGGTGCAGTGGCACGGGGTGCTGTACCTCGAGGACGGCCTGCACCGGGCGGTGCGCTCGGCGCTGCGGAACCGCGTGGTCCTGCACGCCCGCGTGTTCGACTACGACGAGATGCCGGGCATCGTCACCGCCTGAGCACCGCCACCGCCTGAGCGGTTACCGCAGCACCGTCCGGACCACGGCGTCGGCGAGGAGCCGTCCCCGGTCGGTCAACACCAGGTGGTCGCCCTCGCGCACCAGCAGCCCGTCGGCCACCACCTCCTCCGCGGCGCGCTGCTCCGCGGCGTCCAACTCCGGCACGGGCAGTCCCGTGCGCAGCCGCGCCGTCAGCATCACCCGCTCGACGTGGACGTCCTCCGCGGTCAGCTGCTCGCTTCCGCCGACGGGCAGGGCCCCCGCGGCGAGCTGGTCCGCGTAGCGCGCCGGATGCTTGACGTTCCACCAGCGGACACCACCGACGTGGCTGTGCGCGCCAGGCCCGGCGCCCCACCAGTCCCCGCCGTCCCAGTAGCCCAGGTTGTGCCGGCAGGCGGCGTCGTCACGCGCCCAGTTCGACACCTCGTACCAGGTCAGCCCAGCCTCGGCGAGCCGCGCGTCGATGCGCTCGTACCGCGACGCGAGGACGTCGTCGTCGGGCGCGGGCAGTTCACCGCGGCGCACCCTCCTGGCCAGCGCGGTGCCGTCCTCGACGATCAGCGCGTAGGCCGACACGTGGTCGACGCCGGCGGAGAGCACCGCGTCCAACGAGAGGTCGAGGTCCTCGTCCCGTTCCCCCGGCGTGCCGTAGATGAGGTCGAGGTTGACGTGCTCGAACCCGGCGGCCCGCGCCTCCAGCGCCGCCGCGACCGCGCGTCCCGGCGTGTGGGTGCGGTCGAGCACCTTCAGCACGTGCTGCGCCGCCGACTGCATGCCCAGCGAGATCCGGGTGAAACCGCCGGCCCGCAGCCGGTCGAAGAACTCGGGCGACGTGGACTCCGGATTCGATTCGGTGGTCACCTCGGCGCCGCCGGCGAGCCCGAAACTCGACCGGATCGCGCCCAGGACGTCCGCGAGGCCGTCGCCGCCGAGAAGGGACGGCGTGCCCCCGCCGACGAAGACCGTGTCGACTGCGGGGGCTCCCGTCATCTGCGCCGCGACATCGAGTTCGCGGCGCAACCCCTCCATCCACGACTGCGGCGACGCCGACGTCCCCAGCTCGCCCGCCGTGTACGTGTTGAAGTCGCAGTATCCGCAGCGTGTGGCACAGAACGGCACGTGCACATAGATCCCGAACGGCCGGCTCCCCACACCGACCAGCGCCCGTTCGGGCAGCGCGAACGCCGCCGCCTCGTCGCGACCCACTGTGGTACTGCTCGTTCCGTTCACCCCTCCAGTCTCCACGGTCTGCGACCTGTGCTCCCCACCCGACCGTGCCGGGGCCCTCGCCGTGATATTTCCCGCAAAAATGGTGGAAATCGGTGCCCGGCTCTGCGTGAGCGATCTGACGTGGCACAATGGTCGGCATGACCGGACCCGGAGTGCGACTTGTGGCGCGTCGTCACGTCGATCTCAAGCGTGTCTGCAGCTGTTGTTGTCTGCCCTGTCTCGCGCAGTAGTTCAGCCTGTCAGCCCGTTCATCATTCTTCTCGACTTCCGGCCGGATTCGAATGCCCCGAGCGAGGATCAGCCCTCCTCCTCGGCCTCAGCCGGTGCATCTTGAGATTCAGGAGTGCTCCATGACGTCGACCACCGACGCCTCCCCCGCTGCCGTCGACGCAGCACCCGCGCGGACGCGCACGGCGAAGCCGGCTCGGCGACGCGCCGAAGGCCAGTGGGCCCTCGGTTACCGCGAGCCCCTCAACGCCAACGAGCAGGCGAAGAAGGACGACAACCCGCTCAACGTTCGCGCCCGCATCGAGAACATCTACTCGAAGCAGGGCTTCGACAGCATCGACAAGGGTGACCTGCGGGGCCGCATGCGCTGGTGGGGTCTCTACACCCAGCGCGAGCAGGGTTACGACGGCACCTTCACCGGTGACGAGAACATCGACCTGCTCGAGGCCAAGTACTTCATGATGCGGGTCCGCTGCGACGCCGGCGCCCTGAACGTCGAGCAGTTACGCACCCTCGGCGGCATCTCCACCGAGTTCGGTCGCGACACCGCCGACCTCTCGGACCGCGAGAACGTCCAGTACCACTGGATCGAGATCGAGAACGTCCCGGAGATCTGGAAGCGCCTCGAGTCCGTCGGCCTGCAGACCACCGAGGCCTGCGGCGACTGCCCCCGCGTGGTCCTGGGTTCACCGCTGGCCGGCGAGTCCCTCGACGAGGTCCTCGACCCCACGCCCGCGATCGACGAGATCGTGCGCCGCTACATCGGCAAGCCCGAGTACTCCAACCTGCCGCGCAAGTTCAAGACCGCCATCTCCGGCCAGCAGGACGTGGTGCACGAGATCAACGACGTCGCGTTCGTCGGCGTCAACCACCCCGAGCACGGCCCCGGCCTGGACCTGTGGGTCGGCGGCGGCCTGTCCACCAACCCGATGCTCGCGCAACGGGTCGGCGCCTGGGTGCCGCTCGACGAGGTGCCGGACGTGTGGGAGGCCGTGGTCTCGATCTTCCGCGACTACGGCTACCGCCGGCTGCGCTCCAAGGCGCGGCTGAAGTTCCTGATCAAGGACTGGGGCATCGAGAAGTTCCGCGAGGTGCTCGAGACCGAGTACCTGAAGCGGAAGCTGATCGACGGCCCGGCACCGGCCAAGCCGGAGCGCCCGATCGACCACATCGGTGTGCAGAAGCTGCGTAACGGGCTCAACGCGATCGGCTTCTCCCCGATCGCGGGCCGGGTGTCAGGCACCATCCTGACGAAGGTGGCCGAGGCGGTGGCCGCCGTCGGTTCCGACCGCGTCCGCTTCACCCCGTACCAGAAGTTGATCGTGCTCGACGTGCCGGACGACAAGGTCGAATGGCTGATCGACGAGCTCAAGCCCCTTGGGCTGCACGGGCGTCCATCGCACTGGCGTCGAAACCTGCTGGCATGCAGCGGCATCGAGTTCTGCAAGCTGTCGTTCACCGAGACCCGCAAGCGTTCGCAGGTGCTCGCGCCGGAACTCGAGGAGCGCCTGGCGGACATCAACGCCAACCTGGACGTGCCGATCACGGTGAACATCAACGGCTGCCCCAACTCCTGCGGCCGGTCCCAGATCGCCGACATCGGGTTCAAGGGCATGCTCGTCGACGACGGTGCGGGCAACCAGATCGAGGGCTTCCAGGTACACCTGGGCGGCAGCCTCGGCCTCGACGCCGGTTTCGGCCGCAAGCTGCGCCAGCACAAGGTGACCAGCGGGGAGCTGGGCGACTACATCGAGCGCGTGGTGCGCCAGTTCGTCAAGCACCGCAACGAGGGCGAGCGATTCGCCGAGTGGACAGTCCGAGCAGAAGAGGAGGACCTGCGATGAGCGTCGACCTTTCCAGCGTCACCGAGGACGACCTGAGGGAACTCGCCGTGAAGGGGGCGTCGAGTCTCGAGGGTGCGTCCGCGCGGGAATTGCTGCAGTGGACGGAAGACACGTTCGGGGCCGGGGCGAGCGAAGCGACGGGGTATCGGAACAGCTACATCGTCGCCTCGAATATGCAGGACGGCGTTCTGGTCCACCTCGCCGCCCAGGTTCATCCCGGCGTGGACGTGCTGTTCCTCGACACCGGCTACCACTTCGCGGAGACCATCGGCACCCGTGACGCCGTCGAGCAGGTGTACGGCGTCAACGTCATCAACGCGCGCGCCGAGGCGAGCGTCGCAGAACAGGACGCGGCGGAGGGCAAGGACCTGTTCGCCCGCGAACCCAACCGGTGCTGCGCGCTCCGGAAGGTCGCCCCGCTGAAGAAGACCCTCTCCGGCTACAAGGCCTGGGTCACCGGTATCCGGCGGGTCGAGGCTCCCACGCGCGCCAACGCCCCACTGATCTCGTTCGACGACGCCTTCGGTCTGGTGAAGATCAATCCGATCGCGACGTGGTCCGACGAAGACATGCAGGCCTACATCGACGAGCACTCGATTCTGGTGAATCCGCTCGTCGACGAGGGCTATCCGTCCATCGGGTGCGCTCCGTGCACCAGCAAGCCAGCCCCCGGCAGCGATCCGCGCAGCGGACGCTGGGCCGGTCAGGCCAAGACAGAATGCGGGTTGCACGCCTCATGACCATCGACATCTCCACTCCCCTCACCGAGTCCGCGGTCCGGCCGCAGTTGGACGGGTCGCAGTTCGACACGCTCGAGGCCCTCGAGTCGGAAGCCATCCACATCTTCCGTGAGGTCGCGGGCGAGTTCGAGCGCCCGGTGATCCTGTTCTCCGGCGGCAAGGACTCCACGGTGCTGCTGCACCTGGCGATCAAGGCGTTCTGGCCCGCTCCGCTGCCGTTCGCGCTGCTGCACGTCGACACCGGCCACAACCTGCAGGAAGTCCTCGACTTCCGCGACCACGTCGTGTCCAAGTACAATCTGCGCCTGCACGTGGCGAAGGTCGAGGACTACCTGGCCGACGGCCGGCTCACCGAGCGTCCCGACGGGATCCGGAACCCGCTCCAGACCGTTCCGCTGCTCGACGCGATCGCCGAGAACCGTTTCGACGCCGTCTTCGGTGGCGCACGCCGCGACGAGGAACGTGCCCGGGCCAAGGAGCGCATCTTCTCGCTCCGCAACTCGTTCGGCCAGTGGGACCCGAAGAAGCAGCGCCCCGAACTGTGGAACCTGTACAACGGCAAGCACTCCCCCGGTGAGCAGGTCCGCGTCTTCCCGCTCAGCAACTTCACCGAACTCGACATCTGGCGGTACATCGCCCGTGACGACGTCGAACTGGCCAGCATCTACTACGCGCACCAGCGCGACGTGTACCAGCGCGACGGCATGTGGATGACCCCCGGCGTGTGGGGCGGACCGTCCGAGGGTGAAGACCTGCAGAGGCTGTCGGTGCGGTACCGCACCGTCGGCGACGGGTCGACCACCGGCGCAGTTCTTTCCGAGGCCGGCGACAACGAGGCGATCCTCGCCGAGGTCGCAGCGTCCCGGCTGACCGAGCGCGGCGCGACCCGCGGCGACGACCGAGTTTCCGAAGCGGCCATGGAAGACCGCAAGCGAGAGGGCTATTTCTGATCATGAGCGACCTTCTGAGGCTTGCCACCGCGGGCAGTGTGGACGACGGCAAGTCGACCCTCGTCGGCCGTCTGCTGTACGACACGAAATCGGTTCTCGCAGACCAGATCGACGCCGTCACCCGCGCGTCGGTCGACAAGGGCCTGTCCACCCCTGACCTGTCCCTGCTCGTCGACGGCCTGCGCGCGGAGCGTGAGCAGGGCATCACCATCGACGTGGCGTACCGCTACTTCGCGACGCCCAACCGCACCTTCGTGCTCGCGGACACCCCCGGCCACGTGCAGTACACCCGCAACACCGTCTCCGGCGCCTCCACCGCACAGTTGGTGATTTTGCTGGTCGACGCGCGCAAGGGCGTCATCTCGCAGACCCGCAAGCACGCCGCCGTGCTCGCGCTGCTCGGCGTGCCGAAGCTGGTGCTCGCGGTCAACAAGATCGACCTGGTCGAGAACCCCGCCCAGGTGTTCGCGGACATCTCCGGGGAGTTCAACGCCCTGACCACTTCGCTGGGGTGGGCGTCCGAGGACGTCGTGGAGATCCCCGTCTCCGCGCTGCACGGCGACAACGTGGCCGTCCGCTCCGAGAACACCCCGTACTACGACGGCCCCACCCTGATCGAGCACCTCGAGTCGATCCCGGTGGACGCCGAACCGCACCGGGTGGGTCTCCGTTTCCCCGTGCAGTACGTGATCCGGCCTCGCACGGCGGAGTTCCCGGACTACCGTGGGTACGCGGGACAGGTCGCCGCCGGTGAGGTGGCACCGGGCGACGAGGTCGTGATCCTGCCTTCCGGTGTCCGCACCACGGTTACCCGGATCGACACCGCGGACGGCGAACTCGACAGCGCCCACGCCGGCCGGAGCGTCACCCTCGTGCTGGCCGACGACGTCGACGTCTCCCGCGGTGACGTGATCGCCTCTCCCGCGGACGCGCCCGAGCCGCTCGGTGAGTTCGACGCCACCGTCTGCTGGCTGGCCGAGAAGCCGCTGCGTCCCGGTGCCCGCCTGCTTCTCAAGCACGGCACCCGCACCACGCAGGCCATCGTCGGAACGCTCGTCGAGCGGTTCAACGAGCAGGACCTCACGTCGGAGCCCACCCCGGAGTCGTTGGAACTCAACGAGATCGGCAAGATCTCGGTGCGTGTCGCCGAGCCGATCGTGGCGGACGACTACACCGTGAACCGCCACACCGGCAGCTTCCTGCTGATCGATCCGGCCGGCGGCAACACGCTCGCGGCCGGGCTCGTCGGAGATGCCATCGCAGCGGTGGAGCTCGGCGAGCGCGTCTAGTGCGATGACCCCGCTGATCGCTGTAGCCCACGGCAGTCGCGACCCCCGCAGCGCGCGGGTGGTGGCGGCTGCCGTGTCGGCGCTCCGCGTCCGGCGACCCGATCTCGACGTACGGCTGTGCTTCCTCGACCTCAACGCGCCGTCCGTCGACCAGGTGATCGACGCGGTCGCCGCCGAAGGTCACGCCGCGGCGGTGGTCGTGCCGATGCTGCTGGGCAGTGCGTTCCACGCCCGCGTCGACCTTCCGGCTCTCCTCGACGCCGCGCGGCTCCGTCATCCCCAACTCCACGTCCGGCAGGCCGACGTCCTCGGGCACGACGCGCGCCTGGTCGACGCCGTCCGCGAGCGGATCGGTGAGGCCGGTGGTTCCACCGGCGAATCCGGTCTCGGGGTGGTTCTCGCCGCAGTCGGCTCGTCCGACCCGTCCGCGAACGACCGAACCCGCGCACTGGCCGAGTCCGTCGTCGCGGGCACCCGTTGGTCGGGTGGCGTCACCTGTTTCGCCACGGCGGCCGAACCGACGGTCCAGCAGGCGATCTCGACCCTTCGCCAGGGGGGCGCGGAGCGCATCGTGATCGCACCGTGGTTCCTCGCGCCCGGACTGCTCACCGACCGGTTGAGCCGCGCCGCAGAATCCTGCGGGCAGGGCATCACCTACGCCGCCACCATCGGCCCGCACCCGCGGCTGCTCGACGTCATGCTCGACCGGTACTCCCACACCCGGGCCGAGCTGCAGAGGTCCCGCGCGCTGTCGGCCTGAGCGCGTCGACCACCGCACGTCCGGCGTCCGGGTTCCCGACCGCGATCCGCGCGTCCCCGTGGGGATAGGTGCGCGCGTGAATCCCGGCGCGGGCCAGTGCGTCGCCCATGCCCGTACCGGGGAGGTACAGGAAGTTCGCGTGACTGCGCGGGGCCGGAATCCCCGCTGCCCTCACGGTGCGCCACAGTTCCTCTCGTTCGGAGACGATGGCGGCCACGCGGGCGCGGAGTTCGTGTTCCGCAGCATAGGACGCGGCGACGGCGGCCACGGCGGCGCTGCCCATCCCGAACGGGAGTTGCAGCCTTCGAATCCGGTGCGCCAGTCGCGCACTCGCGAAGCCGAATCCGATGCGCAGGCCCGCCAGCCCGTACGCCTTGGAGAACGTCCGCAGGAACACGACATTCGGGTGTTCGGCGATGATGCGGTGTGCGTCCAGGACCAGCCCGCGGTCGACGAATTCCACGTAGGCCTCGTCGAGGATCACGATCACCCGCTCCGGGACTCGGCGGAGGAAAGCCTGCAATTCGGCGGCGCCGACGAGCGTTCCGGTGGGGTTGTGCGGACGGCACACGACGACAAGTCGGGTGCGGCCGTCGATCGCGGCCGCCATCGCCGCCAGATCCTGCTCGCCGTCGGGGAGAATCGGCACCGGCACCACGTCGAGCGACGCGATTCCGGCCATGATCGGGTACCCGTCGAACGTCGGAGCGGAGTACACGATCCGCTCCCCCGGCCCGGCGACGGACTGCATGATCTGCAGGCCGACGCCGGTGGCTCCTGCCCCCACCACCACCTGATCCTGTTCGAGCGCTTCGTGATTCGCGATGACCTCGATCAGCCGGTCGGGGAGGAACTCCGGGTATCGGTGCGCCCGGCGCATCACGTCGTCGAGCGCGGACAGCACGGACGGGAGTGGAGCGAAGGGATTTTCGCTCAGCGCGAGATCGAATCGCACCGCCGGTCCGGCGATGGTCGGCGCGGTCATCTCACACCCCCACCGGGGCTGCGCCCCATCGGACCGCCCCGGCCCCGGCGAAGTCGCCCGCGTGCGCGAACGCGGACATCATCACCAGCGATCCGTTGGGGATCCGGCCGGCCCGGTTCTCGATGTCGAGTGTGACGGGTATCGCGGCGCCGAACAGATTCCCGCATTCGTCGAAGGTGTCGGGGTGTCGTTCCACCGGGAGTTCCAGCGCGTCACGCCAGTTGCGGAGGAACAACCGGTTGGGCTGGTTGGTCACCAGTGTGTCGATCTCGCCCGGGGTGATACCGATCTGCTTGCACACCGCCATCGCCACCTCGGGGACGAGACGGTTCCCGCGGGCGAAGACCTTCGCGATCTTCGATTCGGTGAATCCGATGTGCAGTTGCCCGGTTCCGGTCTCCCAGTACTTGCGGGGCGGATCCACCGCGGCGGTCATGTCCCCGGCGAACTCGGGGTAGGTCCGGCACTCCAGCCCGAGCACGGGCGCCACCTCCGACTTCACGAGCAGGCATGCGCCGGCCCCGTCCCCCGGAACCGCCGACTGCGCCAGCGTGCGCACGTCCGATTGCGTGAAGATCTGGCCCGCGCTGTTCTGCACCGACACGATCAGGGCGGTCGACGCATCACTGGTCTGCATGATCTGACGCGCCAGTCTGATCATGTACACGAACGACGCGCAGCCGCCGTTGTGCAGGTCCACCACCCAGTCCGGGGTGATGCCCATCCTGCGCGCCAGGTCACCGCCGGTGCCCAGGATCGGGACGTCCGGCAGCTGGGTGTGCGTGACGAGGATGTCCACGTTGGCGATCAGCTCGGAACCGTTCCGCTCGATCAGCGGGGCGACCGCGCGTTCCGCCATGTCGACGGCGTTTTCGTCGCTCGCGATGTGGTGGCGGAAGTTCGGCGCCCGGAACATGATGTTCGCGGCCAACCGGTCGGACGTGGCGAATTGGGCGAAATAGTCTGCTCCCACCCTGTTCTCGGGCAGATAGCCGGCGATGTCGATCAGGCTGACGGTGTCCATGTCTCACTCACTCATCCAGTTCGGGGTCACGGGCAGATCGTTCGCCCACCGGTACTCGCAGATGGCCTTGAGGTTGCTCATCTCGAGTCGGTGTCCGGCGGCGAACATGTCCCAGAAGTCACCCACCCACGGCACCCGGTCCGTCGGCGCGGTCTCGGGGTACGGATTCTCGTCGTAGAACGGGTGGCGGCAGTTCGTCCACAGCACCACCGATCCCTCGACGTCCAGCACCGTGCGTGCGTCCATCACCCGCATCACGTACACCATCCACAGGTGCTTTCCCTGGTCCCAGGCGCAGTGATAGTCGACCGTCCTCGCGTCGGCGTGAGCCACGGTGCGCGTGTAGATCTCGGTCGTGTCGCCGAGGCGGTCGTACGCGAGCCACAGTCCGGGGTCGTCGGTGGGGGTGAATCCCCGCAGGCTGTACGTCCACTCCTCCAGGCTCCGGGTGTCCGAGAGGTAGCGGAACACCTCGTCGGGTGGGCAGTCGATGTATTCGTTGACGGTGCAGTATTTTCCGAACACCTGGTCGTGGGGGTACACCGACCTGAGCATGTCCATGATGATCGGCGTCGTGGCCTGACGGTCGGAGGTCTCGATACGGACGAGGCCGGGCAGGTCGGCGGGAAGGTCGGGCAGGGCTGCGATCTCGTGGGCGGTCATCGGCGTGCTCCTTCTCGATTTTCGGTTCTCTCGGTGGTGCCTCGTGCGGGCAGGAACGGCAGGAACGGCGGTAACTCGTCGGCGTCGCAGGCGACTTCGATGACAGCGGGCCCCACCGACTCGACCGTGGCCCGCAGGGCGTGGGCCAGGGCGGCGTGCGTGTCGACCGTGTGGGACGGCAGTCCGGGAAACAGTGCGCCGACACCCGCCGCAATGCGGGCGGGACGGAACCGGCTGTATGTGTACGTGCCCTCGTAGTACACCTGCTCGCGCGTCAGGCACATCGCGTGGGCATTGTTGTTGAACACGACGAACGTGACGGGTACGTCGTACTCGACCGCGGTGTGGATCTCGAGACCGTGCGCGTAGAACGCGCCGTCACCGGCGATCACGAAGGTGCGGCGGCCGCGGGAGAACGCGGAACCGATCGCCGCGCCGAACGTGTATCCCATCCCGCCCATTCCCAGCGCGACGACGAACCGGCCGCCGCGCCGGACCGGTAGATGATGCACCACAGCGGCACCCGTGTTGCCTGCATCCGCGAATACGTCGGCGCCGTCGGGCAGCGCCGCGGCGAGCGCCTTCACCGCGTCCGTGTAGCGCAGGCCCGACGCGCCCGACGGTGGTATGTCGATCGACGTCGGATCGCTGTCCGCGACGGGTACCGGCGAGGCCGCCGGCCCGATCTCGGTGACGAGCCGGCGCAGCGTCGCCCGCAGATCCCGCGTCGGTACGTGGTGCGTCTGCAGATACGGTTGCGCCGACCCGACGCTGTACACCAGCGTCTTCTCCAGCACGGTGTCGAGCCCACCCCGTGCCATCACCGGCAGTCGCGTGCCGACGAGCAGGCAGACGTCGGAATCGTGCAGCGCGTCGATCACATCCGGGTTTCCCATCGCACCGGTGACCCCGAGCCGCCCCGGCGCCGCTGGATCGAGCACGTCCTTCGCGTCGGGGGTGACCGCCACCCGCGCCCCGAGGGTGTGCGCGAGTTCGGCGAGTTCGGTGCGCGCCCCTGCCCGCGCGACCTCGTCGCCGGCGATCACCGTGATCCGGCCGTAGTCGTCGCGCAGCGCTTCGGCGAGCCGCGTGACATCCGACGCGGCAGACCGCGGCGCCGTCGACACGGTCCGCGTCGGTCCCGGGAATTCGCCGATCGCTTGCTGAATGTTCTTCGGCAGCAGCAATACTGCCGGTCCGCCACGTCGCGCAGCTGCGAGCGCCTCGGCGAGGTGACGGTCGATGTCGAGTGGCGACTCGACGCGTGCACAGTACAGCGACACCTCGCGGAACAACCGGGCGGCATCGATCGACCCCGCCAGCCCACTCGTGTCCTGAAACGCGCCCACCCCTTCGAGCGTCGTCGGCGGTTGCCCGATCAGGGCGAGAAGCGGCACCCGCGAAGCGAAGGCCTCCCCGAGTCCGGCAACCAGATTGAGTGCTCCCCCGCCCGACGTCGCCGCGACGACGCCGATTCGGTTCGATGTCCGGGCATACCCGTCGGCCATCGTCGTCGCCGAGAACTCGTGCTTGGCGACGACACCCTCGACATCGCGGGAGCGGTGCAGTGCGTCGTACAGGTCCTCGATGTTCGCGCCGCCCACCCCGAAGACGTGGGCAACACCCTCGGCGGCCAGTGCCGCGACGATGTAGTCGGCGACGCGCATGCTCTGCTGGGTTTTCCGCGGCTCGTGGTACGTGAGATTCATCGGCAGACCCCCGTGTCGTGGATCGGTCGGGGCGACCTGCGGCCGCCCACTGGATATACACACGAACGGCGTGCCGGTCGGGTTCACCGGTGGCAGAACATTTTTCCGGGAACGTTCGCGATGAACGAAACACGGCGGTGAACCGTGGAGAGAGTATGAAACCCTGGACAACACCTCTCCTCGCGTCGGTGTTCGTGGCCGCCTGCGCACTCACCGCCTGTAGCAACGACGGCGCCACGACAACCACGTCGGCAGACATGACCATGGCCGGGACGACGCCCGCGCCCGGAGTTGCCGCAGCCGCAGCCCCGAACGAGATAGTGATCGCGGGGTTCGCCTTCTCCGTTCCCGCGAGGGTGCCGCCCGGCGATCGGATCACCGTTCGCAACGACGACACCGCGGAACACACCGTGACCGCGGACGCGGCGGGGGCTTTCGACGTCGAGATCGAGGGCGGCGGAACCGCCACCCTCACCGTGCCGTCGACGCCGGGGACCTACGCGTTCCACTGCACGTATCACCCGACCATGCACGCCGCCCTGGTCGTCGGCTGACCGGCTGCCCATACCTGCCCCCACAGAGCCCCAGCCCCCTCGGCCGGGGCTTTCCGGCGGTCGCTCACAGCGTCGTGGTCAGCAGTACCTGATGATCGTCCGCGGATCGCACGTCGATGCTCGCGATCGAGTCGACGGGCAGGCTGGTGGTGGCGGTGGGCCGCACCGTCCGGCCGGCCTCGCCGGTCCAGGTGGCCAGAATCGTGACGGCTCCGGCGCGGTCGGTGACGGTCAACGCATACTCCTCGGTGGCGGCGCCGTACCGACCGTCGCCGGGCCACGTCTCCCGGTAGGAGCATTCGACGAAGACGACCGTGCCCCAGGACGTCGACGCGACGGATGCGCTCGCGGTGATCGTGGTCGGAACCACGGGTGTGAACACCGCGTCGATGGTGTTCGCGGGGTCCGGGGCGGGCAAGGCCGTCGCGGAAGTGGCCGGGGTCCGGTCCTGCGTCGCCAGCACCCCGGCGGGAACGGCGACGGCCACCACGGCGGCCGCGGCGGCGAGTGCCACCGCCGCGCGCCGGCGGCGTCGGCGCCGCTGCACCGTGCCCACCAGTTGGGTCAGCACACGGGGTGCGGGGGTCTCCTCGTCCTCGTGCGCGTCGTTCCCGGGCAGCGTGCCGAACGCCTCCTCCGGTGTGATGAGGGCCAGCAGTCCGGGCATGCCCGCCAGTTCGGACACAGCCTGCGAGCACTGTGCGCAGTGCGCCAGGTGCGCCTCGTATTCGCGCCGATCGCCGGGCGACATCGCCCCCAGCACGTACGCCGCGTCCCAACGGACGTAGGGATCCTCGTGCGACTCGAAGCCGTCGAACGTCATCGGGTCACCCCCATTTCCTGCAGAGCCAATCGAAGGGCCCGCAATCCGTAATGCATGCGGGATTTCACCGTTCCTTCCGGTATCCCGAGTTCGCCCGCGATCTGATGCGTCGACATTCCCCGGTAGTAACCGAGCACGAGCACCGCGCGGTGGTCGGGACTCAGCCGGGCGAGCGCGTCGCCCATCATCCAGGCGTCGAGCGCACCGTCCGAACTGTCGGGAGCGGCGCGTTCGGGTGTCGAGCTCATACCGATCTCCCGTTGGGAGCGGGCGCTGCGGTGCTCGTCGAACACGAGGTTCCGGGCGACGGTGAACAGCCAGGCCCGCGCCGACGATTCCGATTGGTCGAGCACGTTCGGATGCTTCCAGGCTCGCAGCAGCACTTCCTGCACGATGTCCTCGGCGCGGGCACGGTCGCCGGTCAACCTCAGGGCATACCTCCACACTGCGGGGGCATGCTCCTCGTACAGGGCATGCATGAGCTCCGTCTGGGCATCCGGCATCGGTCACCACCTCCCAGCTGTACACACGGTACAACCGCGTTTCCGGTTCACCGTGCGGCCGAAACACCGGAAAACCCCAGGTGAAACACGCCTCCGAGGTGATCGACGATTTGCCTCTGGCGCGCCGGCGCCGTCCTGGATCAAACTGGAATGGAGGTGAGGAGCACCCCCATGACCACAGAACGGATTCGACGCGGGATCGTGGCAGGTATCGACGGTTCTGACGGCGCTCTGGAGGCGGCGTCGTGGGCCGCATCCGCTGCGAGGCGGTTCGAGGAGCCGCTTCGCCTCGTCCACGTGCTACCGAAGCATCCGAATTCCCGTGGCGGCGGCAGCACCGACGGTGACCCCGAGGTCGACAAGATGCTCGACGCAGCCGAAAAGGCGGTTCTGAACGGGCAGCGAGACCTCGAGGTGGAGCGGAGCACCCATCCCGGCCCGCCCGCCCACGCGTTGGTGGAACTGTCCAAGACGGCCCGCATGCTGGTGCTCGGGCCCGCGGCGACGAGTGAGATGAAATCGGTGGTTGCCGGTTCCGATGTCGTGCGCGTGTCGAATCGCGCCGAATGCCCCGTGGTCGTGTGGCGCGGCATCCAGGGCCACGAGGTCAGCGAAAGCCGGCCCGTCGTGGTCGGTGTAGACGGAAGCGAACTGAGCGACATGGCCGTTGCCCATGCGTTCGAGTTCGCGGCGTTCTTCGGGGTTCCCCTCGTCGCGGTCCACACCTGGGCCGAGCACTCCACCCTCGGGGCGTGGTACTCGGAGGAAAGGCGCTTCACCGACTGGTCCGATCTGGTGCAGCACGAGGAAGCGTGGCTCGCCGAGAGTCTCGCGGGGTGGCGCGAGAAGTATCCCGATGTCGAGGTCACCCGCTGCCTCGAGCGCGGCGGGCCGATGAAGGTGCTTCTCGAGTACTCGTTCGGGGCGCAGTTGATCGCCGTCGGCAGTCACGGGCGGAATCCGTTCACCGCGTCGATCGTGGGCTCGACGAGCCAGAGCCTCATCCACCACGCGCGGTGCCCGGTGCTCATTTGCCGCAAGGGCTGAATCCTCCCCCATTCGCCCGTCCCGTTTGAAATCAGCCTGATTCGAATTCCCACACCGCTTCGCCATTTCCCCAGCGAGGAGCGGCGTCGCATTCCGCTGCCGGAAAACCATTGTGAACAGCGTAAATAGAAAATGAGGCGAAACAAATCCGACAAATACATACGCCGCAGAATAATCAAGTGTTTCGATCACGATAATTAGATTTCCCCCCGATTGCGGCACCCGATTTCGCGTTTATAGTTTCCGGCATGTCGGAGCCACGCTCATATCTCGTCTGCGCGTCTCAGCGCAGCGGCAGCACCCTGCTCGTCGAATCCCTACGCGCCACCACCGTGGCCGGCAACCCCGAAGAGTTCTTCCAGTACCTGCCGTCCACCAGCCGATCACCGCAACCGCGGCAGTGGTTCGACGGCGTCACCGACGAGACGGTGCTCTCGCGGCTCGCCCCGCTCGAACCCGGAACGGCCGACACCCGGACGTCCGAACAGTGGCGCGATCAACTGCTGAGCCTCGGGCGCACCCCCAACGGCGTGTGGGGCGGAAAGCTGATGTGGAACCAGGTGCCGCTCGTCCTCGACCGTGCCGCCGGCCTCACGGACCGGTCCGGCGACGACCTGCGGTCCGCCCTCGACGACATCCTGGACCGCGACCTCGTCTTCATCCATGTGTTCCGGGCTGACGTCGTCGCGCAGGCGGTGTCGATGTGGCGGGCGGTGCAGACTCAGGTGTGGCGCGACGACGCCACCCCGCCCGCCCCGCACGACGGCGCCGAGTACCACGCGGGCGGCATCGCGCACCTCGTCCGCATTCTGCGCGATCAAGATCGCCAGTGGCGCAACTGGTTCGAGACCGAGGGACTCGACCACATCGACATCGGTTTCGACGACCTCGTCGCAGCCCCGCAGGCGACGGCGGCGAAGGTGCTCGTCGAACTCGGCCTCGACGCCGATCTCGCACCCCCGCCGCCGCTGAACCGGCAGAGCGACGGCCGCTCCAAGGAGTGGGCCCTGCGTTATCGGTCCGAGGCCGCGGCGAACGGATATCCCCTGTGACCGCCCTCGGCGCGACCGACACCGCCGCACGGGTGGACGAACTCCGCGCGCTGGAGGCGGAGGCCGTACACATCATCCGCGAGGTGGTCGCGGAACTCGAGCGGCCGGTTCTGCTGTTCTCCGCAGGCAAGGACTCGATCGTGTTGCTGCGGCTCGCCGAGAAGGCGTTCCGGCCGTCCCCGTTGCCGTTTCCCGTCCTGCACGTCGACACCGGGCACAACTTCCCCGAGGTGATCGAGTTCCGCGACCGCAGGCTCGACGAGGGCGGGCATCGGCTGATCGTCGCGTCGGTGCAGGAGTCGATCGACAAGGGCCGGGTCACCGAATCGGGTGGTCCCGGCGCGTCCCGGAACCGGCTGCAGACCAGGACGCTGCTCGACGCCCTGGAGGAACACCGCTTCGACGCCGCGTTCGGTGGCGCGCGACGGGACGAGGAACGCGCCCGCGCGAAGGAGCGGGTGCTCAGCTTCCGCGACGAGTTCGGGCAGTGGGATCCTCGCTCCCAGCGTCCCGAGCCGTGGTCGTTGTACAACGGGAGAATTCGCCGGGGCGAACAGGTTCGGGTGTTCCCGCTCAGCAACTGGA
Organism: Rhodococcus jostii NBRC 16295; assembly: GCF_001894825.1. Lineage (GTDB taxonomy): Bacteria > Actinomycetota > Actinomycetes > Mycobacteriales > Mycobacteriaceae > Rhodococcus_F > Rhodococcus_F jostii. The sequence continues at coordinate 41,109 of NZ_BCWY01000037.1, read as the reverse complement.
CCGAACTCGACATCTGGCGCTACGTCGAACTCGAGAACCTCGCGCTGCCGTCGATCTACTTCGCGCACGATCGGCAGGTATTCGAGCGCGACGGCATCCTGCTCGGGTTGTCCGAGTACACGCTGCCCACCGAAGACGAACTGGTGCAACGGCTCCGAGTGCGGTACCGCACGGTCGGGGACCTGACGATCACCGGCGCCGTGCGTTCCGACGCCGGCGACGTCGCCGGTGTGATCGACGAGATCGCCGCGGCCACGGTCTCCGAACGCGGCGAGACCCGGGCCGACGACAGGACTTCCGTTGCCGCGATGGAAGACCGCAAACGCGAGGGGTATTTCTGATGACCACCACCAGCGGGCCCCGCCAGTTGCTGCGACTCGCCACCGCGGGCAGCGTCGACGACGGGAAGAGCACCCTCATCGGCCGCCTCCTGCACGACACCGGAAGCCTGCCCACCGACCACCTCGAAGCGGTGACGAACGCCGACGGCGAGCCGGACCTCGCGGCCCTGTCCGACGGACTGCGAGCGGAACGTGAGCAGGGCATCACCATCGACGTGGCGTACCGGTTCTTCTCCACACCCACCCGGAGTTTCGTCCTCGCCGACACGCCGGGGCACGAGCGGTACACCCGCAACATGTTCACCGGTGCGTCGAACACCCATGTGGCCGTGCTGCTCGTGGACGCACGCGCCGGCGTACTCCGGCAGACCCGCCGCCACGCCCGGATCGCCGACCTCCTCGGTGTGCCGCACCTGGTCGCGGTGGTCAACAAGATCGACCTCGTCGACTTCGACGAGACCCGGTTCAAGGAGGTCGAATCCGAACTCGGCCTGCTCGCGCACCGGCTGGGCGGCCGCGACCTCACGGTGATCCCGGTGTCCGCCACGCGGGGCGACAACGTCGTGACGCGGTCGGATTCGACACCCTGGTACGACGGGCCCACAATCCTCGAGTATCTCGAGGGGGTGGAGCTCGCCGCGCCGTCGGCGGTCGCGTCCGAACTGCGTCTGCCGATCCAGTGGGTCGCGCGTCCCACGGACGAGCAGCGACGGCGATACACCGGCCGGCTGTCCGCCGGCACCCTCGCGGTCGGGGACGAAGTCGTGGTGCTACCTGCGGGTTCCCGCAGCACGGTCACGGCCCTCGACACCCTCGATCCGAACCGGTCCGTCGCGGTCGCACCGCTGTCGGTGTCGTTCGAACTCGCCGACGACCTCGACGTGGCCCGCGGCGACCTCGTCGTGAGCGCGGCCGCCGCGGCGACCGCCCCCGTCGCCGCCCGCGAAATCGACGCGACCGTGTGCTGGCTGAGCGAGACACCGTTGCGGGCAGGTGACCGGGTGGCGCTCAAGCACACCAGCCGCACCGTGCGCGCCACGGTTCAGGAGTTGCACACCCGGCTCGACCCGGAAACCCTCGAAGAACACGACTCGCCCAGCGAACTCGCCCTCAACGACATCGGCCGAATCACGCTGCGGACGAGCACGGTGGTGCTCGCCGACCCCTATGTCACCAATCGCGACGCCGGCGCGTTCATCCTCATCGACGAGCAGAGCAACGATACCGTCGGCGCCGGAACCGTCAGCGAGGCCCGGGAAGTCGTTCCCGGTGAGCAGACCCGGCGCGACATCAAGTGGCACCCGTCGTCGCTGGAGCGGGATCGGCGTTGGTTCGCGACCGGGCAGCGGGGCGCCACGATCTGGTTGACCGGACTGCCGGCATCGGGGAAATCGACGGTGGCGGTCGCGCTGGAGCGGACCCTCGTCGACGCCGGGCGGACCGCGTACCTGCTCGACGGCGACAACGTGCGGCACGGTATCTCGGACGATCTCGGGTTCTCCCCCGGTGACCGGGCCGAGAACATCCGGCGCGTCGGCCATCTCACCCGGTTGTTCGCCGACGCCGGGGTGGTGGCGATCGCGTCGATGGTGTCGCCGCTCCGGTCGGACCGGGCGATCGCCCGCGCCCTCAACGAGGCCGCGGACCTGTCGTTTCTCGAAATCCACGTCAGCACACCGGTCGAGGAGTGCGAGCGACGCGACCCGAAGGGGCTCTACGCCCGCGCGCGGGCCGGCGAACTCCGCGGCCTCACCGGAATCGACGCCCCGTACGAGGCCCCCGAGGACCCCGACCTCGCGTTCGACACCACCGGCGCGGACCTCGAGGACCTCGTCGAGCGGATCCTCGCCGAACTCGCCCGGCACGAGGCGCGGAGGACATAGTTCAGGGTGCGGCGAGCCGGAGCAGAGCCTCCCGCAGTGCGACGCGGTCGTCGAACACCCGTCGGTGCCCGCCGTACTCCTGGACCGGGTCGTGCCCACGACCGGCGACCACCACCACGTCACCGGGGCCGGCGAGGCCGACGGCGGTGAGGATCGCCTCCGCACGATCGGGAACGACGAGCACTTCGGCGTCCCCTCCCGCCCGCGCTCCACGGGCCACGTCCTCGCGCAGGCGCCCCGCGTCCTCGGAGTACGGACTCTCGTCGGTGACGATGACGGTGTCGGCGAAACAGGCCGCGGTCGCGCCGAGCGGGGCCCGCTTGCCGGGGTCGCGTTCCCCCGTCGCCCCGACGACGGCGAAGACCCGCCCCCGGGTCAGCGAGCGGAGGTACGGGAACAGTCGCCGCTGTCCGGCGGTGTTGTGCATGTAGTCGACGAACGCGAGGAACGGCTGGCCCACGTCGACCGCCTCCAGACGGCCGGGCACGGTGTCGAGGTTCTCCATCCCGGCGATCGCCGCGTCGAGATCCACGCCGCGAGCGGCGAGGGCGGAGATCGCGGCGAGCGCGTTGTCGACCTGATGCACTCCGAGTAGCCTCAGCCGCACCGACTTTCGTTCTGCTGCCCCCTGGAGTGTGAACGACGTGCCGCCCTCGTCGGCGTGTACGGCGGAGGCGTGGATGTCGGCCGCGACCGTCGTCGACGAGAACGTCAAGCGGGGCACCGTCACGGCGGCGGCGAGGCGTCGTCCGAATTCGTCGTCGATGCCGATGGCTGCCGTGGCACAGCGCCCGGGGTCGAACAACCGGGCCTTCGCCGCGAAATACGCGTCCATGTCGGGGTGGAAATCCAGATGGTCGCGGGCGAGGTTGGTGAACAACCCGACCCGGAAGAACGTCCCGTCGATTCGATACAGAGCGAGGCCGTGGCTCGACACCTCCATCGCCACGGCATCGGTCCCCTGTTCGGTGAACGCGGCGAGAGTCTGCTGGAGTTCGCACGCCTCGGGAGTGGTCCGGATCGCGGTGCGTGAGCCGTTCGGTCCGCGGACGGTGATGCCTGTGACCAGCCCGGCGGCGACCCCCGCCGCGCGCAGTCCTGCGTCCAGCAGGTACGCGGTGCTGGTCTTTCCATTGGTCCCGGTGACGCCGTAGACGTCGAGACTTCCGGACGGGTCGCCGTAGATCCACGAGGCCAACGGCCCGAGGGCACGACGCGGGTCGTCCACCACGATCGTCGGCAGCACGCCGCACTCGCGGTCGCTGAGCACCGCGACGGCCCCGTGCGACGCGGCCTCCGCGGCGAACGCGACCCCGTGACGATGCTGCCCGGGAAGCGCCGCATAGAGGTCTCCGGCACGGACGAGCCGAGAGTCCTGATTGACGCCCGTCACCGCGGCGTCGCCGGATCCGACGAGCTCAGCCGAGCGGCCGAGACTGCGCACCACCTCGCGCAGAGGTTTCGGTGGGTTCCAGCGCGGGCAGTCGACGCTCACGGTTCCAGTGCACCACTGCCGAGCGGCGCGCGAGGTCGGAACCGTCGTCATCCGCCGGCCACCGGCCACTACGTGTTCGCGGCGCTCCGGGGCTCGTCGAGGATGCCGCGGTCCGCGCTGTAGGCCGAACGCACATCCGGCGTCCGTCCGAGGGTGGCGAGGTAGTCGTCCATCGCCTTCCGCGCGTACGCCGTTCCCTCCTCCTCGCTCGGGATCGAGTCACCCGTCGCCCGCCGCCACGTCGACAGTTCCAGCGCGAGCTCGGCCTGGGTCGCCGCGAACTCCTCGGTGTCGGCCAGGTTGTCGCGCTCGCCGGGATCGGCGAGCAGATCGTAGAGTTCCCGGCTCGGACGGGGATCGAGGTGCTCGGTGCCCAGCGCCTCCCCCGACAGGCTGTTCTCGATGTCGAGCGGCAGGTCGAGCTTGGGCCGCGGCGCGTAGTTCTCGATGTAGCTGAACTGCTTGGTGCGCACCGACCGGATGGGGTCGAAGCTGTCGTGGAAGGTCTTCTCCGTGAACAACGCGTCGCGCGCCGTCGACTCCGACCGCCCCAGCAACTGCGCGGCGTGGGAGACGCCTTCCACTGCCGCGGGGACCGGGACTCCGAGTAGGTCGAGGAGTGTGGGAAGCAGATCCACCCCGCTGAACAGGTCGTCGTACACGCGGGGCTCCGCCCGCAGCCGTCGCGGCGGACGAATGATCGTCGCGATTCCCGTACCCGGCGCGTACAGCGTCGACTTCGCCCCGGGGAACGCCTCACCGTGGTCGGTGAGGAACACGACCCACGTGCTGTCGTCCAGACCCTCGTCGTCCAGTGTCTGCAGCAACCTGCCGACGGCCGCGTCGGCCACCTCGATCGAACCGTGGAATCCGGCCAGATCCTCGCGGACCTTCGGCCGGTCGGGCAGATAGGGCGGGACGTCGAAACCGTCCGGATCGGCGGGGGGATACCGGTCGACCGGGTACGGGCGATGGGTCTCGAAGAAGCCTGCGGTGAGCAGGAACGGTCGCGTCGGGAACCGTGCCAGCCACCGCGACGCCCGATCGGTGACGTAATCGCAGTACGAATTGGTGACGTCGTACTCGTGATAGCCGAGCCGCGTGGGATACGCGGTCTCGTGCTGCATCCCGAACAGCGCCGTGTACCAGCCCGCCTCCGCCAGCAGGGACGGCAGCGTGCGGACGTCGTCGTGATACTGCCACCCGTGGTGGGCGAGACCGATCAGGCCGTTGCTGTGCGGGTACCGGCCCGAGAACAGAGCGCCCCGCGACGGCGAGCACAGTGGGGCCGCCGCGTGTGCGTCGGTCAGCAGGATTCCCTCGGCGGCGAGCCGGTCCAGGTTCGGACTGTGCACCCCGGATGCGCCGTAACACCCGAGGTGACGACCGAGGTCGTGCCAGTGCACGATCAGGACGTTGTCTCGGACGGGATTTGCCGGGGTCGGCACAGTCGCCTCCTACCTGACTCGGGAATTACAGGGACACGGGAACTTCGGCCTCCGGGAGTTCGGGAGCCCGCGTCGCCCGCGCGTACACGGTCTCGCCTTCCTGCAGGCCGAGCGCCGCGCTGTCGCCGCGCGTCACCTGCGCGGAGAACGGTTCACCGGTGGCCTCGTTGCGCAGATCCACCCGCACCTCGAAACCCAGGTGCACCACTCGCTCGACCGTGGCCCGCGTGACGCCCAGCGATTCGGCCGTCCCCGCCTCCTGAGCGAGAGCCATGTTGGGATCGCGCCCGAGGCGGATGTCGTGCGGTCGGACCAGCTGGCCGTTGAGCTTGGCCACCGACCCGAGGAACGACATCACGAAGTCGTTGTCCGGACGGTCGTAAAGGTCCTCCGGTTCACCGATCTGCTCGATCCGGCCCTTGTTGAGGACCGCGATCCGGTCGGCGACGTCGAGCGCCTCCTCCTGGTCGTGGGTCACGAGCACGGTGGTCACATGCACCTCGTCGTGCAGGCGGCGCAGCCACGTGCGCAGGTCGGTGCGGACCTTCGCATCGAGCGCGCCGAACGGCTCGTCGAGGAGAAGCACCTTCGGGTCCACGGCCAGTGCCCGTGCGAGGGCCATCCGCTGACGCTGACCACCGGACAGCTGCGCCGGATACCGGTGCTGGAATCCGTCGAGGCCGACGATCTCGAGAAGCTCGTTGACCTTCTTGTCGATCTCCGGCTTGGGCCGCTTGCGGATCTTCAAACCGAACGCGACGTTGTCGCGCACCGTCATGTGCTTGAACGCCGCGTAGTGCTGGAACACGAACCCGATGTCCCGCTTCTGCGGGGAGATGTCGGTGACGTCGGTCCCGCCGATCACCACGGTGCCGGAGTCGAGGGATTCCAGGCCGGCGATCGACCGGAGCAGCGTCGACTTGCCGGAACCACTCGGCCCGAGGAGCGCGGTCAGCGAACCCGAGGGGATGTCGATGGTGACGTCGTCGAGAGCAGCGAAGGACCCGTAGTTCTTCCGGGCGCCGGTCACGGTAATCATGTGGTGCTCCTCTTGCGGTCGAGCAGGGTCATCAGAAGCAGGGTGATCAGCGCAATACCCATCAGCAGGGTGGCTGCGGAGTACGCACCGAACGTGTTGTGGTCGTCGATGTAGCGCGAATGCACCAGCAGGGTCAGGGTCTGGGACACGCCGGGGAAACCCGACGACACCATGATCACCGCACCGAACTCGCCCAGCGACCGGGCGACGGTCAGGACCACACCGTAGGTGAGGCCCCAGCGGATGGCGGGCAGGGTGATCAGCCAGAAGGTCTGCCAGCGGCTCGCACCGAGCGTCGCCGCTGCCTGTTCCTGCTCTTCGCCGATCTCGTGCAGGACGGGTTCCACCTCGCGCACGACGAACGGCAGCGTCACGAACAGGGTGGCGATGACCATGCCGGGAAGCCCGAAGATCACCTTGAAGCCCAGCGATTCCAGTCCGCCGAACCAGCCGTTGGCCCCCCACAGCAGGATCAGCGACACACCGACCACGATGGGTGACACGGCGAACGGGAGGTCGACCACCGCCTGCACCAACCCGCGGCCGGGAAAGCGGCCCCGTACCAGCGCCAGGGCCGTGACGATCCCGAACACCACGTTGACCGGGACGACGATGGCCACGATCAGCAGGGACAGATTGAGCGCGGAAATCGCGGCGGGCGTGCTGATCGACTCGACGAAAGCGCCGATGCCATCCTCGAACGTCCGGAACAGGATGATGACGATCGGCACCACCAGCAGGCCGAACAGATAAAGCAGCGCGACCGCGCGCAGGGTGATCCGGGTGGATCCCGAGAGCTTCATTCCGCCTGCTCCTCACGACGCTGCCCCCGGCTGGCGAAGACCCGGAGGGCGAACAACGTCACGAACGCGATGGCCAGGAGGGCCACCGACACGGCCGCCGCGGCGGCCGGCCGATCGATTTCGATCTGCTGTTGAATGTACTGGGATGCGACCTGAGTCTCTCGGGGAATGTTTCCGCCGATCAGGACGACTGATCCGTATTCGCCGATCGCGCGGGCGAACGCGAGCCCGGCGCCGCTGATGACGGCCGGTGTCAGGGTCGGCAGCACCACTCGGCGGAAGATCGTCACGTTGTCCGCACCGAGTGAGGCCGCGGCCTCTTCCACCTCTTTGTCCACCTCGATCAGCACCGGTTGCACCGAGCGGACGACGAACGGCAACGTCACGAATGCCAGCGCCACGATCAGACCGGGCTGGGTGGCGTTGAGGTGGACCCCGATCGGGCTCTCCGGTCCGTACAGCGACAGCAGCACGATGCTGGCCACGATGGTCGGCAGTGCGAACGGCAGGTCGATCAGCGCGTTGACGATCCGCTTGCCGGGGAACTCGTCGCGCACGAGAACCCAGGCGATGAGCGTGCCCATGATCACGTTGATCACGGCCACCACCACCGACACCAGCACGGTGACGCGCAGGGATGCCAGCGCCACGGGCGCTGTGATCGCGTCCACGAACCCGGCGATCCCGTCGCCGAACGACGCCACGGTGAGCGCGGCGAGAGGCAGGACCACGATGATGCTCAGCCAGAGCGTCGCGATGCCGATGCCGAGCGGTCCCACCGCTCCGGTGACCCGGGCGATCTTCTTGCGGGCAGGCGGAGCGGGCGGGAACGGCACCGTGGTGCCGCGTCCGCCCGCCGTCGTCGGGGTGTCGCTCATGTCGGTCTTACTTGGTGGCGTTGTCGTAGATCACAGCGATCGACCCGGTGTCCTTGGCGAACACCTCGGAGTCGACCTTGGCCCAGCCGCCGAGGTCGGCGATGGTCCACAGCTTGGCCGGCTCCGGGAACTTGTCGGCGAACTCGGTGGCCACTGCCGGATCGACCGGGCGGAATCCGGCCTCGGCCCACAGCTTCTGACCCTCGGTGGTGTAGAGGAAGTCCTTGAACGCGTTGGCCTTCTCCAGGTTCTTGCTGTTCGACAGCACCGCGACCGGGTTCTCGATCTTGAACGTGGTCGGCGGGGTCACGTGCTCGACGGGATCACCGTTGCCCTCGATGAACAGCGCCTCGTTCTCGTAGCTGAGCAGCACGTCGCCGGTGCCCTGCAGGAAGGCCTCGGACGCCTCGCGGCCCGACTTCGGCTGGATCTTCACGTGGTCGTTGACCAGCGAGGTGATGTAGTCGAGACCGGCAGCCGGGTCCTGGCCGCCGTTGCTCTTCGCCGCGTACGGCGCGAGCAGGTTCCACTTCGCGGATCCGGAGCTGAACGGGTTGGGGGTGACCACCTCGACGTCGGGGCGCAGCAGGTCGTCCCAGTCGTGGATGTTCTTCGGGTTGCCGTCACGCACGACGATGGTGACGACCGAACCGAACGGAATTCCGTTGTAGGCGTCCTGGTTCCAGCTCTTGTCGACCAGTCCGGCGTCGACGAGGCGGGTGATGTCGGGTTCGACGGAGAAGTTGACGAAGTCGGCCTCGGCGCCGTCCTTCACCTTGCGGGACTGGTCGCCGGAGGCGCCGTAGGACGGCTGGAAGGCCACGCCCTTGCCCTCGTCGGTGGCGTTGAACGCGGGGATCAGCTTGTCGAAGCCCGGCTTCGGCACGGCGTACGCGTACAGATTGATGGTGCCGGCGCTACCGTCGGCACCGGCAGAGTCGCCACCGGCGGTGTCGCTCGCGCCACCGCTGCACGCGGTCAGCGCCACAGCTCCGAGCGTCACGAGGGCCGTGAGAAGACTACGAGAACGGCGTTTCATGGGAGAAACCTTCCTGGGAACTTACACAGAGGGGTGGTGCGAAAAGTTGGTGGAGATGCGGAACGAGGGAACGCAGCGATCGCCCGAGCGGGGAATCAGGGGTACGAACGACCATCGGCAGCGCGAGGCAGGTCGAGCATGTGTGGTGCCACCCGGGCGCACTTCTGTGTGCGGGGAGAAATCAACAACAGTCGATGTCGGCGACTGCGAGCATGCCGACAGCGATCAACGCCAATTCATGGCGGACCTGGTGTACAGCGGCTTCAGACACGCCGTGGACTGTAGCAGAGGCTGAACCAACTGCTCACATCGAACGGGATCTACCGGGTGAGCAGCCATGCGACGACGACGAGGACGATGAGCGCGAGCAGCGCGAGCGTGACGCGTGAGCGCGGCATCAGGGTTCCTCCACCTTCGGAACGTCCCGCCTGAGCAGGACGAAGACTGCGGCCAGGCCACGATCGAGCAGCCACGCCAGTCCTCGGCACACCGGCACCATCACCAGCAGCACGAGGGCGACCTGCGGTACGAACGGGAGCCCGGCGATCCACAGCTCGAAGCCGTCCCACCAACTCGCCATCCGGTCCACCGTGCCACCCTATCGTTCGCCGGCTCGCAGTCGGCGGACAGGTGGACGGCGCGGCGGCGGCGGTCGATGATGATCACATGGTGTCCAGCGACGCGCACTCCCACGGCCGGCTGCACGCCGCCCCGCATCATCATCACCATTCGTTTCCGCCGATCGACGACTACGCGTTCCTGTCGGACTGTGAGTCCACGTGCCTGATCGCCCGCAACGGCTCGGTCGAGTGGATGTGCATCCCGCGGCCCGACTCCCCCAGCGTCTTCGGCGCCATCCTCGACCGCAGCGCGGGCCACTTCCGCATCGGGCCGTACGGGCAGAACGTGCCCGCCGCCCGCCGCTACCTGCCGGGGGGACTGATCGTCGAGACCACGTGGCAGACCGAGACGGGGTGGCTCATCGTGCGCGACGCCCTCGTCCTCGGCCCGTGGCACAACGTCGAGCAGCGCTCGCGCTCGCACCGCCGCACCCCCACCGACTGGGATGCCGAGCACATCCTGCTGCGGACGGTGAAGTGCGTCAACGGCACCGTCGAACTGGAGATGAGCTGCGAACCCGCCTTCGACTACCACCGCGGCGCGGCGCACTGGGAGTACACAGGCAAGGTCTACGAAGAGGCCAGTGCCACGTGTAAGTCGAGCAGTCCGGGCGACCACCCGACATTGAGGCTGACGACGAACATGAAGATCGGGCTCGAAGGGCGTGAGGCCCGCGCGCGCACCCGGATGGTCGAGGGCGACAACGTGTTCGTCGCCCTGTCGTGGTCGCACATGCCCGCGCCGCAGACGTTCGACGAGGCCGCCGACAAGATGTGGCAGACGGCGAAGTGCTGGCGGGAATGGATCACCATCGGCCGCTTTCCCGACCACAAGTGGCGTGGCTACCTGCAGCGCAGCGCTCTCGCCCTGAAGGGGTTGACCTATGCCCCGACGGGCGCGCTGCTCGCGGCGTCGACCACGTCCCTCCCGGAAACCCCGGGGGGTGAACGGAACTGGGACTACCGCTACGCGTGGGTGCGCGATTCGACATTCGCGCTGTGGGGCCTGTACAGCCTCGGGCTCGACCGGGAGGCCAACGACTTCTTCTCCTTCATCTACGACGTGTCGAGCGCCGAGGACGGCAACCATCATCCGCTGCAGGTGATGTATGGCGTCGGCGGCGAGCAGACGCTGGTGGAGTCCGAACTGCACCATCTCTCCGGTTACGACGGCGCGCGACCGGTGCGGATCGGAAACGGCGCCTACGACCAGGTCCAGCACGACATCTGGGGAACGATCCTCGATTCGGTGTACCTGCATGTGAAATCCCGTGAGCGGGTACCGGAGACCTTGTGGCCGATGCTCAAACGCCAGGTCGAGGAGGCCGTCAAGCATTGGCGTCTCCCCGACCGCGGGATCTGGGAGGTGCGCGGCGAGCCCCAGCACTTCACGTCGTCGAAGATCATGTGCTGGGTGGCGCTCGACCGTGGCGCGAAACTCGCCGATCAGCAGGGCGAGACGAGTTACGCGCAGCAGTGGTCCGAACTGGCCGACGAGATCAAGGAGGACATCCTCGAACACGGCGTCGACGCGCGCGGAGTCCTCACGCAGCGGTACGGCAGCGACAGCCTCGACGCGTCCCTCCTCCTCGCACCGCTCCTGCGGTTCCTGCCCGCCGACGATCCGCGGATCCGTGCCACCGTGCTCGCCATCGCGGACGAGCTGACCGAGGGCGGCTTGGTGCTGCGCTATCGGGTGGAGACCACGGACGACGGGCTGAGCGGCAAGGAGGGGACGTTCACGATCTGCTCGTTCTGGCTCGTATCGGCGCTGGTCGAGATCGGGGAACTCGACCGCGCCAAACGCCTGTGCGATCGGCTCCTCGGATTCGCCAGCCCCCTGAAGCTGTACGCGGAGGAGATCGACCCCGACTCGGGGCGGCACCTGGGCAACTTCCCGCAGGCGTTCACCCATCTGGCGCTGATCAACGCGGTGGTCCACGTCATCCGCGCGGAGGAGGCTGCGGCGGGCGGCTTCCAACCCGCCCACAACACCGTCTGATCAGGCGCCGACCCCCTCCAGTTGCGGCGTGGCAGCGCCATCAGGCGGGTTACTACGCGAAGCGGCGCAGCAACCGCTCCGCGTCGGCCGCGATCCGGCGCACCACGTCACCCGCCGGGCGCTCCGACGTGACGAGACCCGCCGCCTCCCCGGCGTACACGACACCGAGGTCGGGGTTCGCCGGATCGTAGGCGGACGCGAGTTCCGTGTCGGGAGCGTCCGCGCCGTGCCAGCGCGACGTGAACTCGTTGCCGAGGGCGCGTCCACCCCACCGGGCGGGCCACGGCTGGCTGCGCGCCTGGTCGAACACCGACGTGTACACGGTGTCGGCGCTGCCCGCCGCGATCAGCTTGCCGCGGGCGTACTCCGGTCCGATGGTCTCGGGGCTGGCCAGAAACGCGGTCCCGATCATCGCGCCCTCCGCGCCCGCCGCGAGAACCGCGGCGAGTCCGCGACCGGTCGCGATCCCGCCCGCGGCCAGCACCGGCAGTGCGGTGGCCTCGAGAATTTCCTGCAGCAGCGGCAACGTCCCGATCCGGCCGGTGTGACCGCCCGCCTCACCGCCCTGGGCGATGACGAAGTCGACACCCGCGGCCTCCACGACCCGCAGATCGTCGATCGTGTTCACCTGCGACACCACGAGCGCCCCGATGGCGTGCACCCGCTCGACATAGGGTGCGGGATCGCCGAACGACAGCGACACGACCCGCGGACTCTCGGCCAGCGCGGCGTCGAGCAGAGCATCGTCGTCGTCGAGCGCCCAGGTCATCAACCCGATCCCGAAGGCGTCCCCGCCGATGCGCCGCGCGACCGCCGTCTCCTTCGCGACCCACTCCGGGGTGGCGTACCGCGCCGCGCCGAGCAGGCCGAGCCCACCTGCCTTCGACACCTCGCCGACGAGGGTCCCGCCGGCCCGTCCGCCCATCGGGGCACCGAAGATCGGCACCTCGATCCCCAGTGTTCGGGTGAGCCAGGTTTCGAGGGCCACGGGCCGCACCTACTTTCGGTCAGACGTCGACGGACAACAGGATCGAGCGCCCTACTTCTTCGGCTTGTCCCCGACCGCCTCGGACGACAACGCCGCGACGAATGCCTCCTGCGGAACCTCGACCCGGCCGATGGTCTTCATCCGCTTCTTGCCCTCCTTCTGCTTCTCGAGCAGCTTGCGCTTACGGCTGATGTCGCCGCCATAGCACTTGGCGAGCACGTCCTTGCGGATCGCGCGGATGTTCTCACGGGAGATGATCTTCGATCCGATCGCCGCCTGGATCGGCACCTCGAACTGCTGGCGGGGAATGAGCTCGCGCAGCTTCGACGTCATCCGGCCGCCGTACGCGCCGGCAGCGGAGCGGTGCACGATCGACGAGAACGCGTCGACGGCCTCGCCCTGCAACAGGATGTCCACCTTCACCAGGTCGGCCTGCTGCTCGCCGGACTCCTCATAGTCGAGGCTGGCGTAACCCTTGGTCCGCGACTTCAGGGCGTCGAAGAAGTCGAACATGATCTCGCCCATGGGCATCTCGTAGCGCAGCTCGACACGGGTCTCGGACAGGTAGTCCATGCCGCCGAGTTCGCCGCGCCGGTTCTGGCAGAGTTCCATGATCGCGCCGATGAATTCGCTGGGCGCGATGACGGTGCACTTGACCATCGGCTCGTACACTTCGCGGATCTTGCCCTCCGGCCAGTACGACGGGTTGGTGACGACGTGCTCGGAGCCGTCCTCCATCACCACCCGGTACACCACGTTCGGCGAGGTCGAGATCAATTCGAGCCCGAACTCGCGCTCGAGCCGGTCACGGGTGATCTCCATGTGCAGCAGTCCGAGGAATCCGCACCGGAAACCGAATCCGAGCGCCACCGACGTCTCCGGCTCGTAGGCGAGAGCGGCGTCGTTGAGGCGCAACTTGTCGAGGGCGTCACGCAGCACCGGATAGTCCGAACCGTCGAGCGGGTAGAGCCCGGAATAGACCATCGGCTTGGGATCGCGGTAGCCGACGAGGGGTTCCGTCGCACCGCCCCGCGCGGCGGTGACCGTGTCACCGACCCGCGACTGGCGCACGTCCTTCACACCGGTGATGAGGTACCCCACCTCGCCGACGCCGAGCCCGATGCTGGCCTTCGGTTCGGGCGAGATGATGCCGACCTCGATCAGATCGTGGGTGGTGCCCGTCGACATCATGGTGATCTTCTCGCGCGGCGAGATCCGGCCGTCCACGACACGGACGTAGGTGACGACTCCGCGGTAGGCGTCGTACACCGAGTCGAAGATCATGGCGCGCGCCGGACCGTCGGGGTCGCCGACGGGAGCGGGGACCTGCTTCACGACCTCGTCGAGCAGTTCCTTCACGCCCATGCCCGTCTTGCCCGACACGCGCAGCACGTCACCCGGTTCGCACCCGGTGATGTGCGCGATCTCCTCGGCGTACCGGTCGGGGTCGGCGGCCGGTAGGTCGATCTTGTTGAGCACCGGGATGATGGTGAGGTCCTTCTCCATCGCCAGGTACAGGTTGGCCAGAGTCTGCGCCTCGATGCCCTGCGCGGCATCCACCAGCAGGACCGCACCCTCGCACGCCTCGAGTGCGCGGGAGACCTCGTAGGTGAAGTCGACGTGGCCCGGAGTGTCGATGAGGTGGATGACGTACTCATCGTCGCCCACCTTCCACGGGAGCCGGACGTTCTGCGCCTTGATCGTGATTCCGCGCTCGCGCTCGATGTCCATGCGGTCGAGGTACTGGGCACGCATCTGCCGCTCCTCGACCACGCCGGTGAGCTGCAGCATGCGGTCGGCCAGCGTCGACTTGCCGTGATCGATGTGCGCGATGATGCAGAAATTCCGGATCCGGGCAGGATCCGTGAACGTCTTGTCGGCGAAGCTGCTGATGGGGGACCCCTTACCTGGACCGGCACCGGCCCGGTTCCGGGCCACTGTCACCTGTCAGGATATCCAAGCCACCGCGTTGCGGCTGCTGCGGCATCAACGCACTAAGCTCGGCGGCCATGGCGAGCACGTGGAGCAGCATCGGAAAGACGTTGGGCCGACTTGCACGGGACAAGGGCCCGCAGCTTCTGGCGCAGCTGCAGAAGTCCGGCGCACTGGACCGCGCGGCCGGTGTTCTCACCGGGTCGGCGGCCTCCGTGCCGAAGCCCACCCCGGGCCGTCCGGTCACCGCCAACTCCGCGCCGACGGCCCATCGGGCCCGGAAGGTCGAGTACTCCCCCGACCTCGACGGCCGCGCGGATCCGGGCGAGATCGTCTGGACGTGGGTGGCGTACGAGGAGGATCCGAGCCAGGGTAAGGACCGGCCCGTGCTCGTCGTGGGACGCGACGGCGACACGCTGCTCGGGTTGATGCTGTCCTCGCAGAGCAAGCACGACGGCGACCGCGACTGGATTGCGGTCGGCTCGGGAGCCTGGGATGCGGAGGGCCGTCCGAGCTGGATCCGTCTCGATCGGGTGCTGGACGTGCCGGAGGCGGGGATCCGCCGCGAGGGCGCCGTCATGGACCGCGACAAATTCGACGTCGTCGCGAGTCGTCTGCGGGCGGACTTCAGCTGGCACTGACGGGTCCCGTCGCAGAGTCACTGACGGGTCACCGTCGCCGAGTCACTGACGGGTCACCGTTGCAGGTCGTCGGCGACCATCTCGGCGATCGCCGTCATCGCCAGCGCGTTCGGATGCACCGGTTCCGCGGGTGACTGCGGCAGAAGACCCTCGAACCACCGCTGTCCGGTCGGTGCGCACGCGTCGTGTCCGCCGTCCACGGCGGCCTTCGCGATGTCGATGTAGTGGACTCCGTACCTGGCGGCGGCGTCGACGTAGATCTGGTTGAACCGTTCGAAATACCGCGCGAGCCAGACCGCGTCGGCGTCGGACACCGGCAGTTCGGGCCAGCACCCGCGTCGCCCGACGGAACCGCCGTGCCCGATCAGGTATACCTCGGCGTGCGGAGCCTTCGCGACGATCGCGGCCACCACGGCATCGACCTGCGGCGCCATCTTCGCGATCCCCTCGACCGCGAGTTGCTCGGCCCGGGGGTCGTCGCGGCAGCCGGTGTCGACTCCCGGAGCGATCGCGCCGCAGCGCACCGATACGGGCTGGTGGTTGGAGCCGCCGCCACCGATACTCAGCGTCACGACGTCGGTGTCCGCCCGGAGCGCGTCGATCTGCGGCGGAGCGAAATTCGTCCCCACGAACTGCGGGGTGGTGATCACGTGGGCGGGTGTGGCTGCGGAACACGTGACGTCGGTGACGGTGGCGGCACCGATCAGCTGTCCGAGCTTCGCCGGATAATTCAGGTCCGGCGACCGCAGGCACAGGTCCCGGTGCGCGGAGACCTCGATGAGCGGGCCGGAGGCCCGGGAGTCGCCGAGGGCGACATAGCTCGGCCCGGGCCGCGGCGCGTCCTCGGCGGTCGCGGCCGCGGGGACCGCCGCGGTGAGCGCGAGCAGTGTGCACGCGAGAACCCCGGCCCGCAGGAGGGTCAGTCGAGGCTCAGCTCTGCAGTCGGTCGTACCGGCCGAACAGCGACCGATAGGCCAGCGCTCCCACCGCGCCACCGATCAACGGGAAGACGATGAACAACCACACCTGAGCGAGCGCGCCGTTCTGGTAGGGCGCGACGGCGAGGCTGCGGGCGGGGTTGACCGACGTGTTGTCGATCGGGATCGACGCGAGGTGGATCACGGCGAGCGTGAATCCGATCGAGACGCCGGCCAGGGGGACGTCGGAGATCTGGTCGGTGGAGGCGAGGACGACGAACACCAGCAGCGCGGTGAGGAGGATTTCGACGATCATCGCCGCACCGATGCCGTAACCGTTCTCGATGACCCCGCCGAGTGGTCCCTTGATCGCCGACGGGCTGTGGGCGCCCCAGCCGTTGGCGCCGAGACCGTCGTCGGCCCGGTTGTAGGACGGCAGGCTCTGCGCGATCGCGTAGATCACCACGCCGGCGACGAGACCACCGATGATCTGGGCGACGACGTACAGCCCGGCCTTCACGACGGACAACCGGCCGAGCGCGAGGTGCCCGACGGTGACGGCCGGGTTGACGTGGCAGCCCGAGATGGGGCCGATGGCGTAGACGAGGAAGAGGAGTGTCAGTCCGAATGCCAGTGCCACACCGAGGTTCCCGACCTTGGCTCCGGCGAAAACAGCCGTACCCACTGCCGCGAAGACCAGTACGAACGTACCGATCGCCTCTGCTACGTATTTCTTGAGATCCGAGATCGGTTCGACTTCTACGTATTCCTGTGCGGTTGGAGACATTGAACCCACCTTCGTCGAAATGGATCGTTAGTCATGCTTTCCACAGATATGCGTGGGACTTTACGCCAGACGTGTGATCTCCACGACGACTTCGAGATCAGTTGCCCGGCCCCCGGAGAAGATGCCCTTCAGCGGCGGAACGTCCGCGTAGTCCCGCCCGATGCCCACCGACACGTGCTGTTCGTTGACCGCCACGGCGTTGGTGGGGTCGTATCCCCACCAGGCGCCGGTCCACGCCTCCACCCATGCGTGGCTCTCGCCCGCCACCGTGTCATCCACTGCCGCATCGGGTTTCGGGTGCAGATAGCCGGACACATAGCGGCTCGGAATTCCCATGCTGCGGAGCAGCACCAGCGTCAGGTGCGCATAGTCCTGGCACACCCCCTGCCGCTCGGCCCAGGCGTCGACCGCGGACGTGTGGACGCCGGTCGTCCCCGGGACGTAGTCCATCTCCTGATGCACCCAGTCCGCGGCCGCGACGACGGCTTCGTCGGGGGTGCGGCCCTTGCGCAGGTCCCGGGCGATGCTGTCCAGTTTGCGGTTCCGCGGAACGAACGTGGTGTTGCTCAACTGTTCGTTGAACCGGTCCGTGAGCGGCGCACCGGCCAGCTCGTCCCAGTCCGCCTTCTCCTCCGGTTCCCAGAACGGTTCGGTCTCCACCACGGACAGTCCGGTGACCTCGAGTTCCTTGTGCGGCGCATGGAGATCGAATGCGGTGACGGCGGTGCCCCAGTAGTCGGTGTAGCGGTACGACCGCGTCGCCGGTGTCGTCTCCACACGGTTCAGGATCACCGTCTGCCTGCCGTCCCCGCGAGGGGTGAGACGGGCCTCGTTGTACGACGACGTGACCGGTGCGTCGTAGGCATACCCGGTGGTGTGCACGACTCTCATACGCCAGCTCACAGCTCTCCCTCCACGACGGCGTCGCCGCCGACGGCCCGTGCATCGGTCCACGCCACCCACGGCGCGGCGTGAAAATACTGCAGCGCTATGGCTTCTCCCAGCTCCCGGCAGGTTTCCTGTAACCCCGCGAGCCTGTCCTGGAGGTCTTCGAGGAGCACTCCCGGCGGCAGGAACTCGAGTTCGCTCCGCGCCCGGCCCAGTAGGCGCTGCGCCTCGGCCCGGGGGCCGACGCGGCTGTCGGGCTGGTGGTCGAGTTCGGCGAGGCACTGCTCCGCCTGTCGGATGGCGTGGAACACCGACCGCGGGAACAGGCGGTCCAGCAGGATGAACTCGACCACACGGTTGGCGTCCAGCGCTCCGCGGTACGTGCGCAAATAGGTGTCGTGGGCTCCCGCGGAGCGCAGCACCGTCACCCACGCCGGCGAGGACGGGCGGTCGCCCGCACGGGACAGCAACATCCGCGCGAGCATGTCGACCCGTTCGATCGAGCGGCCCAGCAGCAGGAAGCGGTACCCGTCGTCGCGGCTCATGGTCGAGTCGGCCAGACCCGCGAACATCGCCGCCCGTTCCTCCACGTACCGGAAGAACTCGTGCGGCCCGAGACGCTTGGACGCCCGCTCCCGTTCCGCGAGCCCGTTGTACGTGGTGTTCAGGCACTCCCACATCTCGCTGGACGTGACCTCGCGGGCACCCCGAGCGTTCTCCCGGGCGCTGGCGAGCGAGTCGATGATCGAGCCCACCTGGTTGCGGCTGAACGCCACCAGTTCCGTCACCGACCGGACGTCGAGCTGGGTGTCGGGCGCTTCGATGCCGAGCACCCGCAACAGCAACCGGGACGTGCGGTCCGGGTCCACCGAGGCGTCGTCGAGCAACTGGTGCACGGCGACGTCGAGAATCCGGGCCATGTCGTCGGCCCGCTCCACGTACCGGCCGATCCAGTACAGCGATTCCGCGTTCCTCGCCAGCATCAGCGATCACCTCCCCTGCCGTGTTGCTGCTGCTGCTGTTGCTGTTGCTGTTGCTGTTGCTGTAGTTGGGTCGTGCTGAGCTCGGGCCCCTGCTCGGCCTCCGCCGACTGCGCCGGCTCGGCCACGAGCTCCTCGCCGGCGAGTTCCCGTTCTTCGTCGGAGCTCCTGCTCGCCAGCACCCACGTGTCCTTGCTGCCGCCGCCCTGGCTGGAGTTCACGACGAGCGATCCCTCGGGCAGGGCCACCCGGGTGAGCCCGCCCGGCAGCACCCACACGTCGTCGCCGTCGTTGACGGCGAAGGGCCGCAGGTCGACGTGCCGGGGAACCAGTTCGTCCCCGACCTTGGTCGGCACCGTGGACAGCTGGACGACCGGCTGGGCGATCCACCCACGGGGGTCGGCCTTGATCTTCCGGGTGATCGTGTTCAGTTCCTTCGGTGACGCGTCGGGGCCGAAGACGATGCCGTAGCCGCCGGAGCCCTCCACCGGTTTGATCACCAGTTCGTCGACCCGGTCCAGGACCTCCTCGCACTCCTCGTCCAGCCAGCACCGGAACGTGTCGACGTTCGCGAGCAACGGCTTCTCGCCGAGGTAGTAGTCGATGATCTGAGGAACGTACGTGTAGACGAGTTTGTCGTCGCCGACTCCGTTCCCGACGGCACTCGAGATGACGACGTTGCCCGCCCTCGCCGCATTGAGCACACCGGCCACCCCCAGCACCGAGTCGGGCCGGAAGTGCATGGGGTCGAGGTAGTCGTCGTCGATGCGGCGGTAGATGACGTCGACCTGCCGCTCCCCCTCGGTCGTGCGCATGTAGACCATGTTGTCGCGGCAGAAGAGGTCGCGGCCCTCGACCAGCTCGACGCCCATCTGGCGTGCGAGCAGCGAATGCTCGAAGTACGCGGAGTTCGCGACGCCGGGTGTCAGCACGACGACGGTCGGATCGGCTTCGTTCAAGGCAGCCGACGCGCGCAGCGCCCGCAACAGGTGGGAGGCGTAGTCACCGACGGACCGCACGCGGTGCGACATGAACAGGTCGGGGAAGACCCGTGCCATCGTGCGACGGTTCTCCATGACGTACGACACCCCGGACGGGGAACGCAGGTTGTCCTCGAGGACGCGGAACACCCCGTTCTCGTCGCGGACGAGGTCGATCCCGGCGACGTGGATTCGCACACCGTTCGGCGGGACGATCCCCGCGGCCTCCCGGTGGAAGTGCTCGCACGACGTGACCAACCGCTTCGGCAGCACGTGGTCACGCAGGATGCGCTGTTCCCCGTAGACATCGTCGAGGAACATCTCGAGCGCATGCACGCGCTGTTTGATGCCCTTCTCGAGGCGCGTCCATTCCGCTGCAGCGATGACTCGCGGCACGAGATCGAGCGGGAACGGCCGTTCCTGACCGGACAGCGAGAACGTCACGCCCTGGTCGATGAACGCCCTGCCCAGGGCGTCGGATCGGGCGGCGAGGTCGGCCCGGTCCGCCGGCTCGAGCGCCTTGAACACGCCCTTGTACGGCGGGCGGACGGTGCCGTCGCGGTCGAACATCTCGTCGAACGCGAGCCCGTATCGGCCGAGGTCGGTGTAACCGTCGAACACGTGAGCGGGGGGTGCGGGCTTGCGCGGCCGCGCGGTCACCCGCGTCCGGGGCTGGGTTCCCGCTGCCTTCGCACCCGCCTGCGTGCTTCCCCCCGATTTTCGGACGGGGGCTTTCGAGGTTGCCGACGATTTCGCTACTGTTGACGACTTCGATGCTGGGGGCGTCATCCCAGACATGCTGCTACATGCACACCCGTTCAGCAGCGCAGCTGCAGGATTTGTCGGCGCGTCCCGGCGCCGGTTTGAGATCGGACACCGATCACTGGTAATCTCGCCTGTCGGTGCATATGTGTGCGCCCACAGCTTTCTCGACCGTAACCAGCTTAAGACGACAGGATTTTACGCGTGGCCAACATCAAGTCCCAGGTGAAGCGGATCCGTACCAACGAGGCGGCCCGACTCCGTAACCAGTCGGTGAAGTCCTCGCTGCGCACGGCGATCCGCTCGTTCCGCGAGGCTGCGGCGGCCGGTGACAAGGACAAGGCCAACGAGCTCCTCGTCGCCACCAGCCGCAAGCTCGACAAGGCAGCCAGCAAGGGCGTCATTCACGCCAACCAGGCTGCCAACAAGAAGTCTGCTCTCGCGCAGGCTGCCAACAAGATCTGACGGTTCTTCCGTCGTAGGCTCTCCAACAGCCGCTCGATCCTAGGATCGAGCGGCTGTTGTCGTGTCTCGAGTCAGATCTGACGTAACCGGGAGACGCGTCCCACGGCACTCTCCACGGCGTAGTCCGCGTCAGCGGCGGCGCCTTTGACGTCGGCGTTGAGTGTGGCGACGATCCGCAGCGCCTCCCCCACCGAGGTGGGTGTCCACCCGTTCGCAAGGGCCTGCGCCTTCTTGATCTTCCAGGGCGGCATACCCAGTTCCGACGCCATCCGGAACGGGTCTCCCCGTCCGGCCGGGGCCACCCGGGCAATCGAGTGCACCGCGTCGGCGAGCGCGTCCGCCAGCAGCACGTGTGGCACACCCCGCAGCATCGCCCAGCGCAGCGCCTCGATCGCACCCGCGGTGTCGCCGGCGACGGCCTTGTCCGCGACATCGAATCCACTGACCTCGGCCTTGCCCGAGTAGTACCGCTGCACGGCCGCGACGTCGATCTTGCCGCCGGTGTCTGCCGTGAGCTGCGAGCACGCCGCGGCCAGCTCGCGCAGATTCGAGCCCACCCCTTCGAACACGCTCTGCACCACTTCCGGTGACACCCGGACCCCCAGTGTGCGGAACTCGCCGCGGATGAAGCCGATGATGTCGCCGGACTTCAGCTTGGCGCACGGGTGGACAACGGCGCCGAGCTTCTCCAACGCCCCGGTCATCGCCTTCGCGCGTCCGCCGCCCGAGTGGAGGACGACGAGAACGACACCCGGCGGTGGATCTCCGGCAGCGCCCAGGACCAGTGCCACCGCGTCCTTGCCCGCCTCGGCTGCGGCCTCGAGCACCACCACCCGGTCTTCGGCGAACAGGGAGGGACTGAGCAGTTCGGCGAGTTCCGGCGCCCCCGCATCGCCCGCCCGCAGCCGGTTGACGGGAAGGTCCGCGCCCGCCGCCACGTCCGCTGTCGCACGGACCTGCCCGATGACCTGCGCCACCGCGCGTTCGACGAGGAACTCCTCGTCACCGAGGACGAGATGGAGCTGTTCGAGCTGAGTTGGAGTGCTCACGCGAAGATCGTGCCACGTGGGGCGGACACGTTCGCCGACACCCCGGAACGCGACTATCTCCATCGCCGCCCGGACACTGCGCCATCGGTGGACACTCGATCACATGACCGCGGATACCGGGGTGGACGGCGTCGCCCGCGAGGATTACGCGCACACGATCGACCTCGACGACGACAGGGCGGCGGGGCAACGGTACGAGCTCGGGTTCCGGTACACCGGCCGCGACGGACTGCTCATCCGGTGGTCGGTACAACTGGTGGCCCGCTGCTCGGTGTCCGGGCACACCGAGACCGTGTTCGCCCGTGGCGGCAGCCCTCTCGAACCCGCACCGAACGGGTCTCGGAACGTCGCCGTGAACCAAACCGACTTCGACGCCGCGACCGAGTTCTTCGAAGCGCAATGGCGGACCCTGCTCGACCTGCCGCGCGGCACGGTGCGGACCGTCGACGATCAGCGGCACCACACCGACGCTCTCACCCTGTACGGGCGGACGTGGCGCAGCGTCGCCGGCCACGAGGTCGCGGACGGGCTCGCGTCGTTCGCCGAGGTCACCGTGCTCGCCCTGGCCACCGATCCCGCGCTGCAGGTGATGCGACGCGCCGCCGCCCACCACCCCGAACCGGTGATCCTCGCGCTGTACCACCCCGTCGAGCAGCGCATCGACCTCGTCCTCGTCGACACCGCGACCATGGAGGCGTTGATCGACGACCCCGGTCCGCTCCGTGCCGGACCCGATTCCAGCGCGGGCGCCCTGTTCACGGGGCCGCACTCCGCCGGGCTGCTGCATCCCGGCTATCTCCGCTCCCTGCCGCTGCTCAGCTGACCACTTCTCGCGTCAGGAGCCCCACCACCGACGCCAGTGTGCCGTCGCGTTCGAACTCGGCGCGTTGCCTCTCGGCGCCCGTCCCCTCTCGCAGGACGGAGTCGAGTCCCGATTCGAGGAAGGCGCGATCGCCCGCCCCCAGGCAGGGGGCTATGCACTCGTTCAGCAGTTCCAGCTGCCGCCGGATCGGCAGCGACCGGTCCGCGGCGGGACTCGTGCATTCCCCGTCGAGTCCGTCGCGGGCCGCCCGCCACAGTTGCGCACGGAGCAGTTCGACGCGCAGCCACGGCACGGTGAGACCGTCCTCGACCGAGAGCAGCGCCCACCCGACCAGTCCCTTCACCACCACCGCGTAGAGCGCTGCGTGCGCCGCGGTCATGGCGACGTCCGCGATTCTGACCTCGATGGTGGGTTGCTTGTCGGAGAGGCGGACGTGCCAGTAGATCATTCCACGATCCATGGCGGCGCCGGATCCGATCATCGCGCCGACGATCGACTCGTACTCGTCCGCGGAATCGAAATGCGGGGGCGGGCCCGCCGACGGCCAGCGCGACCACAGGATGTGCCGCCAGCTGTGGTAGCCCGTGTCGTGCCCACCGTGGAACGGCGAATTTCCGGCGAGGGCGAGGAGCACCGGCAGCCAACTGCGCACCTGGTTGCTCACCCGGACACCGATCTCACGGCTCGGGATTCCCACGTGCACGTGACAGCCGCACGTGGTCACCGTGTCCACGATCGACCCGAAGTGGCGGGCCATCTCCTCGTAACGCGGGCTCGGGGTGATCGCCGGAGGCACGCCCTCGGTCATCGGCGGTGTACCGCTCGGCAGCAGCGACAGGTCGCGGCCGGCGGCAGCCTTCATCAGCCGGCGCCTGAGGCTGCGCAGTTCCTCGTGCAGTTCCTCTCCGGTGTGGCACACACCGGTCGCCGTCTCGATCTGGCATCGCGCGAGTTCACGCTGGAGCCCGCGAATGTCGTGGCCCGCCTCCGCGACCACGTCGGGCCCTGCCCCGGAAAGGTGTCCGGACTCGTCGACGAGGAAGAACTCCTCTTCGACCCCCACGGTGAGGTCGCGACCCGATTCCGTTGCTGCAGGACTCATTCAGCAGGTATCCCCCGTTCCGCCGAGACGAAACCGGGTGCCCTCGGGCTCACGTGAAACCGATGACCTCCTCACCCCACGCCCGGCGGAGTTCCCGGTCCGGGTCGGCGACGACGGCGTCGGACTTCCCGATCAGCAGCGTCGTGCGATCCGCTTCGTCGTACCGGGGCCAGCCGACCTCCGCGTCCGTTCCGTCCGGGGTGCCGTCCACGGCGAAGGACAACCATCGCCGCTGGATCCGTTCCGACACGTGCCCGGCGGTTCGGTGTCCGCCGAGCTTGAACGTGGGGTCACGCGGGACGACGCCGAAGTTCCCGAAGACGTACGGCACCTCGGTGCCGTGGGTGGCACCGATCCGCGCGGCGCGCAGGAAGGGGGTGGCGTAGTCGAAGCGATACAGCCACGTCGGCGCGACGCGGCTGTGCGCCTCCGCGATCCACAGCGTCGGCATCCGGAATGCGGCATCCCGCGAGATCTCCATGGCCGAGCGTTTCTTCGGGTAGTCGGGATACGCCGCCGCCACCTCCTGCTCCTCGTCGGCGGGAAGGTCGGGATGGTCGGCGGCGATCGCCACGAACATCTGATGGACAGCGTCGGGGGTGATCGGCATCAGGGGCGACTTCATCAGCCGGAACATCGACGCCTCGTCCTTGTTCGTCCCGATCAGCAGGGGGATCCGGTGCGCGAGACCGTTCTGGAAGGCCGCCACGGGGTAGTGCGGGACCACGTCCCCGTCGACGGTGGGGGCAACCGCGAGGGTGCCGGGCACACGCGCGGGCACCTGCTGGACGAGTTCCACGCATGCCTTCGTCAGCACGTCGGCGGGGAGATCGCGCAGACGTCCCGCGTCGGACGGTGCGATGTCGAGCAACTCGAGAAAGGACTCGGCGATGCTCGCCGCACGTTCTCTGCCGTACACCGAGGTGGCGGGTGAGCTCTCGGCGATCGCACGGTGGAACAGCCCCTCCGCGCGGGGGGATGTCATCAGGGTCGTGACGGCGCCGCCACCGGCGGATTCACCGAACAACGTCACGTCGTCGGGGTCGCCACCGAACGCCGCGATGTTGTCACGGACCCAGGTCAGTGCCGCGATCTGGTCACGCAGGCCGAGGTTCGTGTCGAACGGATGCCGCTCGGTCGAGAACGAGGAGAAGTCCAGGAATCCCAGCGCACCGAGGCGGTAGTTGAGCGTCACCACCACCACGTCCCCACGTTCGACCAGATGGGTGGGGTCGAACATGCGCTGCCCGGACGAACCGAGGTAGTACGCGCCGCCGTGAATCCACACCATCACAGGCCGCGGTCGATCCGACCCCGTCGCCGGGGCGAAGACGTTCACGGACAGGCAGTCCTCGTCGAGGGACAGTCCGGGGTCGATGGGCAGCGGCCCGTGCTCGTTCTGCGGTGCGATCGGGCCGAACCGGGAACAGTCGCGCACCTCGGTGAAGGGTTCGGGCGCGCAGGGTGAGCGCAGCCTCCACTCGCCGACCGGTGGAGCGGCGTAGGGAATGCCTTTCCACGACAGCACTCCGCCGCGGCAGGTGCCCCGCAGAGTTCCCTGGGCAATGGTCACGAGTGGGCTCTCGGCGGGCGTCACCATGTCGTCATCTTCCGCCGAGGCGACCGCTCCCGGCGGAAGATCGCGAATTCCGTCGCCCGGTCCGGCGGCGACCTCCCGCTCTGGCAGACTGAATCACAGAGCCGGGTGCAAGCCCGAGTGCGGGAGGACGCGATGCAAGACAGAGTGCCCGATCCGACGCGCGTCCAAGCCATCGGCAAGTCGGCCGCGACGTTCGCGACCCTCGCGGACCTCCTGTACGCAGGTCAGGATTTCGGGCATGTTCACCAAGCCATCTGCGATGCCGCGCCGCTTCTCGTCGAAGGCTGTGCACACGCCAGCCTGATGCTCCGGGAGGGGTCGCGCTACGTGACGGTCGCCGCCAGTGACGAGGTCGCCGCCCGCGTCGACGAGTTCGAGCGCATCGAGAACGAGGGGCCCTGCGTCGACGCCATCGTCAGCGACACACCTCAGTTCGAAACGGACCTCGCGGCCGGTTCGCAGTGGCCCCGGCTGTCGCAGCGGGTTCTGGCCCACACGCCGGTGCGCGGGGCTGCCGGATTCCGTCTCGTCATCCTGGGACGCAAGGTCGGAGCGCTCGATCTGTTCTCCGACACCCCGGGAGCTCTGACCACCACGTCCGTCGAGCAGGGCATCATGCTCGCCTCGTTCGCGGCGGTAGCGCTGGCGGCCGTGCACGAGCACCTCGAGGCCGAGACGCTGCGGGCCGGCCTCGCCAGCAATCGTGAGATCGGGAAGGCCGTGGGCCTGCTGATGGCGTTCCACAACATTTCCGAGACCCAGGCGATGGAGATTCTCCGCACCACCTCGCAGGACATGAACGTCAAACTGGCGACGGTGGCGCAGGAAATCGTCGCCCATCATCACCGGAAGGTGACCTGACCGGTCAGTCCGCCTCCGGCGCATCGGGGTTGCCCGCGATACCCAGCATCGACAGGAGCATGCGGCAGTCTGCGGCGTCGAGCGACTGCGCAGCGACGACGCGCTGCGCCCTCCGGACCTGGACGGCGTCCAGTTCTTCGTCCACATCGAGATCTGTCCGCTCCGATTCCGACATCCCTCTCGCCCTCCAATGCGGGTGCGTTCCAAGACCGTTCACCGCTACATCTGCCACCGGATGGTAGTCGGTGTTTCGGTGTCGCATACACACATCGGGAATCGAAGTCGAAACGATACAGAAGTGGCTCCTCCCGGCTTTTCCTCACCAGGTCGATGTCGTCGAAAAGCCCAGTGGCACAGCGGGCATCACGATGTCGTCAGCGCCCGCAGTGGCTCGTTCAGCTCGTTGGCGAAGAACTCGAAGAATCCATCCACGTCCGGTCCCGCATCGATCAGCGCCAGATGATCGAACCCGGCGTCCACGAACGTGCCTGCCACCTCGAGGTGCCGCCGGACGTCCGGCCCGCACGCCATGGCGTCCCGGACGTCCCCGGTGCGGATCGAGGACGACGCCGCCTCGAAGTTGATCGGATTCGGCAGCTCCGCCTGAACCTTCCACCCGGTCAACCCGAACCGGAACAGCCGGTGCGCCGATTCGACCGCGGATTCCTCGTCACGCGCCCATGCGAGGGGCACTTCCCCGTACCGCGGTCCCGTCCCGCCGGCACCGGTATAGGCCTTCACCAGGTCCGGGTCGGGTTGGGTGGCGAATAGTCCGTCGCCGAGTTCCGCCGCGATGCGGACGGCCTCCGTTCCGCCCGCCGCCACCGCGATCGTGGGCGGTACGTCGGGGAGATCGAAAACGCGGGCGTCGTCGAGCGTGAGGTGCCTGCCCTCGTAGGAGTGGTAGCCGCCCGACCACAGCAGCCGGATGATGTCGATCGCCTCACGGAGCATCCGGTGCCGGACGGTGACCGACGGCCACCCGCCGCCGACGACGTGCTCGTTCAGCCGTTCTCCCGAGCCCAGCCCGAGGGTGAAGCGGCCCTCGCTGAGAACGGCGGTGGTGGCCGCGGCCTGCGCGATGATCGCGGGGTGGTATCGGACGAACGGGCAGGTGACGCCGGTGGCCAGACCGATCCGGCTGGTGCGGGCTGCGGCCGCCGCCAGCATCGACCACACGAACCCCGAATGGCCGTGGCTGTAGAGCCAGGGGTGGTAGTGATCGCTCACCTCGACGAAGTCGAAGCCGGCGCGTTCGGCTTCCACCGCCTGCCGCACGATCTCCCGCGGATCGAAGGTCTCAGCCATCAGCTTGAAACCCACCTGCATGGTTCGCCCCTTTCTTCGAGTTCTGTGGAGGTTGCCCGGATTCGACTGCGCTCACTCGAGCCGAACCAGCGACGACGGCCAGACCGGCGCCCACAGCACCAGCACACCGAGGGCGATTCCGGCGAGCACCAGCCGGGAACGGCGGCTGCGGAGTGCCACGCCGATCGCGAGCACGGCGCCGAGGACGACCGCGGCACCGGCAGGCCCGGACGGCACCGGTATCGACGCGCCGGGAATTCGCGCTCCCCGTTCGGCCACGGTCACCAGCCACCACAGCGGCCACTGCGTCAGGCGCACCGCCACGGCCGCGGCGGGCACGCTGATCGCGGCGACGAGCGCGGCCACCGCCCCCACCACGGTGATCACACCGATCACGGGGGCGACCAGCATGTTCGCGCAGATCGACACCAGGCTCACGGTCCCGGCCATCGCGGCCACGATCGGCGCGGTCACGACGAAGGCGGCGACGGTCACCGCCACGGTCTCGGCCAGCGCCCGCGGCCACCCGCGGCCCATGAGGCGGTCCACCCACACGGGCGCGATCACGATCAACGCCGCGGTGGCGGTCACCGAGAGGGCGAATCCGAAGTCCACCGCCAGTGCCGGCGACCAGGCCACCAGGGCGATGACACCCCCGGCGAGCGCGGGCATCGCCTGTTTCCGTCGCCCGGTCACGAGCGCCAGCAGCGCGACCGAACCCATCGCTGCGGCACGCAACACACTGGGAGACGGTCGCGCGATCACCACGAAGGCGATCAGGGCCACTGCGGCGAGCACCGCGCCGGCACGGGGACCGAGCCCCACCGCTCGCACCAGGAGCAGAACCGCGCCCAGCAGGATGCTGACATTCGCCCCCGACACCGCGGTGAGGTGCGTCAGTCCGGTCGCGGTGAAGTCTTCCTTCAGCTCCGGGGGCAGCGCGGAGGTGTCGCCGACCACCAGCCCCGGCAGGAGCCCGGCTTGACCCTCGGGGAGGACGGCCGCGGCCGCGGCGAACCGTCCACGCAGGGCGCCGGCCCACCGCTGATGCGGGGGCGCGGGGCCGACCCCGGTGGGTGGCCCCGACACCCGGACGGTGGCCAGGCTCAGGTCCCGGTGCAGCGGCGGGCTCAACTGCCCCCGCAGAACCACTTCCTGACCCGGTAGCAGCCCGAGCCACCCCTCCGCCGGGGCGAGGAGAACCACCGCGCCGCCCGTGTGGACGGTCTCGGTGGCCCGGCGGATCTCGACCACGTCCGCGTTCACGAGGACGCGCCGTCCGAAGCCCACGATCGGCCGAGGGTCGTCGACCGGGGTCACGACAAGCGTCACCCACGTCTCGTTTCGCGCGAGTTCGGTCAACGGGTGCCGTTCCACGTTCTGCACCCGCCAGGCCACGCCGCCACCGCAGCAGGATCCGAACAGCAGGACCGCCAGCGTTCCCGCCGTCCATCGCCGCGTCCCGAGCAGGGCGCATCCGGCGGCGAGGAGAATCCCCGCTCCCGACAGTGCGCCCACGAACACCCACGCCGCCCGGGACCCTCCGAGAACGCCGACCAGTGTTGCCACCCAGCACATCCCGGCGAACGAGACGAGCCGCAGATCGAGGAGCCGGGGTTCGCTCTCGGGCATCAGAGCGTGACCTGGCCGCGCAGCTTCTCGAGCCGCACCGGCCCGATGCCGTCCACCTCCCCCAGTTGGGAAATGTCGGTGAACGTGCCGTTGGTCGTGCGCCACGCAACGATCGCCGCCGCCGTGACGGGGCCGACGCCGGGCAGCGCGTCGAGTTCCGTCGCCGTCGCCGTGTTGAGGTTCACCAGCCCACCGGCCGTGGCGGTCGCACCACCCGCGGCCGGGGCCCCGGTGGACGTGCCGCCCACCGCGCTCGGGGGCGCCTGCGTGGTCGCGACTCCCACGAGTACCTGATCGCCGTCCGACAATCGTTGTGCCAGATTCAATCCGAGCGTGTCGGCGCCGTCGCGCACTCCCCCGGCTGCGGCGAGCGCGTCCGCGACACGCGAGCCCGGTGGAAGACGGACCAGCCCGGCCGAGACCACCAGCCCGACGACGCTGACGACGATCTCCTCCGACGGAGCCGGCGGCGCCGCGGCGGCCGGTGTCGGTGATTCGGGTGCCGGGGCCGGGGACTGCACTCCCGCCGCGGGCAGCGACGGAACGGCCTGGGTCTCCGGCCGATCGCTACGCACGCCCACCACGGTGACCGCCGCGACGAGAACTCCCACCACGATCAGTACGATCGCACCGGATCGTCCGGGATCGAACCGGGCGTCACGCCACCGGTCGGGCAGCGAGAAGACACCCCGGCGGTGTTCGGCCGACCACGTCGTGTCGCCGTCGAGGTCGGTTACGTCGGGCTCGACGAGCCACTCCGGCGCCGCCGGCGTGGCCGGAGGAAGGGCCTCGCGTTCCCCCGATGTGAGGAACGCGAGACGGGTCCGGCCTCTCGAGCGCTCTTCCCTGATGCCCATGACGCGACAGTAGAGTGGCCCGCCCACCCCGATGCCCGGGTGACCGGGCGTTTCGAATCTTCCTGTGGATCAGTGCGAAGTTGTGGATGAATCGTGGTCGTCGTGGTGCAGGACGGGCTCCGGGCACAGCACGATGCCGATGGCACCCGCCCCGACGTGGGCTCCGATCACCGAGCTGAAATCGGTGACGACGATATCGCTGACCTGCGGAATCCGGTCTTTCAGTTGCTGCGCGACCGCTTCGGCCCGCCGCGGGGCGTGCATGTGATGCACAGCGACGGCCGTCCTGTCCAGACCCGCCTGCTCCACCGCGGCGTCGACCATTCGGGCCATCGCCTTGGTCGAGGTCCTCGTCTTCTCCTTCAGAACCAGCCGACCGTCCACGAGGTGCAGGACCGGTTTCATCGCCAGCGCGGTCCCGAGCAGCGCGGCGGCCGTACCGATCCGCCCCCCGCGACGCAACTGGTCGAGCCGGTCCACGACGATCAGGCAACGCCCGCGGCTCGCGACGTCGACAGCCCGCCGGTACACCGCCTCGAGGTCGGCACCGTCCTGCGCCAGCCGCGCCGCCTCCAGCACCGGGTAGCCCAAACCCATTCCGGCGGACTGGGAATCGACGATCCGCACGCGGCCATCGAACTCCTGCGCCGCCTGGCGGCCGGCCTCCCAGGTGCCGGACAGTTGCCGCGAGATGTGGACGGCGAGAACTCCCGCGCCGTCACTGAGTTCCAGCGCTGCCGCGTAGGCCTCGGACAGCTCGCTCGGCGAGGCTCCCGACGTGGTGACTCCGGCAAGTTCCTCCGGGACCTCGTCGATCCCCTCCCGGAAATCCTTGCCGCCGCTGAGGACGTGGAGCGGGACCACCAGGATCCCGTACTGCTCGACGAGTTCCGGCAGGATGGATGCCGAAGAATCGGTGACGACGACGACGGGCATCGGACTACTCGGCTCCACTCGACACCGGGTCGGCCGGAACCGCGTCCCCGGCGACCTCCGGCGCGACACCCGCCGCGCGGAGGGCGGTCAGCATGGCCGCGGCGACCTCGGTGTGTCCGTCCCAGCCCCAGTGGATGCCGTCCGGATTTCCGTGTTCGCTGAAGACGTTGGCGCGCACCGCCTCCGCGAGATCAACGAGGGGCACGTTCTTCTCCTCCGACCAGGCGGTGATGGCGGCCACGGCGCCGGGGCGGCCCGCATGAACCTTGCCGTACGCCTCGCTGCGATGCACGGACGGCAGGGTGCCGATGACGGGGAGTTCGGGGCGCATGTACTCGAGCGCCGCCCGTGAACTCTCCAGGTATTCGACGCTCAGCCGCGGGGGCAGCGCCACCGGCCACCCCAGCGGCGACAGCCGGGGCTGCAGCCACTGGTAGCCGGTCCGCACGACACGCCGCAGCGCGGGCGGGCGGACGTAGCGCAACTGTTCCCGCAGTGCCGTCGGAAGCGGAGACGGAAGCGAATCCATGCCCCCGATGGCGAACACGACGGCGCCGGCTCGGGGAACCGCGGACCACACGCGCGGGTCCTGCGTCAGCGCCCACCACACGTCACGGCTGGTCCAGCCGATCCGCGCCACCAGTTCTACGTCCCAACCGAGTTGACGTGCAACGATATTGGGCCAGATGTCGGGGTGGTCGGACGGGAGACCGCCCTTGGGTCCGTAATACGACAGCGAATCGGCGAGCACGAGCAGGACGGGGCGTTCCCCGGAGCCGGTGCCCACCTCAGAGGACGTCACTGGCCACACTCGCAGACGCGTTCCACACGTCGAGACGCCAGTTGAGCGAATCGGGGTTTCCGTACGCGCTCAGCTGCACCCAACTCGTGTTGCCCAGTCCGCCCAGCACCGGCCAGCGGTCGACGGGCAGATCCAGCAGGGCGGCGGTCAGCGCGGCGATCAATCCGCCGTGAGCGACCAGGACCACCGGCTTCTCGGCCCAGTCCTCGTGCTTCTCGACGAGTTCCGCGACCACCGGCTTGCTGCGCCGCGCGACGTCGAGGCGGCTCTCCCCGCCGGGCGGCGCCCAGGTCGCGTCGCCCCGCCACGTGGCGCGGGCGCCGGGTGCGCGTGCGTCGACGTCGAGATGCGTGAGCCCCTGCCAGTCACCGAGATGCGTCTCGCGGAGTCGCTCGTCGATCTGCACCGGCAAACCGGCGTTGTCACCGACCTCGACGGCGGTGTCGTACGCACGGCGCAGATCGGAGGACACGATGGAGATCGGCCTGCGACCGACCAACGCGGATGCGGCGGCGCGGGCCTGCGACCGCCCCCGCTCCGACAGTTCGGTGTCGAGTTGGCCCTGCATGCGGTTGTCGGCGTTGTACTCGGTCTGTCCGTGGCGGAGCAGTATCAGACGCCGCGGGGCACGTTGAGCATCCGTCACAGTTCGGACTCCTCGGCCTCGGGGGCGCCCGCACCGTTCGCGTCGGCCGGACCGTGCTGCCCGAGACCCTCGACGGGCACGGTCGGGCAGTCCTTCCACAGTCGGTCGAGTGCGTAGAAGTTGCGTTCCTCGTTGTGCTGGACGTGGATGACCACGTCCACGAAATCGAGCAGTGCCCAACGGCCTTCGCGGGTGCCCTCACGACGCACCGGCTTGTGACCTGCCTCACGCAGACGATCCTCGATGTTCTCGACGATCGCATTCACCTGGCGCTCGTTGGGCGCGGAGGCGATGACGAAGCAGTCGGTGATGACCAGCTGCTCGGAAACATCGAGCACCACCACATCGGAGGCCAGCTTCTCGTCGGCAGCCACTGCCGCGATGCGTGCCATCTCGATGGCTTCGGTCGTTGCGCTCACGCGATGTTCTCCCAGTTCGTTCGAAAAGTACTGACTAACTCTTGGTCTTGTCCGGGGCCGGTTCGGACATCGTCGTCGCGCCGTCGAGGCGCTCGGAGTCCGGTGGCCGATACAGGTTCCGTTTGGAGATGTACTGGACCACACCGTCCGGCACGAGGTACCACACAGGACGATGGCGACTGGCGCGCCGCCGACATTCCGTCGAGGAGATCGCCAGAGCCGGGATCTCGATCAACGTGACCGCGTCCTCGGGCAACGCGTCCAGATGACCGGCCAGATGTTCGGTGTTGAGATCGAATCCCGGACGCGACACCCCGACGAACTTCGCCAGCGAGAACAGTTCCTCCCAGTCCTGCCAGGACAGGATACTCGCCAGGGCGTCCGCACCGGTAATGAAGTACAGCTCGGCGTCCGGGTGGTAGCTGCGCAGATCCCGCAGAGTGTCGACAGTGTAGGTGACCTTCTCGCGGTCGACGTCCACCCTGCTGACCGAGAATCGCGGATTCGACGCGGTGGCGATGACCGTCATCAGGTACCGGTCCTCGGCGGGGCTGACGCCCTTGCCCTGCTTCTGCCACGGCCTGCCGGTGGGCACGAAGACGACCTCGTCGAGGCTGAATCGGTCTGCCACCTCGCTGGCCGCCACCAGGTGACCGTGATGAATGGGGTCGAAGGTGCCGCCCATGACTCCCAAGCGGCGCCGACGTGCGCCCGCTGCTCCCTGTTCCACGAGTGTCGAGCTTACGTGCTCACACCGGCAGCAATCCGGCGACCACCGACGCCAGCTGCTGAGCGGATCGGCATTCGTGCATGCTGATGACCTCGTTGTACACCGTGGCCGCCGAGTCCCCCGATCCCCACTGGCCGCGGGGCTCCGGGTTGAGCCAGTGCGCGTGTTTCGCCACCGACACGAGTCGGGCGAGGGCCTCGAGGTTCGGGTCCCGGTAGTTGTTGCGACCGTCGCCGAGCACCAGCAGCGACGAACGCGACGTGATGCTCTGAGTGAACCGCTCGGCGAACACCCCGAACGCGTTGCCGTAGTCGGAGTGACCGTCGTAGCCGACCAGGTCGGCTTCCCGGATCATCCGGGACATGGCGCTGCCGAGGTCGGCGCCCGAGTCGAAGAACCGGGTGACCTCGTCGGTGGTGTCGATGAACGCGAACACCCGCACCCGCGAGAACTGTTCCCGCAGCGCATGGACGAGCAGCAGGGTGAAGTGGCTGAATCCGGCCACCGAGCCCGACACGTCGCACATCACGACGAGCTCGGGCCGCGCCCGCCGGGGCTTGCGCTGGACGAGGTCGATGGGCACTCCCCCGGTGGACATCGACTTGCGCAGCGTGCGGCGCAGGTCGATCGAACCGGCCCGGTTACGGCTGCGCCGCACGGCCAGGCGGCTCGCGAGTAGCCGGGCGAGCGGGGTGACGTTGCGTTTCAGCGCGGTCAATTCGGCGTCGGACGCGCGCAGGAAGTCGACTTCCTCGGCCAGCCGCGGCACGCCGTACGACGCCACCCGTTCCTTGCCGAGGTTCTCGGCGGACCGTCGCCGCGTCTCCTTCTCGATCATCTTGCGGAAATCGGCGATCCGCTGGGCGGCGGTGCGCTTGGCCACCTCGGATTCGTAGCTTTCCGTGGTTCGCGCTTCGCCGTCCTGCTGATTGCCGAGCAGCCCGTCGAGGATCTTCTTGAGCAGGGATTCCGGCGCCACGTCGCGCAGCGCCTGGTACGCCGAGAACGACGGACCGTTCGCCGACTGGTACTGCCCGAGTTCCTCGACCATCTGCGCGGTGAGGAGCTCGGTGAGTTCGATCGCCTCCGGCGACCCGTCGGTGAGCAGCTCGACGATCAGTTCGCGCAGCGCCTCGTAGTCGATATCACCTTTCGCGTTCCGCGGCAGGCTCGTGTCGATCGCCCCGTCCGATCGGTGGCCGACCGCCGCCGGGAACCAGAGTTCGAACAACGCGTCGAACGTGGGCCGGTGAGTGGGACGCCGCAACAGCGCGCACGCGAGACCCTCGCGCAGCGATTCCCGGTCGAGCAGATCGAGGACGGCCATGACCTGTCCGGCGTCGACCGTCTCGGACGGTCCGACCATGATGCCGCGGCGCCGCAGCGCCTCGACGAAGTCGACGAGATGCCCCGGCAGGCCGTGCGGCGCCGCGGGACCGCCCGGCTTCGACCGGGACGCGAGTGGACCACCAGCAGCCATGGGGAGTCCTTCAGTTCAGTCGCAGCTCGGCAGCAGCCCGCAGCTGGTCGGATTGGTGTTTGAGGACGACACCCATCGTCGCGCGCACGGCGTCGTCGTCGAGGGTGTCGAGCCCCAGCGCCAGGAGCGTGCGACCCCAGTCGATGGTCTCGGCCACCGACGGCAGCTTCTTCAACTGCATGCCGCGCAGCACGCGGATCGTCCTGACCAACTGCTCGGCCACCGCCTCGGGAAGTTCCGGCACGCGGCTCGCGAGGATCCGCCGCTCGAGCTCCGCGTCGGGGAAGTCGAGATGCAGGAAGAGGCAGCGGCGCTTGAGGGCCTCCGACAGTTCGCGGGTGGCGTTCGAGGTGAGGACGACGAACGGCTTGCGTGTGGCCGTGATGGTGCCGAGTTCGGGGACGGTGACCGCGAAATCGCTGAGCACCTCGAGGAGCAGCCCCTCGATTTCGACGTCGGCCTTGTCGGTCTCGTCGATGAGCAGCACCGTCGGGTCCTCGCGCCGGATGGCGGTCAGCAGGGGCCGCGACAGCAGGAATTCCTCGGAGAAGACGTCCGCCTTGGTCGCGTCCCAGCTGTGGTCGCTGCCCGCCTGGATGCGCAGGATCTGCTTCGCGTGGTTCCACTCGTACAGCGCGCGGGCCTCGTCGACGCCCTCGTAGCACTGCAACCGCACCAGTTCGGCACCGCTGGTCTCGGCCACGGCGCGGGCGAGCTCGGTCTTGCCGACTCCGGCGGGGCCCTCGATGAGCAGGGGCTTTCCGAGCCGGTCGGCGAGGAACACCGCGGTCGCGGTGCCCTTGTCGGACAGGTATCCGGTTTCGGCGAGCCGAGCGATGACGTCGTCGACGCTCGCGAAGAACGGCGTCGTGGTGGGCAGTGCGCGGTCCACGCTCGCTCCTTTCAGAAGGGTGTACGGGCTAGAGGTGCTTGGAGAGGTGCTTGGAGAGGTGCTTGGAGAGGTGCTTGGAGAGGTGTCTGACGGGGGTCTAGACCGCGCGGGTGTGCCCGTCTCCCCACACGATCCACTTGGTGGAGGTCAGTTCGGGGAGACCCATCGGACCGCGCGCGTGCAGTTTCTGCGTGGAGATCCCGATCTCGGCGCCGAATCCGAACTGCTCACCGTCCGTGAAGGCGGTGGAGGCGTTGACCATGACGGCGGCCGCGTCGACCCGGGCGGTGAACTCGCGGGCGGCGGCGAGGTCCGACGTCACGATGGCCTCGGTGTGACCGGTTCCGTACTTGTCGATGTGCTCGACCGCGGCGCCGAGATCGTCGACCACCTTGAGCGCCACATCCAGCGTGAGGTACTCCTCCGACCAGTCCGCCTCGGTCGCGGGCACCAGCCCGGGCAGATCTCCGTGGACCGTCACACTGTGCATCTGGAGGGCCTGCAGCAGCTTCGGGACGGCCGTCTCCGCGATCGCGGCGTCGATCAGCACCGTCTCGGCGGTGTTGCAGACACTCGGCCGTCGGGTCTTGGAATTGAGCAGGATCCGCTCGGCCATCTCGAGGTCGGCCGCGGCGTGCACGTACACGTGGCAGTTTCCGACACCCGTCTCGATGGTCGGGACCGTCGCGTCGCGGACGACGGCGCTGATCAGGCCGGCGCCGCCGCGGGGAATGACGACGTCCACCAGCCCGCGGGCCTGGATCAGGTGCGTCACGCTGGAGCGATCCTCGCTCGGCAGCAACTGCACCGCATCCGCCGGCAGGTCCTGCGCCGCCAGCGACGTCCGCAGCGCCGCGACCAGGGCCGCGTTCGACTTCGCCGCGGACGAGGACCCGCGCAGCAGGGCAGCGTTGCCCGACTTGAGTGCCAGCCCGAACGCGTCGACGGTGACGTTGGGCCGGGCCTCGTACACCATGCCCACGACGCCGAGAGGTACGCGCAGCTGACGGAGTTCGAGACCGTTGGGGAGCGTGGAGCCGCGCACCACTTCACCGACCGGGTCGGGCAGACCGGCGACCTGCCGCAGACCGGATGCGATTCCCTCGATCCGTTCCGGCGTCAGCCGCAGCCGGTCGAGGAGGGAGTCCTCGGTGCCCGACGCCCGGGCCGCCTCGATGTCGGCGGCATTGGCGGCGAGGATGTCGGCCGAGGCGGCGAGGACGGCGTCGGCCGCCGCGTGGAGCGCCGCATCCTTCTGCGCGGTGGTGAGCAGCGCGAGGACCCGCGACGCGGTGCGAGCGCGACGGGCCGCTGCGTGGACGGCTTCACGGGTGTCCACCGTGGCACCGGCCGACGAGGTGGAAGTCACTGCAGTCATGAAGACAGCCTATATACCGGGGCGTGTACACCGCGGAGCGGGAACGATCGGGAATGATGTGGTCCCCCGCGCACGTTACGACTGGTCGAGACCATCAGAGGCAGGAGTGCTGTAGTGAGCGTGTTGTTCGAGCCCATCACCTTCCGTGGAGTCACCGCCCCCAACCGGGTGTGGATGGCACCGATGTGCCAGTACTCGGCCGACGTGACGGGCCGCGACGTGGGAGTCCCGGGCGACTGGCACCGGACGCACCTGGTGACCCGCGCCATCGGCGGTGCCGGACTGATCCTCACCGAGGCGACGGCCGTCAGCCCGGAGGGCCGCATCAGCCCGGCCGACCTCGGCATCTGGAACGACACCCAGACCCACGCCTTCGCGGAGATCAACGCGCAGATCGAGTACTTCGGCGCGGTGCCGGGCATCCAGCTCGGTCATGCCGGACGGAAGGGGTCCGCGCACGTCCCGTGGCGCGGGGGCGGAAGCCTCGCCGGCGACGACCGGCTGTCCTGGCAGACGGTGGCCCCGAGCGCGATCGGATTCGGCGATCACACCCCGCCTGCAGAGGCGACGGCCGAAGACATCCGGAAGGTGGTCGCGGATTTCGCCGCAGCTGCCGAGCGGGCGTCCCGGGCAGCCTTCAAGGTGGTGGAAATCCATGCGGCACACGGCTATCTGCTCCACCAGTTCCTCTCACCGCTGAGCAACCACCGCACCGACGAGTACGGCGGCAGCTTCGCGGGCCGCATCCGGCTCCTACTCGAGGTCGTCAAGGCGGTGCGTGGTGTGTGGCCCGCCGAGCTGCCCGTCTTCGTCCGGGTGTCGGCCACCGACTGGTTGTCCGAGGAACCCGGTCTCGACGCCGGCAGCTGGACGCCGGACCAGACCGTCACCCTCGTGCAGGCGCTGGCCGACCTCGGTGTCGACCTCGTCGACGTCTCCAGCGGCGGCGTCGCGTCCGCACGGATCCCCGTGGAACCCGGGTATCAGGTTCCGTTCGCCCGTCGCATCCAGAACGAGACCACGGTCCCGGCGGCCGCGGTCGGGCTCATCACCGAGCCGGAGCAGGCCGAGCGGATCGTGGAGTCGGGAGAAGCCGTCGCCGTGTTCCTCGGGCGCGAACTCCTGCGCGACCCGTACTGGCCGCGAAAAGCCGCACGAGTACTGAATGCCCAGGTGACGCCGGAGATTCCGGCTCAGTACGCCCGCGCGTTCTGAGGCTCGGGCCGACAAGCTCCGTATCCTTTGCTACGGTAATCGCTCTTACAGCTGGTAGTCCCGCACCCCGGACGGTGGGGCGGGACCGAGCCACGAGCCAGAGCCGATCGGCGGGGGCCGCATCGCGCCGAAGGGCCG
Organism: Rhodococcus jostii NBRC 16295; assembly: GCF_001894825.1. Lineage (GTDB taxonomy): Bacteria > Actinomycetota > Actinomycetes > Mycobacteriales > Mycobacteriaceae > Rhodococcus_F > Rhodococcus_F jostii. The sequence goes on along the minus strand of NZ_BCWY01000037.1, from coordinate 2,353 downwards.
TGGGTTGCCGAACCCGACCAGCAATCGCCGTGCGGGCGACGAAAAGATGCGTGCATCAGGTACGTGCCCCGCGCGGGTGATAACTGCGCTGGGGAGCGCACGACATGAATGCACCAGACCACTCGATCACCTCGGCCGAGGTGGCCGAATCACCTGATGTCACAGTCACCGACGAGGCCTCCGTCAAACGGGCCGTCAAGGCCACCATGCTCGGTAACGCCATGGAGTGGTTCGACTTCGGCGTGTACGCCTACCTGGCGACCACAATCGGCAAGGTCTTCTTTCCCGAGGCCAGCGGTACCGCACAGCTGCTGTCGACGTTCGCGATCTTCGCCGCGGCCTTCGTCGTCCGCCCGCTCGGCGGACTGTTCTTCGGCCCGCTCGGCGACCGGATCGGCCGCAAGAAGGTGCTCGCCACCACGATCATCCTGATGGCGGGAAGCACTTTCGCGATCGGGCTGATCCCGAGTTACGGATCCATCGGGCTCGCGGCGCCGGTTCTGCTGGTGCTGTTCCGGCTCGTGCAGGGATTCTCGACGGGCGGCGAATACGGCGGCGCCAGCACGTTCGTCGCCGAGTACGCGCCCGACAAGCGTCGCGGCTTCTTCGCGAGCTTCCTCGAGTTCGGAACCCTCGCCGGGTATGTCGCGGCCGCGGGCCTGGTCACCATCATCAGCAGCGTCGTCAGCGCCGACGCGCTCGTCGACTGGGCATGGCGAATTCCGTTCCTACTGGCCGGCCCGCTGGGCCTGATCGGCCTCTACCTGCGGTTGCGACTCGAGGAGACGCCGGCGTTCCAGCAGATGGAGCAGGCCGAAGAGCGTTCGCTCGCAGACGAATCCACGGGACGCAAACTGCGCGAGACGCTGGTGGAGAACTGGCGTCCGCTGGTGCTGTGCGTCATCCTGGTCGCCACCTACAACATCGCGCACTATGGCCTGCTCAGCTACATGCCGACGTACCTGTCGAACACGCTCGGCTACGACGAGTCGCACGGCCTCGTCCTCATGATCGTCGTGATGCTGATCATGATGGTGGGCATCAGCTTCGTCGGGAAACTGTCCGACCGGGTCGGTCGTAAACCGTTGCTGCTGGCCGGTTTCGTCGGATTCTTCGCTCTGTCGCTGCCCGCGTACCTGCTGATCGGGGTCGGCAACTACTTCACCGTCTTCCTCGGTCTCGCGATCCTCGGTGGGCTCCTGCTGCTCTTCGTGGGCGTCTTCCCGTCGGTCCTTCCCGCGTTGTTCCCCACCGGAATCCGCTACGGCGGCCTGGCGATCGGATACAACCTGGCGGTGTCGATCTTCGGTGGCACCACTCCCCTGGTGCTCACGGCGCTGCAGGACGCGACCGGCAGCGACCTCGTCGCGCCGATGTACATGATGGTTGCGGCGGTCATCGGTGGTGTCGCGGTGCTGCTCATCTCCGAAACGGCCAGGAAGCCGCTGGAGGGTTCGCCGCCGGCCGTGTCCACGGACGCGGAGGCCCGCCGGGTGCTGAAGCGTCTGCGCCGCGCGAAGAGCGACGCATCCGCGACGTCCGCGCAGGAGACGGCGTCCGCCGACGCGGGCTAGTCTCGGGGTATGTCCACTCCCAGGGTCGCCGTCGTCGGCAGCGTCAACATGGACCTACTGACGGCGACCGGGCGATTGCCCCGGCCGGGCGAGACGATTCTGGGCAGCGCCTTTGCCGCCACCCCCGGCGGCAAAGGCGCCAACCAGGCGATCGCCGCCGCGCGGGCGGGCGGGGAGGTGACGTTCATCGGGGCCGTCGGCTCCGACGTGTTCGCGCTCGACCTGCGTCAGGCTCTCGTGGACGCCGAGGTCGACACCCGGTTTCTGCGTGAGGTGGACGGCCCGAGCGGGATCGCGGCGATCACCGTCGATGCCGCCGGCGAGAACTGCATCGTCGTGGTCCCGGGCGCCAACAGCACCGTGGCGGACCTGACACCCGCGGAACTCGCGGCGATCGCCGATGCCGACGTCCTGCTCTGCCAACTCGAGATCCCCCTCGACACCGTGGTGGCGGCCGCCGCGCACGCCGCGGCCCACGACACCGTCGTGATGGTGAATCCGTCTCCGGTGCAGCCCCTTCCACGCGAACTCGTGGAACTGATCGACGTCCTGCTCGTCAACGAGACCGAATCCGCGCAACTCGGCGCCGACGTCACCGGAGCCGTCACCCACCTGGTGACCACCCGTGGATCGTCGGGCGCCGACCACACGGACGGCGACGGCGTCACGCTCCACGCCGACTCCCCCGAGGTCGCGGTGGTCGACACGACCGGCGCCGGGGACGCATTCGCCGGCGCCCTCGCGGTGTCCTGGCTGGGCGGACCCGCCGCGGCGGTCCC
>NZ_BCWY01000036.1 GCF_001894825.1 Rhodococcus jostii NBRC 16295 | reverse complement strand
CCGTGAGCGATTGCGGCGCGAAGAAGCGCATTCATCAGGTCGCGGTGAGAACTGAATGTTGTTGCTGCGGTGGTGATGCGGCCGGGGAGGCGGGTGGTGACTTCCTGGAGGACCCAGGTGTTGCCGTCGGGGTCGGCGAAAGTGGCGTACGAGTTGTAGCTGCCGCGGGCGGGGTCGGGACCGGGGACGGGCCGTTGGCGGTGTCGTGGAAGATGTCGCTGACGGCGACGCCCGCGGCGACCAGTTGGTCGTGGGCAGCGGTGATGTCGGAGACGATGAGGAACGCTTGGCGGATCCCGGTGCGGCGGTGGTGAGGTGGGCGCCGAAGTGCACAGAGGTGCCGGCGCCGGTTGGGGTGAACTCGACGACGCCGGAGCCGGGCGGGGCGTCATCTTGTCGCCAGCCGAGGCTGGTGTAGAAGTCGGTAGCGCGGTCGACGTCGGTCACGGGGAGGACGAGGACCTCGAACTTCGTGTCGACAGTCGCGGTGGTGGTGACCGCCTCGCCCGCGCGAATTTCGGTCGTGCTCATGTTTGCCTTCTCGGGGTTCTCGACGCGGGGTGATGTGGAAGGGCGGGGTGGGGAGCGCTGTGCTCTGCCGGTCCCCGGGGGTAAGGGCGGTCGGGCTGCTCTACATCAGGGTGCTGCTGTTCCAGCCGACCAGGACCTGGTCGAGCACGGTGGTTTCGGCGCGGCGGTCCTGACGCTCGTCACGCTGGCGGTCGTGCCGGCGTTGCTGCTGCATGTCGTTGTCGCGGTCGAGCGGACTGTCATGGGTGACTGCGGCGGCGACGGGCTGCGCGGCGTTCGGCTGTGCGGTGGTGGCGTTCGCGGCGCCGACCGGGATGAGGCCGAGTGCGACGGTCGCGGCGGCGACGGCAACCAGGCGCTTCCAAGATGTGCTGGTGGTGGAGTGGGTGATCGGGTGGAGCTGCATGGTGCTCATGGGTGGGTGGTCCTAATCCGAGTGCCGCGGGCCCAGCGTCTGCGGCTAATCGAACGGTGTCCGGAAGGGCCGGGAACGTTACACCGGCCAACCCCAGATGTGATGTGCATCACTGCAGGGAGGTTGCTGCGGTGGATCGGGGTCGAGGTAGCGCAGCGGGGTGTGGGCATTCAGCAGCCAGGCCCCACCTTGTGCGGTGTGGCCGATGGGGAATGCGCGTGTTCCGTCGGTTGGGGTGCAAGCGGCGAGTGCGGTGACGGTTTCGCCGTGGGTGCACCACAGGGTGCCGGCGAGGTCGATGGTGTCCAAGGCGGCGCACCGTTCGTCGGCAGCGGCGTCCGGGGCGAGCAGCGGGTGCTTGCGGATGCGGTGGCCGCTTTGGCTTTCGAGAGCGAAGCTGCGGCGAGGGCTTGGTATTGGATGCATGGATTGGCGGTGGCTCGACGCCTACTGACTGTCCAGACTCGAATTCTCGAGGGATGATGGGGGAGTGAGCGACGGCGAAGCACACCCTCAGGACACCGACGTCGACGTGGAGGATGGAGGACACGACGGTCGCGTCCTTGCGCCCCCGCCGAGCATCCCGCCGCCGCCTGCCGTCACCAGCACCGTGCCGAGTGCGCTCATTGACGGGCTCCCCGAAGATCGTTACCTGAACCGCGAACTCAGCTGGCTCGATTTCAATTCCCGGGTACTCGCACTCGCCGAGGACACCTCGCTGCCGTTACTCGAGCGCGCCAAGTTTCTCGCGATCTTCTCCACCAACCTCGACGAATTCTTCATGGTCCGGGTCGCGGGTCTCAAACGCCGGGACGAGACGGGTCTGTCGGTCCGGTCCGCGGACGGACTCTCCCCGCGTGAGCAGCTGGCATTGATCGCCAAGCGCACCCAGGAGATCTCGTACCGACATGCGCGGGTGTTCATCGACTCGGTGCGCCCGGCGCTGGCCGCGGAAGGCATTTCGATCGTCCGCTGGTCCGATCTCGACGACGACGACCGTAGCCGGCTGTCGGTGCACTTCCAGGACCAGGTCTTCCCGGTCCTCACGCCGCTCGCCGTCGATCCCGCGCACCCGTTCCCCTACATCAGTGGACTCAGTCTCAACCTCGCGGTGACAGTGAAGGATGCCGAGTCCGGTGGGGAACACTTCGCCCGCGTCAAGGTCCCGTACAACGTGGGCAGGTTCGTGCGGGTCCGGCGCAACGACACCCCTGCGGCGATCGACGCGTTCCTCCCGATGGAGGAACTGATCTCGGCGCACCTCGACGCATTGTTCCCCGGCATGGAGATCGTCGAGCACCACGCGTTCCGGATCACCCGCAACGCCGACTTCGAGGTCGAGGAAGACCGGGACGAGGACCTCCTGCAGGCGCTGGAACGCGAACTGGCACGGCGACGCTTCGGTTCGCCGGTGCGGCTCGAGGTGGCCGACGACATGACCGAGCACATGCTCGACCTGCTGCTGCGCGAACTCGACGTCGATCCGGGTGATGTCATCCAGGTGCCGGGTCTGCTGGACCTGTCGTGCCTGTGGCAGGTGTATGCGGTCGACCGCCCGGCACTCAAGGACACACCGTTCGTTCCGGCGACCCATCCGGCGTTCGGTGAACGCGAAACCCCCAAGAGTATTTTTGCGACTCTCCGCGACGGTGACGTGCTCGTTCACCACCCCTACGACTCGTTCTCTACCAGCGTGCAACGGTTCATCGAGCAGGCTGCCGCCGACCCGCAGGTACTGGCGATCAAGCAGACCCTGTACCGCACCTCGGGCGATTCCCCCATCGTCGACGCGCTGATCGCCGCCGCCGAGGCAGGCAAACAGGTTGTGGCACTGGTCGAGATCAAGGCGCGATTCGACGAGCAGGCCAACATCGAGTGGGCCCGCAAACTGGAACGGGCCGGCGTGCACGTGGCGTACGGGCTGGTCGGGCTCAAGACACACTGCAAGACCTGCCTCGTGGTCCGGCGGGAGGGTTCCGCTATCCGGCGTTACTGCCACATCGGCACCGGGAACTACCACCCCAAGACCGCCCGGCTGTACGAGGACGTCGGTCTCCTCACCGCCGCTCCCGAGATCGGCGCCGACCTCACGGACCTCTTCAATTCCCTCACCGGACACTCGCGGAAGACGCAGTACCGCAACCTGCTTGTGGCACCCTACGGTGTGCGCCGGGGAATCGTCGAGCGCATCGACGGTGAGGTGGCACGCACACTCCGCGGCGAGGACGCGGGTATCCGCCTCAAGGCGAACGCGTTGGTCGACGAACAGGTGATCGACGCCCTCTACCTCGCGTCCAACGCCGGGGTGCCCGTACAGATCGTCGTCCGCGGAATCTGCGCCCTGAAACCGGGGGTGCCGGGACTGAGCGAGAACATCGAGGTCCGATCGATCCTCGGGCGCTTCCTCGAACACTCACGGGTCCTGCACTTCCGCGGGGCGGACGAGTTCTGGATCGGCAGCGCCGACATGATGCACCGCAATCTCGATCGTCGGGTGGAGGTCATGGCCCAGGTGAAAGATCCCCGGCTCACCGCGCAATTGGGCGACATGTTCGATTCGGCGCTCGATCCGAGGACCCGGTGCTGGGTGCTGCACCCCGACGGCAGCTGGGTGGCGTCCCCTGCCCACGGCGAGGACGTCCGCGAACATCAGCAGGCCCTGATGCGGGCCCGAACGGGCAGCGGGTCCTGATCACGGGGACGGCCCCGGTTGCGCAGTCGTGTGCGGCGCCGGAGCTCCCTCTCCCGACGGGAACCACCGGAATCCTGCCTCGAAGGTCGTCGATTCGCTCATTGACCCAGTCTGTGGCTCGGCGGAGGATTTCTACATGACGCACGATGAAGAGCTTCTGCACATCGACCAAGTCATCGACCGCCTCGGTGCGCGGTTCCCGGAACTTCCCAGGGAGAGCATCGAACAGGTGGTGCGTTCCGCGCACGAGCATTTCGCGAAGGGCAAGGTGCGTGATTTCGTTCCGCTTCTCGTCGAGCGGCTCGCCCGCGAGAAACTTCAGGGGCTGGTGCCCGTCATGCCTGTTGTGCCCGTGTCTCCGCCGAATGCCGGTTCCGAGGTGATCGGTTCCGAGGTGATCGGTTCCGAGGCGATCGCTCGTCGCCGGTGGTGGTCAGGCTTGCTGCGCGGCTGGTACCCGGACACGCGGATCGCGGGTGTCGTGGCGGCCCTGGGATAGCCGTTCCCGGCTCGGATCGGACATGATCCTCCGACCCGGGTCACCGACCCTCGAGGTCGTGTCCGTCGCTGAAGACGAGCCGACCGTCGTCCAGCGCGACGGCCCACCGTCGAATGGGCGCCCAGTCACGGCCCAGATGGGCGTTGGCGGCGACCTCGTCGCAGTAGTCCTCGACGACCGTGCCCGGTAACCGGGCGATGTGGTTGCCGCCGGTACCGTCGCGGAACCAGACCTTCGAGCCGACCGTGAACAGGCCTGGTTCGCTGCGGTTCGGTTGGTCGGGCACGAGTGTCATTCTCGCATGGAGGCGCAATGCACATGCCCGCGAGAAGACTGTTTCCCCCGACCCCGGAAGGGGGTATCCCCGGGCAGCGTGCCGCAGACCCCCGGGGTGGGTGTTTCGGACAGCCGAGTAATCGATCGCGAGAGGGAATCTGGGACGATGCGCGAACAATTCGACGAACAGCTCGAGGAGCTCAGGGAGGATCTGGTCGAGCTGTGTGCCTTTACGGTGGACGTGATCGATTGCGCAACCCGGGCCTTGCTCGACACCGACCTGCCCGCGGCCGACCGGGCCACCGAACTGAATGCTGAAATCGACACCCGGGGTCGGGAACTGGATCATCGTGCGCTCACTCTGATTGCTCGTCAGCAACCGGTGGCGCAGGACCTGAGGGCCTTGATCGGTGGCATGCACAACATCGCGGACCTGCGGCGGATGGGCAGCCTGGCGGCGCACATCGCCGAGGTGGCACGGCTGCACCACCCCGAGCCGGTCGTTCCCTACGAGCTGCGGGGCATCATCTCGGATATGGGGGCGGCGGCCACGGCACAGGCCGCGGCGGCCCGGGAAGTCCTGCGGACCCGAGACGAGGCGGCCGCATTGGACTTGATCTGGGCGGACGAGCGGACCGACGAGCTGCTCCGCAAGCTTTTCGCCGCCACAAAAAGCGACGACTGGCTGTATGGGGCCGCGTCCGCGGTGAACATCACACTGCTGGGCCGGTTCTATGAACGCTTCTGTGATCACACCGTCGAGATCAGTCGCCGCGTCATCTTCGTGATCACGGGAGATTTTCCCGACGAATGACTATTCGGGCTGGTGGGTCAGCAGGTCGGGCTTGTGCCGGGTTTCGCCGGCCGCCGGGTCGGCGTGGCCCATCCGCTCGAGGTGGGCACCGTTGTGCGCATTTTGATCGATGGAGATGCGGAAGCTGACGTCAGGGCTTCAACCCCACTAGCGACTCGAATGAATTCTCGATGACGACCTCGACAAGACTCGATCCGGCCACAACCGAAACAGCCCTTTCAGGGACTAGGGTGACGCGGTGACGACGCGGCGGTTTCGTAAGGCATATCTCGCGGGGGAGTACGCGCTGCTGTTCTTCGGACTGGCAAGCATCTACGCCGTCCTGCTACGGGGCACCAGTCCGATCCCGTTCCTTCTGGTACTTGGCCTGGCAGTCGTGACCTATCTGCTGCGGTCTTCCGGCTTCGATCGGGCCTCGCTGTGGCGTCCGCGAACACTTCCGTCTCAGGCGCATTCGATCGCGGTGCTCTGGTGTCTCGCTGCGGTAGGGCTCACCGTGGCCGTGGCGCTCCTGCACCCGAATCTGCTATTCGCCTTTCCGCGCGAGGACCCGCTGATCTGGGCCCTCGTGATGGTGTTGTATCCGTTGCTCAGTGTGTACCCGCAGGAGCTCATCTTCCGAGGGTTCGTGTTCCACAGGTATGCACCGGTTTTCGGCGAGGGTACCCGAATGGTCGCCGCGAGTGCCGCGGCATTCGGTTTTGTGCACATCGCGTTCGGCAGCTGGATATCCGTCGCAATGACGATCGTCGGCGGGTGGATATTCGCGACGAGATATCGTCGCACCCAGTCGCTGTTGACGGTCTCTGTCGAACACGCGTTGTACGGCATGCTCGTCTTCACGGTCGGGCTCGGCCAATTCTTCTATCACGGAGCCGCAGAAGCCTAGGCAGTGGTCGAGAACTCGCGATGGCCGGGCGTGTGCCGCGCGGAGAACCGAAGAAGCGGGCACCTGGTTTGGGTCTGTGATCATGAAGTCCCCGCCCAGAGCCCGCAACGTCATCATCGCCCGCTGGGCACGGTTGCGCGGTGCACTCGTCGTCGGTCCGCGACGCAGAGGGTCATTCTCGGACCGCTGTGGTGCGCCTTCTGGGCATCGAAATCGGATTGGTGAGGTAGTTCGCCAGGTAGTGTCGGAGACTCGCCGGTGGCGAGCATTTTCACGCTCTGTGTCAGGCGGACCGACAACTGGTCGGGATCAGTCAAGCGCTCGCACTCTCATAGACGAGATGTAGTCCCATTCATTCATCGCTCGCGTGTGTGGCTCTTGCTGTGTTTGCGCAGTTCACCCGCAGTTATGACGCCCCGCTAGCCTTTGCAGCACGAGCTACCGGACATTGAGGCGGCGCTCGCCGTCGGGGAGTGACTATGGAGTTCAGACATATCGTCTCGTTCATCACTATCGCCGAGGAACTACATTTCGGGCGGGCGGCGTCGCGGCTGCATCTGACCCAGCCGTCGCTCAGTGCGCAGTTGCAGAAGCTCGAGAAGTCGTTGGGGGTGCGACTCGTCGCACGCACGTCCCACGAGGTCAAGTTGACCTCCGCGGGCCGGGAATTCGAGGCTCAGGCTCGGTTGATCGTCACTCAGATGGAGAAGGCCGCGCGGATCGCGAGGGCGACCGCGGACGGGCGCTCGGGAGCCCTGAGCATCGGGTACAACATGCCGGCCAGCCGGCATGTCCTGCCGTCGGCGCTGGCGAAGATGAGTGCCGTGCATCCGGATGTCGTGGTGTCGTTGTGGGAGAAGCGGACGGGTCCGCAGCTCGCGGATCTGGCGGACGGCACGCTCGACATCGCCCTCGTGTACGGGCACCCGCGGACGGCGGATTTCCGGTACCGCCGGGTGCTGCGGAGGATTCCGTTGGTCGCTGTCGTGGGTAAGGGTCATGCCTGGGCGGGGCGGGCTGCGGTTCCGTTCGCCGAGCTCGCGACCCAGGAGTGCGTGATGTTTTCGCGTGATCAGTGCCCGGCGATGTACGACTCCATCTTCGGTGCGGCCTCCGACAGTCGGATCTCGCTGGACGTGGTGCAGACCGCGGATGATCCGGGGGCGACCGCGCATATGGTGTCGGTCAAGCCGTTGGTGGGGTTTGCGTCGTTGCCGCGCGCCAGTTCGGGTGGGCTCGGTGCGATGGGTGCGAATTCGGTGGCGGTGAAGTTGTTCGATCCGATTCCGACGATCGATTTGTATGCGGTGTGGCGGTCCGTCGAGGTGAATCCTGCGGTGTTCTCTTTCCTCGATTGCGTCGACAATTTCGATGAATTGCAGCGCAATGAGGGCGGCCTGGTCGCTATTTGATTTCGGCGATAGAATTCTTCTTTCGCACCTTTGTTTTGTGGTCATTGCCAATAATCGGTGATTGCCGAACAATTCTAAGCATGAATACTGTTTCTTTCTCCGGAAATGGCCTCGAATTATCCGACGAGAGCGGACTCTTTTCGGTGGTGAGCGCCACTGCCGCGACGGCCCCGCATCGAATTGCCCTGTGTTCCGGCGCGGACGGCGAAGTGTTGACGTGTGGTCTGCTCGCGGAGCGCACCCGGGCCCTGGCGTCTGCGCTTCTGGAGCGAGGCGTGTGCGCCGGCGACCGGATCGCAGTGCTCGGGCGCACGAGCCTCGAATGGGCGCTGCTCGACGTCGCGGCGCTGGCGATCGGTGCGGTCGTGGTACCGGTGTATCCGACGTCCTCCGACCTCCAGATCCGGCACGTCCTCACGGATTCGGGTTCCGTCCACTTCGCTGCGGAGACCGAGGGCGACGCGGGCCGGCTGACGGCGGCCGGCGCACCGCAGGCGTGGACGTTCGCGGACCTCGCGCGGTGGTCGTTCGGCCCGGTGCACGCTGAGCTCGACCCCCGGATCTCTACCGTCCGGGCCGACGACGCCGCGATGATCGTGTACACGAGCGGAACCACCGGGCTCGCGAAGGGCTGCGTGCTGACCCACCGCAACATGTATGCGGCCGCTGCAAATACGGTCCTGCAGACCGGGACCCTGTTCGGCGGTGACGGGCAGGACCAGGCGGTGACCGCGCACGCGCTCCCGCTCGCGCACGTGTTCGGTCAGACGATCCTGTTCGCGTGCCTCGTCGGCGGAACCCGCACGCATCTGCTACCCGGAATTCCCGATCTGCTTCCGGCCCTGCCCACCGTGCGGCCGACGTTCCTCGCCCTCGTGCCGTATGCGCTGGAGAAGATCCGGAAGGCGGCGCGCCGGACGCTGACGCCGGACGTCGAACGCGCCGCGGTCGAGGAGGGACTCGCCGTGCTGCGCGGGGTATCACCCGCAGGTGCCACGGGCGGTCCCGTCGCCGACCTGATGGGCGGGCGTCTCCAACAGGTGATCTCCGGCGGCGCGTCCCTCGACGACACGACCGCCGGATTCTTCGCGCACTTCGGAGTGAACATCCTCAACTGCTACGGGATGACCGAGACGGCGACCGCGGTGACAGTCAACGAGCCCCGCACGAACAGGCTGGGTACTGTCGGCCGCCCGATCCCCGGCACGACCGTCGCCATCGCGGACGACGGTGAGGTCCTGATCCGGGGTGCCAACGTGACCCCGGGTTACTGGGGTGCGGCGGCGGACAAGACACCCGTCGACGGCGACGGCTGGCTCCATACCGGTGACCTCGGCGAAATCGACCAGGACGGGTTTCTGCGTATCACCGGCCGGCGCAAGGAAATCCTCGTCACGAGTGGTGGAAAGAACGTCGCGCCGACGCCGCTCGAGGACCGGATCCGCCTGCACCCCCTCGTGAGCAACTGCATCGTGGTCGGTGACGGCCGCCCGTTCGTTTCGGCACTGCTCACCCTCGACCGCGACCGGTACGCGACGTGGCGGGAACAGAACGGGTGGTCCGACGGCGTCGACGACACCGGCCTGCGGGCGGAACTCCAGACGGCGGTCGACGACGCGAACACCCTCGTGTCCCGTGCGGAATCGATCCGGGAATTCCGGGTTGTCGACGGTGACTTCACGCTCGAAGCCGGCCTGTTGACATCCTCGTTGAAATTGCGCCGGGCACCGATCGAAAACGCCTACCGAGCCGAGATCGACGCGCTGTACGGGGTCCGGGTGTGAACTCCGCGACGCCTTCTCCGCAACATTCTCGTTAAATTCCGCCGCGCATGTTCTTCGCTCATAGCCGGTCTCGATCGTCCGATCATTTCGGGCGCTCTGAATAGATCGACCATAATTTCCGAAGAATACTCGGTCCCAGACAGGGTGACCGCGAAATAGGGAGTGATTCGAAATGTATGACGCCATTGTTGTCGGAGCCCGAGTGGCGGGTTCACCGCTGGCGATGCTGCTCGCCAGGCAGGGCTACCGCGTTCTCGCCGTTGATCGCACCAACTTTCCCAGCGACACGATCTCCACTCACTACGTCCACCAGGCGGGGCTGTCCCGCCTGCAGGCGTGGGGCCTGCTCGATGCCGTGATCGCCACCGGATGCCCGCCCATCCGTCACCTGAACTTCTCCTACACCGACATCGCTCTCGACGGTTTCGCCGACCCGATCGACGGGATCGATGCCGTGTACTGCCCGCGTCGCACCGTGCTCGACAAGATCCTCGTCGACGCGGCCGCCGAGTCGGGGGTTGAGGTGATCGAGCGGTTCACCGTCACCGATCTGATCGAGGAAGACGGCCGCGTCGTCGGCATCCGCGGCACCGAGGGCGACGGCGCGGAACTGGAGTTCCGGGCGTCCATCGTGGTCGGTGCCGACGGCGCCAACTCGATCGTCGCGAAGAAGGTCGGTGCCGAGGTCTACCGCGGTAGCCCCGGCGGATGCTTCGTCTACTACTCGTACTACTCGGGCATCGAGTGGGGCATGCATCACCGCACCGGGTTCGGGCGCCAGCAGTTCGCGTCCTGGCCCACCAACGACGGCCTGAGCCTTGTCGCGGTGATGCGCCCGCGGGATCAGTTCCGCGACTTCCGCGCGAACCCCGACGCGGGGGTCCAGGAAATCGTCGACGCGATCGACCCGAAGTACGGTGAAGACCTGCGGGACAATGCGACTCGCGAGGAACAGTTCCGCCCCATGCTGTACCCGGACAACTACTACCGGCAGTCCTTCGGACCGGGATGGGCGCTCGTCGGAGACGCCGGTTACCACAAGGATCCCTTCACCGGCTGGGGTATCACCGATGCGTTCAAGTACGCGGAGTTGCTGTCGCAGCGGATCGCCGAGGGTCTGAGCGGCGATCGGCCGATGGAGGAGGCGCTCGCCGACTACCAGCAGTCACGCGACGAGCAGAGCAACGGCACCTACGAGCTCACGACGAGCATCTCCGAGTTGACGCTGACCCCGTACTACGACTCGGTGTTCCGCGCGGCGAGCAAGAGCCCGCGCTACACGAAGAGGTTCTTCGGGCTCATCGCGGGCGGCATTCCCGGCGAGGACTTCTTCGCTCCGGAGAACCTCGCCGAGTTGTACGCGGAGGTCGACCTGCCCGAGTCCGACCGGCACCTCACGTCGGCATGACGGGGCAGGGCTTGACCGTCCTCGGCGACAGTTTCGTCGAGGGGAGGGGCGACCCGGTTCAGGACGGCGGTTACCGGGGCTGGGTGCCGCGGTTCGCAGGACAGATCGGTCTGCGCAGCAGCAGGGTTCGCAACCTCGGTACCCACGGCGCCACGACGGGCGATGTCGTCGAGACCCAGCTGGCGTCGGCGCTCGGTTCACGGGCACCGCTGGTCGGGGTGGTCGTGGGCGTCAACGATCTCGTCAGCGACTACGCGCCCGACCGCTTCGCCCGCAACCTGCGAACGATCTTCGGGGACCTGCGGGGCTCGGGTGCCACGGTGTTCACCGCGACCTACCCGGATATCCCTGCGAGGCTTCCCGTTCCGGACGGCTTCAAGTCTCTGCTGCGCGAGCGGTTCGCCGAGGCCAACGACGTTCTCGTCGACGTCGTCACAGACACGGGCAGCCTCCTGATCGACCTGAGAGCTGGCACCGAATGGGGCCGCGACGACATGTGGACGTCCGACGGGCTGCATCCGAGCCCGGAAGGCCACCGATCCTTCGCGGCCGCGGCCGCGGATCTGGTGTCCCGGGCCTCCGCCACCACCCTCGCCGCCTGAGCGACCCCGCCTTCATCCGAGAGGAACATCGTGACCACCGCATCGCCCGTGAGATCCGATCGCCTGGACGACCGACGACTGGCCCGCAACCCGATCGCCATCGTCGGTATGTCCGGACTCTTCCCCAAAGCCCGCAACCACCGGGAGTACTGGCAGAACATCGTCGACGGTGTCGACTGCACCGAGGACGTGCCGGCATCACGCTGGAGCCTCGAGGACTACTACGACGAGAATCGAGACGCACCCGACAAGACGTACTCGAGGCGCGGTGCGTTCCTTCCCGACGTCGACTTCGATCCGCTCGAGTTCGGTCTGCCCCCGAACCAGCTCGAGGTCACGTCCACCATGCAGACCCTGTCCCTCGGGGTGGCACGCGACCTCCTGGCCGACGCCGGCGCGCAGGATTCGCCGTGGTACGACCCGAGCCGGACCGGTGTGGTCCTCGGCACGACCGGCCCGGTGCCGCTGATGCATCCGCTCGCGGCGCGCCTGTCGACGCCGGTGCTGAAGGAGGCGGCGCGCAGCTGCGGACTGTCCGATGCCGACGCGGACGCCATCGCCGACAAGTTCGTGACCGCGTTCGCGCCGTGGGAGGAGAACTCGTTCCCGGGCCTGCTCGCGAACGTCGTCGCGGGACGGATCGCCAACCGCTTCGGGCTCGGCGGAATCAACTGCACGGTCGACGCCGCCTGCGCGGCGTCGCTGGCAGCGATGCGGACCGCGGTGGCCGAGCTGCTCGACGGTCGCGCCGACACGATGATCACCGGCGGCGTGGACACCGAGAACTCGATCTTCATCTACATGTGCTTCAGCAAGGTGGGGGCACTGTCGCCGACCGGCCGGATCAGTCCGTTCTCGGATCAGGCGAACGGAACTTTGCTCGGTGAGGGCATCAGCATGCTCGCCCTGCGCCGACTCGAGGACGCCGAGCGCGACGGCAACCGCATCTACGCCGTGATCAAGGGTCTCGGCTCCTCGAGCGACGGCCGCTCGAAGAGCATCTACGCCCCCCGCGCGGAAGGTCAGCGGATCGCGCTCGACCGCGCCTACGCGGACGCGGAGTGCTCACCTGCCTCGGTGGAGCTGTTCGAGGCCCACGCGACGGGAACGGCCGTCGGTGACCGCACCGAACTCTCGGCCCTGGGCGGCCTGCTCGCGGACGCCACCACCGAGACCCGGTTCGCGGCACTCGGCAGCGTCAAATCGCAGATCGGGCACACCAAGGGGGCAGCGGGTACCGCCAGCGTCATGAAGCTCGCCCTCGGTCTCCACCACCGCGTGCTGCCCGGCACGATCAACGTCGACCAGCCCCATCCCGCGATCGGGTCGGCGGACGCGCCGTACTACATCAACACCCGCACCCGTCCCTGGATCCGCGATCCCGAGCGTCCGGTCCGCCGCGCCGCGGCCTCGGCGATGGGCTTCGGCGGCACAAACTTCCACATCGTGCTCGAAGAGCACGTGGCCTCGCGGCCACAGCTCCGTACCCTGCACGGCACCCCGACCGCCCATCTCTGGCACGCCCCGGACGTCGCCGGTCTCGTCGAGCTGGTGCGGACGGAACCCTCGTCGGACGGCGGCGCCGTCCCGGAGGATCACACGCGTATCGGATTCGTGTCGGTGGACGCCGAGAACGAGGAACATCTGCGCGCGCTCGCTGTCGAACAGCTCACCCAGAATTCTTCGGCCGAGCAGTGGAATCACCCCGAGGGCATCTACTTTCGGTCCGCGGCGCCGGTCGACCTCCGGATCGGTGCGCTCTTCTCGGGGCAGGGCAGCCAGTACGTCGACATGGGATCGGCCGTGGCGCTGAGCAACCCCGTGGTCGCCGAGACGTTCGACCTCGCGAATGCAGCCTTCGCCGGTGAACCGCGCCGCCTCGCGTCGATCGTGTTCCCGCCGCCCGCATTCGACGACGCCGCCCGCGCCGAGCAGGACCTCACGCTGCGTCGCACCGAGTACGCGCAACCGGCCATCGGAGCGCTGTCCGCCGGCCAGTTCCGGGCCCTCACCGAACTCGGGTTCCGCGCCGACGGCTACCTCGGTCACAGCTTCGGTGAGCTCACGGCTCTGTGGGCGTCGGGGGCCGTCGACGCAGCCGACTTCTTCACCCTGGCGCGCGCTCGCGGCCAGGCCATGGCCCCGGAATCCGGCGCGGAGACAGGCACGATGCTCGCCGTCGCAGCGACCCGCGCCGAGGTCGACGCCCTGATTGCCGAGGTCGAGGACGTGTGGGTGTGCAACCACAACGCGCCCGACCAGATCGTCGTCGGCGGCGGAGCGGACGCCGTCTCGACCGTCGCAGACAAGTGTGCCGAAAGCGGGTTCGCCACCCGGGATCTGCCGGTCGCGGCGGCGTTCCACACGCCGTACGTCGGGCACGCGGTCGACGCCTTCGGTCCCGCCGTCGAATCGGTGCGGATCGGGGAACCGGACGCGCCGGTGTACGCTAACTCACCCGGTGCGGGGTACGGCGCGGACGTCGACGCCAACCGCAAGACCCTGGTCGGCCAACTCCTGCAACCGGTCGAATTCGTCGGCGCCGTCGAGAGCATGCGCGCCGCGGGCTGCACGGTGTTCGTGGAGTTCGGTCCCAAGCAGGTTCTCACGTCCCTGGTGCGTCGCACTCTCGGTGACGACGTGATCGCCATCCCCACCGATGCCGGACCGCTCGGAGACGGTGACCTCACGTTCACGCGGGCCGCAGTCCAGCTCGCGGTGCTCGGAGTCGAACTGCACGGCATCAACCGCTACCAGGACATCGCACCGGCCGCGCCCGCACGCGGCGGCATGAGCGTGACGCTCTCGGCCCCCGAGTATGTCCCCGACTCGCGGCGCCGGGCCTACGCCGACGCTCTGGCGGACGGCTACCGCGTGTCCCCGGATGCCGGGGCCGCGCCGCAGCCGGTAGCGCCGGTCGCCGCCACCCCGGCGGTGTCGGCGCCGGCCGCCGCCGCACCGTCCCCAGTCGTCCCAGCAAGGGAGAACGCCATGTCCCACCCGTCCACGGGGTCTGCACCAGGCCTCGACACCGCTCTGTCGCAGCATCTTGCGACGCACAACGACTACCTCGACGGGCAGCTCGACATGGCCCGGGAACTGGCCCGCGCCCTCGGTGCGGGCACCCTCGACGACGGAATGGTCCGCGCGATCGAGGCGGTGAAGGACCACGGTGTGGCGATCAGTCACTCGCATGCCCGGGCGACCGAGGTCCTCGGACAGCTCGCCGACCTCGACGTCGGGGCCGCGCCCGTCGCACGGGTCGCGGTGTCCGCGCGGGTCGACCACCTTCCCGCACTGCCGCAGCGCCAGGACCCGGAGCCCATGCGAACTCTCGCCCCCGCCGCACCTGCCCAGGCGAGCGCGGCTCCCGAACCCGCTGCGGTTGCGGCCGTGACCACGCCGCAGCATGATCAGAGTTCCGCCGGCGTAGGCGCAGACGCCCTGCGGATGGCGCTGCAGGAGGTGGTGGCGGACAAGACCGGGTATCCGGTGGAGATGGTGGATCCGTCGATGGATCTCGAGGCGGATCTGGGTGTCGACTCGATCAAGCGGGTGCAGGTGCTCGGTGCGGTGCAGGAGCGGTTCCCGCACTTGCCGAGTCTCGGTCCCGAGCAACTCGGCACCCTGCGGACGCTGGACCAGATCGTCGACCTCCTCGCAGAAACATCGGCCGCGGATGCGGAACCGGTGACGAGCGCGGATACCTCAGCCGCGCAGCATGATCAGCGTTCCGCCGCCGTAGGCGCCGACGCTCTGCGGATGGCGCTGCAGGAGGTGGTGGCGGACAAGACCGGGTATCCGGTGGAGATGGTGGATCCGTCGATGGATCTCGAGGCGGATCTGGGTGTCGACTCGATCAAGCGGGTGCAGGTGCTCGGTGCGGTGCAGGAGCGGTTCCCGCACTTGCCGAGTCTCGGTCCCGAGCAACTCGGCACCCTGCGCACACTCGACCAGATCGTCGACATCCTCGCCGAGGGGAGTGATGTCCACCCAAAAGCTGAGGCCGCGGCCATCGCGCCGCGGCATCTCGTCGAACTCGTCGCACTGCCCGCCATCGACCTGCGGGACGACGCGTTCCGCACCGGCGGCGAGGCGGTGATTGTAGAACTCGGAACGACATCCGCTGACGACGCCGATGCACTGGATCGTGCCCTGACCGGGCGCGGCGGGACGATCCGCCGCATCCTCCCGACCGGCACACTCGACGAGATCGAGGCCACGCTGGCTGCCGAGTTCACCGCGCCGATCGACCTGTGCGTGGTTGTTGTCGGCACGTGCGCCGAGTGGACCACCGCGCAACGAGCACTGGCCACCACGATCCTCGTCGCGAAACACGCCCACACCCGCCTCTTCGACATCGCTCGGAACGGCACGCGCGCAGCGTTCGTCACGGTCACCCGGATCGACGGCGCCCTCGGATTCGTCGGAGACGGCGACCCCGTCGAGGCGCTCGTCGGCGGCGTCGGAGGTGTGGTCAAGACCCTTTCCGTGGAGCACCCCACGCTGTTCTGCCGCGCCGTCGACGTCCACCCGTCGGTCGATCCGGAACGGTTCGCGGATGCCGTCCTCGACGAACTCCACGACGGTGCCGTCGACACCCCCGAAGTGGGCGTAGGGGAACTCGGCGACCGGCACACGGTGGTGCCCGGGATCCACGCACCATCCGGGACCCGGACTACGGTGCGGTTGGACACCCCGATCGACGCATCGACGCTCACGTCGGACGATGTCGTCCTCGTCACCGGCGGGGCACGGGGCGTCACCGCGCTCTGTGTGCGCGACCTCGCACACCACTGCGACGCGCGTTTCGTTCTGATCGGACGGACCGAACTGGTGGCCGAACCCGGTTGGGCGCAGAACGTCGGTCCCGACGACCTCCGGGGAGCCGCCATTGCCGCACTCGCCGGGACCGGGGCCACCCCACGAGAAATCGCTCGCGCCTGCTCCGGGATCCTCGCGACCCGGGAAATCCGCGAGACCCTGACCGATCTCGGCGACCGTGCGGTGTACCTCGCGGCGGACGTGACCGATGCCGAGGGAATTCGTGCCGCGCTCGGCGACCACCGCGCCACGATCACGGCGGTCGTGCACGGGGCGGGTGTCCTCGCGGACGCGTTGATCGCGTCCAAGACCAGCGCGGACATCGACCGGGTGCTCGATCCGAAGATCGGTGGCCTCGCAGCAGTACTCGCCGCCCTCGAGGGCGGCGATGACGAGTCACCCCTGCGACACCTGGTGTTCTTCACCTCGGTTGCCGGCCTGTACGGCAATTCCGGTCAGTCCGACTACGCGGCGGCGAACGAGGCGCTCGGCCGGTTCGCCGCGACCTGGAAGCATCGGAGTCCCGACCACCACGTGACGGCGATCGACTGGGGCGCCTGGGACGGTGGCATGGTCACTCCCGAACTCCGCGGGTACTTCCTCGACAGGGGAGTGGCGCTTCTGGACCCGCGTGTCGGTGCCCGTGCGTTTACGCAACAGTTCACCGAGGCGCGCCGTGACGACGTCGTCGTACTCGTCGGAGAGGCGGAGTCGCTGGCGGAGAACGGCAGACCTGCCCAGTCCGACACCATAGTGCGCCGCAGCCTCACCGATCTGGGTGACCACCGTGTCATCTCGGCGCACCGGATCGGCGAACACGCGGTCCTCCCTGCCACCTTCGGACTCGGCGGCATGATCAACGTCGTCGAGCGGGCACATCCGGGACTCTGCGTCGTCTCGGTCCGCGACTTCCGGGTCCAGAAGGGAATCGTGTTCGACCACCCGGTCGGAGATGTCTCGATCGAGACCGTGCACGAGGCCTCCGACAGCACGGTCGTGCAGGTGCGAGTGTCCGGATCGGGTGGGGGCAAGCGGATGCCCCATTACGCCGCGACGTTCCAGCTCGCACCCTCCCCGGATGCGGCACCGTCCGTGCCGGTCACCTGGCCGGCCACGGGTCCGGACGCCGGCACCCTCTACCGGGACGCCACCCAGTTTCATGCCCCGCCGTTGCAGGGGATGCGGCGCATCCTCCGCGACGACACCGACTCGCTGGTGCTCGAATGTGCCCTGTCCGGCGCCCCTGTCGCGCTGGGAGCGTTCGGCGGGGTGCTGCACAATCCCGTTCTCGCGGACGTGATCCTGCAGGGCCCACCCGTCCTCGGTCACCGCCTCCTCGGCTCGGCCTGCCTGCCCTTGGGAGTGGGCCGAATCGACTACTTCGACACCCTCCCCGACGGCAAACCCTTCGTTCTCGTCGTCGACAACGCCCGCACCGGCGCGGCCGAGTCGCTGGTGGATGCCTGTGCCGTCGGACTCGACGGCAGGGTGCTCCAGCGTTTCACCGACGTCACCGTGGTCACCACCCCCGACCTGTCCGAGAAGTTCCGTGAATCAGTGAGGCAGTGGAACGTATGAGTACCGTGCCGACGACCAGCCCCGATGCCCTCGGCTTCGAGGGGACACCGTTCGATCCCGTTGCCGTCGCGTCACCCGGCTCGGGCACTCTACCGACACCGGTCGCCCGGCGGGCGCCGTCCCAGCCGACCGGTCCCGCGTCGACCGTGACGCCGCTGGCCGAGTTGCGGGCGGGCATCGCTACGGCCCATCGCGCCGCCCTCTCGGCGCAGGTCGCCCTGCAGCGCCGCATCTTCCGGCAGGCATTCGACACCGGCGTGGTCACCGTGCAGGCGTTGTCACCTGCACGGCTCGACGCGGTGACGACGCCGGCGCCGGAAGGTGCGTTCAAACCCCCGGCCCGCACCACCGTCGATCGCCTCGACCGCGGCGCGCTCGAGGCACTGTCTCGGGGTGAGGTGTCCGCCGTCCTCGGGAACGCCTACCGGCAGCCCGGCGCCAACCCCGACATCCGGCTCGCGAGCGACACCCCGCTGGTACTCGACGAGGTGACCGAGATCGGGCTCCGTGCGGGAACACTCGGTCTCGGGCACCTGCGGGCGGCCTATACCGGCAACGCCGTCGCCGCGGCAACGCAGGCGGTCGAGGTGTTCGCCCTCTACGCCGGGCTGCACCTGTGCTTCGCCGATGCCCGGCTCGTCGCGTCGGCCGCGGCGGATGTCGGCGGGGACGACTCACCGACCGGCGCGGAACTCGAACTGATCGTCACCACCATCGATCTGGTGCCCCGACCGCACGTCACCGCCGAGGTGCTGTGCGGCGGCGGGGGACCGAGCGTCGCGGTGACGGTCACCGTCACGGAGAACCCCGGTTCGGTGATCGGCCCGGGCCCGGGCGGCACCCTCGACACGTGGACCGGGCGAATCGATGCCGGTGGCGGTACCGCCCTGCTGAACGAATTCCACATGGCCCACCTCGCCCGCGGAGAACAGGGCATCGCCCTCGGACCGGAGTTCGCTCACTACACCGGTGTGCGGGCCACCCGACTGCCCACGGGCGGGTTGCTCCTCGTCGACCGCATCACCGCGTTCGACGGCGCCCGCGGAACCCTGGACACCCAGGTGTCGTACCGCAGCGAGTACGACTCACCCGCCGACTCCTGGTACTACACCGACAGTGCGAACGAATCGATGCCCCACTTCGTCTACATGGAGACGTCGCTGCAGGCCGCCCTGCTGATGGGCTACTACCTCGGACCCACGCTCACCGAACCGAACACCACCCAGAGCCTCCGCAATCTCGGGGGCACCGCCACCGTGTTGCGGCGAGTGGACCTGCGGGACAGGACGATCACGCAGGAATCCCGTCTGCTGTCGACGACAATGCTGCCCGGTTCGTCGCTGCAGAGTTTCGACTACACGCTGTCGGTGGACGGCGAGCCGTTCTACGAGGGCGAGACGATGTTCGGCTACTTCAGCGACGAGGCACTCGCCAACCAGACCGGCCTCGACGCCGGCCGCCACCGGCCGTCCTGGCTGGACGTTCACGCGAACGACGTCACCGTCCGCCGGATCGACTTGGACGCGCGACGCGCGAACCCGGCCGATCGGCTCTGCTCGCGCCGCACACTGGCGCTGCTCGACTGGATCGATGTCGTCGACGGCGGTGGCACCTTCGGCAACGGATACCTGCACACCCGGCGTCGGATCGATCCGCACGACTGGTTCTTCACCCGGCACTTCCACCTCGACCCCGTCATTCCCGGATCGCTCGGGGTGGAGTCGGTGATTCAGGCCATGCAGGAATGGGCCGTCGACTCCGGACTCGCGGACGGTCTCACCGACCCGGTGTTCTCGATTCCGCCGGGCATCGCCTTCGCCTGGAAGTACCGCGGCCAATTCCTCCCGTCGGACGGGACGTGCGAAATCGAGGTCCACATCAAGACCGTCACCTCGTCGCCGGACGGTGTGATGGTCACTGCCGACGCATCGTTGTGGAAACCGGGACTGCGGATCTACGAACTCCAGGACATTGCCATCGAACTCACCGAGCGGAAGGCCCCGGAATGACCATTTCCATGTCCGCCCCGACCCGTGACACCGCGGGAATCCGGGAACTGCTGCTCGATCTGAGCGCACCCTGCTGGGTGGTCCGTGATGCCGACGGTGTCGGGGTCACGTCGGACAGGGCGCTCGCGTCACGCCTCGAGGTGCTCAGTGCCGTCGCACCACTACCGGCACAATCGCTGGGGGACAGCGCGTTCCGTGCGTTCCACGGAGTGCGCGCGGCGTACGCGGCGGGGGCGATGGCCAACGGAATCGCCTCGACCGACCTGGTCACCGCGCTCGCGCGCGCGGGGTACTTGGCTTTCTACGGCGCGGCCGGTGTGGTGCCGGCACGCGTGGACGCGGCACTGGCCAGGCTCGCCGCCGACCTCGGCGACACACCCCATGGCTGCAATCTCATTCACAGCCCCACCGAACCTGCCCTGGAACGCGCCATCGTCGACGCCTGCCTGCGCCACCGGGTACGGAGTGTCGAGGCCTCGGCGTTCATGGACCTCAGTCCCGAAGTGGTTCGGTACCGGCTGTCCGGGCTGTCGTCCGACGGCGCCGGCCGGGTGATCCGGGCGCACCGGGTGATCGCCAAGGTCTCCCGGGTGGAGGTCGCCGAGTTGTTCCTCCGTCCCGCCCCCGACACCCTGGTGCGGACACTGGTGGAGCGCGGTGACCTCACCGAAGAGCAGGCCCGGCTCGGACGGACGGTCCCGATGGCCGACGACATCACCGCCGAAGCCGACTCCGGCGGCCACACCGATCGACGGCCGCTGATGGTGCTGCTCCCCGACCTCATCGCGGCACGCGACCGCATCCGGCGGGAACTGCCCGAACTCGGTGAGGTGCGCGTCGGGGCCGCCGGCGGCATCGGCACCCCGGCCGCGGCCGCCGCCGCATTCGCCCTGGGAGCCGCGTATGTCGTCACCGGCTCGATCAACCAGGCCTCGATCGAGGCCGATCAATCCGGGGCGACCAAGGCGCTTCTCGCCGGTGCCGGCGTCGCCGACTGCACGATGGCCCCGTCGTCCGACATGTTCGAACTCGGCGTCCAGGTGCAGGTGCTTCGACGCGGGACCATGTTCGCCTCCCGGGCGCATCGCCTCTACGACACCTACCGCGAGTACGCGGGCATCGAGTCCATTCCGGTTGCGACCCGGCGGGACCTCGAGTCGGCGGTATTCCGCCGTCCGCTGGACGAGGTGTGGAACGACTGCGTCAGCTACTTCAGCGAGCGCGACCCCGCGCAACTCCGCGGAGCGGAGAACGACCCGAAACGCAAGATGGCACTCGTCTTCCGCTGGTACCTCGGGCTGTCGTCGGGCTGGAGCATCCGCGGCGAGGCGGAGCGGACGGCCGACTACCAGATCTGGTGCGGCCCGGCGATGGGGGCGTTCAACGGCTGGGTCGCCGGCACGCACCTGGCCGCCCCCACGAATCGCCGGGTGGCCGACATCGCGCACCACGTACTCGAAGGCGCCGCCTACCTCACCCGGGTCGCCCAATTGAGGACGGCGGGGGTCCGGCTCCCGTCCGACGTCGCCCGTTACGTCCCCGCGCCGCGGGAGGAACGGTGACGGACGCCGGCGCCCGCGAGGTAACCGTCGACCTGTTGCGGGCTGTCGGCGACTACAGCTCGACGTATCTCCGGGATCCGCGATCCGAGCGCACGGGCTCGGTCGTGGATCGCGCCGAACTCCGCCGCGGACTGGCCGCCCCGCTGTCCCGGAACGGAGTCGACGCGCAGACCGTACTGAGTGAGCTGATCGAGCACGGCGAGCCGGGACTCCTGCATTCGGGTGCACCGACGTTCCTCGGATTCGTCATGGGCGGGGCGTATCCCGTCGCGGTGGCAACCGAGTGGCTCACCTCCGTGTGGGACCAGTGCGGCGCCCTGTACGCGACGAGCCCGACGGCGGCGGTGGTCGAGGAGGCCGTGTCGCGGTGGCTGGTCACGCTCTTCGGACTTCCGCCGCACACGTCGGTGGGGATCACGACGGGCTGCGCGACCGCCAATCTGACCGGGCTGGCCGCCGCCCGCCACCACGTGCTCGCCGCCCACGGGTGGGACGTCGAGCGGGACGGGCTGATCGGCGCACCCCCGCCGAGAATCCTGGTGAGTCAGGGCTGTCACGTCACGGTTCACCGGGCACTGCGGCTGCTCGGGCTCGCCGGGCAGGTGACACCAGTGGAGACGGACGATCAGGGCCGGATGCGCGTGCGCGCGCTCGAGGCCGAGCTGACTCGGACGAGTGGGCCGCTCATCGTCTGCGGTCAGGTCGGCAACGTCGACTCGGGTGCCGTCGATCCCCTCGAGGCCGTGTGCGATCTCGCGCACGAGTACGACGGCTGGGTACATTTCGACGCCGCATTCGGAATGTGGGCAGCGGCGAGTGACACTGTTCGCCACCATGTTTCGGGGTTGGAAAAGGCCGATTCGTGGGCCACCGACGCCCACAAGTGGCTGAACGTCCCCTACGACTGCGGAGTCGTGCTGTGCGCACATCCGACGTCCCACCGAGCCGCGCTGCGCACCAGCGCCGAGTACCTGACCCCGGCGGTCGACGGCGGCCTGGACCCCGTCGACTACACCCCGGACATGTCCCGGCGCGCCCGCAGCCTCGTGCTGTGGGCCACGCTCCGGCACCTCGGCGCCGACGGCGTCGCCGACCTGATCGACCGCTGCTGCACCCTCGCCCGGCGTCTGGCCGCGGGATTGGCCCACACCGACGGTGTCACCGTCGTCAACGATGTCGTGCTCAACCAGGTGCTGGTCGCATTCACGCCGGACGACCAGACCACCGACGCGGAACACCTCACCCGCATCGTCACCGCCCTCCAACGCGGACCCGTCGCGTGGGCGAGCCCGACGACCTGGCGCGGCAGGCCGTGCCTGCGCCTGTCGGTCTGCAACTGGCAGACCACCGCCCACGACATCGACCAGTGCCTGGCCGCGATCGTGTCCGCACACCGCGACGCCGGAGCTCGTCTCCACACCCCCATCGAGGAGTTCGCATGACCCTGCCCGACATATCGACGACAGATCCTGTCGTCACCGGAAGCCCGGATCTGGATGCCGTGGTCGCGACCCTGGTGGCCGCCTTCCGCGACGATCCGATCATCGAATGGGCGATCCCGCCGACCACACTGGGACGGGATTACCACCTGGCCGCCTTCTTCGCGTCGACAACCGAATTCCTCTTGAATCACGGCGGCGTCGTCGCTGCGCCGGAAGACTATTCTGCCGTGCTGGTCTGGTCACCACCGGGGGAGCCCGCAGTGTCCGACGCCGAGAACCAGGCCTTCGTCGATCGGCTCGCCGCATCCACCGGCGCGTGCGGCGCCCGGGTACGGGCATTGATGGAGGCACTCGACGCGCACCACCCCGCCGACCTTCCGCCGCACTGCCACGTCATGTTCGCCGCCGTCCGGCCCGAGAGCCGCGGCACCGGCGTGCGGGCGTCACTGACCGGCGCGCTGCGCGCGATGCGACTGCACGACGGGGTCGGGGTGTACGCCGAAGCGTCCAGTCCCCGTAACCTGCGGCTGTGGGAGCGTCTCGGCGGCAGGCGGGTAGGCGCGGAGATAGCCCTCCCGGAGGGCGGTCCGTCGCTGTACCCGATCTTCTTCGGCCTGCCGTCCGACTCGGTCGACGCCCCCTGATCCGACCTCGCAGACAGCGGAGCCGGTGCCCCGATCGATGGGCACCGGCTCCGCTGCGTTCCGAGACCTGATGTTTCGAGACCTGATGTTTCGAGACCTATTTCAGTCCGGATCGAACGAATGCGTTGACGATGTGCCGCTGCAGGACGACATACAGCGCGAACACGGGGAGACACGCGAGACCTGCGACGGCCATCATCGGCCCCCAGTCGTTGCCCTCGGTTCCCATGAAACTCCTCAGCCCCAACTGAACGACGGCGTTGCTGCGCTGCAGGACCACTGCCGGCCAGAAGTATTCGTTCCAGGCATTGATGAACAGCAGGATCGACAGCGCGGCCAGTGCGGGGCGCAGATTCGGCACTACGACGGTCCAGAGAATCGACCAGGAGGAACGGCCGTCCAGCTTCGCCGCCGCGACCAGTTCTTTCGGGAAGCTGTTCATGTGCTGCCGGAGCATCAGGACACCCAGCGCAGAGCACAGCGTCGGCACGATCACGCCGACAAGGTTGTTGATCAATCCCATTCGGTACAGCAGCACATAATTGGGAAGCATGGTGACTTGGAACGGCACCAGCCAGGTTCCGACGAACGCGAGGTAGAGCAGCCGTTGGAAGCGGAACGAATACATCGCGAACGCGTAGGAGGCGAGCAGCGCGACGAGGAGCTGACCAGCCGCCGATACGAGGGAAACACCGAACGTGTTGGCGAGCAGTCGGATCACGTCGACCTTCTCGGTCGCGTCCACGTAGTTGCCCAGTGACAGCGGCCACGGCACGGGGGAGAGGGAGCCGACGTCGTCGGGCCGTCGCAGTGACGTCGCGAGCAGCCAGTAGATGGGGAACACGCACACGGTGGCGATGGCGACGAGAATGACATGTCCCCGCGCCCGTCGCCACAGCGGCTCGGGTACGGACGGCTCACTGATCGTCATGGAACGAGATCCTTTCCGAGATCCACACGAGAACCCCCGCCACGAGACCGAATCCGACGAACAGCATGATTCCCGCGGCGGCACTCAGGCCTGCATCGAAGCTGTGGAAACCGTAGTCCCACAACAGGTAGTAGATGTTTGTCGTCGCCTGCGACGGTCCACCCTGAGTCAGGGTGTCGATCAGCGGAAAGGTCCACTGCGCGCTCAGCAGGACGGTCATGAGTCCGAGGAACACGAGGGTGGGCGACAACAGGGGCAGGGTGATCCACCAGTCGATCTGCCGTCGCGTCGCTCCGTCGACCTGCGCGGCCTCGGAGTAGTCGCCGCTGATGCCGGCCATGCCTGCGGAGACCACCAGCACAGCGAAGCCCATGAAATGCCAGCCGGTGATGGCGACGATCACCCACTGCGCCGATGCCGGGTCGTGGATCCAGTTGGTGTCCGAGCCGAGCACCCGGTTCACGATCCCGGCACCCGGATCGAGGAGCCACTGCCACACGGCCGCGCTCGCTACCGGGGCGACGAGGAAGGGGGCGAAGATCAGGCTCTGGTAGATCGCACGGGCCCGGCCGTGGACGCCGCGCGTGGCGAATCCGACGATCACCGGTAACACGAGCGTGAAGGGAAGCAGACCGACGATGAGGACGACTGTCCGCCAGACGGAGTCGCCGACCGCGGGAAGTTCGAGGAGCCGGCGGTAGTTGTCCGTGCCGACGGGAACCATGGGGGTCGTCGGAAGCAGGTTCCAGGAGTAGGTGGAGAGTTGGGCCGCTTGAACGAGCGGGCGATATGTCCACACGACCAGCAGCGCAACAGCCGGCGCCAGGAACAGGTACGGCTCTGCCACCCGCCCCACCCTCTTCAGAGGGTGGGTACGGATGGCAGGCACCGCCACCGGTTCCCGGACGGGTGTCGTCGCGTCAGCGAAGTCCGGTACGGCAACGAACACGATGTTTTCCTCACCCCGCCTGTAGCTCGAGGGCATGCAACCGGTCGAGCATGTCCTGTTCCGGTATGTCGTAGACCGCCTCGGCAGGGGTCGCCTCGACCGCGGTCGCGACCACCCCGGACTCGAGGACGTCGATCCTGCTGAATCCGTATCCGGCGACGCCGCGGTGGCGGCCCACTTCGGCGATCGGGTCCACCCGGTAGGACAGCGCCGGACCGACCCACACCGGGATCCCCGCCACCGTCCCCGAACTCGTCAGGTGGGAGTGCCCGCAGAGGATCATTCGCACATCGGAGCCGTCCAGTACCTCCGCGAGTCGGCCGGGATCCTGGAGACGCAGGTAGTTCACCGTGGTGACGGGTGACGAGATCGGCGGGTGGTGAAGTACGAGAAGCGTTCCCCGCTCGCTCGGACGGGACAGCTCGTCGTCGAGCCACGTCAGCTGCTCGTCCGTCAGCCCACCGTCGTGCCTGCCGGGTGTGGTGCTGTCCAGCACGACCACCCGGAGACCATGGATGTTGTGGACCGCGTCGTGTGGAGCGGCGAGATCACCATCGCCGGAGTCGAGTCCGAGCAGTTCGGTGTGGAAGGCGGTGCGGTCGTCGTGATTGCCCACCGCATAGACGATCTGTGCACCGAGGTCGGCGGCCGCCGGCTCGACGACCTCCCGCAACCGCCGGTATGCCTCCGGCGCCCCGTTGTCGCTGAGATCGCCCGACAGCACCACCGCGTCCACACGCTGACCGGATCCGACGATGCGGTCGAGTACGCGGCGGAGGTTGTCGAGGGTGTCGATCGTGCCATGGACGAGGTCACCCTCGGCGCGGATGTGAGTGTCCGTCAGGTGAACCACCGTGACGGCTGCGGGGGTCATTGGGTGGGCAGAAGCGCGCTGGCCTGCTTCTGGGCGGCTTCGAGAGTGGATTTCGGGTCGGCATCCTGGTAGACGACCGCCTCGACGGCGTCCATCATGCCGTCCCGGATCTGCAGGTAGTTGTTGCCGGGCATCGAGATCCACGGCTCCATCGAGCCGAGCTGGGCGATGTTCGGCGCGAGCAGCGGGTTCTTCTGCGACCATTCCTTCAATCCGGCGGGATCGTCGACGAGACCGGTGCGCAGCGGCAGATACCCGATTCCCTGGGCGATCTTGGTGTAGGCCTCCTCGCTGGTGAGGAACTTGATCAATTCCCACGAGGCGCGCTGCTTCGCGGGGTCGGAGGCGAACGTGAAGAGGGAGGCGCCGGAGTTGGTGGGAACGGGGGTCTTGCCGGCGAAGCTGGGCATCGTGGTGGCGCGCAGGTCCCACTTGTCCTTGGCGCCCTTGACGAAGGTGCCCTGGATCGCGCTGGTCTCGAGGATCATGCCGACGTCTCCGCGGGCGAAGGCTTCGTAGCCCTGCTGTTGGCTGAGCTTGGGTGTCGATCCCGACTGGACCAGGTTCTGTGCCATGTCCGCGACCTGCACCGCGGGGTCGTCCGCGAAGGTGAGCGAGGCGCGGTCGTCGGCGATGACCTGTCCGCCGTTGGACCGGACGAGGCTCTGGAAGCACCAGTCCTTCGCCGTCTTGGTCAGGCAGTCGAGGTAGACGCCGCCCTTACCGGTCTTCGCGGTGATCGCGGCCGCTGCTTCCGCCACCTCGTCCCACGTCTTCGGCGGTGCGGCCGGGTCGAGGCCGGCCTGCTCGAACAGTGTTGCGTTGTAATAGAACACCGGCGTCGAGAAGACGAAGGGCACACCGTACGTGGTGCCCTCCCAGTCGGCCAGGGTGCGCGCCGTCGGGGCGTACGGGTACTTGGCGCCGTCGAAGTTCTTCTGCACGGCCTCCTTGCCGACGAGATCGTCGAGCGAGTGTGCGCCGAGCTGGTGAATCGTGAAATCCAGGTCGCTGAACCCGAGCTGCGCGACGTCCGGCGGCGAGCCGGCCACCGTCTGGCTCTGGATGCTCGAGATCGTGTCGGTTGCCGGGTTCGGGCTGTTGCCCTGCGGCTTCTGCGCCGTGACGGTGATGTTCGGGTTCTGCTTGGTGAAGTCGTCGATCAGGGCGTTGAAGGTGTCGGTCCACGCTCCCGCCATACCGTAGTTGTAGCTCTCGAACACGATCGACACCTTCTGGTCCGGGGCGAGTTCGGGCACCGGATCAGTGCTGTTCGACGCGGAATCCGTGGTGGTGGTGCCGAGTCCGCCGCAGGCGGTCAGGACCAATGCGCTGGTCACCAGCGCGCCCAGCCCGGGCAAGGTTTTCTTCACTGTGTTTCTCCTGTTGTTCGTGTGTGGGCGGGGCTTGTGAACGTGCCGGTGGTCATGCCACCGACAGCGAGGCGTCTCGTGACGATGCCTCGTGCTCGTGGAGACGGTGCCAGACCAACCGACGGCCGGTCGTCGAGTCGAAGAGTTGAATGTCGGCGGGGTCGACGCACAACGCCGCCGCGTCGCCGATCTGGGCGGGAACCGGGCGCAGAGCGCGCACGCGGATGACGGTGCCCCCCACGGTGACATGCACGATCTCCTCGCTTCCGAGGTTCTCCGATGCGGTGACGACACCGCGGAGTCGGGCATCGGCGCCTCTCAGCCGGAGGCGTTCCGGCCGGATGCCTGCGGTCACCTTCTGTGGTCCGGTTGCCGAGTCGGCGGGCAGCCCGAGGGGTACGTCGACACCGTCCGCGACGAGGTGTAGTTCCCCGGCCCGGACGATCACCGTCGCATCGAACAGGTTCATCGGTGGCGCGCCGAGAAAAGCCGCGACGAATGTCGAACGCGGAGTGTCGTACAGCTCGGTCGGGGTACCGACCTGCTCGATCCTTCCGTTGTTCAACAGTGCAATTCGTGTCGCCATCGTCATCGCCTCGACCTGGTCGTGGGTGACGTACAGGAACGTCGATCCCAGGCGGCGATGCAGGTCGATCAGCTCGGTGCGAGTGGCGCTGCGCAGCGCGGCATCCAGATTCGACAGCGGCTCATCCATGAGGAATGCCCCCGGGTCGCGGACCATCGCCCGGGCCAGCGCCACCCGCTGACGTTGTCCGCCGGACAGCTGGGCCGGTCGGCGGTCCAGATGGTTCTGTAAACCGAGCGCCGACGCCACTGCCCGGATCCGCTCCCCGATCTCGTCCTTCGAACGCCCGCGGGCACGCAAAGGGAACCCGATGTTCTTCGCGACGGTCAGGTGCGGGTACAGAGCATAACTTTGGAACACCATCGCAACGTCCCGCTGTCGAGGCGACGTCCTGGTGATGTCTTCGCCGCCCAGCAGGATGCGCCCCGCAGACGGGGTCTCGAGGCCTGCGATCAGCCGCAGCAGCGTCGATTTTCCGCAACCGCTCGGTCCGAGTAGGACCATGAACTCTCCGTCGGCGATGTCGAGGTCGACGTCTCGCACCACCTGCGCGGTGCCGAACTGCTTCGACACACACTCGAGTCTTATCTGCGCCACCCGCGTCTCCTCGGTTGTTCCGTGTTTCCGGGAGAAACCACAGCAGCCGTGGGTGACGGCGCAGTGAACACCACACAGCGACCGCCCGACCCGACACCGCCTCGTGCGGGTGCATCCAGCGACGATAGGGGGAGTGCGCCCGCGCGATCGGAAACTCCTCATGTCTGCGACAAGGCGGCGATAGCCGAATTCGATGGAGCGCGGCGAAAATGATTGCGGAGTAGTCGCTTCGGGCCGGCAATCCTACGCTGACTCCGTGACTTCGTACCCAGCTCCCGGAATCCGCCCCCCTCTTCTGCTCGGTATCTGCGCCATGACGTTCGTCGTCTACCTCGACACCAGCATCACCCCGGTCGCGCTCCCCGACATCGTTCGCGACCTCGGTGGTGGCGGCACGGCAGCGCAGTGGATCCTCGACGGCTACACCTTGGCGTTCGCCTGCCTACTCCTCGCAGGCGGGCTGCTCGGCGACCGGATCGGCGCACGACGGGTACTGCTGGCGGGAACGGTCCTGTTCACCTTTGCCTCGTTGCTGTGCGCGATCGCGCCGGGAATGGGGGCGCTCGTCGCCGCCCGGGCCCTGCAGGGTGTGGCTGCGGCGGCGATCGTGCCACTGTCGGTCGCCGCGCTCAGCACACACATCCCGGACCCCGCAGCGCGGGCGCGGGCGATCGGGCTGTGGGGAGGCACGGCCGGCGTCGCGCTCGCGGTCGGCCCCCTGCTCGGTGGCGTTCTCGTGACGACGGCGGGCTGGCGGGCGTTGTTCTGGATCAACCTCCCCGTGTGCCTTCTCGCCTGGTTGTGCCTGCGGTCGGCGCTGCAGACCGGGCGGCCGCAGACGGGTCGCGGCCTCGACGTTCCGGGCCAGATCCTGTTCGTGGTCGCCGGCTGCAGCCTCACACTCCTGCTGATCGAGGGTCCGCATCGGGGGTGGACGTCGCTGTTCGTGCTCGGATGCGCAGTCACCGCCGCCGTCGTGGTCGCCGTCTTCGTGGTGTGGGAGACCCGGACCCGCCACCCCCTGCTGTCACCGGATCTGTTCCGTATCCCCGAGGTGACCGTCGCGTGTGCGGTGAACTTCCTCGGACTCTTCGGTCTCTACGGTGTGCTGTTCGTCCTGACCCTGTTCTTCCAGCGGGACCTGGGCCTGTCCCCTCTGCAGACGGGCCTCCGCTTCCTCCCGCTCTTCGGCATGCTGGGCGTCGCGTCTCTGATCGCCGCGATCGTCGCCCGCCGCTTCGGCACCCGCCGGACGATGGTGACCGGCCTCGGGCTCATCTGCGCGGGACTCGTCGGGCTCGTGTCCGTGACCCTCGACGTCCCGCCGATCGGGTACCTGATCGCCCTCGGTCTGCTGGGCGGCGGCATTCCGCTGTCGGGTGGCGTCGTCGCGATCCAGGCGATGGCCGACGCCGTGCCGACCGCGGCGATGGGGGCCGCGTCGGGGGCGATGAACACCTTCCGTCAGTTCGGCGCGGTGTTCGGGGTCGCGATCGCCGCGCTGGCCTCCCCGCCCGCCGGTGACGCCGCGGTGACCAACCTGCCCGCGACCTTTCTCCTCGCCGCGGCAGGCGCAGCGCTCGGCGGCGTTCTCACCGCCGTCGCGCTGCGCCCGAAACGGGTTCCGGCTCAGGCCGAGACGGAACCCGAGCCGATCCACTCCGAGACCCGCTGAGCGATCACCGGGGAGTCCGCGAGCCACTCGAAGTGGTCACGATGAGTCACCGGTGAGTCGCCGTCGACGTGCCATTGCGTGACCTGAGCCGCGGGCATGCGGGCGACCAGGAAGTCGACGTTGGTTTTCGGCCCGAGGCGGTCGTCCTCGAGGGAGACCGCGAGGACCGGGAGCGTCATGTCGGCCAGCAGACGATCGTAGTCGAGTGAGCTGCCCTTGGGACGGTAGCGGCTGGTGAGCGAATGCAGCGACCAGTCGACCATCACGCCGCCGGCCATCGCGCCGGGGATCAGCACCCCACCGGGCCAGTACCCCTTCACGCGGGAGACCAGCCCGATCCACTGGATGTCGGTCAGTGCCTCCACCCAACGCCGGGGCCCGAATGCCCGCCAGAAGACGGTGCCGGTGCCGATCACCGTGACACTGGTTGCCGCGGTCGGCCGGGCTGCCGCGAAGAGGAGCGCGAGCTGCCCGCCGAGGCTGTGCCCGAAAAGGTGGAGCGGTGCATGAGGAAAGCGCTGGCGCAGGGCCGCCACGATCGCGGGCAGATCGATCTCGAGCATCTCGCGGTACCCGAAGTCTTTTCCGTCCCGGAGCGACGGGCGGCTTTCACCCTGGGCGCGCAGATCGCAGGTCGCGACCGAGAGTCCCTGTGCGTGGAGCGACTTCGCCAGTGCGAGGTAGTGCTTCGCCTTCATCGCCATCGCGGGGAGGATCAGGATCAGCGGAGCGTCCGGCTGCGGTGCGGGGAGTACGCGCACCCGGAACGTCACGTCGTCCGTGGTGCGGACCGGCAGCGACTCGAGTGTGGAGTATTCGGACGGGGGCCGATTCTCGGAACGCGTCGTCATCGTCGCTCACCGTCCGTGGCGATCACGACGTCGCAGACGTAGTCGAAGGTGAACTTGGCGACGATCACGTCGGCGTCGTCGAGGAGTAACGCCTTGCCGGACAGCTCGAAGCGCTGGTCGACGTCCGCGGCGAGGATCTCGCGCAACTCGCGCTCGTCCACCGTCGCGACGGCGCGGATTCGTCCGACTGCGGGCTTGCGGTAGGACGCCGTGCCCGCTTTGAGCACCAATCGGGCGATCGTGTCGAGGCGGGTCGCGGCGGCGCCGACGAATGCGGCGGCCCCGGCGATGTCCGCCGCGGTGAACAGGGCGCC
This sequence comes from Rhodococcus jostii NBRC 16295, assembly GCF_001894825.1. Lineage (GTDB taxonomy): Bacteria > Actinomycetota > Actinomycetes > Mycobacteriales > Mycobacteriaceae > Rhodococcus_F > Rhodococcus_F jostii. The sequence goes on along the minus strand of NZ_BCWY01000036.1, from coordinate 58,849 downwards.
CGCGTGCACAGTGCCCATGTGGTTGGTCACCGATGCGACGGCAGGGATTTCCACGACCGCACGCTCGGGTCCCAGCTCGGTGATGCTGGTGCCCACCTGGTTGCCGAACGGAACCATGCCGTCCGACACGGTCCGGAGATGTTCGTAATCGAGTGCGGTGTAGTCGAGCTCGCCGTAGACGTCGGCAAAGCTCGGGGTCGGAGCAGAGGTCTGTGTGATCATGGAATTCTCCTCGAGTGGATGTCGATGTTCAGGTCAGCGGACCGCACGCAGGACGCGGCGGGCGATCGACCACCGCAGCACCTCCGACGGCCCCTCGTAGATCCGGAAAGCGCGTGCTTCGACGAGGAACCGCGCGACGAGGTGGTCCTCGCACACACCGAGCCCCCCGTGCAACTGCACCGCGCGATCGAGGATCCGCCACACCGCCTCCGACACGAACGTCTTGGCGATCGACGCGTGGTGCCGTGCCGCAGACGACGACGGACCGGCTGTGTCTATCGCCTCCGCGGCGGTGCGGATCAGTCCGCGGGACGCGGCGATGTCGATCTCGCTGTCCGCGACCAGTCCCTGCGCCATTCCGTGCTCGGCGATCGGCACACCGAACGCCGTGCGGCTATTGATGTGACGGGCGGCCATCTCGTGGGCGCGGACGGCAAGTCCGAGCCAGTTCATGCAGAACACGAGCCGCGACGGCGCAAGACGCACCTGCGCGTACTCCATACCGAGGCCGACCTCGCCGAGCACTGCGTCACCCGTGACCTCACAGTCCACGAATTCCACTTCGCAATGCCCACCGGGAACGCTGTGGTCCAACGTGGGCATGCGGCGTCCGACTGTCAGGCCGGGGTTGTCCTGATCGACGAGGAACATGGTCGGACCATCCGCAGTGGCGGCTACGCAGATGGTGAAACCGGCGCCGTCCGCACCGGTCGTGAAGTGCTTCGCCCCGTTGATCACCCACCCGGAACCGGTCCGCTCCGCTCGGGTACGGAGAAGCGACGCATCCGACCCGGCCCCGGGGGCGGGTTCCGTCATGGCGATCGAGGACCGGATCTCACCCGACGCGAGGGGCGCCAGATAGCGCTCCTTCTGCTCGGGCGTGCCGGCGTGTGCCAACAGGTGGATGTTGCCGTCGTCGGGGGCCGAGCCGTTCACGGACAGCGGCCCAAGGAGACTGGCTCCCGCCGCCTCGAGAACGCGGGCCTGTGCGCGCGTATCGAGACCGAGCCCGCCGTAGCGCACGTCCGACAGTGGACCGAACACCCCGGCGTCCTTGGCCTTCTTCTGTAGGTCCAGGCGAAGCGCGTCGTCGACGACACGCCCGTGGACGATGACGTCGCGCTCGACGGGAATGACGGAGTCGCGGATGAAGTCCGAGGTTCTCTCGACCAGCGGTTCGAGTGCAGTCATGAATTGATGTCACTTCCGTGTTGGTGGGGATTGTGCCTGGGAGTCGTCGACACCGGTCAGTGTCACGCCGGGTGCTTCCACGGGAGCGTCGTGATAGGGAACGCCGATCGCCCGAGTCGATTGCACGTCGCCGTAGGCGGGTTTCCGGAGCATCGGTGACGCTGGACGGCAGGACTTCTGCTTCGAACCGCCCGTAGTCCTGCGGATCCGTCTCATCAGGAGGAGATCAGATGCTTTCGGCGAACGGCACCTTTTCCGTCATTGTCGTTGCACGGCATGACGAAACTCCCGAGGTGGTGTCCCTGGAGCTCTCTTTGCCCGACGGGGGAGAGCTGCCCGCCTGGGCGCCGGGAGCGCACATCGACATCGCGGCCGGTGAGGCGGGTGTTCGGCAGTACTCGCTGTGCGGTGATCCGCAGGACCGGCTACGGTGGCGGGTCGGAGTACTGCTCGAACCGGACGGACGCGGGGGATCGCGCTACCTGCACCGCGAAGCAGTGCCGGGCAGCACCCTCACGGTGTCACTGCCCCGCAACAACTTCGAACTCGAGCCCAGCGCGGAGTACGTCTTCGTCGCCGGAGGTATCGGCATCACACCGATGCTGCCGATGATCGCGGCAGCCGAGGCCGCAGGAGCGGCATGGACCCTGCACTACGGTGGTCGGTCCCGGCAGTCCATGGCATACCTCGACGAGGTCGCCGCCCATAGTGACCGGGTCGGCGTGCAACCCCAGGACGAATGCGGCATACTGCCGGTCTCCGACATTCTTGCGCGTAGCGCCCCGCGAGCCCAGGTGTACTGCTGCGGACCTGAGCCGTTACTCGCGGCGGTCGAATCCGCCATCGGACCGGGGGATGCGCAGCGGCTGCACGTCGAGCGGTTCCGGCCGCGCTCCGCGGACGAGGAATCCGCACCCGACCGCGACTTCACCGTTCGGATCGCGAGTACGGGTGCCACAGTCCGCGTCGGCGAAGGGCAGTCGATCGTCGACGCCCTCGCGGGTGTCGGGATCGCGGTCGAGACGTCGTGCCGCGAAGGCACGTGCGCGAGCTGCGAGACCCCCGTTCTCGAAGGCGAGGTCTGCCACCGCGACTCGGTGCTCTCCGCCGGTGAGCGCGAACAGAGCGTGTCGATCATGCTCTGCGTCTCGCGGGCGCGATCGGACCTGTTGGTGCTCGACCTGTAGAAATTCCTGATTCGACCGCGGCGCTGTCGAATCAGCGGCGCAATCCGTCTCGACACACCGCGATCTGCAGCGTGATCAAGAACGCGAACTGCACCACCGTCGCCGACCTGCCCAGCTCGTCCGGACACCCTGTGCCGCGACCGATGACGAGGCTGATGTCGGACAGTTCCACCAGCGGCGAACGGGCGACACCGACAACCGTTGCTCCCGCCGCGCGGGCCGACTCCGCCGGACCCAAGGTCGCCGAGTCCGTCCCGCTGTCGCCGACCACGAGGCACACGTCCCGCGAGGTGAGGTGCGCCGCGGTCATTTGCTGGATCACGGCGTCGGTGGGCGCCACGGCCGTCCGTCCGTTCAGAACGAAGTGCACCGCCATCGCCGCCGCGGATGCGCCGGATCCACCGTTGCCGATCACCAGGATCCGGTCCGCTGATGCCAGAACTCGCACCGCCCGGTCGAACGCTCCGTCGTCCAGCGGGGCGAGCGCACCGGCAACATCCGTGGCCATCTCGGCGAACGCTGCCTGCAGATCCCCGGCACCATCTCGACAACCCGATGACGGATCGATCAAGGGGACGGTCGCGGCGCCCAATTCGCGCACCAGCAGCGTACGCAAGTGCTGAAACCCGCTGAACCCGAGTCTCTGACACGCACGGGTCACGGTGGCCGTCGACGTTCCGGCATGCTCGGCAAGTTCCGCGACCGACCACCAGGCCACCGCACGGGACTGCTCGACGCAGACATCGGCCACACGGCGTTCACTCGGGGTGAGCGATGGTGCACTGGCACGAATCGCGGACAGGGTTGAACCCACAGGCGGGTCGCTCGAGATGGAACGCATACGGCGTGGATAACAGACGAAAGGGGTGCAGGTACGGTGCATGACCGCCAGATCAGCGGTAGCACTTGTGCGATAGGACCTACGAACCCGGGGATGCTGACAACCCAACGGAGAATCGGCTCGGTATTGCGTCAGCCACCACACGTCGACGTGAACGAGGTGATCTTCCGGGCAACCGGACAGTCCTTCTGACACCGTCTGGTCCACATAGAAGTCGCCCCGCTGTGTAGAGATTCTCCATAGCCTGCTTCCCGATGCCGTACTACCGTCGCAGTGACCGCAGGCGGGCACGGTGTCGCGTCGGCGCGGCAGTCTTCGGCGACAGGAGAAGCAGTGCCTTCCATCGAAACTGGCGGGGGTCGAATCGACTACACCGTGTACGGCGACGGCAGAGCGGCGTCGAGCGTGGTCTTGCTGGCGGGCTTCACAGCGCCCGCTACATCGTGGCGCTATCAGATCCCGTCTCTGATCCAGGCGGGCCACCGCGTGATTGGTGTGGATCTGCCGGGCCACGGGCCGGCGCCCGACCTGCCGCACGGAACGACGATGCAGACACGGGCCGGTCATCTGCACGCACTCATGGAGGAACTCGATCTGCAGGGTGCGGTTCTGATCGGAGGATCGACGGGCGGAAACACGATCTGGTCGTATGTGGACGCGCACGGAACGGGACGGCTGGCGGCGGCTGTTGTCGTCGATCAGACTCCGAGGATGCTCAACACACCGGACTGGACGTACGGGTTCTACGGCTACGACGGGGACACGGTGGACACGTTCTTTGCCGACGTCATTCCCGCGACCGGCCACGGCACGCCGATCTGGAAACGCGGGATGCGGTTGGTCCGACTGCTCGCCGCGATGGGCCGCGTCGACCGGACACTGTCGCCGCCGGAACTCGCCCTGTTGAACGATCACGCGAAGCGCGACTGGCGTCCGACGATCCGTTCGAGCGATCTCCCCGTCCTGTTCGTCGCCGGCTCCGAAAGCGAATTCTGGCCGTCTGCACACGCAGCGGCCGCCGCAGCACTTGCGCCGAACGGAGCGTCGACCGTCGTTCCGCGCGCAGGGCACGCGACAAACATGGAGCGACCCGATTCGGTCAACAAGGCTGTCGCCGAGTTCCTCGATTCCGCTGTGTGAGCCACAGCGGCCGGCCGGGCTCAGCTCCTATTCGGCGTTGCCTGTCGGGAAGTAGACCGATCCGTCACTGCCGACGCAGCCGCCCTGCACCGGGCCGGGACCGAAGTAGGCACCGTTGACCTGGCCGGCGCCACCGGAGGAATTCGACCCGACTCCCGCTCCCGCGACGCCGACTGCCCCACAGGTGTAGCTGTTCGAGTCGCCCGGTTCGCTCTCGACCTGAACCTGTGTGCCCGGAGTCTTCGGATCGCCGTGGAGGTTCGGTGCCGCGGCTGCGATGCCGGGTGTGGCGAAGACTGCGAGTGCGGCGGCTGATGCTGCGATCGCCGAGCGCACTGCGAAGGTGTTCATGCGAAGTCACTCTCGATTCGGTTGTCGCCTCGAGTTCAGCTCGCCGAGTTCCGGCGGGTCATGGCCCGTGGCGCATTCGTCTCACGGTAGGGACCCATTATCGTCCGTTGCACCCGGGAATCCCACCCCCGGAGTCGCCGACCGCCTGCGTGGTGCGTGCGCCCTTGACATGAAGTGGACTCGAGGTTTCAGGATGGTCCCAGATGTCACTGGAGGCAAGGAGTCTGCGATGAACGGCACCAGAACGGCGCTGATCACTGGGGGATCGGCCGGGTTGGGAAGGGCGAGCGCGCTCGCGCTCGCGGAGCTCGGCTGGGAGGTGATCGTCACCGGAAGGCGCGTCGAACCCCTCGATCGGGTCGCCGCGCGGTCGCGCACCATCACCGCGCTCCCCGGCGATGTGGCCGATCCGCGGCAGCGGGGGCGCATCGCCGAGGAGATATCCGCGCGGGGACGCCTGGATCTGCTCCTCAACAACGCCAGCGCGCTCGGGCCCAGCCCGATGCCCCGCCTCGCCCGGTACCCGGAGGACGCTTTGGCGCAGGTCTTCGCCACCGATGTGCTCGCCCCGCTCGCGTTGATCGCCGCACTTATCGAGCGGGTGCGCGCGGTGGGCGGGACCGTCGTCAACATCTCGTCGGACGCCGCGGTCGAGGCCTATGCGGGCTGGGGCGGCTACGGGGCGGCGAAGGCGGCGCTCGACCACGCCACCGCGGTACTGGCGGTCGAGGAACCGGACCTTGCCGTCTACGCGTTCGATCCCGGCGACATGCGCACCGAGATGCACCAGGCGGCGTTCCCCGGCGAGGACATCTCGGATCGGCCCGAGCCGGAGACCGTGGTTCCGGCGCTGCTGCGTCTGCTCGACACCCGTCCGCCCAGCGGCCGCTACCGTGCGTCGGACTTCGCAGTCGCAGCGAATACGGGAGTGCCGTCGTGACCGGCGCCCGAACGGCCGCCGCGGCCGAGCTCCGGTTCGTCCTGCCGCGGCGGTTGGAGGCGAGCGGTCCACCGGAGAGTCGGGGGCTGCGACGCGACGCGGTCCGGCTGCTGGTATCCGATCGAGGTAGGGTGGAGCACAGCAGATTTCATGAACTTCCGCGGTACCTCCGTCCGGGCGACGTGGTGGTGGTCAACACGTCGTCGACCTTGGCGGCGGCAGTGGACGGGACCGTCGCCGGGGTGGGACCGGTGGTCGTGCACTTCTCCACGGAACTCGAGCACGGCGAGTGGGCGGTCGAGGTGCGGGCGCCGGGACCGGTGGCCGGCGCCCTCGGCTCGGTCGGTGCGGGAACGCGAATCAGTCTGCCGCTCGGCGCTGTTGCCACGCTCGCAGAACCCTGGCCCCGAGGTTCGACCCGGCTGTGGCGGGCCGGAATCGACGGCGTCACGGACGTGCCCACGGAACTGCTCGCCACGTCGGGCCGTCCGATCACCTACGCGTACGTCCCCGAGCACTGGCCCCTGCCGGACTATCAGACGATCTTCGGCCGCATCGGTGGCAGCGCCGAGATAGCTAGTGCTGCACGGCCGTTCACCCACGCGGTTATCACCGAACTCGTGACGTCGGGGGTTGTCGTGGCGCCGGTACTGCTCCACACGGGCGTCTCCTCGCCGGAGCGGGGGGAGCCGCCGATCCCGGAACGGTACGAGGTGCCGGAGCCGACGGCCCGGCTCGTCAACGACCGCCGAGCCGCCGGCGGCCGCGTCATCGCAGTCGGTACCACCGTGACCAGGGCCCTCGAGACGCGGGCCACCTCCGACGGGCGGGCGGTCGCGGGCGCCGGCTGGACGGACCTGGTGCTGAGCGCCCGGCGGCCGACGCGGGTGGTGGACGGTCTGATCACGGGCTGGCACGCGCCGGGCGCATCACATCTGATGCTGCTCGAATCGGTGGTGGGGGCGGCGGCTGTCCGCCACGCCTACGACGAAGCGCTGGCGGGCGGATACCTGTGGCACGAGTTCGGGGACAGCGCGCTCCTGCTTCGGCGGTGCCGGGACCTCACTGCTCGGGCAGGTTGCCCGTCTCCAGGAAAATGACGCGTCTGCCGATCTCCACGGTGTGGTCACAGAACCGCTCGTAGAATCGGCCGAGCAACGTGATGTCGACAGCCGACTGGACACCGTGCGGCCAGTTGTCTGCCTGTGTGATCGTGAACAGGCTCCGATGAAGTTCGTCCATCGTCTCGTCCGCGGTCAGCAGATCGCGCGCCCGCTCCGGATCGCGGTACCGCAGCACCTCCTCGGTTTCCTTCGCCTGAGCGACGGCGACGGCGCCCATCTCGGTGAATACGTCCAGTACCTCGTCGGGCACCACGTGATCGGGGTGCCGTCGACGGGCGATCTTCGCGATATGGACCGCGAGACCGCCCATGCGGTGCACGTCTGCGGAGATGTGCAGCCCACCGACCATGAAACGGAGATCGTGCGCCACCGGGGCCTGCAGGGCCAGAAGCGCGAATGCGCGTTTCTCCCAGTGGGCGGCGGCATCGTCGAGCTCGCCGCTCACGTCGATGACGTGTTCGGCGAGCTCGAGGTCTGCCTGCAGCAGTGCGTCGCTCGCCTCCGACATCGCGGTGACGGACAGCCTGCACATGCCGGCGAGATCGCCGGCGAGGCTGTCGAGGTTTTCCGCGAATCGAGTACGCATCGGCTCAGCCTAGGTGTGTTCGGTGACAACTGACTGTTTTCTAGCGGGGGTCGGCGTGGGCCAGCTTCCGGTACCCCCGTGCCCCGGCCCGGTCGATCGCAGCCCTCACCAGTCCGAAAATGATGCCCTGCAGTGCGGCCGCGATCAACACTTCACGCGTACTCCGGGAGAGATCCTTCGGGTCGGGAGCCTCGGATTCACCCGCGACCCGCTTCCACAGCTGACCGAACACCGCACCCGCCACGATCCCACCGCCGACACTCGCAGCGAGTGCCAACGGTGTGTACATTGCCTTCGATACGGCACTCATGTTCGCGCCCTTCGCATTCGGCCTCGTCGATCGTTCTCGGCAAGTCGAGTACCCGCATTCTCGCGTCCTCACACCGCGCGGCCGGTTGTTTCGTTCGACACCGAGTTGGGAAATGACTCCTACATGACCCACGAAGCAGCTGGACAGTCGACACGCATCGTCGTGGTGGGAAGCGGCTTCGCCGGATTCGAGTGCGCCCGTGCCCTGACGCGGCGTCTCGCGGGGACCGATGCCCGCATCACCATGATCTCCCCGCACGACTACATGCTGTACACACCGCTGCTGCCCGAGGTGGCGGGCGGAATCCTGGACGCACGGTTCGTCACCGTTCCCCTGTCCGAGGCACTGCCGAATGTCGAACTGGTGAAGGGCCGCGTCGATTCCGTCGACCTCGACTCCCGGACCCTGCACGTCACCGACTGCGAACAGGGAGTCGAGAACGTGTCCTGGGACAGGGTGGTGCTCACCCCGGGATCGGTCACTCGCCTGTTCGACATCCCCGGTCTCGCGGAGCACGCCAGGGGCCTGAAGACTCCGGCCGAGGCACTTTTCTTCCGCGACCAGCTCCTCACCCAGCTCGAACTGGCCGAGCGGGACACCGACCCGCTGGTCGCTCGGGCACGCCGGACGGTCGTGGTGGTGGGCGCATCCTACGCAGGGACGGAACTCACGGCACAGCTGCGTGCCCTGGCCGACGAGGCAGCCTCCCGGCGCGGCCTGGACCCGAAGGAGGTCCGTTTCCTTCTGCTCGACGCCGCCGACACGGTGATGCCCGAGGTGGGGGAGAAGCTGGGCAGAAAGGTGCTGGAGGTATTGCGCTCACGTGGCATCGACGTGCGGTTGGAAACCACGCTGACGGAACTCGGTCCCGACCACGTCACGCTCGACGACGGCACCGTAGTTCCCACACGCACCGTCGCATGGGTGACGGGAGTGACCGCCGGCCCGCTCATCGACACGCTCGGGTTACCCACCGAGAAGGGGAGGCTGACGGTGCGCCCCGACCTCTCGGTGGAGGGGCATCCCGACGTCTTCGCGGGCGGCGACGCGGCGGCAGTTCCCGATCTGCGGAACAGCGGATCGATCACCCCGCCGACCGCCCAGCACGCGGTCCGGCAGGGACGGGCCCTGGCCCGCAACGTCGCCGCGAGCCTGGGAATCGGCGACGCGAAGCCCTACACCCACCGCGACATGGGTCTCGTCGTCGATTTGGGTCCGGGGTTTGCCGTCGCGAACCCCCTGAACATCCAACTGTCAGGGTTCCTCGCGAAGGTGGTCACGCGGGCATACCACCTCTACGCCATGCCGAATGCGGCCAACCGCTGGGCGGTCGCGCTCGCCTACCTCACCGATCTGCTGTTCCCCCGCCCACTCGTGTCGATCGGGCTCGTCACCGACGAGGAATCACGGTTCGCGGCCAGCGAGGGCGTCGGAGCGCAGACCTGAACACGACGACTACTCGTCGACAAGGAAAGGACAGATGATGAGTGAGAGTAAGAAGGAATTCGTGGCCCTGCGCCTCGACGAGGTCATTCACGAATGGGAAGCGAACGCACCTGCCGGCGGCTCCGGCACCGAAGGTGCGGAGGGTCCGCTGGTCACAGCGCAGCGCCACCGGGCCGAGATCGACACAGCGACCGACGATCGTGTCGACGAGATCGCCGCCGTCTATCCCGAGATCGCGGAGGCATGGGCCTCGCACGAGGCCTAGGCCCGGCGTACGTTTTCGATCCGGGGAACCGGGGTAAGCGCCGAACGTCCGTCACGTTCCGGTTCGAGGGAGAGATCGTCATCGAGGCACATCGAGACACGTCGGCTTCGGCCTCGGACGTGTGGTCCGTTCTCGCCAACGGGTGGCTGTACCCGTCCTGGGTGGTCGGGGCGTCACGCATGCGTGCCGTCTCCGCCGACTGGCCTGCGGTCGGAAGTCGCCTGCACCATTCGGTCGGTGCCTGGCCCGCGCTGATCGACGACTCCACCGAAGTTCTCTTCGCCGAAGAGAACCGAGAACTCCGACTCCTCGCTCAGGTGTACCCGGCGAAGGCGGTCGTCTGTCTGCGACTGGAACCCCGTGAATCCGGATGCCACCTCGCCATGTCCGAGGGCGCTGCCTCCGCTCCCCTGAAGTGGGTTCCGCAGACGGCGCAAGACCTCGCCGTCCTCCCACGAAACCTGGAATGCCTACGCCGGCTGTCGTTTCTCGCCGAGCACAAGACGAAACCCTGACCGCCGTGACAGTGCACACAGTCGACGCCGTCGTCATCGGTGCCGGACCCAACGGTCTCGCCGCGGCGGCCACCCTGGCGGAGGCCGGCTGGGATGTCGCCCTCCTCGAGCACCAACCGGAACCGGGTGGCGCGGTCCGCTCCGCAGAACTGTTCCCGGGGTTCCGCACCGACCTGTTCAGCGCGTTCTATCCTCTGGCGGCGGTGTCTCCGGCGATCCGCCACCTCGACCTCGAGGGTGTCGGTCTGCGGTGGAGCAAGGCGCCCGCGGCGGTCGGGCACCCCAGAAGCCCGGACGACGACGACGCCCCGTTGATCCGCGAGGATCCGGCCGACACCGCGGCCGACCTCGAACGGAGGCAGCCGGGCGACGGGCAGGCATGGCTCCGGTTGTTCGAGCAGTGGAAGGACGTGAAGGAACCCTTCCTCGACACCCTGTTCAGCCCGTTTCCCCCTGTCCGTGGTCCTCGGCGACTGCTGTCCCAACTCGGCACCGCGGAAGCCCTCCGGCTCGTCCGCTTCCTGATGCTCCCCGCGCGTCGGATGACGCACGAGTTGTTCGACGGGGAGGCGGCACGGGTGCTGTTGCTGGGCAACGCGATGCACGCCGACACACCCGTCGATGCACCGGGCAGCGGAGTCATGGGATATCTGCTGACCATGCTCGCGCAGGACGACGGGTACGTGGTCCCGGTCGGCGGGGCAGGCGCCCTCTCGGCGGCGATGGCAGAACGGGCGAGACGGAACGGCGCCGAGATCCGCTGCGGCGAGGAAGTGACGTCGATACACGTGACCGGGGGAGCGGCCCGAGAGGTGCGGACCGCGGGCGGCGACCGATACATTGTCCGGCGCGCCGTGCTCGCCGATGTCTCGGCGCCCGCGTTGTACGGAGGATTGCTGGAGCCTTCCGTGGTCCCGGGTGGTGTCCGGCGCGACCTCGAAAAATTCGAATGGGACACCCCTGTCGTGAAAGTGAACTACGCGCTCGACCGCAAGATTCCGTGGCGGTCGCGGAGTCTCGAATCCGCCGGAACCGTGCATCTGGGCGCCGACGACGACGGACTGGTCCGATGGATGGCCGACCTCACCACGGGTGTCGTCCCGACCCATCCCTTCCTGTTGTTCGGCCAGATGACGACGTCGGACCCCAGTCGTTCGCCGGAGGGGACCGAAAGCGCGTGGGCCTACACACATCTCCCGCGTGGGATCACCGACAACGAGTCCGCGGAGTTGCTGGCGCACCGCGTCGACGCAATGCTCGAGTCGCACGCGCCGGGATTCGGAGACCGGGTGGTCGGACGCACCGTGCAGCGCCCTTCAGACCTGGAAGCGAGCAACGCCAACCTGCACGGGGGAGCCGTCAACGGTGGCACCGCCCAGCTCTACCAGCAGCTCGTCTTCCGTCCGACTCCGGGTTCGTCCGGGCCGGACACTTTGATCGACCGGCTGTACCTTGCCAGTTCGGCCACCCACCCGGGAGGTGGCGTCCACGGCATGTGCGGATACAACGCTGCGCACGCCGCACTGGCCGATCACGGGCGGTGGGGATGGGCGCGCCGGAAAGTTCGTGGCCGCATACTCGACCTCGTCGTCACGCCCCAAAAGGGCCATGGCCCCTAAAGCTCGATGCGATCCAGGAGCCAGCGCGGGCCGACGGTACGGGCTCCGAGCGCCTCGACTCGATGGCGGAGCCCGCGATCTGCCGTGACGACGGTGATCAGCCGGTCACGGTCCTCCCCGACCGCCGACGCGACTACATCGACGATCGTGTCGTCACCCGAGCCTTCCGCGGGCACCACCTGCACGCTGTCGGGGTCCTCGCTACCGATCGCGGCTTTCGCTGCACCCTCGAGTACGACCACCACGTCGGCTCGTCCGTCCGGATTCGGTTCCCACGTGCTCAGCTGTGTGAGCAGCCGTCGGGCCGCGCCGGCACGATCACGCCACCAACCGTTCGGCCTCGAGCCGACGACATTCGCAGCATCCACCACAATCAGCGCAGCCCTGTCATCTGTCACACCCTGAGTCTGCTCCGTCCGGATTCGGCGGGTCACCCCAACTGCACGGGTGCGGGTGCTATGACGGAGATGAGGCTCGTCGTGCGAGGAGGCCGATATGGACGTCCGGTTCATCTCCGACGAGGGTGTGCGTTCGTGTGCGGTGTCGGATCTGAGAATGTTGCTCGACCGGCCCGACGGATTGGTCTGGGTGGATATCCCCACCTGGGACGACCAGGCGGAAGACGCATTGACCACCGTTTTCAGGTTTCATCCACTCGCCGTGCGGGATTCGAGGGACCGCAATCAGGTGCCGAAGGTACACAGATATGAGGATCATTTCTTCGTGGTTCTGCACGCACCGCAGTCGGGAGCGCACGGGCACGTGCACTACATCGAGTTGGACCAGTTCATCGGTGGCAGGTATCTGGTGACGGTGCACGGCCCCGTGAACCCGGCGATCGACCCCTCGACGGCGATGGTCGAGGTGAACGCGGTGCTGGGTCGGCTGGAATCGGGCAAGCTGCAACCCGACACCGGATTCGAGTTGTCGTTCGCGCTGCTCGCTGCGTTGACGGCGCGGATGCGCGCCTACACGGCAGACCTGACCAAGGACGTCTGGAAACTCGAGCAACAGGTTACCGGTGGGCACCTCGGCGACCCGGAAACCTTTCTCGACGAAATGTTTCGGGTCCGACATGGTTTGCTCACAGTCGGCACGATGGCCGCATTGAGCCGCGAGGTGTACGGCCGGATGGTGACCATCGAAGCGTTCGGCTCCGGAAAGGGGCAGGATCTGCTGCTCGACGCAGTCGATCAGTTCCAGCATCTGACCGTGATGGCCAAAGGCCAGAAGGACTACCTGCAGGGCACGATCGAGTTCTATCAGGCGCGTACGAACACCAAGATGACGATTGCCGCCGAGCGACTCGCCGTCATCGCGGCTGTCACCCTGCCGATCACGGCCCTGTCTTCAATCATCGGCATGAACGTCATCGTCAACGAACGAACGCAATGGGTGTGGGTGGCTGTGATCGTCCTGGTGATGCTCGCGATGTCCGGGGCGCTTCTCGTCTGGGCGAAGCGCAAAGGCTGGTTCTGAGTCGCAGGGCTGGTAGCAGGAGGTCGCCTTACGGGGGAGGGGACACGTCCGTGTAGCCGCGCCCACGTGGGGAGTGCATGCCTCGAAGTGTCCGGCTTTCTGATCCATGGAGGTCCGCGCTCGCCACACTCCCGAAGTCGCAGGGTGAGGACTGGCTGCCGTGGTCCGACAGCTAGAGTTCCCAGATCGGACCCGGACGGAACAGCGAAGTTTTGCGAACCTTAGGTGGTCGCCTCCGGTACTCCTGGGGGAGTGGCCACCAAATCCTGAGTCTCACGACCCAAATGTGACCTGTCCGTCGCGCATTTACGGCGGGTAAGGAGGGCAGGGGAGAGGGGGCCGCTGGCCGGCCCTGAGGTTCTCGGAGGGGACTGGCGCGGCCCCCTCGCGGCCGAGCCGCCGGTGAGTTGCCGATGGCGGGCGCGGTCAGGGCGCTGCCATTCCACCAGTCGCGATCCCTCGGGAGGCCTATTTTCAGGAATATAACTCGGTCTGTGACGGAACACCATGGTTTAGCGAATACTCCGTGGTCGCCAACGGTTGATGCCATCGGTAGTCACCACAGCCCGCAGATTCCGACACTCCATGATCACCACTCGAGCCAAGCGCAGAGGCACAGGTCGGCGGCTTTCCGTCGAGCAGTGGTAGGCCGGAGCGCGATTGCCGGCCAGTCGCCCGAACTGGACGCTGGGCAGTGGGGGAGCGACCGCCACCCGGATGTGGATCGCACCGACTGGCGCGCGGGGCATGTTGTGATGTACAACATACTCGTAAGTTTGTGACTCAGGTCACTTGACTGCTACCACGGGGTACGCCAACACATGACCCGCACGACCGTGCACCAGGACGACCAGCACATCGCGTCGCCGCCATCTGACGAGCCGCCACGCCACACCCTGCGTCCGACCGTGTACATCGCTTCTGTCTCGGCAGCAACCGCCACCGCGCCTGCCGTCGTACTGACGGGATCCATCCTGGTCGCGGTAGCGACCTCGGTGTCAGTTCTCGCGGCCGTTGCGCTCGCCGCACTCCTCATCTGACCGTGTCCGCCTCGCGGATGCACCCCTCGACCACCACGCGGCGCTTGCCGGCACAGAAGACAGAAAGCACTTACATGGACACATTCTCGACCCCCACCTCTGCCCGCCACCGCAGCTTCGCTCCTACCCGCGGCTCGATGAGCACGCTGGAGATCAAGAATCGCATCGAAGCGATGTTCCGCGAGGACGACGAGCGCGAGCGCGTGGCGGCCACCGCCGGAGCCGAGTAGGCCACACTGATCGCGTTGCGGCACGTCACCGTTTCGTGAGGGGCTTGCCTGTTCGTACGACAAAGGGGAATGGCAAGGAGGTTACTCACTCCTTGCCATTTTCAGCATATAGCGCACCGGGGGCCTTGCGGCAAGGCCCCGGTCTTGCTGCAGAATCTCCAGCCGAAGCCAGAACCTGCGGAAATCGCGGAGTGACTTAGCTGGCTGAAATGCACTTTTGTCGAGGTGGGGGTTCTCATGATTGACGTGATCGTTGCCGGCGGTGGGCCGACCGGATTGATGCTGGCCAGCGAGTTGCGGCTGCACGGCGTGCACGCGGTCGTGCTGGAGAAGGAGACGGAGCCGACCAGGCATGTCCGGTCTCTCGGTCTGCATGCGCGCAGCATCGAGGTGATGGACCAGCGGGGTCTGCTGGATCGGTTCCTCGCGCTCGGCAAGCAGTACCCGGTCGGCGGCTTCTTCGCCGGCATCACCAAACCGCAGCCCGACCGGCTCGACACTGCACACCCGTACGTCCTCGGCATCCCGCAGCCCGTCACCGAGCGCCTGCTGACCGAGCACGCCACCGAACTCGGCGTCGACATCCGGCGCGGCTGCGAACTGGTCGGGCTGAGCCAGGACGACCACGGGGTGACCGCCCTGCTGGCCGACGGAACGCAGCTGCGCTCGCGCTACCTCGTCGGCTGCGACGGCGGCCGCAGCACGGTGCGCAGGCTGCTCGGCGTCGGCTTCCCCGGCGAGCCCACCCGGGTCGAGTCGCTGCTGGGCGAGATGGAGGTGGCCGCGCCGCCGGAAACGCTGGCCGCCGTCGTGGCCGAGGTCCGCAAGACCCACAAGGGGTTCGGCGCCGGGCCATCCGGGGACGGGTTGTACCGCGTCGTCGTGCCCGCCGAGGGGGTGGCCGAGAACCGGTCCCTCCCGCCGACCCTCGAGGAGTTCAAGCAACAGCTGCGGGTGTTTGCCGGCACCGACTTCGGCGTGCACTCACCGCGTTGGCTGTCCCGCTTCGGCGACGCCACCCGGCTGGCCGAGCGCTACCGGGTCGGCCGGGTGCTGCTGGCCGGTGACGCGGCCCACGTCCACCCACCGATGGGCGGGCAGGGCCTCAACCTCGGCGTCCAGGACGCGTTCAATCTGGGCTGGAAACTGGCCGCCGAGGTCAACGGCTGGGCACCGGCGGGGCTGCTGGACAGCTACCACACCGAACGGCACCCGGTAGCCGACGACGTGCTGAACAACACCCGGGTGCAGTCCGAGCTGATGTCCACCGAGCCGGGTCCCCGCTCCGTGCGCCGGCTGCTGTCGGAACTGATGGACTTCGAGGAGGTGAACCGGTACCTGACCGAGAAGAGCACCGCGATCGGGATCCGCTACGACCTCGGCGAGGGGCACGAACTGCTCGGCCGGCGGCTGCGGGACATCGGGCTGAAGCGGGGGCGCCTCTACGAACTCATGCATGGCGGCCGCGGACTCCTGCTCGACCAGACCGGTCTGCTTTCCGTGGACGGTTGGGCTGACCGGGTCGACCACGTCGTCGACGTCAGCGAGGAGCTGGACGCGCCCGCGGTGCTGCTGCGGCCGGATGGCCACGTGGCGTGGGTCGGTGAAGATCAGCAGGATCTGCTCGGCCAGCTGCCAAGGTGGTTCGGCGCCGCCGACAGCTGATCCTCCCTTTCAGGTGTGCGTGATCTTCTCCACCTTGTCGAACGCTGCGCTCACAGTGCTGCAGATGGGGATCATCGCGGCGAGACCGGTTGCCTCGAGCGGCCGGAGCACCGCCCTGCTACCCGCCAGCACCCACGTAATATGGTGTCGCCTAGCGGTTTCCGCGAACTCGGATAGCACCGACAACCCCGAGGTCCCGACGAAGTCGACTGTGGTCATGTCCACGATGATGCGCGAAGACGAGCCCCCGTCCGTGAGGTGTGCAAGGGCGAGCGCGAAAGACGGGGCTGCCAGCACGTCGATGTCTCCCGTGATGCGACCCACGGTGGCGTCGACGGTCTGCGCGACTTCGACGGCCATTCGAAGACCCCTGTCGGGGGAGGGTGTCTCGCGGGTGGCGTACAGCCGCGGTGCCGTCGGGGGGTTGACACAGCGCGGCGTGCAGGTTGGTTTCATGACCCTCCGATCGCGTGCAATCTGTGGGTGTCCGTGCGCCTTGGGCAAGAAGATTGGGCCTCGACGCGGACGCCACGAGGGAGTGCACGCATCTCGGTCCACCGCGCACCGCTGCGGCCCGGACAATCTGCGGCTGTGTTCTCAACCACGCTGGATCAACCCTACTTCTCCGTCAGGTGGGCATCAACCGATTGCCAACTTCACCCAACCCTGGCCACACGCCGCGAGCGTAGCCGGCTCGAGTCCGGATCAGTCGAACTTCGAATTGTGGTGTGCGATGACTTCCCGGGCGACACTGGTGAGTTTGATATTCATGTCTTGCGACGTCTTGCGCAGCAGGTCGAACGCCCTGTCCTCGGAGATGTCGTGAAAGGCCATCATCAATCCGATCGCTTTTCCGATTTCACGGTTGCTGGCCAGGCCCTCACGCAGCGTCTGGGCTTCCTGGTGTTCATGAAGTGCGGTCAACGTGACCGCGGCGAACGCCGTGATCAGAATCGCCTGGTCTATGGATTCGTCGGTGAATTCACCCGGATTGTCCGAGAACAAATTCAGTGCGCCTACCTTGCGCCCCTTGATCAGGAGCCGGAAGCCCGCGGCACCGCGGACGGTGGTTTCCGCAATCACCCGCTGCGCAAGGCGTGGCCATTGCGTCGACCGAGCTAGCTCGGCCTCGACCTGCGGCGATGCGTTCTCGATGGCATCGAGGCACGGCCCTTCCTGCTCGGCCCGCTCGAGCGCGTCTATGTGAGCGGCGATGCCGTCGCTCGCCGCCACCGTGAGGTGCTGGTCGTTCTGCTTCAACATGAGGCTGGCATGCGTACACCCGGGGACGAGGATCGCCGCGGCATCGCAAATCGCCTGATACACCTGGGCGAAGTCGTCCCCGTTGTAGACCGTCTCGGCCAGCTTCGCGAAGACAGCGCTCGGAGAATCGCTTGGCATGACTCGCCTCCTGAGGTGCTACAACGCGGCATGAGCCGGGCGCCGCAGTTCTCGCGACGTCCGACCAAGTCTGCCAGAACGGCGGAAGTCACATATTCCTGGCGCCCGGCCGTCGGGCATTCGGAGCCGGCAATAGTCGACAGCGCCGACTATTGCCATCTTCCCGCTCGAGGGGCTATATTCGAACACATATTCGAACGACCTTGGGGGAGGTTGGTTGTGGGGGAATTGATGGCGCCGGATTTGGAGGAGTTGCGTGTGTTCACGGCGCGGCTGCGGTGTGTCGAGGCCGGCGGGGATGCGGGCTCGGGGATCGAGTGGCTCGATGCGATCGAAACCCTGAAGTCGGTGGGGTGCGCGGCGCAAGCGGTGATCACCGATGCCGTCGCGACCTGCATTCGGGCGGAGCGGAAGGCTGACAGTGTGCCGCGTACCGAGTGGGACCGGGGGATCGCGTCGCAGATTGCGTTGGCGCGCAGGGAATCACCCAACCGCGGTGGGCGGCATCTGGGGTTCGCGCAGGCTCTGGTGCACGAGATGCCCCATGCGTTGGACCTGTTGCGGTCGGGTCGGTTGAACGAATGGCGTGCCACGGTGCTCGTGCGTGAGACGGCGTGTTTGTCGATTGAGGATCGGGGGATCGTCGACCGCCGGTTGTGCGCGGACCCGGACATTCTCGACGGGGTCGGCGACCAAGGGCTGATCGCGCGCGCCAAGGCGTTGGCGGTAGAACTCGACGCCGCGGCCGTGGTCCGCCGGAATAAGAAGGCGGTGTCGGAACGGCGGGTGACGCCGCGGCCCGCACCGGACTCCATGGCGTACCTCAGCGTGTTGATGCCGGTGGAGCAGGCGGTGTGCCTGCAGGCGACGCTGGGCCGGGATGCGGACAATCTCATCGCCACGGGAAGTAGTGGTGGCCGCACCCGGAATCAGCTGATGGTGGATTTGCTGTTCGCACGCGGCACCGGACAGGCCGTGGCTTCCGGTGTGCCGGTGGCGGTGAACCTGGTGCTGTCGGACGAAACGCTGCTGACCGGCGGGAACGAGCCGGCGCAGTTGCAGGGGTATGGGCCGGTGCCGGCGGGGATCGCCCGGCAGTGGGTTGCCGACGCGGTCGACGCCGAGGTCGGGGCCACGTTGCAGCGGCTGTACTCGTGCCCGCAGTCGGGGGCGTTGACGGTGATGGAATCGCGGTCCCGGACGTTCCCGAAGGGTTTGGCGAAGTTGATCGACCTCCGCGACCGGACGTGCCGGACTCCGTGGTGTGACGCCCCGATTCGGCATCACGATCACATCCGCCCGCACGGCAAATTTGGCCGGACGTCGGTGCGCAACGGGTCCGGGTGGTGCGAGGCCTGCAACTATCCAAAGGAGGCTCCGGGGTGGACGGCTCGCTCGATACAAAGACCGGGCCGCCGGCATGTGATCGATCTCGGCACCCCGACCGGGCATCACTACCGGTCCACCGCGCCGCCGTTGCCGACTCCGGCACGCCATTCGGCGGTCGAGGCGGTCCTGATCGCACACCTCCGCGCGTCATGAAGAGGGATGCGGACGGGGAACGTGTGTAACGCCGCTGGCGCGATGTGCGACTTGTCTGTTAACGCGTTGACACCTACTCGGGTGCTCGACACGCGCCACGAACGGATGGGGTAGACCATGGAACGTCGTGTTTCCGCACGCAAGGTCGCGCATCGACGAAGGATCGCAGGCACTCTAGTCGCGCCCGGTGCTTTGGGACTGGCAGCACTGCTAGTGACACCGTGGTCGAACCCGGGCTCACCGGCCACGACGGCGACGGCGCTGACAGCAGCGGCCTCGAACGCGTGTTACGACATGGTCAGCATCGCCGTCGCCGGTCGCGGGGACACCCCGCGTCAGGGAACGCATCAGATGCTCGTGGCGCCCGACGGAACTACGCTTCCCGCGTCGTATTCCAGCAACTACAGCAGCCCTTGGATCGACGAGGTGGTGAACGCGCCGCAGCAAGCTGTCGGGGGTGGGTCCTATGCCGCGGTGTACGTCGAGTATCCGGCGAATATGGACTCCTACGAGGACGCCGTGAACGCTGGCGTCGACAACACCGAAACCGTCATGCGCTCGATCCATGCGTCGTGTCCCGACACGAAGTTCTCGATCGTCGGTTACAGCGAGGGTGCCGATGTCGCGCGGCGGGTTGCGATGGAGGTCGGCAATCAGGACGGCGAGGACGGGTCGTACGAGATCCTCGATCCCGCCTCCGTGGTCGGTGTCGTCATCCTGGCGGACGCGGGCCGCGACGTGGGCGGGGGACCTTTTCCGGGGGCCGAGAACGAATTCCGCAGTCCCGACGGCTTCGACCTCGCCTACCAGTCGGGTCAGTCGGGCACACCGGGGCGGGGTGCGCTTCCCGGCACGTCCGGCAGCTTCGGCGCGCTGGACGGGAAGGTGGCGTCCTTCTGTTCGGAGGGCGACCTGACCTGCTCCGCGCCCGAAAACATCGCTCTGCTGCAACTTGCGATCAACGTGGGACGGCAGCTGAATGTCGACTCCCTGCAGAAAGACGGACTGACCCCGGCGACGGGCCAGGATCTCGCCGTGGTGCTCGGGCAGGTCGCCCTCGCCGCATTCGCAGACATTCAGGCGCAAGGCGACTGGATGCAGTCCGACGAGACCTTCCTCGACGTCCTGGTCAAGGTGTCTGACCCGGCCTACAAGCCCGGCACCGTTACGACGCAAACGGATACGCCGACCGGTCCGATCTCCTCGAACAAGGCGGTCGACTTGGTGTACCTGCCCACGAAGGTCCGCAACGAGATCATCGGTTTCATCGAGGACAACGAGAACACGATCCAGGTGGCGATGAGCGATCCGTACCAGCAGACGCTGGGGGAGGGGACGGGTCACCACTTCGACTACTGGCGCGATGCGAACGTGGGCAACGGGAAACCCCTGACGTCAGCCCAGTACTCTGCGGCCTGGCTGACACATCTTGCGCAGGAGGCGGAGAAGGGTGAGCAGCGTGTCGCTGCCACAGAACCGTCGACGGCGAAGCTAGCTGCGGCATCCACGAAGCCGGCGGAGGTCACTACCGTGGCTCCGACCACCACCGACAGCGCGAAGAAACCTCAGCTGGCGAGCAGCGCGGTCACCGCGTCTCACACGACCAGCAGTACGACGACACCCACACCCACAACCACGATCGCGACGACCAGTTCGCCGGAACCCACGACGGCCGCCGCGTTAGTGGCGGAAACCGCAGTCCCGGCGTCGGATCCGCAGACTGCGGCGGAAACATCCGTGACGACCACGACGGCGGCGAAGCCCACCGAAATCGAGGAGTCCCAGTCGGTGACAACCACCACCCCGGACGTCACCACGACTCCTCAGCCGGCGGCGGGCTGACAGGGGCTCAGCTCGGATCGGCCTCCCGCGCCGCACGTTCGAGCGTGTTCCGGTAGTTCTCCCACCACGTTCGGTCCTCTACCGGCATGTTGTCGTTGTCCGCCCGCAGTCCGACGGTTCCGTCGACGAGTTCCCGCACGATGTCCGCGTGCCCCGCGTGCCGGTGCGTCTCGGCGATCACGTGCACGAGAATGCGGTGCAGCGTGACGTCGCGGCGATCATCCGGCCATCGCGGTATCCGGCCGGGCGCGTCCAGCGGCAGGGCCTGGATGGTTGCGTCCGAATGCGCCCACGCCTGGCGGTACTGCTCGACGATGAACTCGCGCGATTCGTCGGCGGTCGCCCACATGTCGACATTGGCGTCGGCATCGTCGGTGAACCACAGGGGCAGGTTGTCGACGGGTCGGTCGAAGGTGTCCCCGAAGTAGCCGATCTCGACGCCCGTCAGGTGTTTGACGAGGCCCAGCAGGTTCGTGCCCGTCGGGGTGACTGGTCTGCGGATGTCGTACTCGGACAGCCCGTCGAGTTTCCACAGCAGCGCATCGCGGGCGGATTGCAGGTAGGAGAGAAGGTCCGCCTTCGGGTCTGTCAATGCCCTTCCTGATCGGTCAGCGTCCCGCCCTCGAGCGCTTTGACCCGTCGCCGTTCGAGAAGTACCAGCGCCGTGCCCAGCACGAGGCACAGAATGCACGCGATACCACCGATGAGCGTCCACCCTTGGAATCCGTAGCCTGCTGCGACGAGAGTCAACCCGAGCACGGCGACTCCGGTGGCGATCAGGATGTATCCCGGCCAGTTGCGGCCGTCGGTGATCGCTTCACCGGCATGACTACGCATGGTGTGCGCGTCGTCCCGAGGGGCGTGCTCGGCATTCAGCTTTCGGCTCGGTCCGTTGTCCGGCTGATAGGTCACTGCAGTCCTCCTGTGCTCGACCGGTATTTCGTCAGTCGGTGTCGACGGTGTCGGATTCCTCCGCCAGCTCTGATGCGTTCTCTCGGGTGGCCATGCCGCCGTCCTTGCCGTGGTCTACAGGACCCGGGCGGCCGCCCTTCGGTTCGTCCTTGTCGGTGTGCTTGTCCTCGGTCACGGTGCGTCACTCCTCTCTCGTCTCCGCTCCGCCTACCCGGGAGCCCGTGGGGCGAAACGCGATGCCGACCCGCCGTGCTCACCGAGCGGAGGCTGCGTCGTCGGTTGTCGGGGCGTCTCCGTTCTCGGGCGGACGGTGCCGCGACTGCAGGATCGCGGCGAAGATCCCGAGTCCGCTGAACATGGCGAGCGCGGCCGCGGCGGCGACGGCCCCGGCGAGGGGCGAGAGCACGAAGCTGAAGATCAACGCCACCACGCCGATCAGCGCCAACCCGAGGGTGGCGATTCCGCACATCGCGAGCCGGTGCGATGCGGCGACGAGTTCTCGGAGCGCATGGCGACGGAAGAGCATGCGGTGCAGACCCGCCGGCGCGACCAGCAGCATGGTCGACGTGACCGACAGCGCGACGGTGGCGAGGTAGATGGCCACCTCGCCGTCCGTGAGGTCCTCGAAACGCTGCTGGAACGGCAACGTCAACAGGAAACCGGTGAGGAGTTGCACCCCGGTCTGCACGACACGCAGTTCTTGGAGCAGACCGTTCCAGTTGCGGTCGAGCCGCTGAGTCTCGGTCTCGTGCCGGGCGCGGAAGTTCCAGTTCGCGTCGTCCCGATCGAATCCTCGACTGTCCATCCGCAACGAGTACCCCATTCGACCGGTTTCGGCGACGAATTGGCGTGAATTCTCGGATCGCGTGACGTATCCGGGCCCGCCCATCATTGCGATGGGAGGGCCCGGATCGGGAAAACGAGGACTAGCGTCTGCCGGTGACGAGCTTGACCAGGAACAGGAGTATCACGGCGCCGAGGAGGCACGTGAAGAAACTGAACCAGAGACCGCCGCCCTCCACGTCGGTACCGAAGAGGCTGAGGATGAAGCCGCCGAGGAGTCCGCCGATGACGCCGACGACGATGTTGAGGAGGATCCCCATCTGGGCGTCGGTTTTCATGATCTTGCTGCCGATCCATCCGGCGAGACCGCCGATGATGATCCAGCCCAGAATTCCCAGTCCTAGCACGTATCAGTCCTTTCGAGAGGTGAGTGGTGGCCTGGTGCGGCCGGTGCGGGCCGGACGTGATCCGGCCCGCACGTGTCTCACTGTTCGGCGCGTTGACGTGCTTCCTGCGCCTCGGCCTTGCCGCGAGCCTTTTCCGCTTCGGCTTCCTTCTCGGCAACCTCGCGCTGGGCGGCGGCCTTGTCCTGCTGCGCCTTGCCCTCGCGGGTGAGATCGTCTTGGCCGGTCACCGCACCCGCGGCTTCCTTCGCCTTACCTTTGACGTCTTCGACGACGCCCTTGACGGCCTCTGCCGGACCGCTCGTGTTCTCAGCCATGTTCTTTGCCTTTCGGTTGCGGAAGGGGGGAACTGACGGTTCTCAGCGCGCCTGGGTGGCGGCCTGCTTCTCGGTGTGGGCGCCGTTGGTGGACAGGCTGCCGCCGGAGTTCTCGAGGTGGGCGCGCACGAACCACTGGAACTTCTCGAGTTCACCGGTCTGTCCGATGAGAAGGTCCTCGGTGATCGGGTCGAGGTCGCCGGTCTCGGAGATTGCCTTGCGGTTGTCTCCGACGACACCGCTGTACACGAGATCGAGTGCGCCCAGGTGCGCTTGCGCGGTATCGCGCTTCACCGAGTAGTCGTCCCAGGTGCGGTCACGGGCGATCGCGGCTGGGGTGCCGTCGGGCGATTGCCCCAGGGCTGCGATGCGTTCGGCGACCGCGTCCGCATACCCGCGCACCAACTCGACCTGTGGGTCGATCATCTCGTGCACGCCGATGAAATTCGGACCCACCACATTCCAGTGAATGTGCTTGAGCGTCAGATGCAGATCGTTGTAGGCGCTGAGCCGCTTTTGCAGTATGTCGGCAACTCGCGCTCCCTGCTCGTCGGAAAGACCTGGCACGGTGAACTTCGACATTCTCGGATCCTCTCTTTCGCTACTGCCTGCCGTCGGAACCTCTACGTCGTTCGAGGAACTCCGTGCCACACGGTGTGAGGCGGCGGATCACCAGTCCGCGTACCCCCGGTCGGGATTCTCGAATCAACCGGGTCCGCATTCGGTGACGCATCGTTCCTTGCTTGTCCGCTGAAGTTCCGACGATTCGACGGTACTACAAAATCTATGTCGCGCAAATCAGATCTTCTGCCTTTCGGACGCTCGATGCGAGCGGGGTGGCACATCTCGATTCGGCAAACGCTCGGCCCGAACGGCCGCGCACCCGACAGGAAGGCACTACGTTCGGTGCAATTCGACCAGGGTGTCGACCGCTTACGCCGAGGAGAAGCGATGATCAACGTGGCTCTGCTTGTGGTCCTACTCGTCGCGAGCCTGGGGAGCGGCGCCGCGCTCCGCGGCCTGGCCGATCGGAGGGCCCCCCGATGAGCGCGGGGGACACGTTGTCGGCCCGGCAGTCGACGACGCTGCGCACGGGCACGGTGCGATGGTTCAACGCAGAACAGGGCTTCGGATTCATCGCACCGGCTGACGGATCCGACGACATCTTCGTGCACGTTTCCGAAATCGCCGGCGACGGCCACCGCATCCTCGTCGAAGGTCAGCGCGTGCGTTTCGCCGTCTGCCGAACCGAGACGGGGGATCAGGCCCGGGACGTGCGGATCGCCTGACTCACCGGCTGGTGAGGGTCGATCGCGTGGAGCATCCGCACTTAGTTTCGTCGGCGGGTTGAGGGTCCCGGCAGCTGGGTACGCTGCCGGAAGTCGCAGAAACCGACGACACAGACGTGGAGTGCAGATGGCCGAGGTCGGCGAGGTAAGACGAATGAAAACGAGATCCGGTGTGCCCGTGGAACTTCGTGTGGCAGCGGAGTTCGAACAATTGCCCGTCGTGCGCGCCGTCGCAGAAACTCTCGCCGTCCTGGGAGACTTCACGCTCGACGACGTGGCCGATATCAAACTTGCAGTGGACGAAGTGTGTTCGGAACTGATCGCGGCGGCGCCCGGAAGTGCCGAACTCACGTGCTCGTTCGCTGTCACGGAGACGGGGTTGCACGTGACGATCAGTGCGCCCCTCACCCGAGGTGGGGTACCCAACCGGGAGAGCTTCGGTTGGCACGTGCTCGAAACACTGATGAACGCTGTCGAGGTATCGGAGAGATCCGTCGCCGGCGACGGTTCCGCCGCGCGGGCCGTGTCCGTCGAACTCGTCAAATACCGGGGCACCATCTAGTGTCACCGGTCTCCGAGCGCGGCGAACGGCACCACCCCGGCAGAGACGACTACAAGGACGTGGCGCCCGCGATCGCGCGCCTCCGAACGTCGAACGCGTCCGCCGGGGAAACGTCCGCGTTGCGCGACGACATCATCACCCGCTGCCTGCCGCTCGCCGATCACATCGCGCGCCGATTCGGCGGTCGCGGCGAGGCCCACGAAGATCTGCTCCAGGTCGCCCGGCTCGGGCTGGTCAAGGCCGTCGATCGCTTCGACCCGGACCGCGGTTTCGACTTCGTGTCCTACGCGGTGCCGACGATTATGGGGGAGGTGCGCCGCTACTTCCGCGACACGGGCTGGTCGATGCGGGTGCCCCGGCGCATGCAGGAACTCCACGCGTTGATCACCAAGGCTGTCGACGAGCTCTCGCAGGAACTGGGGCGGTCACCGTCGGCCAGTGAGATCGCGGCCGAACTCGAACTCGACGTCCGGGAAGTGTCCGAGGGCCTGCTCGCGAAGAATGCCTACCAAACCTTGTCGATGGATGCCGCCATGGGTGATGATCCCGACGACCTTCCGCTCGCCGAGACACTCGGCGAAGAGGATCCCGAGCTCGCCAACGTCGAGAGCCACGCCTCGGTGCGGCCCGCGCTCGAGAAACTGCCGCCACTCGAACGTCGCGTGCTGATGTTGCGGTTCTTCGGATCGATGACGCAGACCGAAATCGCCCAGCGCGTGGGTGTGTCGCAGATGCAGGTGTCGAGAATCCTGTCGCGCACGCTGTCAGGGCTGCGGGAGCAGCTCGGCGGCGGCTGACCGGCACTCCGCGTCAGCCGCCCAGTCCCGCGACAGTCGATTCGAGTGAGGCGGCTGGAACTCCAGATCGCTCTGCGAACAGTCGCGGTCCTGGGGAAGCTGCTCGCGTAGCTCCGCTCGGGTCACGATGACCAAGACCTGATTCTCGTCGGCCTGTTCACTCGAACCGACGATGGTCGGCGCGCCGTTCTGCAGGATCAGAGCGGGATCGGGCAGTGACGAATCGAGCAGGTCCTGTAGGTGTGTCGCAGTTACGTGCGTGTTCATGGCGCCGTCCTCGGGGTCGATGTCCCACTTCATGCGCGGCATATCCGGGCACGACTCGGTCGAATCTTCAGGTTGCCGGGTTCCCGGCGTCGGGCACACGACCCGTGCCGAATCGATGAAGGGAGAAGACACTGTTGCACCTACGGACCTGGGCGAGACCGGGCCGGCACACCGTGGTGGTGCAGTCGGCCAAGGCTGCCGCCGCCGCTGTGCTCGCGTGGATTCTCGCCGACCGCATCCTCGGGTTCCCGCAGCCGTTCCACGCGCCCTACGCAGCGGTGTTCATGGTCGAGGTCACCGCGTCGCGATCGCTGCGGGTGGCTGGTGAACAACTCGCTGCGGTCTCACTCGGCGTGGTGCTGGCCGCTGTGGTCGGCGCCCTCGTCGACTCGGTCACCGTCGGGGTGGGCGCAACGGTACTGGTCGGCTGGCGTCGATTCGGTGCAAGCGGAGTGTGGGTGGCTGTCACCGCGCTGCTGATGGTGACGTACGGCGATTCGGACCAGCTGGGGATGCTCGGAGATCGCATCCTGGAGATCGCGCTCGGCGCTGTCACCGGCGTTGCCGTGAATGCGGTGCTGCTGCCCCAGCTCTTTCTGCCGCGATCGGAGCGAGCACTGGCCGGGCTGGGTTCGCCGGCCACCGCGCTGCTTTGCGACGTCGCACGGGAGCTGAGAGAACCGGGCACCGCTGGAACGCCCAGCCGCTGGAGTGAGTGGGCGACGCAGGTCCGGTGGCAGCTGGACGACGCACTCGATGAGGTGGCATGGACCGAGGAGAGCGCGCGAGGTAACTTACGGCGGTCGGCCACTCCCGTTACCGAAGGAAAGCAGTGGGGACGAACGGTCGTGGCCCTGTCGGAAGGCCGGCCCCAGTGCGCGGAGATCGTGTGCGCCACGCGGCTCGCGTTGGAACCGCGGCCTCCGTTCGACCCCCTCGAACCCCAGATCCGGGGCAGGGCGGCAGCGTTCGTCGAGGCGCTGGCCGCCATGATCCGTGCCGAATTCGCCTTCCACAACGACCGCGAGGGTTGCTTCGCCGCTGCCCGGGCCGCGGACGCGCGGCCCCGCGACTTCGAGGACGCCGTCGCCTGCGACAACGGTCCGACCCGCGGGTCGTCGATGGGCGCCGGCAGCGTCCTGCGGCCGTGCTCGGCGGCGCTGAGCCTGCTCAGCGGGGAATCTGCTGCCGCGCACGGAGGGCGCCGAAGTTAGTGCGGACGGGGCTGCGGGCCGTGCGGGGATCGGTGGGCGGCGAAGGCTTCCAGGTCGAGTAAAGTCTTCTCGACGGTAGAGACAACTGCTGCGTTCGTTCAGTGGGTGTCCTGTCGGTTACACCCGGAATTTGAGGTGTACCCGAGAATGACCGAGACTGCAGGTGAGCGCCCGGGGTCGCTGTCCCCTGACCTGGACAGCGCGACGATCGCCGCTCAGTTGGGTTCCCTGGCAACCGCACTCGACGAGTTCAATCGGAACTCCGGTTCGCAGGTGGAGATGAGTCTGCTGCTGCAGCGGGTCTGCGAGCAGGTGGTGGATGCGATTATCGGTGCCGACATGGCGGGTATCTCGCTGTTGCAGGACGGGCGAGTGGTGACGGTCGCGGACACCGACGAGGCGGTCCGTGCGATCGACATCGACACCTTCCAGGCGATCGACGGTGACTACTTCGGAGTCGCGGGGGCCAGGAAGGTGGTCAAGGCGCGGGTGGGCGAAGCCGCGGAACGCTGGCCGTCGGTCGCCGACAATCTCGACCAGGCCGGCATGCGCAGTTTCCTGTCCGCGCCGCTCGCCGTCGACGAGGCCCTCGCCGGCACGCTGAACATCTACGGGAAGGGCGACCACGGCTTCAGTGAGCTCGACGCCGTGGTGCTGCTCGTCTACACCACGGCGATCGAAGGCCTGCTGAGGAGTGCCCGCAGCGTGGAGTTGGCCAGGAACGAGGTCTCGGGCCTGACGAGGGCGATGAAGACCCGGGCGGTCATCGAGCAGGCCAAGGGAATCGTGATGGCGCTCCGAGGGGTGTCCGCAGACCAGGCGTTCGAGATCCTCGTCGCCCAGTCTCAGCAGGAGCACGTCAAGTTGGCGGAGGTGGCACGGCGGATCGTGGAATCGGTCACGAAGAATCCGGAGTGACCCGCGGTGACCCGGCACCGATCGGTCAGTCGGTGGCAACCGGCGCGAGCGTGCCGAGGAACGACTGCGCCCACCGGTGCACGTCGTGGTCGAGGACCTGCCGGTGCAGCCGCGACATGCGGCGTCTACCCGGCTCCCGCTCCTGGTCGAGTGCCGCCACGATCGTGTTCTTCACTCCGTCGAGATCGTGGGGGTTCACGAGGTAGGCACCCCGCAGTTCGGCGGCGGCTCCGGCGAACTCGCTGAGCACGAGGGCGCCGCCGAGGTCGGCCCGGCACGCGACGTACTCCTTCGCGACGAGATTCATTCCGTCACGCATCGGGGTGACGAGCATGACGTCCGCAGCCAGGAACAGTGCGATCAACTCGCTCCGATCGACCGGCTGATACAGGTAGTGCACCACCGGCCGGCCGATCTGACCGTGATCGCCGTTGATGTGGCTGACCTGCTCCTCGATGGAACTGCGCATCTTCATGTAGTGCTCGACGCGTTCACGACTCGGTGTGGCGAGCTGCACCATCACCGTGTCGGACGGGTCGAGACGACCTTCGTCGAGCAGTTCACCGAGCGCCTCGAGCCGGAGGTCGATGCCCTTGGTGTAGTCGAGTCGGTCGACTCCGAGGAGGATCTTCCGGGGGTTTCCGAGTTCGCGACGGATCTCCGCGGCCCGTTCGACGATGTCGGGGTCGGTGGCCTGCTCGACCAGCTGCCGTGAGTCGACGGAAATGGGGAACGCGCCGACCTGCACGACCCGGTCGTCGAGCTGTACCCGGCCGAGTGCACTCCGCACACCGACGCCTGCCGTCGTGGTGTCGAGCCCCAGGAGCTTGCGCGCCAGGAACAGGAAATTGTTCGCCCCACCGGGCAGGTGGAAGCCGATGACATCGGCGCCGAGCAGTCCCTCCACGATCTCCCTGCGCCACGGCAACTGCATGAACAGCTCCACCGGCGGGAAGGGGATGTGGAGGAAGAATCCGATCGTCAGGTCGGGACGCAGCTCGCGGAGCAGGCGGGGGACCAGCTGCAGTTGGTAGTCCTGCACCCACACCGTGGCGCCCTCGGCGGCGGTGCGCGCGGTCTCTTCGGCGAAGTGGCGGTTCACATCCAGGTAGGTGTGCCACCAGACCCGGTCGAAGACCGGTGCCACCAGCACGTCGTGGTACAGCGGCCACAGCGTCGCGTTGGAGAAGCCCTCGTAGTACCGCGACAGCTCGTCCGCACTCAACTCCACCGGGTACAGGTCGAGCCCGCCGGAGGAAATGGGTTCGACCTTGGTGTCGGGCACCCCGGGCCAGCCCACCCACGATCCGCGCTCCCGGCCGAGAAGGATGGGCTCGAGGGCGGTGACCAGCCCGCCCGGGCTCCGCTTCCACCGCGTCGAGCCGTCGTCGAGTGTCTCCATATCCACCGGGAGGCGGTTGGCAACCACCACGAAGTCGGATGAACCGTGCGGAGCAGTCTCGTTCACGCCGAGCGCCCACCCTGGTGAATCTCCTTGGCGACCAGGCGGAAAGCGTCCTCGAGATCGGTGCAGAAGGGGATCGTCACGGCCATGCCCATCGCCGTCAATGGTCTGCGGACGGAGTTGTTCCCGGTCACGGCCCACGGCACAGCGAGCCTGCGGGCTCGAGCGGCCATGACGTCGAGGATCGACAGCGCCGCCGCACAGCAGAACTGCACGTCCGTCAGGTCGAGCACGAACGGTAATCGCTCGTCGATCGCCTCGACGAGATGACTTCCGAACGACGGGAGCGTGGTGACGTCGATGTCGCCGGATATCCGGACGACGAGGATCCCACCCGCGCCCGGCGCGCAGGCGACGGTGAGCCGCCCGTACTCGGGCTCGAGGGCCCAGCTGAAGAGCGTCGAATTCTCGGTGGGGTCATGTGGTCGTGGTAGTGCACTGAGACCAGATTTCATCACGTACTCCTCACGGTCGAGCGACGAAGGAGACGGGCACGAAAGAGGGTGCGGCGACCGTGCCCGTCCATTGCGGCTGGGGGCTCAACCGTGCAGGACTCCGACGTTACCCCATGAAGTCGACGGCAGTCGGGCACATTCGCCGCCGTGGACGGCCTCGGCCCACCGAGTTCGGCGGGATACCTTGTTTACCAATGAGTCTCGCAATAATCGGCCGCGCGGGAATCAGGGCCCTGGGTAGCTTTCCGGCGGATGGGTAACCGTACGAATGGAAATCATCGCCCTCGTGATACTCGTCGCTGTCGTGGCGTTCGTCGTCGCACGCCGGCGGGCATAGCTACACCAGGAGAGATCATGGGTACCGAACCAGGCGAGCAGTTGCACGAGGAGCCTCAGTCCGAGCGAGGCCCCCAAGACTCGCGAGACGCGGGCCCGGGCGAACCCGGAACAGGTCAGACGGACCGCGAGCCGGGTTCCCTGGACCAGAAGGAAGTGCAGTCCACCGCGGAACCGGGGGCCGATCCCGCTGCTGCCGGCGGGTCGCTCCCACCCGGAGACGCGGAACCGGCGACACCGCCGTACGAAGGTCGGACGACGAGCACGAAGGATGGGCGCCCGGAGCACGACGATCACGTGGACTCCGGCGGAATGCAGTAGGGAGGTGGCGGCCGCTACGGGCGCCGCCGCTTCTTCTTGTGCGAACTGTCGCAGAAGGGCGCGATGCTCGTCCGCCCGCAGCGGCACAACGCCACGGTGGCCCGATGGTTGCCGATCGGGTTACCTTCGGTGTCCAGGATCCGCGCAGCACCACGCACCAGGAGTGGACCATCAGGGCAGACTGTGATCGTCACGTCGGAGTCGTCGGTCCCGGCAGTGGGAATGGAGCTCATATGACTACCTTGCACTCTCGGTCGATGTCGGACACGGTGGCGCAATCGGGAACCTCGATGCCCCTTCCGGCGCCGCGCGGTCCCGTGAGCGAACTGCTGTTCTCCATTCTGCGCGGAGAGCGCGCGGACGCCGAACCGTTCGTGTCGGCGGCGCGGTCGCTCGCGTCCACCGCGCACGAGGATCCCCGCGCGATCCTGGTCGACGACGACGCGCAAATCTGTCTCACCGCCCTGTACGAGCTGCACCTGCAGGGGATCACCGGGGTCGGCGACGAATGGGAGTGGAACAGTGATCTGATCGCCGCCCGGTCGGCGCTCGAAGTTCCGTTCGACGCCGCGATCCGCGACCTCGCCGACCCGCCGACCGGCGCGGACGACGTGGTGGCGGCCCTGTGGGACATGACGGCCCCCAGCACGGCGCCGGGACTGTCGGGTTACATGGCACACGACGCGGATCTCACGCAGTTCCGCGAACTGCTGATCCACCGCTCCCTCAACCAGTTGCGGGAGGCCGACGTGCACACTCTCGGCATCCCGCGGCTCGCGGGCGCACCGAAGGCGGCGCTGGTGGAGGTGCAGTCCGACGAATACGGCGGCGGCAGGGCCGAGCGCATGCACTCGGCCCTCTTCGCGACGACGATGCGCGAACTGGGTCTGTCGGACCGCTACGCGCACTACATCGACGCGGTGCCCGCCGTGACACTGGCGTCACTGAACGCGCTGTCGCTGTTCGGTCTGCACCGCAGCCGGCTCGGCGCCCTGGTCGGGCACCTGTGCGCCGTCGAGACCACGTCCGCGCTGCCGAGCAAGAAGTACAGCGCCGGCTTGCGCCGCCTCGGATTCGGGACGGCGGCCACCCTGTTCTTCGACGAGCACGTGGAGGCCGATTCCGTGCACGAACAGATCGTCTGCCGGGACCTCGCCGGCGGTCTGGTGGCCGCCCGGCCGGAGGTGGGTGACGACATCCTGCTGGGGGCCGCGGCCTGCCTCGCGTTCGACGACCTCGTCGGCGACCACGTGGCACAGTGCTGGGAACAGGACCGCAGTTCGCTGCGGCGTCCACTCGGATAGCGGTCAGGTGCCGGAGGCGGCCACCGCGTTCTCGAGGTCGCTCAGCGACGTCTCCAGGTGCGTGATGATCCGCTGCAGATGCGGGACCGCGTGTCGATCGCCCACGACACCGACGTCGAGCTGACCGGACCGGCTCGTGAGGGTGATGCTCAGCGCCTGACCTCCCAGGACCGTCGGCGCCGGATACACCGCGTCCAGGCGGGCGCCGTTCCAGTACCGGGGCCGCGACGGGCCCGGCATGTAGGAGATCATCACGTTGAACGGTGGGGGAGTGTCGTCGACGAACCGGCGGACCGGCTCCAGCAGGATCGGGCTGATCGCCAGCGCACTCATCAGCTGGAACTGGGTGTGACTGAGCGCGCCGAACACCCGGTTGGTGTGCTCGACCGATTCGCTGATCCGCGCGAGGCGCGCGGCCGGATCCGATTCGTCGGTGGCCAGTCCGACGACCATCGCGCCGACACCGTGGTCGCGGCCGCGCGGTCCGATCATGGTTCCCCCGAGGTCCAGCGGCACCGGCAGCATCGCCGTCAACGGTGCGTCCGGGAGGGCGTACTGCTCGAGGAGATACTGTCGCAGCGCCCCCGAGCACATCGCGAGCACCACCGCGTTGATCGTCGTGCGGGCCGCGGCGGCCACCGACACCAACCGGCGGATCGGCCACGACCGCGCCGCCAGTTTCCGGGCCCGGCCCACGGGAACGTTGAGCATTGTCGGCGGCGATTGCAGCGGCAGCGTCAGATGCTGCTCGCGCACGCCGTCGTAGGCGACTTTCGCGAGTGCCGGCAGCACACCGACGATGCTGGTGGCGGCCCGCACCCCGGCGCGGACCACGGCGACCGGGAGCGCCGATTCGCGCTGCGACGTCCCCGTCACCCCCGGCGTCCACGGTGCGGGACAGTCGAGCACGTCGGGGTCGGTCGACAGGGCGTGGTGGAGGAGTCGCAGCCCGGCCGGTCCGTCCATCAGCGACAGGTGGATCTTCGAGAACACCGCCGTCCGCCCGTCGGCGAGACCTTCGATGACGTGCATCTCCCACATCGGGTGCTGCGGATCGAGCGGCATGCCGTGCATCTGCGACACCAGCGACAGCAGGTCCTCCATCCGGCCCCGGCCCGGGACGGCCGTGTGCCGCACGTGGTAGCCGAGATCGACCCGCTCGTCGAACGACCACCACGGGTAACTGGCCCCGCGGAGCGGGCGCACGGCGCGTCGGCGGAACATGTCCGACGCCGCCTCGTGCGACATCAACGCCTCGAACATGGCCCGTGCGTGGCCGGGGCCCGCCTCACGCGGCGGTTCGAACAGTTCGAGCGCCCCCACGTGCATGGGGTGGGAGGGCGTCTCGAACAGCACGAACATCGCCTCGGTGGGGCTCATCACCGACATCCAGCGCCTCTTTCTCCGCTCGGGACACGGCCCGAGCATGCCCCGGCGCATCCCACGTCTCCAGGGTAAGCAGAACACGGAAACTTATTCCACAAGGCCGTTTTCGCGCCACGACTCGTCAACCGCGGTCGAGCTGCGGAAACACCGTCTCGCGGGCGAGGAGCAGAACGGCGGCGGCCACCGGAATCGCCAGCAGCGCCCCGACGATGCCGAGCAGCGCCCCACCGATGAGGACGGCGACGACGGTGACCATCGGCGGCACCTTGACGGTCCGGCCGATGATGCGGGGCACGAGCAGGTAGTCCTCGAACAGACGGAGCGCGATGAAGAAGACGATGGTCGCCAGCGACACCGGGAGGGAGACGGTCAGGGCGACCAGCGCCACCACGATGCCGGCGAGGGTGGAACCGACCACCGGAATCAGGTCCAGCACGGCGACCAGGACGGCCAGCAACAACGGGTAGGGGACGTCGAAGGCCACCAGCCACACGAACGTGAGGACGGCGGTGATCAGCGAGATCAGGAGATTTCCCAGCACGTAGCCGCCGACCTTGGCGAAGATCTCGTCGCCGATCAGAATCGTGCGCGGGCGGCGAGAATTCGGTGCCAGGCGGTAGATCGACGACCGGATGTGCGCGAAGTCGGCCAGGAAGTACGCGGTGAGTACGACGACGATCACCGTGCCGCTGACCGCGCTGAACACGAACTTGCCCGCACCCACGAGCCCGCCGACCACCACCGGGACGTTCCCGGCATCGAGCGCCTGCCGCAGTTGGTCCTGCAGATGGAACCGGGTGCTGAGCTCCCCGAGGGCGGGGTAGCGCTGCTCGAGGTGGCCCAGGTAGTCGGGGGCGTTGTGCACGAGAGCACCGCCCTGGGTGACCATCGGCGGGATCGCCGCGGCCAGGAACCCGGCGAGTATTGCGAATGCGATGACGAAAACCGTTGTGACGGCGACCCACCGGGGGAATCCGTGCCGCACCAGCCAGGACACGGCGGGTTCGAGACCGATCGCGAGGAACGCGGCGACGGCGATGAGGACGAGCACCCCGCGGGCCGCCAGCACCACTTCGATCAGGGCGTAGGTGACGGCGACCCCGGCGGCGCCGGCCATGCCGATGAAGAACGGGGAACGGCGATCGAACCGTGGCCCGGGCCTGCCGAGCGGATGCGACTCCGTGCTGATGCGGGCCGCGCTCTCCTCCGCGGCGACGATCGGCCCCTCCACCGCGGGGGAATGCGGTTGGGCCACCGTGTCGTCGTGACCCTCGGCGCCACCGGTCACGGTCGGCGGACGACCCTGTCCCGCCGTCCGCGACCGGCATTCTCCCCGCCGATGCGCCGGCACCGATCCGCGGCGGTCGGGTTGCCGGTGTCGGCGACCGGGGCGCCCGGCAACGCCGGTGTCGAACGGCGGTAGTCGTCGATCAATTCCACCGCGCGCTCCGCGCACCCGGCGGGCGACGGCATCCGCCCGAGACCGAGGCCGTCGATCACGATGACACTGCGGCGGCCCAACCCCTCGACGCCGAGAGACCACCCGAAGTTCCGGTTCCACGCCAGCACCGCACTGCGCCCCGGCAGATAGTGCAACCGGAACGGCAGGACGAGGACGGCCTCGAGCGCGTCGCCGTCCCACCAGTCGACGGAGTCGGCATGAACACTGCGGGCCACCGCGTGGATGTAGTCCCGAACGGTGCGGGTGTCGGCAACGCCTGTTCCGCTCTTCATCGTCCACCGCCTCAGCTATTTGACGATCGACATACCCCTCCCGGCGACAGTTGAAACTTCACTCACCGGGGTGTGTGCTCGAGGGGCGCGCCGTCGTCGTCTGCGGGTAGCCTCGCCGCATGCCTTACTTGGAGCGCTCGGGAGATGTGTTCGTCCTGTACTTCGGTGAGGAGGGGGAACGCGACAGCGAGAACGCCTTCCATCCGGACTGGATCGAGAAGGTGGATGAACTCCTCGATCAGGTCGAGCGGCACGACGGCCCCGCCGCCCTGGTGACGACGGCAACCGGAAAGTTCTACTCCACCGGCCTCGACACGGGGTGGGTCGTCGCCAATACCGACAAGCTGAACTCCTACATCGACCGTGTTCAGGCCCTGTTCGCGCGGATCCTCACATTCCCCCTGCCCACCGTGGCCGCGCTGGCGGGGCACACGTTCGGCGGCGGCGCCATCCTCGCCGCGGCCCACGATCACCGGGTGATGCGGGAGGACCGCGGTTACTTCTGCCTACCCGGGATCACCATCGGGGCGAGCTACGCGCCCGGCAGCATCGCGCTGCTCGCGGCCCGCCTGCCCGCGCGGGCCGTGCACACCGCCCTGGTCACCGGGCACCGGTACGGCGGCGTCGAGGCGCGCGCACTCGGGTTCGTCGACGAGGTCGCCCCCGAACACCAGGTGCTCGCCACCGCCGTCGAACACGCTCAGGGCCTGGTCGCGACGCGGGGCCGCACGCTCGGCGAGATCAAGTCCTCGCTCTACGCGGATGCCGTCGCCCTGCTCCGCACCCCGGTGGCAAATCTGGAGACGCAGGAGGCGCTGAACGGCCGCTGACGTCCCTCGGGAGTTCTCGCCGAGGGGTGCCGTCCGCGAAAACGGGTACTACTCCGGCGAGGAACGGTGCGTCGGGCATCCGTTCCCACCGGCACCCCGGAGGCGAGAACCATGAAACGCGTTCTGACACTTGTACTGCCGATTCTGTTGGCGGCCCTCGCGCTGACCGCGTGTGGCAGCGACAGCGGAGACTCGTCGGGTTCGTCCGAATCGACTCACGGCGGCGACCACTCCATGTCGGGCATGCCGTCGATGTCCATGTCGATGCCGATGTCCATGCCGGCGGGTGCCGAGCAGCCGGGTGACCGGGAGATCGTGATCACCGACTTCAAATACACCCTGCCCGGCACGTTCGCACCGGGAGAACAGGTCACCGTCCGCAACAACGACACCGCCGAACACACCGTGACCGCGGACACCGGCGACCTGTTCGACGTGGAGATCGAACCGGGCGAGACCGCCACGTTCACCGCTCCCGGCCAGCCGGGGACCTTCGCCTTCCATTGCACCTACCACCCGAACATGGTGGGCGTCCTCGAGGTTCGGTGACCCCGTCAGTCGAGCGGCTCGATGCGGAACACCGCGCACCGGTCCGCGGCGGCCGCGAACGCCTCCGGGGAGGCGTTCGCGACGGTCCCGGCCTTGAGGAACATGGTGACGCCGCGCGGCACCCGTGCCGGGAACTCACGGAGGATCCGGCCCCGCTCCTCGACCGGCAGCGCAACCAACCGGACGCGCTCGCGGTGCCGGCCGCGGGTCAACTCGCCGCGCCCCGCCGCCCGGGCGTTCTTCGCCCAATCCGATTTCGCGTAACCCGCGACGACGTAGCGCCGGCCGTCCACCTCGTACGGTGTGACGGGAGTAGACCGCAGCACCCCCGACTTCCGGCCGGGGACGGTGAGCGCCTGCATCGGCAGGGGAACGCCCAACCGGTGCAGGCCGACGATCACCTTGTTGACGGAGGCGAGGTACCGCGGCGGCATCACTCTGTCGGTCCGGCGCTCCATGCCCTCGACTATTCCGAAGTCGTCGCTCTCGTGGCAACCACCTCGATCTCCACGAGGGCATCCGGGTGGGGGAGCGCGCGCACGGCGATGCAGGATCGGGCGGGTGTGATGCCGGTGAAGGCTCCGGTGTACACGGCATTCACGGCGTCGACATGATCCATCGAGGTGAGGTAGATCGTCGTCTTGACGACGTCCCCCAGGGAACTGCCCGCCGCCTCGAGCACTGCGGTCAGGTTGGCGAGAACGTGCCGTGTCTGGGCTCGGGGATCGTCCTTGCCGACGAGCCGGCCCGACTCGGCGCAGAGTGGCAGTTGGCCGCTGCAGAACACGAGGTCGCCGACCTGTACGCCTTGGCTGTAGAGATGTGCCGCGGACGGCGCTCGGGTGGTCGCGATTGCGGTGGTCATGTGATGTGAGTCCTTTACGTCAGCGTGCAGGGGTCGAGGTCGGTGAGTGCGTCGGTGATTCCCGAGAGCACTCGTTCGAGAAGCGCGTCCGACGTGGCGAAGTTGATCCGGATGAACCGGCCGTCGGTCTTTCCGAAGGGGTCGCCGCCGTCCACCAGTACGTGTCCGGAGCGGCGGATCCGGTCGATGGGATCGGCGACAGGCAGCGTCGAGACGTTCACCCAGCTGAGGTAGGTGGCCTCGGGCAGGTGGTGTCGGGCCGTGGGTAGCGTCCCGGTCAGGGTGTCGTGCACGCGTAGGCGATTGCGGTCGAGGACGCGCGTGAGGGTGTCCTGCCAGCCATGCCCGTGCTGCCATGCGGCGAGGGTCCCGGTGACCCCGAGCACCGACACCGCGCCGTAGAGATCCGGGGGTTCGCCGTCCCGGATCGCCAACAGATCTTTGGGGCCGTAGTGCACTACCGCGCAGCGCAGACCTGCGAGGTTGAAGGCTTTGCCGGCGGACGTGAAGGTCACGGTCCGGGATGCGGCATCGTCGCTGATCGAGGCGAACGGAATGTGCCGGTGCGGTTCGTAGATCAGTTCGGCATGGATCTCGTCGCTGATCACGAGGAGCGCGTACCGCTCGGCGAGTTCGGCGATGCGTTCGAGTTCGCGGCGTGTGTGCACTCGACCGGTCGGATTGTGCGGGTTGACGAGGACCAATACTTTGGGGCGACTCTGCGCCAGTGTCCGCTCGAATTCGTCGAAGTCGAGAGCCCACCCGTTCTCGGTATCGACGAACGGGAACTCGACGGTTCTGCGCCCCATGGTTTCGATCGTTGCCAGGAACGGCGGGTAGTTCGGGGTCTGGATCACCACCGAATCCCCCGGTCGGGTGGCGAGATGCAGGATCAACTGCAGGGCCTGGATCAGATCGGTCTGCTCGCGCACGTCGGCGGGGTCGACCTGCCAGCCGTAGCGGTCGGACATGCGCCGGGCGAACTCGGCACGCAAGGGGGTGCCGTGCAACCAGTTCGGGTACCCGAGGTCTCCGCGGTCGATGACGTCCTTCAACGCGGCGCGGATCTCCGGTGCGACGGGAAAGTCCATGTCGGCGACCCAGGACGGGAGGGCTCCGGCTTCGACGGCGCGCGCCCATTTCACCCCGGTGCGCCGGGACAGTTGGCTGATGTCGAGATCGTCGAATCCCGGGAATCGAGGGGCGGGGGTGATCGAGGTAGTCACAATGCTGCTTCCACGGGGACGGTCGACAGGGCGTCGCGGGATACCTCGACTTGGCCGTGGTGCTGCGCCAGTTCCTCGAGGACATGAAGGAGGACACCGTTCGGTGTCAGTGCCCGACTCGGCCCCTCATAGTCGGCGGGCGGGGTATTCGCCAGCGGCGCAACGGGATCGAAAAGCTCGAGATCATTCTGCAGCCGCGAACGCAGTTCGGTGACCACGCGGGTGAGGTCGGCGATGGTTCCCGTGGCAGTGAACTCGGCCGCACGGTCACGGTTACTCTCGCGGCCCCCGATGAGGTGCCCGATCCAGTAGTCGGCCACCTCGGTGCAGTGGTAGGTGATCGCCCACGGGGAGTTCGCGCCGTCGAAGGGTGGTGCCTGATTGGCGCGCTCGTCGCCGAGTTCGCCCAGGACCGCGAGCATGCCGTCGAAGGCGCGGTCGAGAAAGTACAGGTATTCGTCGCTGTTCATGGGTTTCGCTTTCGTTGTGCGATGCGGGCGAGTGTCAGTGAATCTGTTCGAGGACAGCGTCCTTCGTCTCCGGCAATCGGGTTAGGACGATCAGTGCACCGATCGCGAACAGGACTGCGCTGGTGGAGAAGACCAGTCCGGTGCCGCCGAAGGAGAGCAGGAAGGGGACCGCGATGGGTCCGAAGACCGAACCCAGCCGCCCCAGCGCTGTCGCGGAGCCGACTCCCGCGCCGCGACTGCGGGTG
The DNA here is from genome assembly GCF_001894825.1 of Rhodococcus jostii NBRC 16295. Classification (GTDB taxonomy): domain Bacteria; phylum Actinomycetota; class Actinomycetes; order Mycobacteriales; family Mycobacteriaceae; genus Rhodococcus_F; species Rhodococcus_F jostii. Next base: position 19,264 of record NZ_BCWY01000036.1, on the reverse strand, counting down.
GGAAACAGCTCCGGGGTGTACGCGAAGATCGAGGAGAACATGCCGAAGAAGAAGAATTGCAGGAACGATCCGGCGAGGATCAACTCGACGGTGCCCGCACTCTGGCCGTAGAAGAAGGCTGCGATGCCCGCTCCGATGGTGTATCCGGCAAGGCAGTAGCGCCGTCCGAGCCGCTCGATGAGGTACGCGGCCGAGAGGAAGCCGGGGATCCCCCACAACGCCATGGCGAGGACGAACCCGATGCTCCTGGCGACGTCGAGGCCGTTGTCGGTGAGGAGCTTGCCGATCCAGGTCGTCAGCCCGTAGTAACCGGTCATCAGGCAAAACCACACTGCCCATACCGTCAGGGTGCGCGCTTTGTGTTCCGGAAGGAAGAGTGCGCGAAAGCCGCCCTGCGTGATGTCTTCACCCTGTGCGCCGGGAACGGGCTCGGGTTCGGGTAGCGGTCGGCCCGTCGCTGTCCGTACCGCGCTCTCGATGGAGGTCAGGGTGCGTTCCGCTGCGACCGCGTGTCCCCGCGAGACCTGCCATCGTGGTGACTCCGGCAGGTTTCGCCGAATGATCAATGCGACCACGGCCAGGGCCGCCTGCATGAGGAAGAATCCGCGCCACCCGAACGTCGAGGCGACCAGGAGGTAGGACACTGCGCCGGCCGTGATGAACCCGATCGGCCACGCTCCCTCGAGCAGGGCGGCGTAGCGCCCACGCTTCGACGAGGGCATGAACTCGGCGAGGATGGCCGCGGCTACCGGGAACTCCGCGCCCATGCCGACACCGAGCAGGAACCGGAAGGTGAGCAGGGCCTCGAAGTTCCAGGACAGTGCCAGTCCGATGCTCGCCAGGCCCCAGACGATGATGCTGTATTTGAACACCCGCCTGCGGCCGAATCGGTCGGCGATCGCGCCGGCCCCGACTGCGCCGAAGAACATCCCGGCGAAGCTTGCGCTGCCGAGCACTCCGGTCTGGGCCGCGGTGAGCGAGAAATGGTGGCTGATCGGCGACAGCAGGAACGTCATCGCGCCCAGGTCGATCGAATCGAAGAACCATGCGGTCGCAATCACCAGGAAGAGATTTCGCTGGACCCGACACCACGGCAATCGCTCCATCCGGCTCGCGATCGAGGCGGTCGTTATCGAGGGCGAGGTGGACTCTCGGGTCGGCGCAGGCACGCGCGCATCGTCGTACATGGAATCCGGGCTCCTTAGGTGAGAACACTGGCTGAATGAGTTCCCGCAGCCGCCACTGATCGAAAGGGGATCAGGGTTCCAGTAGCGTCACCACCCTAGGGGGTGACGGGAATCATGGAAGAAGTTTGAACTCGTTCGCGTCACCTGTCAAGATGGTGACGTGAACGAGTTCGTGTATGTGAGTGGGCGGCATTGCCTCGACTTCGCCGGCACCATCCTGTGGCGTCGAACGCTGCGCACCGAACTACTCGAGAAGCCGGAAGACCTTCGGCACTGGGTCGACGGAGCGAACCTCTGCGACGAGATGGACCCGCCGTCGTCCGGCAGCGTCGCCGACGCACAGCGCCTCCGGGAGGCGATCTACAGCGCCGTCACCGCGTCGCTGACCGGAAGCGCTCACCGCGCGACCCAGGAGGAGGTCAGCCTTCTCAACATCGCCGCCGGGGGTCCGCTGCCCGCCCTGACCCTCTCCCGCGAGCGCGACACAACCAGCACCGGCTCGCCCGACAACGTCCTGAGTCTCCTGGCCAGAGACACGATCGAGCTGATCGGATCGGCGGAGATGACGAAGGTGAAGGAGTGTTCGAACCCGGACTGCACCCGGTTGTTCGTAGACCTCTCCCGCGGCTTCTCACGCCGCTGGTGCGGAATGGCGGAGTGCGGCAACCGGATCAAGGCCGCAGACTATCGCCGGCGCAAGAAGTTGCAGAGCATCGACTGAGTGCACTCAGGGGGTCGGCGCCTCGCTGTCGCGCCACCAGCAGAACACGAAGAGGGCCAAGGACGCGACGAGGGTGGCGACCACCCACACGGTGAGGGCGATGTCGACCCACGACCCGATCGGCGGGCTGCCCGGGAGTATTCCGCGCAACGGCACCACGGCGAACAGCATCGCGGCCATCCATCCGAGCATGTCGGTGTTGACGGCCCGCTTGCGCCGGAAGGTCTGCAGTGCGACGAACGCGGCCAGCACGGCGAGCGTCGTCATCATCAGCAGTAGGATCCCGGCGTAGATGAGGTTTCCGCCGGTGCGTGCGAACGTCACCTCGGCGCCGGTGCCGTTCCGGGAAACGTCGGTGTCGACCTCCACCGGTTCGGCGCGCGCCTTCCAGCCGTCGACCCGGCCGTCCAGCAGCAGGCCCGTCGGCACCAGTTCGCGGGCGGCGCCGAGACCCTCGTACGCCTCCACCACCATCGGATTCACCTCGAACCGGTCGAACGGCCACAGGGCCGCGTTCCCATCCGTGATGAATTCGGTGTCGAACGTGGTGGGGGTGGCGCCCTCCCGGAACACGATTTCCTCGTGGCTGGTGGTGGGGAGGAGCAGGAGGGTGATGTTCCGGTTCAGCGTGTCGCCGTTGGCGTGAAGGTAATCCGCACCGACGCCGATCGTCACCTCCGCCTGCAACCGGTCCGTCGCCGGCTGCAGGGACTTCGCCGTCACCAGCACCATCACCTCGTCGTGGCCGGCAGCGATCGGTCCGTCGTCCCCGGTCTCCCGGCTGCTCAGCCCGTAGACGGTGAGCGACGCCGCGTAGATGAGCGCGAGCAGAAGCGCCGGCGCGACCCACACGAGCCGGCTGCGCGCGGAGACCGGAGACGCGGCTGCCATCGTCGCAACATACCGCCGTCCGCCGTGGCTGGTCGGGTTTCGTCTCGGGATCAGACTCCGGTGTAGACGGTCTTGCCCCAGGTGTAGAAGTCCACCGCGGTGCGGCCCTGCTCCCGGAACGTGTTGGTGGAGGAGTCCTTCACGCCGCCGAACGGCACATTCAGGTCCAGCCCCGCCGTGGGGCGATTGATCTTGACAATGCCGGCCTGCGCTCGGGCGGCGAAGTCCGTCGACCGGGCCAGGCTGTCCGTGCAGATGCCCGCGGTGAGCCCGTAACGAGAATCGTTGACGGCGGCGAGGCCCGCCTCGTAGTCGGCGACCTCGACGACGGCGACGACCGGGCCGAAGATCTCGTCGGTGACCGCCGGGTCGTCGAGCGGCAGATCGGTGAGCACCGCGGCGGGGAAGAAGAACCCGGCGGACGGGTCGCCGTCGTAGTCGCCGTGCCGCAGTGTGGCGCCGCGCTCCACGGCCGACCGCACCGCCGCCTGGTCCTGCTCGAACTGTCGGCGGCTCACCACGGCACCCATGCGGGTCGTGTCCGCCGAACCGTCACCCGGAACGCAGAGCGCGGCCTGCTCGATCAGTTCGTCGAGGAACTGGTCGCGGATTCCGGGTGTGACGTACACGCGGGACGTGGCGGTGCAGGCTTGCCCGGTGAGACCGAACGCGCCTGCGGCCACGACCTGGGCTGCGTTGTGGGCGTCGTCGAGCACCAGGACACCGTTCTTACCGCCCATCTCCAGCTGGACCCGGGCCCGGCGGGCATTGAGGATGTCCTGCAACCGCAGCCCGACGGCGGTGGACCCAGTGAAGGACAGTCCCGCGACCCGGGGATCGCGTGCCAGGGCGTCGCCCACGACCTGCCCCCTGCCGTGCACCACGTTCAAGACCCCGGCGGGAAGGCCCGCGTCGTGGAGGGCGCGGGCGAGGTGCGTGGCGGACAGGGGGGTGAGTTCGGCGGGCTTGAGCACCACCGTGTTCCCCGAGATGAGTGCGGGGGCGGTCTTCCACGCCGGGATGGCGATGGGGAAGTTCCACGGCGTGATGAGCGCGAAGACGCCGAGGGGCTCGCGGCGTGTCGTGATACCGGTCCCGGGCAGCCCGCTGGGCAGGACCTCGCCGGTGCTCGCCCAGCCGAGGGAACCGAAGAACCGCAACACGTCCACGGCACGTTTCACTTCGCCGCGGGCTTCGGCGAGGGTCTTGCCTTCCTCCCGGACGAGATCCGCCGCCACCGCGGATTGGCGTTCCTGCAACAGGGCGGCCGCCGCGATGAGGATCGCGCCCCGCGCCGGTGCGGGGAGCGCCGCCCAGGCCGGCTGGGCCGCGGAGGCGGCCGCAACGGCCGCGTCCACCTCTGCGGCGGTGCCGCCGGGGGAGTAGGCGGCGAGCTCGTCCGGGCGGGCCGGGTTCCAGCGCGGGGTGTCGGCCCCGCCCAGCCATTCGCCGTCGATGAGGTGCTGCGCCGTCGGCGTGGACTGCGGGAGATCGGAGACGGTGGTCTCGGGAATGGTCGTTGTCATCGTGGTCCTTGGGTCCGGAGGGCTAGAGGTTGCGGATCAGGCCGCCGTCGCATCGGAGTGCGACGCCCGTGATGTACGACGCCGGGGCGCTGCACAGGAATGCGGCGGCGGCACCGAATTCCACGGGGTCGCCGTAGCGGCGGGCCGGGATCGTCTTGCGGGATTCGAGTTCGATGTCGGTGACGGTGACACCCCGCCGCTTCGCTGCGGCGACGTCGAGTTCGGCGACCCGGTCGGTCGCGATCCGTCCCGGCAGCAGCAGGTTGACGGTGACGCAGTCGAGGGCCACCTCGGCGGCGAGGGTCTTGAGGTAGCCGGCCAGCGCGGCCCGCCCCGTGTTGGACACCGCCAGGTTGGGCAGTGGGGCGGCGATACCGGACGATCCGATGGCCAGGACTCGACCCCAGCGGCGCTCGCGCATGCCGGGCAGCACCCGGGAGACGAGCGCGTGGTGCGGGCGGAGCAGGAGATCGAACGCCGCCGTGAGATCGTCCGAGCCCAGGGTCGCCGCGGCGCCCGGTCGCGGTCCCGGACCGTTGAGGACGAGGATCTCGACCGGTCCGAGCTCCGCCTCCGTGCGGGCGATGGCGGTCGAGGTGCCCTCCGGTGTGCTCAGGTCGGCCTCGACGGCGATGGCACCGTCGAGTGACGTCGCGATCTCCTCGGCACGATCCCGGCGCCGTCCGGTGATCGCGACGCGGGCACCTTCGGCGGCCAGGGCGCGGGCGACCGCGAGGCCGAGCCCGCCCGTCGAGGCGGCGACGAGAGCCGCCTTGCCGGCAATCCCGAGATCCATCAGATCCTCCCGGCCGTGAGCGCCTCGCATGCTCGCGAAGCCTCGGACAGGTGCCTGCGCAGACTGTCCCGGAGCGCATCCGGGAACCCTGCGGCCGGTGCCCGGACCGCGGAATCGCGGATCAGACCGCGCTGCAGCAACAGTTCCTTGCGCACGGCGAGAGCGATCTTGGCCTGCTGCTCGAAGTTGACGAGCGGCAGGAAGGGCTGCAGGACGTCGCGTGCGTCCTCGTACCCGCCCCGCCGCCAGGCCCGCACGCAGGCCACCAGCGCCTCCGGATAGGAGAATCCCGTCATGGCGCCGGCCGCACCGGAGGCCAACTCGTCCAGCAGGCCCTGCCCGCCGAGCCCACCGAAGACCGAAACATCCACGGCAGCAGTCAGTTCGGCGATCGCCACGGATGTCGGCGGCGCCTCGGCCTTGACCGCCGTCACGAACTCGCAACGCCGCACGACGGCCGCTACCGACGCAGCGCCGATGGTCACACCGCTGGCCGCGGGATAGTCCTGGAGGACGATGCGGGCGCCGGTGACACGGTGGACGGCCTGCAGATGGTCGGTGACGACGTCGGGGTCGGCCGAGTTGGCCTGCACCATGAACGCTCGGATCCGGTCGCCGGCCACGGACTGGGCGGCGCGGATCTCCTCGACGACCGGTCTGGTGGCGAGGGCGGTGACCCCCACCACGAGCGGGAGATCCGAAGCCTCGGTCACCGTCTCGAGGACCAGTGCCCGTTCGTCCGTGGACAGTGCCGCGGCTTCACCGAACACCCCCAGCACCGTCAACCCGACGGCGCCGACCGTCCCGTAGTGCTCCACGAGATTCGCGAGGCTGTCGGTGTCGACATCCTGCGTGCTGCCGATGAACGGTGTGGCGACAACGCCCCACACCCCGTGTTCCAGTGATTCACGCATAAGTGCTTCCTTTCCCGTTCCGCTATTCGCCGGACCACACCGGGGCGCGCTTCTCCTGGAACGCCAGCACGCCCTCGGCGGAGTCCTTGCTGTCCAAGGCGTCCATGAGCGCGGGAAGCCGCAGCCCCCGCGCCTCGACGGCGGTGAGATGCCCGGTGCGCGTGACCATCTGCTTGACCGCCCGCACCGAGGTGGGTGCGCACGCCAGGATCTGCTCGAGCCACCGGTCCACGGCGGCGTCCAGTTCCTCGGCCGGGACCACCTCGTTGACCAGTCCCATGGCCTGCATCTCGGCTGCGCCGGCTTTACGTCCGGTCAGCAGCAGTCCCATGGCCTGGGTGTAGGGGACCCGGCGCACCAGTTGATGGATACCGCCGTCGAGCGCCAGCCGACCGACGCGCGGTTCCGTCAGCCCGAAACGGGCGCTGTCCGATGCCACCACGATGTCGGCACCCAGAACGATCTCCATGCCGCCGCCCAGCGCGTAGCCGTTGACCTTCGCGATCACCGGCACGTCGAGGGTGGTGCGCAGGCTCAGTCCGCCGAAGCCGTTGGCGTCCAGCTCGGCCCAGTACTCGAGGCCGGTCTTGTCCACCGCCGAGGAGCTCATGTCCGCTCCTGTGCAGAAGGCCTTCGGCCCGGCACCGGTGACCACCACCGCGCGGATGCCGCGGTCGTGTTCCAGCTGCTCCCAGATGTCGTTCAGGCGTGCGGTGGTGGGTCCGTCGACGGCGTTGAGCACGTGCGGGCGATTGATCGTTACGGTGGCCACACCGTTGTCGATCGTCAGGATGACGTCGTCGGCGTTCCCGGTCATGCGAGAACCCCCAGTTCGATCAGACGGCCGATCGCGTCGTCGTCGAAGCCGTGTTCCTTCAGCACCTCGGCGTTGTGTTCGCCGAGACGGGGTGCGCTGTGCCGGATGGAGGGTGGGGTGGCCGAGAGCCGGATGGGTGCGTTGAGCATCTTCACCGTGCCGACGCTGGGATGTTCGGCTTCCACGATCATGCCGTTGACCCGGGTCTGCTCGTCGGCCAACGTCTGCTCGAGGGTGTTCACCGGCGCGTTCAGCAGGCCCTCCTCCTCGAGTTTCTGCGTCCAGTACTCCGTGGTGTTCGTCGCGAAGCGGTCCCGGAAGATCGCCTGCAACGCCGGCTTGTTGTCGAACTGGAGTTCCTTCGTGGCGAACTCCGGCCGGAGCGTGAGATCCTCGTCCAGGCCGAGGGCACGGGAGATGTGCAGGAGCGGGTCGGCGGTGAATCCGCCGACCATGCAGACTGCTCCGTCCGTGGTGGGGAAGACGCCGGTGAAAGGCATTGCGCCCCAATTGACTTCGTAACCGCGGTTGAGTTGCATGCATGCCTCCTGCATCTGCATGTGCAGCATGGAGTCGTACATGGTCACCTCCACCTTCTGCCCGGTGCCGTACTGCTCGCGAGCACGCAGCGCCAGCAGGATCCCCTGCATCAGGTGCATGCCGGTGGTGTAGTCGCACAACGTGGTGGGGTAGACGACGGGCGGCGCGTCGTCCGACTCACGACGCCACATGACACCGGAATATGCCTGCGCGATCGCGTCCTGACCCCCCTTGTGGGAGTAGGGACCTTCCGTCCCGAAACCGGTACCGGACGCCCAGATGATCCCGGGGTTGTCCTGCTTCAGTTCGTCGTAACCGAAACCCATGCGTTCCATGACACCGGCCCGGAAGTTGCTGACCACCACGTCCGCATCGCTCATGAGCCGGCGCAGCACCGCCCGGCCGTCCTCGCTGCGTGTGTCCACGCTGATGCTGCGCTTGTTGCGGTTGATCGCCAGGAAGATCGGGTTGTCCTGCCCGTCCGGGTCGGGGAACGAGTTCCGGGCGATGTCACCGGCACCGGGTCGCTCGACCTTGATGATGTCCGCGCCGTAGTCGCCCAGCATCTGCGTCGCGCTGGGGCCCATGTAAACCTGGGTGAAGTCGACGATCTTGATCCCGGCCAACGGCAGCCCGGGGACCCCGCGGTCCGAGACCACGGTCGGGGCCGGGCCGGCGGGTGCTGCGGACAGGTCATGCAACTCTGCGGTGGTCGTGCTCATGCCGATACCGTCGCTTCCTGGTCGATGGTGGCGTTGGCGGAGGGAATGTCGCCCGGGTCGGCGCCGTGACTGCGCATGCCTGCCTGGATGTCGAGGGCGGACACCCCGCGGACAATCACGTCGTCCCGGACGGCGATGGCCGCCGCGACGCCGACGGCCTGCCCCATGGCCATGCACGGCGGGATCTCGCGGGACATCTTCTGCGCGTCGGGTGTCGCGGAGTAGTGGCGCCCGGCCACCAGCAGTTGGTCGACTTCCTTGGGGAGCAGCGACCGGTACGGGTAGTAGTAGTCGCGTCCGCGGGCCACGGAGTCCGCGAAGTGCCGCCGCGTGGTCACGTCGTCCTTGGTCATGACGTACTCGCCCTCGAGGAGGCGGGTCTGCCGGACCCCCAACTGGGACGCGACGTCCACGATGTAGCAATCGCCGAAGCCCGGAAGGTGCTCCTTGACGTAGTCCACGGCCTCGCTGATCCGGTCGCGGGCCGCGAACTCGGCGGACGTGAGGTCACCGGGATCGGTGCCGTCGAATCCGCTCATGTGCGGGGCGTTGCACCAGACCACACCGTTGAGCGGGGTCTTGAGCCACCACAGTTCCCAGGCGCCGCCGAGGAGTCGCTTGATCTTGCGGTTGATCGCCCGGGCTTCCTTCGGATTCTCCTGTTCGAAGCGTTCGGCCGCCGCCGTGTCCACACCGCCGAGGCGGAACACGAGCGTGGTGATGTAGCTGTCCTTGATGTGGCCGGCCCCGGCCCGGGATGCCACGTCGATGTCACCGGTGGTGTCGATGACGACGTCGGCGAGAAACGCCTGGGGACCGGACTTGGTTTCGCACACCACACCTGTGACGACACCGTCGTCGACGATGGGACGGGAGAACCAGGTGTGCAGGCGGAGGGTGACGCCGGCCTCGCGAACGAGGTCGTTGGAGACGCGCTTCCAGCCGTCGGGATCGAAGGCGGCGGCGTAGCAGATCGGTTTGGGAGTGGTGTGGGAGTGGAAGTCGAAGGTTCCGTAGCGGCCCCACTTGTTCCACAGTTCCGTGGAGGTCGTGCGGTCCTCTCGGGGCGGGACGACGGCGAGGCCCAGGGCCTGGAGTCGTTCGACGTACTCGGAGACAATTCCGGTGACCGTGATGTCCTGGCCGTTGATCATGTCGTCGAGGACCAGCACCATGCCGCCGGACGCCAGTCCGCCCAGCGACGAGTAACGTTCCAGCAGCGTGACACTGGCTCCGGAACGGGCCGCGGTGACGGCGGCCGCCACACCTGCGGGGCCACCGCCCACCACGAGTACCTGGGAGCGGTTGACGACGGGTGCCACGAGGTCGTGGCTGGTGATGCGCAGATCGAGAGTGCTCATGGGTGGTGAAGTCCTTACTTTCCGACGAAGATGCCGTTGACACGGCGGGCAAGCAGGTAGAAGACGATGCTGAGGATGGAGAGAACCGCGACGTAGACCGGGAAGATCCAGGTGGCGTTCACGGATTGGAACCAGACGAGCAGGTAGGACGCGGTGCCCCCGAAGAGCGCGACGCCGACGCCGTAGCCCAGTGACACCCCGGCTCCGCGGCAGTTCTTCGGCATCAGTGAGGTGCTGACCACGTTGTACAGGGTCATGTTCAGCACCAGGATCACCGAGCCGCCCAGCAGCACGACCGCGAAACCGCCGATTCCGGGTCGGACGTACATCAGCATGAGGAAGACGGCGGGGACGGCCAGGGCTCGGGTCCAGAGGAACCAGGTCGACATGGCCTTGCCGTCCGTCAGCTTGCCGACCACCCAGCTGCCGACGACCAGGACGACACCGAGTGCCGTCGTCCAGGCGAAGACCGCGGTGGGATTTTCCTTGAAGTTGCTGCGTGCGGCCGTCGGCAGCCCGACGTTCCACGCGTAGTTGTAGGCCTGGGCGGCACCCACCACGAAGATGATGGCGAGGACGCTGAGCCAGTGCTTGCGGACCCCGGTCCAGACGGCACCGGTGGTGTTGTCCGCCAGTTCCTCCGGGCGCATCGTCTCGGGGAGTGCGCGGCGCAGGTACACGACGACGATGCCGAAGACGGCGCCGATGGCGAACGGAATCCGCCAGCCCCATTCGCCCATGGCCGCCCCGCCGAGGGTCAGGCTGCACAGGAAGCTGACGAGGGACGCCAGGAGAACGCCGAGGTTGACGTAGAACGACATGACGCCCGCCACGAGGCCTTCCCGTCCGGCGGGGACGAGTTCCACGGCGTGGGCGGTCGAGAGCGGCGCTTCGATGCCGGTGGAGACGCCCTGGACGATCCGGCATGCGACCAGAATGGCTCCGGCCCAGGCGCCGATGTGGGCGTAGCCGGGGGTGATCGCGATGATGAGGGTGGTCACGGCCATCGTGCTGATGGAGATCAACATGACCCGGCGGCGGCCGATCCGGTCCGCCAGGGTGCCGAGCATGACGCCGCCCAGCGGCCGGAACGCGAAGCCGACCGCGAAGACGGCCAGGGTGTTCAGCGTCGCGCTGAGTGGGTCGGTGGAGGGGAAGAAGTTGGGTCCGATGAAGGCCGACAGGAGTCCGAAAACCATCCAGTCGTACCATTCGAGGGCATTGCCGAGGCCGAGGCCGAGGAGGCCTTTGCGGACCTCAGGGCTGAGGTGTTGCTGCCTTTTCGCTGCGGTGACAGTGGTGTCGAGCAATGGTCTTGTCCTTACGCTGGCACCTCGAGGGTGCAAGAGGGTATGACGCATCACGGCAACGGGATGCGTTGTGTCCGGTCGCGTAGGCGACCCGACAGTAAGGAAGGTTGGAACGACGGCCGGCGGTGGTCGCCGGACTCACCACGGTGTGGTGCGTCGACCCAATTCGCTACGCATACCTCTTCGTAGCTGTAGTGGTACCGGGCGCGCTCGGCGCCGAGCTCACCACGCGTGTGGCGCGTTGACCCAGATCGCTACGCAGACCTCTTCGTAGCTGTTCTTGTACCAGTGCGGAATGTCCGAGGAGAAGGTGATCGAGTCACCCGCCTCCAGGGAATGGCATTCCCCGTCCAGGTAGATGTCCTTGCGGCCGGCCAGAATGATGCCGAATTCTTCGCCGCTGTGACGGAACGGGGTTGCGCTGGTGTCGTGCCCGGGCGGGGTTTCGATCCACTGCGCCTCCAGAGCGCCGTTCTGATCGGGAGTGAGCAGTTCGTAGACCGCCTCACCCATCGACTTCTTGGTGACGCCGATGAGATTGCGCCGCTCGTGTTTGCGCACGACAGGCGACTTGCTGTCCGGCTGGCCGATGAAGAATTTTCCGACCGGGATGTCCAGCCCGTGGGCTAGCTGAGCCAGGGTGGTGAAGGACGGGTTGGCCAGACCGCGTTCGATCTGACTGACGCTCGCCTGGCTGAGACCAGTGACTTCCGAGAGTTGGGCAAGCGTCATTCCCTTCTCCTTGCGCATCGAGCGAACCTTGTTACCGACGGTGGTCAGCAGCGCGCTCGTTGCTGCGGGAGTGTGCGCCGGGCTCTCGGTGGTCATTGGCGTTCCTCCCGCTGGGGTGACCTGACTCACCGAACTATAGTGAAGATCTTCAGCGAGTCAATGACTTTCTTGAATATCGTAAAAAAATTCAGTAAATCCACCATTCCGGATGTCGGTGCGACGAAAGACGGTGCCGGATTCACCGCCCGGTGGTCAGCAGCTGCGGGACCGCGACAATCCGCCGAGCACGAAGCCGAGCCCCATCCCGAGCATCCACACGTCCTTCGCGACGGCGATGCCGTTCTCGTTGGGCCAGATGCTGCCGGGATTCCGCAGAGCAGGTGTCCGGGCGTACATCGCCACGAGTCCCCCGGAGAACGCGGTGAGTGCCGCACCCGCCAGTGGGGTCGGCACTATCGGAGTGAGCAGCGCTGCGCCGGTACCGATCTCGGCGGCCGACAGCAACTTGATGAATCGTTCCGGCGGAATCGCATTCAGGAACGGAAACGCCCCCGCCGCCATGCCGTGAATGGCCCCGGCGGTCTGCTCGTCCGCCGACCTCTTCTGCATCCCCGAGTGGAGGATGAAACCCCCGGTCGCGATCCGGCCGGGTAGGTCGCCGAGTGTGGGAAGTTGCATGGTGGTCTCCTGTCGTCCGAGTCGAGCCGGAGAGCGGTCTCCTCTTCCCAGCCTCCCACTCGGCCGGCGGCCGGGAGTGGTTTCGACGGAGTGCGGGACACGTCGTCGCCGCGACCCCCGGGGGAGTCGCGGCGACGACGGTGTCGGGTGGCTAGTGGGCGAGGACGACCGCCGCGTCCTCGTCGGCCGTGGTCGCCGCGCCGGGTGCGCTCAGCTGGGAGATCCGTCGGGGCAGCGCAAAGGCCACGATCGCACCGAGCAGAGCGGAGATCGCGCCGATGACGAACGCGATCGTGATACCGGTGTCGGTGTAGAAGACCGCACCCTGCATGACGGTCGCGATGTGCGAGTTCAGCACGGAGAAGGCGATCACCGGCAGGATGGCGGGCAGGATGCTCTGGAACACCGCCACCATGCTCGCCGTCGTCGCCTGCAGCTGCGGCGGCACCGCGGCGATGAGCAGGTTCGGGATCGACGCGTAGCCCATGCCCATTCCCACGCCGAGGAGGGCGGCGAAACCGATGAGGAGCGCCTTGTCGTCGTGGATCGTCGCCGTGAGCAGGCAGGCCGCGGCCATCACGAGCATGCCTACGATCATCAGGATCCGCGGGCGGACATTGCGGGGCACCAAGGTTCCGACGATCAGTCCGCCGATCACCACCGCGCCACCCAACGGCGCCTGGAAGATCGCGAATCCTTCTGCGCTGATTCCGAATCCGTAGCCGAGTCCCAGGATCGCCGGGGTCATGCACATCATCGGGAGCATGATCGTGAACACCGAGGACGTGCCGTAGCAGAATCCCGCGCCGAGCGCCGTCAGGAACACGGGCCGCTTGCCGAAGAACCGAATGTCGATCAACGGGTCCGCGAGCAGGCGGGCAGACACGACCCACGCCACCAGCAGGGCGACACCGCCGGCGATGAAACCGATCGTGGACCCGGACTTCCATCCCCACGACGGTCCGAAGCTCACCCCGACGAGAATGCCCGCGAGTCCGACGCCCAGGAGCGCCGCGCCGATCAGGTCGATCCGCGACCGCAGACGCACCGACGATTCGGCGGTCGTCGCCCGGATCAGCACGCTGAGGATCACCAGGCCTGCCAGGAAGAACCAGAAGATGCTGCGGAACCCGAAGTTGTCGATCAGCCAGCCGGTGAAGAACGGCGCGGGAATCGCGATGAGTCCCATGCCACTCGTGGCGATACTGACCGCCAACGCCACCGTCCGGGTGGGGAAGACGTCCCGGATGAGCGAATAGCTCAGGAACAGGCAGGGCACGAGCAGACCCGTCAGGGAGCGGCCCGCGATCAGCACCGCGTACGTCGGTGCGACCGCGGAGATCAGCGAACCCAGCGCCGACAGGCCGACGGCGATCAGCAGAAGCCTGCGTTTGCCGTGTGTGTCGGCGAGTTTGCCGATCAGTGGACAGGTGATCGCACCCACCAGCAGGAACGATGTGAGCAGCCACGCACCCTGGGTCGTCTGGTAGTGGGTGACGATCTGCGGCAACGCGATCGAGATCATCATGTAGCTGACCGCGAGCATCTCCAGGAGTAACACGATCGAGGCGAGCGAGAAGATCAGGCGCGGCGTCCATCGCTCGGCAGTGCTGTCCTGCTGTCGCGAGTGAGCCGATCCGCCGCTGGGCGCATGGGTGACCATCATCGAGGTCCTTTCGGGTACCTGCACGGGAACTCCCGGCCCCGCCGCGGCACTGCGGCAGGCCCGAGCCGGGCGGTAGGGGTGGGTGGTCACATTCGGTGGTCGAGGTCTCGTGAATGTGTAATTGACATCACAGTTCTCGGGCATCCGGCACGCCATGCGGCGTTCCGCCCAGCGGGAGGCCGACGCATCCGACGTGCACGCCCCCCGGGAAAAGGCCAGTTCGCGCACTCGAATCGGGCGTAGCAGACGCCTCGGTCGGTTTCCTCGCCGGGCCGGACCAGTTGACGCGAACCACTGATTCCGGCTCCGCCCTCGAGCGAGGATTACCTCATGGCCGACACGCAGGACCAGAAGCAGTTCCGCCTGCTGAGGACGCCGCGCTCGGCGGCCGTCGCGGGAATCGTCTTCGCCGCACTCTTCTCCACCAGCCTCGTCCTGATACACACCGCACTGCCGGCCGACCCGTTCGACGAAACACCCTGGGTGGGAAGCGGGGAGACGCGGATCAAGACGGCCCTCGTGCTCGCCCCCTTCGCGGGAATCGCCTTCCTGTGGTTCATCGGCGTGATCCGCGACCGTCTCGGCGACCTCGAGGACCGCTTCTTCGCGACGGTGTTCCTGGGCAGTGGACTGCTCTTCCTCGCGATGGGTTTCGTCTCGATGGGAACGGCGGGCGGCGTCCTCGCGATCGCCCGTCACTCCGGCAGTTCCGCGGACGAGATCGTCTACTTCGGCCGCGAGATCATGCTGCAGATCAACCACGTGTACGCACTGCGCATGGCCGCGGTGTTCATGATCTCGCTGGGAACGATCTGGCTCCGGACCGGACTGATGCCGCGCTGGCTCGTCGTGACAACCTACCTGATCGCCCTGGCCCTGCTGGTCGTCGTCAGCTTCAGCATCTGGACGACGTTGGCGTTCCCGGCCTGGGTGGCGGTGATCAGCGTCTACATCCTCGTGACCGGACGCCGCGTGAGGGCCGAAGCCGCACGATCCGTGGCGCAATAGCGTCCCGGTGGCCCGCTCAGCTGCGCGCCGGCGTCGTCGAGACGAAGTCGTCGATGATGTCCACGACCGCGGCGGGATCCTCCAGGTGCGGGTAGTGTCCGACACCGCTCAGGACGGCGAGCCGGCTCCCGGGCATCGCCTCGTGCGCCGCATACCCGTGCGCGACCGGGATGATGCCGTCCGAGTCACCCCAGATCAGTTGCGTGGGAAGACCGGCGTTCAGGTACAGGCGGTTCAGTGCGCTCACCGCCTGCCCCCGGTGATCGACCACGGCGCGCAAGGTCCGCAGGAACGCCTGACGGGTCTCCGGATCGGACAGGGACGAGTAGGCGTGCCACATCTCGTCGCCGCGCACCGACTGGATCCCCACCGCCGCCAACCAGCTGCGGACCTTGTTGCCGGCGTCGCGAATCGCGGGGGGCGCCATCAACGGCAGGAGAAACTCCGACCCCGGCGCGGCCAGCAACCGCAGCGTCCAGTTCACATCCGGTCCCAGCCCGCCGCTGCCGATGAGGACCAGGCGGTCGCACAGTTCGGGATGCTGATAGCTGAACTGCATCGCCACCCCGCCGCCGAGTGATTGCCCGACCACAGTCACCCGATCGATGTCCAGTTCCTGCAGGAGGTCCCGCAGCCACGCGGCGAACGCGCCCAGCGAGTAGTCGCCGCGCGGTTTGGCCGAGTCGCCGTGGCCCGGCAGATCCGGCGCCAGCACCCGGTACCGCTGCTCCAACTGAGGGAGAACAGCACGCCACGTCGCGGAACTCCCCGCCATCCCGTGGACCAGCAGCAGCGTCTCGCCCTCACCGCTCATCCGGTATGCGACTTCGTCCCCGTGCAGCGCGACGTACTGGAGCTGGGACATACAGCGACCTCCCGATCGGGTGATGCAGCGGTCTCCACGGTAACGATAGGGGAGTTCCGGTCGATATCGTCATCAACTGCGGCGTGGGAACTTGATCTTCGCCGCCTGTTGATCTGTCCGGCACACCCACAGCGAGGCTCGAAAACAGGAGGAACCCGCA
Organism: Rhodococcus jostii NBRC 16295; assembly: GCF_001894825.1. Lineage (GTDB taxonomy): Bacteria > Actinomycetota > Actinomycetes > Mycobacteriales > Mycobacteriaceae > Rhodococcus_F > Rhodococcus_F jostii. The sequence goes on along the minus strand of NZ_BCWY01000036.1, from coordinate 3,370 downwards.
TGAACTCTGTGTCGAGCCCGGCCGTCGCCCGTCCCCGTGTGCTGCTCATCGACGCCGACGTGGACAGATCCGTCGTCGACCGCCTGCGGAATGCGGGGTTCTTCGTCACCAGAACCTACGCGGAACCGGTGCGGTCCCGCCTCGAACCACCCGACGTCGTCATCGTCGACGCGCGATCACCACACCTCGACGCCCTCACCACCGTGCGCGCGTTGAAGGCAATGCGGTTCGCGCTCGCCGTCGTCGTGATCGGCACCTTCCGGTCCGGAAACCGTCGCAGCGACCTCCTCGAGGCCGGCGCCGACGACGTGATGGAGATTCCGGTCGGTGCCGACGAACTCGTCGCACGACTCCGCGCGATCCTCCGGCGCGTCAAGCCCGACGTCCCCGCGACCACACCTGCCGACGCGCAGGACCTCTGCCTGTGCGAAGAGCCTCACGAACCCGACCACGACGGGCTGCGCACCACGCTGACCAGAACGGAATTCATCCTCTTCACCGTGCTCGCCCACAACGTCGACAGAGTCGTCACCCGCCGCGACCTGATGCTCATGGTGTGGGGTGTGACCGTGGAGTCGAAGACGAACGTCCTCAACGCGTACATCTGCTCGCTCCGGCGGAAGCTGGTGGCCGTCGGTTCGCCGTATGTCGTCCACACGGTGCGCGGCGTGGGATTCTCCCTGGGAGAAGTCGACCATTCGGGGAACATCGTGCCGACACGTGAGGTGCCGGTCGCCGCCTCGTAGAGTGCGCTGGGGCACGACAGTCAGGACGAGGCGAAGAATTCGAGCACGTATTCGAGCACCGCGTCCGGCCTTTCGTCGACGACGAAGTGCGAGGCGCCGTCCACGAACTCGATACCGAAATCGTCGGTGTGCTCCTCGAATCCGCCGAGGAACTCCGGGCGCACGATGGGGTCTTCCGCGCCGACGAGCACCCGAGTGGGTGCGCGAAGCCGACTGTGCCCGTACGCCCCGGTCATGATCCGCGCGGCCTCGGGCATGACGAAACGGCGGTACAGCGCGGACGCGGCGCCCGCGCGGGCCGGTTCACGCAGCCGGCCGACGAAGAGTTCGACGTCCTCATCCGACCACGTGTTCCGGTCGCTGGTGAAGCCCCGCAGCAGGTGGTGCGTCAACCGTTGACGTCCCCGGCCCAGCAGTCGCGGGCCGAGGACAGGTGCGGCGATCACCGGTTCGAACCACCCGCGCCGCGCGATCGTTCGCAGGAACCGTGAGCCGAACCGGACGAACGGGTGGGGGACAGCGAGGCTCTCAACTGTTGCCACCATTTCTAATACTATCGAGTAGGTTCTGACACTGTCTGTCGATGCGAATTGGTGAGACTGGGGAATACTTGGGCATGTCGGTAGTGGGGGTGCGCAAGTCGGCATAGGAGGGCCGGTTGCCTTCCCGGCGCACCGGTTCGGGTCACCGAATCTGCGGGACCATCGCCACGCGTGCGCCGTGGCGACGGAACCACTCCGCCAGCACGATCCACGCGTTCCGGGTCGGCTCGACCACCACGGTCAGCTCAGCCGGATCGGGCAGGTCCAAGTCCGCCCACAACCGTTCCAGATCGGCCGGCCGTGTCCAGAACTTCCGGCCACGCCATACCGTGGCACCATCACGGGCCAGCGTCGCCTGATGCTCCGCCCGGACGGCCACGTCGATCCCCAACGTCCATGCCATCGTCATCGCTCCTGTCGGTCCACATCCCTGTTCACCAGGTGACTGACCATCGCGGCCACGGCCCAGACATTCTCCAAGCAGGGGTCCAGGCCTACCGGCCGGCTCCACTTTCCCGAACAAGGACACCGCTCGACCAGACACCGAGCCCGCAGACGACCCACTTAAAGGCCAGGGATCACCAAGTGTCCCGGTCGGACGTTCGGCCCTGCGGACTCCTCTCAGAGGCTAAGTGTCGGAGGTCGGCGTTACAGTCGAGGTCCTGCGAGGCAAGCGCGGCACATCGCTTGGGGGGGAGTTTGATGGAGGACGTCATGGCACGGCTGGCATCGTTGTCCGGCCGGTTCTCTCCGCCGGGGTCGAAGCAGAATCATCACTGGCTTCGGGGCGACGCCGCCGCACGGCTGGAACAGGGTTAACCGATGAGCATCTCGGGCGATCGCAGGTCATCTCCGAACGCAACGGTGCTCGCCGATCGTGCATTGTGCCCGGCATGACCAGGCCGGGATCGACTGCGCCGCGGCAGTTCGCGTTCACCACCCGCGCCCATGTGGCGGTCGACGGCGTGACCGGGGAGCCGATCGGCCTCGACGACGTCGACACCCGGGTGGGGTGGCTGCTCGACCTGATCACCGCCGCGAGTGGCGAGTTGGTGTCGCGGCTGTGGCAGCCGGCGACGTTCGATGTCCTCGCCGCCGGGCTGGACCGCCAGGACCGCAGGCTGCCCGCACAGGGGCATGTCGCCGCGGCCCGCCTCGGCTGGACTCCGATCTACCCGGTCGGGGTCTATGTGCCGTCGCGGGTGAGCCGGGTGGTGACGGCGCAGGTGATGGCCACCTTGCGGACCCTGGCCTACCGCGACACCGCGATCACGGCACTGTCGGCCCGATTCGATCCGACCACCGGGGTTGTGGCGCCGCCGGCCGGGCCGGGCGACGCTGTGCCACCGGCTTTCGCGCGGGGCGTGCGGCGCCAGCTGATTGCCCGCGCCCGCCGCGGTGGCGGGGCACCGGGCGGCCCGTTGCGGATCACCGACGTGCGGATCACCGACGTGCAGGAACCACCGCAGACGAGCGCGATGGCCCGGCTCTCGGCGGCCGATCGGCAACTCGCGCAGATCACCTCGACGAACGGTGAGCTGGTGTTGACGGTGAAGCTGCCGACCTGCCCCGTCCCGGCGGGGCGGGCGCAGTGGCGCAGTGTCCGGCTGACCGCGACCATCCCTGCGCATCTGTTCGGCCGGGCGATCACCGATTGGCATCTGCCGACCCTGGTCATCGACGGCCGGGGCCTGCTGTGGCGGTGCGCGGCCACCGAGATGGTGCCTGCCGCCGACCTCACTGCCGGGGCGGTCGCGGTGGGGGTCGATTGGTCGCCGTCCACTCTGGGTGCCGCCGCCATCGTGGCAGAGGGTCCCGGTGGGTTGTCCTCGGATTACCGGGGATGGACCTACGACGACCGCGGCCTCGGGATCAAACTGGCCCGCCTGCAGGCGGAGGGGCAGCTGCTGCACGCCAAGGCGGCCCGGTTGACACGGCTGGCCGCCACCGCCCCGCCCGAGGTTCGCGCTCAGCTGGAGGAGAAGATCGCCGTCCTCGACGAGCACCGCACCGCGGTGGGTATCAAGAGGGGGTGCCTCTCTATTTGTCAAGCCGCCCTGTCGGATTCTTTCTCGTGTTGTC
>NZ_BCWY01000035.1 GCF_001894825.1 Rhodococcus jostii NBRC 16295 | reverse complement strand
CCCACGTTAACAAGTACTCACGGGGCGTCAGCCAGTCACCCGCGCGGCATTGCCCGCATCGACGGGCAGCACGGTGCCGCTGATGTGTGCGCTGCCCTCCGCGGCGAAGAACAGCACCACCCGGGTGATCTCGAAAGCGTCCAACCACGCGACGGGCTGGGCGTGCAGGCTGCGGAACACCGGTTCCACATCGTCCGCGCCGGGCGCTTCGAGGTCGGGCCGCATCATCCGGTAGAGGGCGTCGTTGTGAATCATCGGTGTCGAGATGTTGCCCGGTGCAATCGCATTCACGGTGATCCCGTGCGGGGCGAGGTCGAGCGCGGCGCTCTTGGTGAGCCCGATGACGCCCCACTTCGACGCACCGTACGCGGCCATGTTGGTGTTGCCGGCCCGGCCCAGCATCGACGAGATGGTGACGATGCGCCCGTAACCGCGCCAGATCATCCCGGGCGCCACCGCTCCGACGGTGTTGAAGACGCCGGTGAGGTTGGAACCGATCGCCTCCGACCACTGCTCCTGCGTGAGCGACTGCACCGGGGCGGCCACCGAGACCCCCGCATTCGCGACCGCGATGTCGATCCGCCCGAATTCGGACTCGGCCTCGGCGACCAGTGCGTCCATCGCGCCGCGATCGGCCGTGTCCGCCTTGGCGGTGAGGCACCGGCGGCCGGTGGCGCGGACCAGTTCGGCGGTCTCGTCGAGATCGGCCGCGGTGGCCAGGGGGTAGTTCACCGCCGGGCTGTCCTCGCAGCGGTCGCACAGAACTATGTCTGCTCCGCGTTCGGCCAGCGCGACCGCGTGGCTGCGGCCCTGGCCGCGGGCGCCTCCGGTGATCAGGGCGACTCGGCCCTCGAAGCCTTCCATCGTTGTTCTCCTGTCCGGGCGGATCAGCGCAGCTTGATGCTGCCGCCGTCCGCCATCAAAGTCTGTCCGGTCATGTACCGGGAATCGTCGGAGGCGAGGAACACCGCGACGGGCGCGATGTCCGTCTCGGGATCGCCGATGCGCTGGAGCGGGACCTTCGCGACGGCGGCGGCGGCGCGTTCGGGGAATTTCTCCTGCCAGGCGAGGACGCCCTCGGTCGCGGCGAACGGGCAGATCACGTTGACCCTGATCTGATCGGCCGCCCACTCGTTGGCCGCCACGCGGCTGACCCCGCGGATCGCCTCCTTCGCGGCGGCGTACGACGTCTGGGTGGGCATTCCGTCGAGGCCGGACCCGGACGCGAAGTTGATCACCGAACCCTTCGCCGCCTTCAGCTGCTGGTAGCACGCCTGCATCAGGTGCACCACGGGATAGAACCCGGTCTGGAAGGAGAGGTCGAACATCTCCTGGGTCTGGTCGACGAGCAGTGCCTGGCGCGACGCGTGCGCGTTGTTGATGAGGACGTCCACGGATCCGAACGCGTCGACGGCGGCGTCCCGGATCTGCTCGGCGGATTCGCGCCGGGAGATGTCGACCTTCAGGAAGCGGGCGGTCGCTCCCAGGTCCCTCTCGAGGTCCTTGCCTCGTCCGTCGTCGATGTCGACGAACAGGACGTTCGCGCCCTCGCGGACGAACACGGTCGTGATCGCCCGTCCGATTCCGCCGGCGCCGCCGGTCACGATCGCCGTCTTTCCGTGCAGCCTCATCCTGTGCTCCTTCTGCGAGTGTGGCTCAGACACCGGCCGTGTCGCCGGTCGCCAGCGCGACCTTCTCCAATTCTGCGACGCTGAACGCGGCGTAGTTCTCGTACGGTCCGCGGCCGGCGAAATAGGGCGTGAGGAGGCCGTCGAGCTCCTCCGGGGTGAATTCGGAACCCGCTGCGTCGAAACGGTTCTCGACCTTCGGCGCCTCCATCAAAGCGACCATCTTCCCGTACACGACGAAGACCTGGCCGTTGATTTCGTCGGACGCGGGCGAGGACAGGTAGTGGACGAGGGTGGCGACCCGTTCGGGGGACAGGGGGTCGAGTCCTGCATCGGCCGTGTTCTCGCCGAAGGCGTCGGCCGTCATGGCAGTCCTCCCTCGCGGGCAGATCGCGTTGGCCCGTACTCCGTAGCGGGACAGTCCCTGTGCGGTCGACAGCGTGAGTGCGGTGATCCCCGCCTTCGCGGCCGAGTAGTTGGGCTGTCCCGCCGACCCGAACAGGAATGCCTCCGACGACGTGTTGACGACCCGCCCGTACACCGGACCTCCGGCGGCCTTGCTCGCCTCGCGCCAGTGCACGGCCGCGGCGCGTGACGTGGCGGCGTGCCCCTTGAGGTGGACGCGGATGACGTCGTCCCAGTCGGATTCGGAGAGGTTGAAAATCATCTTGTCGCGCAGGATTCCGGCGTTGTTGACGAGGATGTCCATCGATCCGAAGGTGCTGACGGCCTCGTGCACGAGGCGTTCGCCCAGCGCCCAGTCGGACACGTCGCCGGTCACTGAGGTTGCCCGGCCGCCTGCCGCCGTGATCTCCGCGGCCACCTCGTGTGCGCCGTCGCCTATGTCGTTGACGACGACCGCCGCACCGGCGGCCGCGAGCGCGAGGGCCTCGGCCCGGCCGAGACCTGCGCCGGCACCGGTGACGACGGCGGTGCGTCCGGCGAGGTTGAGTGATTCCTTCATGGGGGCTCCTGTCGAGAAAATTAGATTTCATTCTAGTTGTATCGCATGAACTACTGATCAGTCACTACATGAGCGGTATCTAGTGCAGGAATGTTTTCTAATTACGGTGTCGCTTAGTCCTCGGAGGCACCGGCTGCGGGCAGGTCTCGGTGAGTGGGAACTGTGGTCGACGTCACTGGGCCGCATGTCAGGTTGGGCGTGCCGATCCTCACGAATCCCCCGGAGCCACATATGCATAACATGCCCCTGTCCCCAGGCGAGGCGGAGCGCGCACCGCTCTCGCGCCGCAAGTCGTTCGCCCTCCTGGCCCTGATCATCCTTCTGGTCGAAGTCATCCCGCTCGCCTACAACTTCGTCACCCCGGCGCTGCCGGAGATCGCGAAACACTTCGGCACCGCGAACGTCGGCTGGGTGATCACGATCGTCACCCTCATGCTCGCCGCCTCGACACCCCTCGTCGGCAAACTCGGCGACATCTACGGCAAGAAGCGGATGATGCTCGTGTCCGCGGCGGTGTTCGGCGCCGGATCATTACTCGGCGCGCTGGCCCCCAACTTCGAACTCTTCCTCGTCGGGCGCGGACTCCAGGGTGCGGGCATGGCGATCCTCGTCCTCGCCTACGGATTGATCCGCGACGTCATGCCGCCGGCGATCATCCCGGTGGCGGTCGGCTTCGTCGCGACGGGCATGGGCGCCAGCACCATCCTCGGTCCGATCATCGGCGGCTACCTCATCGACCACTTCGGCTACACCGGGGTGTTCTGGGCGCAACTCATTCACGTGGCGGTCGTCGGGATCGCGGTCGCGATCTTCGTTCCCGAGACCACCCTGCGCACCAAGTCGAAGCTCGACGTGCTCGGCGCGGTCATCCTCGGCCTCGGCGCCTTCGTGCTGCTGTTCGGCATCGGCAAGGCCACCGCGTGGGGGTACACGGCACCGCAAACGCTTCTCTGCGTGGGCGGCGGTCTCGCCATCCTCGCTGCTTGGCTGGTGTACGAGCGCACGCCGAAGGAACCGCTCATCGATCTGCAGATGCTGAAGCACGGGCCCGTCGCGAAAACCCTGGCGGCCAGCGGTTTCGTCCAATTCGTGCTGGTCAGCCATTCGATGCTCATCCCGATGTTCGTGATGACCGATCCCGACCTCGGTCTCGGCTACGGATTCGGTGTCACCGCCCTCGCCGTGGCGATCTACACCGTCCCCACGGGCGTCGTGTCGATGATCGCCGGCCCGGTCGGAGGGTATTTCACCCGACGCATCGGCCCCGCGCCGGTTCTGGTGTTCGGCGGCGCCTGCCTCTCGCTCGGTTCGGTCCTGCTCGCCACCCTGCACGACTCGACGGCCCAGATGATGTTCGGGCAGTTGGTGATCGGCCTCGGCCTCGGTTCCGCGTCGGCGACGCTGCCGAACCTCATCATGCGCACCGTGCCCGCGCAGACGCAGGGCATCGCCGGCGGGATGCTCAACCTGTCGGGCTCGCTGGGCAGCGCGATCGGCAGCCAGGTGATGATCGCGATCGTCGCGATCCCCGGTGTCGTGCTGGTGGGCCGCGCCGCACAGTACTCGGAGAAGGGCTTCGTCTACGCCTTCTGCACGCTGGCCGTCGCCGGACTGCTGGCCGCGGTGATGGGACTTCTGCTTACCCGCAACAAGATCGACCGCCCCGCCGACGTGGCGGCGCCGAAGACAGAGATGGTCGCCTGACCTTTACGCCGACGACACGAGGCCCGCAGCAGTGCGGGCCTCGTGTCGTGCGATGGAACGCTCTCAGGCGCGTACACCCTCGGCGAGCAGGGTGCGCGCCTCCTCGCGGCCGTCGAGCAGCCGATTGATCCGGCGGGTCACCTTCCACTCGTCGTCGATCTTGGCGAGTTCCCACCGGTTCGCCGTGATCCGGTGGACCCGGAACCCGTTGTCGTCGTGAATGATCAACTGCGACTTGCAGGTGGCCACGGCGGTGTCACCGTCGACTCGTACGTGCCCGGGCTCGAGCATGTGCGCGCAGCCGCCGCCGATCCATCCCTGATGAGCCTCCGACTGCACCATCGCAGTGATCGCGGCATGCCCGCGCATCACCCCGGTGTCGACGTCGTACACGCCGTCCTCGGTCCACAGCCGCGCGACCGCGTCGGCGGAACCGCTGTCGATGGCGGGACCGTAGGCGGTCATCAGTTCGAGGATGGCGAGTTTGTCCTCGAGCGCGCTTACGCGTGCGACGAGTGTGCGGACGAGTTCTTCGGTGCCGGTCACGGGCGGATCCTGTCTTCGGTGGGGGTGCGGAACGCGAGTCCGAGTTGGTCGCCGAGCTGCCGGAGGGCGTCCAGTTGCTCGCAGTAGTGGGACGCGCTCGTGGACGCGAGGGTGGCGCTGACGACGGTGGTGCCGGCGTCGCGGCGTCGTTCGAGGGCGCGCGCCACGGTGTCGCGGGAGCCGATCGGATCGAGCGGTGCTCCCGCGCTGAGGACCACCTCGAAATTCTCGGGGAGTTCGACCTTGCCGAGTAGAGCGCACAGCTCGTCGAGGGAGAGACCGAACGGCACCCACCCGTCGCCGAGTGTCGCGGCGCGGCGCAGCGACCGCAGGGTTCGCCCGCCGACCCACAACGGGACTCGCGGCTGGACGGCATGCGGTTCGACGACGACGGCATCGAAGTCGTAGAACGTGCCGTGGTACTCGGGCCGCGACCGCGACAGTGAGGCACGCAGCGCCGCGAGGGCGTCGTCGGCGCGGGCACCGCGGTCGTCGAAGTGGGCGCCGAGCAGGTCGAATTCCTCGCGCAGGCTGCCCACGCCCAGCCCCAGCACGAGCCGGCCGCCGCTGACGACGTCGAGCGTGCCGTACCGCTTGGCGATCTCCAGCGGATGGTGGTACCCGAGTACCAGAACCTGCGTGGCCAGGCGGATGCCGGTGGTGTGGGCGGCAAGGAACCCGAGGGTCGCGAGCGGGTCCCAGTAGGTGCCGCCGCGCTCGACGGCGACGTCGGTGGGCACAGCGACATGCTCGCTGCAGGTGAGGTGGTGATAGCCGAGGCGGTCGGCGGTCCGGGCGATCGCGGTCAACTCCGCGATTCCGGCGCCGAGTTCCCAGTCGGCGCGGACGGAGGGGTGCGCGATGACGATGGGCGGCGCGATTCCTATGTGCATCTGTGGGTGACTCCGCTGTCGGGGATCGGTGTGTGGTCACCGTTGTACTCGAGGTACCCGACGGCTGCGCGGGTATTCCCGGTGACCGGACGCGGTGGTTGTCCGATTTCTTCCCAGCGGCGCGGACGGCTGTTAGTATTTTAAGAATTCATTTCAATTTTCGTCGGACGTATGCGTGTGACCAGGATATTTGGAGGCGTCGATGACTGTCGTCGATTCGGATGATGCACTGTCGGTACCCGCTGCGAAGAAGGATCTGCCCCCGTCGATGGTCGAGCGGATGACACTGATCCTCGACGCGTTCGACGGCCGCACGTCGCGTCTGACCCTCGAGGAGGTCGCGTGCCGCACCCGCCTGCCGCGGTCCACCGTGCACCGCATCCTCGACCAGCTCGTCCGCCTCGACTGGGTCGATCACGCGAGCTTCGGTTACTGCCTCGGACGGCGCGCGATGGGGCTCGGCGGCGGCGACAACGGACACAGCCAGGTCCGGGCGGCCGCGGCGCCGCTGCTACACGAGCTGCACATGCAGACCGGAATGGTGGTGCACCTCGCCGTCCTCGACGGCGCGGAGAGCGTGTACCTGGACAAGGTGGGCGGGCGGATGGCCGCCACCCTGCCGTCCCGGGTGGGTGGGCGTGTCCCCGCCTACACGACTGCGGGCGGCAAGGCGATGCTCGCGTGGGTCGACCCGGAACAGGTCGACGGCATGTACGGGCCGCGGCTCAACCGGAGCACGGACCGCACGATCACCGAGCTGTCCACACTGCACCAGGAGCTCAACCGGATTCGGCAGCGCCGCGGTCTCGCGTTCGAGCGCGGTGAAGCGGTACGCGGAATCGGCTGCGTCGGTGTCGCGGTCCGCAGCGCCGACGGACCGGTGGCCGGCATCTCGCTGTGCGGGGACGCGCGCACCGTCCAGCTCGAACGGGTCGCCCCGCTCGTCGTCGACGCCGCCCGGGAGGTCACCCGGACGTTGCACCCCGAACTGGGCACCCCCCGTCGCGGCCGCAGGACCGCGGAGATCCCCGACAGCTCGTGGTCCACGGAGACCCTCGACCAGCTCCTCGCCGTGCAGTCGGGTCAATGGCTCTAGCGCCCGTGCGTGGTTGACGAGTCTCCGGACTCGCTACGCGCGCACGGGTCGCGAAGCGGCACCGAGGCCGAAACCGCCCCGGAAGAACACCATCGGACGCTCCTCGCACACCGACTCGAGTTCGAGAACGCGTCCAATCACGACGTCGTGATCGCCGGCGGTGTGCACCGACTGCACGTCCGCGTGCACGCGCAGCAGGACCCCGGGCAGCGACGGCGTCGACCACCGGGACGACTCCCAGGACAGTCCGTCGAACTTGGTGCCCCGGCTCGAGCCGAAGCGTAAGCACAGGTCCGTCTGGTCCTCGCGCAACACGTTGATCGTGAACCGCCCCGACCGGCGGATGCGCGGCCATGCCCGACCGCGGTGATCGGCGCAGAACAGGATCAGCGGCGGCTCGAGCGACACCGACGCGAACGACTGACACGTGAACCCCACCGGACCGTCCGAATCGAGCCCGGTCACCACCGTGACCCCGCTGGCGAATTGGCCGAGGGCGCGGCGCATCTCGTCGGGTGAGGGTGCGTCCGCGCGTGTTCCGGGCCGGGCCTCGGCCGGTTCGGGTGACATCAGACCGCCTCCGATTGCTCTTGCGTCGCCGACCGATTCGACGACTCCACCGAGGCTAGGGACACCCCGAAACGGTCACGAGATGCCGTCTCGGTCAGTGGAAGTCCGGGGGCCGGGGGCCGCCCTGGCCGGGTGATGTCTCGCTGACCGGGATCGCTCCTGTCCGAGTCGCGGACGCGCTGGCAACGTGATCGACCATGACGACTGACTCGAGTTACGAGGGCACCCTGAAGGAGCTGAAGACCGACCTCGGCGTGCTTCGCTACCACGAGGCCGGCGACGGCCCGCCGCTTCTGCTGCTGCACGGCTCCGGCCCCGGCGTGACGGGATGGCGCAACTTCCGCGGCAACCTCGGCGTCTTCGCCGAGCACTTCCGCACCTTCATCCTGGAGTTCCCGGGATTCGGGGTCAGCGACGACTTCGGCGGTCATCCGATGCTCACCGCCGGCGACGCGGTACTCCGCTTCCTCGACGGGCTCGGACTCGACGAGGTCGCGGTACTCGGAAACTCGATGGGCGGCATCGTCGCCACCCAGTTCGCCATCGCGCACCCCGACCGGGTGAGCAAGCTGATCACCATCGGCGGCATCGGCAAGAACCTCTTCAGCCCCGGCCCCGGTGAGGGCATCAACCTCCTGATGGAGTTCACGGACGACCCCACACGCGAACGGCTGATCGAGTGGCTGCACTCCATGGTGTTCGACCCGGCCATGGTCACGGAGGAGCTGATCGAGGAACGCTGGACGCAGGCCACCGATCCCGGCACTCTCGCCAGCGCCCGCAAGATGTACAGCAAGGCGGCGTTCGAGGCCGGCACCCGGGCCGCACTCGAGTCCGACGCGACCCCGTACTGGGCTCAGCTGCACAAGGTGAAGGCGCCGACACTGCTCACGTGGGGTCGCGACGACAGGGTCAGCCCGATGGACATGGCGATCATCCCGATGCGGTTGATCCCCAAGGCGGAACTGCACGTGTTCCCCAACTGCGGACACTGGGCAATGATCGAGCAGAAGACGGCGTTCGAGAGTGCCGTCCTCGCGTTCCTCCTCCGCAAGGACGGCAGCGGACGATGAGCGGCACCGAAGAAACCTTCGACACCACAGTCGATTTCCTCGTCGTCGGCAGCGGTGGCGGCGGCATGGCCGCGGCGATCACCGCCGCCCACCGGGGCATCGACACCCTCGTCATCGACAAGGGCGCGACATTCGGCGGATCCACCGCCATCTCCGGAGGCGGAATCTGGATCCCCAACGCGCCGACACTGCGGGAGAAGGGTGTGGTCGACTCCCGGGAATCGATCCGCCGCTACCTCGACATCATCACCGAGGGCACCGTTCCCGCCGACCGCCTCGACGCGTTCGTCGACAAGGGTCCCGAGCTGATGGAACTCCTGGGCCGCAGCCCGCACATGAAGCTCTACTGGGTGAAGGGCTACTCCGACTACCACCCGGAATACGAGGGCGGCCGCCCGCTGGGGCGCACCATCGAATGCACGCCGTTCGACACCCGGGCGCTGAAGGAGGACGAGCAGTTCCAGCGTCCGAACAGCATGAAGGGCCCGCTGGGACTGTGGGTCACGTCCAAGGACTATCACGACCTCGCCATGGTCAAGCGCACCTGGAAGGGACGGAAGGCGTCACTGGTGGCGGCCTGGCGGGTGGCGTCCAACGTGATCCGCCGGCGCCACATGGCCACCGGTGGACGCGCACTCGTGGCACGGATGCGCATGGTCCTCCAGGATGCCGGGGTGCCACTGTGGCTGAAGACGGCGATGACGGAACTGATCGTCGACGGAACCGGCGCGGTCGTGGGCGTGCTCGCCGAGCGTGACGGGCAGACGATCCGGATCGGCGCGCGTCGCGGTGTGCTGCTCGCGACCGGCGGCTTCGACCACAACCAGGACATGCGCGCGAAGTACCTGCCCAAACACGGCGTCCCGGACGTCAGCGCCGGCGCCCGGGAGAACACCGGCGACGGCATCGTCGCGGGCCAGAAGCTCGGCGCAGCAGTCGACCTCATGGACGACGCCTGGTGGATGCCGTCGGTGTTCCACCCGATGGGCGCCGTGATCCCGCTCGTGTCGGAGCGGTGCATTCCGCCGTCGGTGATCGTCGACGGCCGGGGCGAGCGCTTCACCAACGAGTCGTCGCCGTACGTGAACTTCGTGCACGACCAACTGAGCGGCGGACACGTCCCCGCGTGGTTCGTGATGGACGGCAAGGCGAAGTCGCGGTACCCGTTCGCGCAGGTACTGCCGGGTGTGCCGTTCCCGCAGGGGTTCTACGACTCCGGGGTGGTGCACAAGGCGGACACGCTGCGCGACCTCGCGGACGCGATCGGCGTCAAGGCCGACACCCTCGTCGCGACCATCGACCGGTTCAACGGATTCGCCCGCACCGGCAAGGACGAGGACTTCGGTCGCGGCGACAGCGCCTACGACCGTTACTACGGCGACCCGACGATGAAGAACCCGTGCCTCGACGAGATCACGCAGGGACCGTTCTACGCGATCCGCTGCGAGGCCGGCGACCTGGGCACCAAGGGTGGTCTCGTCACCGACGCCGACGCGCGGGTGCTCCGTGAGGACGGTTCCGTCATCGACGGCCTGTACGCCACCGGCAACACGTCGGCGTCGGTGATGGGCAACGAATACGCCGGCGCCGGCGCGACCATCGGTCCCGCGATGGTGTTCGGCTACATCGCCGCGCAGCACGTCGCCCACGTGAGTGGCAATGCGTCCCCGGACACACGACACCACTCACGTGCGGGAGAGGTGGCGTGATGCTGAGCGATGCGCAACGACTGTCCGCCGCCCACCTCCTGCGGAACGCCGAACGGGACCGCGCGCCGATCGACCCGCTGACCACTGTGTTTCCGGACATTGACGTCGTCGACGCGTACGAGATCGCGCTGCTGAACATCCGCGAGCGACTGGCCGCGGGGGAGACGGTGTACGGCCACAAGGTCGGCCTGTCGTCCGAGGTCATGCAGAAGATGATGGGCGTCGACGAGCCCGACTACGGACATCTGCTGTCGAGCATGGTGTACGCGGAGGGGACCCCGATCGACGCCGCGCAGTTCTGCTACCCGCGCATCGAGGTGGAGATCGGGTACGTCCTCGGCGCGACGCTACCGGGCGAGGGGTGCGCCGAGGCGGACGTACTCGCGGCCACCGAATACATCGTTCCCAGTATCGAACTGATCGACTCCCGCATCACGGACTGGAAGATCGGGCTCGCCGACACGATCGCCGACAACGCGTCGTCGGCCGGCGTGATCCTCGGCGCCGGACGTGTGGAACCGTCGAAGGTCGACATCGGTGGAATCTCCGCGGTGCTCTTCCAGGGCGACGAGGAGATCGCACGGGGCGAGGCGTCGGCTGTGCTCGGCAACCCCACGAAGGCCGTGGCCTGGCTGGCGCGGAAGGTCGCGAGTTTCGGGGTGCGACTGGAGGCCGGTCACGTGATCCTGCCCGGTTCGTGCACCCGCGCAATCGACGCCCGACCCGGTGACGTGTTCCGCGCCGACTTCAGTGACATCGGTTCCGTATCAGTAGAATTCAAGTAAAGGCGACAATTGTGACCAAGGCTCTCGCCGCGATCGTCGGATCCGGCAACATCGGCACCGACCTCCTGTACAAGCTTCTCCGCTCGGAGATCATCGAACCGCGCTGGATGATCGGCGTCGACCCCGAGAGCGAGGGACTCCGACGCGCCGCCGACCGGGGCGTGATCGCCAGCGCCGAGGGCGTCGACTGGCTGCTCGCCCAGGACGAGCGTCCCGACATCGTGTTCGAGGCCACGTCCGCGTACGTGCACCGGGCGAACGCCCCCCGCTACCGGGAACTCGGCATCCAGGCCGTCGACCTCACCCCGGCCGCGCTCGGACCGGCCGTCGTGCCCGCCGTGAACATGGGTGAGCACCGGACCGCACCGAACGTCAACCTCATCACGTGCGGCGGCCAGGCGACCATCCCCATGGTCCACGCCGTCTCCCGGATCACCGACGTGGCGTACGCCGAGATCGTCGCCAGCGTGGCGTCGCCGTCGGCCGGTCCCGGCACCCGCGCGAACATCGACGAGTTCACGATCACCACGAGCCGCGGCATCGAGACGATCGGCGGGGCGAAGAAGGGCAAGGCGATCATCATCCTGAACCCGGCCGAACCGCCGATGTTCATGAAGGACACCGTGTTCTGCTCCATCCCCGCCGACGCCGACCGGGACGCGATCACCGCGTCCATCCACGACGTCGCGGCGTCCGTGCAGGCGTACGTCCCCGGCTACCGGTTGCGCGCCGAACCGCAGTTCGACGACCCGACGCCGATCAGCGGCGGACTCGCACGGGTCGGCATCTTCCTCGAGGTCGAGGGCGCCGGCGACTTCCTGCCGCCGTACTCCGGCAACCTCGACATCATGACCGCCGCCGCCACCAAGGTCGGCGAGAGCTTCGCGACGCAGATCCTCGGCGCAAGCGTCTGAGCGCGTCCGCCCACTCACTCTTCGAAGGAATACCGATGCCCTACAGTGCTGATCTCGACATCCGGGTGACGGATTCGTCGCTGCGCGACGGCTCCCACGCCAAGCGACACCAGTTCACCGTCGAACACGTCCGCTCCATCGTCGGGGCGCTCGACGCCGCCGGGGTTCCGGTCATCGAGGTCACCCACGGCGACGGACTCGGCGGTTCCTCGTTCAACTACGGCTTCAGCCACACCCCGGAGCAGGAGCTGATCAAGGCCGCCGTGGAGACCGCGGAACGGGCGAAGATCGCGTTCCTCATGCTCCCCGGTCTGGGTGTGCAATCCGACATCCGCGAGGCCGCGGACAACGGCGCGAGCATCTGCCGCATCGCCACGCACTGCACCGAAGCCGACATCTCCGTGCAGCATTTCGGGCTCGCCCGCGACCTCGGGCTGGAGACGGTCGGGTTCCTCATGATGTCGCACAGCCAACCCCCCGAGGTGCTCGCGCAGCAGGCCCGGATCATGGCCGACGCCGGCTGCCAGTGCGTCTACGTGGTCGACTCGGCCGGGGCGCTGATCATGAACGCCGTCAGCGACCGTGTGTCCGCGCTGGTAGCCGAACTCGGCGACGACGCACAGGTCGGCTTCCACGGTCACGAGAACCTCGGCCTCGGCGTCGCCAACTCGGTGCTCGCCGTCGAAGCCGGCGCCCTGCAGATCGACGGCTCCACCCGGCGTTTCGGTGCCGGCGCGGGCAACACCCCGGTCGAGGCGTTCGCCGCCGTCACCGAGAAACTCGGAATCCGGACGGGCATCGACACTCTGAAGATCATCGACGCCGCCGAGGACGTCGTCCGGCCGATCATGGACGGCGACTGCCTGCTCGACCGGCTGTCGCTGACGATGGGCTACGCGGGGGTGTACTCCAGTTTCCTCAAGCACGCCGACTCGCACGCCCGCAGGTACGGCGTGTCCGGTGCGGAGATCCTCATCGAGGCCGGCCGGCGCAAGCTGGTCGGTGGTCAGGAGGACCAGCTGATCGAGATCGCCCTCGGCCTCGCGGACCGGCAGTCCGCGGAAACCGCAGTGGCCGAGAAGAAGTCCGCCTAGGCGTTTCGCCGGGCACCCACACCAGAAAGCCGAGATCATCATGGGCCAGGTTCTTGACAGGATCGAACAGTACGCGGACGAGATCCGCGCGGAAGGCGCCGAAGGCGACAAGTTGATGCGCCTGTCGGACACGTCCGCGAAAAGGTTGCGCGACTCCGGCGTGATGCGGATGCTGCAGCCCAAGGAATACGGCGGCTACGAATCCCACCCGCGCGAGTTCGCGGAGACCGCGATGGGCATCGGCGCCATCGACGGGGCCGCGGGCTGGGTCAGCGGCATCGTCGGCGTCCACCCGTGGGAACTGGCGTTCTTCGACCGCACAGCGCAGGACGAGGTGTGGGGCGAGGACTCCGACATGTGGATGGCTTCGCCGTACGCGCCGATGGGGGTCGCGACGCCCGTCGACGGCGGGTACGTCCTCAAGGGTCGGTGGTCGTTCTCGTCGGGCACCGACCACTGCGGGTGGATTATGATCGGCGCCGCGGTCGGCGACCGGGACGGCAACCGGGTGATGCCCCCGAAGATCCTGCACGTGCTGCTCCCGCGCTCGGACTACGACATCGACCAGGACAGCTGGAACGTCGTCGGGTTGCGGGGCACGGGGTCGAAGGACCTGATCGTGAAGGACGCGTTCATCCCGCAGCACCGGACCCTGCAGGCCGACAAGGTGTTCGACGGGTCCGCGCCGAAGGAGTTCGGACGCACCCAGACGCTCTACAACTTCCCGTTCTCGTGCATCTTCCCGCTCGGCATCACGTCCTCGCTCATCGGCATCGCCGAGGGTGCACTGGCCTGCCACCTGAACGCGCAACGCGAACGCATCACCGTCTCCGGCACCGCGATCAAGGAAGACCCGTACGTGCTGTTCGCGATCGGCGAGGCGGCTGCGGAAATCGCGGCGTCCCGCGCAGCGATCCTGGAGACGGTCGACCGGTTCTGGGACATGACCGAGAAGGGCCAGGAGGTGTCGTTCGAACTGCGGTCGATCGGTCGTCGCACCCAGACGGCCGCCGCCTGGCGGGTGGTCCGCGCCGTGGACGAGATCTTCGCCCGCTCCGGTGGCGGTGCGCTGCAACTGAAGACACCCATGCAGCGGTTCTGGCGCGACGTCCACGCCGGCCTCTCGCATGCCATCCACGTGCCCGGATCGATCTTCCACTCCTCGGCTCTGACCCAGCTCGGCGGCGAACCCCAGGGCATCCACCGCTCGATGATCTAGGCGCTCCGCGCCCGTGCGCCTTTTTGGTAGTTCCAGCTACCAGAAAGGCGCACGGGTGGCGGAGCCGCCTCCAGGAAAGGACTTCACATGACCGACATTCGAGGGCTCGGCTACCTGCGGATCCAGACGAAGGACGTGCCACGCTGGCGTGAGCTGGTGGTGGACGGGCTGGGCATGGCCGTGGGTTCCGGCCCCGAGCCCGGCGGCCTGTATCTGCGCGTCGACGAGCGACGGTCGCGGCTGATCGTCCTGCCGGGCGACACGGACACGGCGCTCGCCGTGGGGTGGGAGGTGCGCGACCAGTTCGCCCTCCAGTGGGTGCGGGAGCAGGTGGAGAAGTCGGGTGTCGCGGTCGACGTCCTGTCGGAGGAGGAGTCGCGCTACCGGGACGCCGAGCAGGTGATCGCGTTCGACGATCCGTCCGGCACCCGGGTGGAGGTGTTCTTCGGGCCGGTACTCGACCACAGTCCGGTCGTCACCCCGCACGGCGGCCGCTTCGTCACCGGTGCGCAGGGGCTGGGCCACGTCGTCCTGCCGACGCCGGCGTTCGAGGAGGCCTACACGTTCTACACCGAGGTGCTGGGCTTCCTGCCCCGCGGCGCGATCCGGCTCGGACCGGCCGATGCCCCGGGACCGGCCCGCCGTGTGCGGTTCATGGGTGTCAACCAGCGTCATCACAGTCTCGCGCTGTGCCCCGCACCGCACAGCGGCGAACCCGGGATGGTGCACCTGATGACGGAGGTCGACACGCTCGACGCCGTCGGCCAGGCACTCGACCGGCTCGGCAAGCTCGGCTTCTCGATCTCGTCGACGCTCGGCCGCCACACGAACGACCGCATGGTGTCGTTCTACGTGCGTGCCCCCGGCGGCTGGGACCTCGAGTTCGGCACCGAGGGCATACTCGTCGACGAGAGGCACTACACCGCAGAGGAAATCACGGCGGACAGCTACTGGGGCCACGACTGGTCGGGTTCCGAGCCGCTGGCGGCGTTCTCGTGACGACCTCGCGTGCCCGGATCGGTGCGGTAGCCGCGCTCGTGCTCCTCGGCGGCACTGCCTGTTCCACCGCGGCCTCCGAGACTGCCACCGAACCGGCCGCAGTCCGTCCTGGCCAACTGCTGTCGACCCGGTCCGTCGACGACGGTCCGGCACTGCCGAGTGCCGCGCGGAACGAGGTGATCACCTACGCGTCGCAGGACGGCAACGGCGAGCCGGTCGTGGTGTCGGGCACCGTGTCTATTCCCCGCACACCGGCGCCCGAGGGCGGGTACCCGGTGATCAGCTGGGCGCACGGCACCACGGGAGTCGCGGACGCCTGCGCCCCGTCCGCGGATTTCGCCGGCGGCCCCGCACACGGCTATCTCTCCGGGGTGAACGCCTCCCTCGACGACTGGGTCGCGAAGGGATACGCGGTGGTGAGCACCGACTATCAGGGTCTGGGCACGCCGGGCATCCATCCGTACATCAACGGCGACACCGAGGCGAACGCCGTCGTCGACATCGTCCGCGCCGCCCGTGCGATGGATCCGGCCGTCGGCTCGACGTGGTTCGTGATCGGTCACAGCCAGGGCGGGCAGGCGGCGCTGTTCACCGCGGAACAGGCGGGGGAGCGTGCCCCGGAACTGGAACTCGGTGGTGCCGTGGCGATCGCCCCCGGCAACGGACTCGACCAGACGCCGCAGTACTTCCGCTCGGGTGTTCCCGGTATCGAGGCGGCCGAGGCGTTCCTGCCGCTGATACTGCTCGGCGCGCAGGCCGCGGACCCCGCCATCGACGCGGCGGCGTTGCTGACGGAGCAGGCGCAACCGCTGCTGACGGCGGCGCGGACGGGGTGTATCGACGACATCCGGAAGGTGCCGCCCGTGAGCGCCGGTCAGGTCTTCCGTCCCGACGCCGACCTGGGGCCGTTGACCGACTACCTGGTGCGGCAGGAGCCGTCGAAGGTCCACGTGCAGGTCCCGACGCTGGTCGCGCAGAGTTCCGGCGACCTGGTGGTGAGCAAACCGTCGACGGATCTGATGGTGAAGACGCTGCAGGACAACGGGAACGAGCTCACGTACCGGACGTACGAGGGCGTCGATCACCGCGGGACGATCGGCGCGTCGCAGCAGGACGCGCAGGATTTCGTCGCCGGGATCCTCGCTCGCTGAGGATGCCGCGACAGCACGAATATCAACAGAATGTTGACAACACACTGTTGATGACGTGGAGTGGTCGGGTGACCACCGACGATCGGACCCGCGCGGCCGAACTCGACCAGGCGCGTACGACGATGAACGAGGCCGGTGCGTCGCGGCTCGCGCGGCGCCCGTGGGAGCACACCGGGCAGCCACCTTCGGACACCGACCTCGTGAGGTTCGCGGCATGGATCTGCCGCGACGCGCAGGGTACGGACCCGTCGGTTGTCTCGGCCGGGCTGCGGCTGCTGTCGTCCGCTCGTGTCGAGCTCGACCAGATCGAGGCCGGTCTGCTGTTCGCTGCCCGGGGCAGTGGGATGACCTGGCCACACATCGCGGAGGCGCTCGGGCTGGGTTCGGCGCAGGCTGCCCAGCAGCGCCTGAACCGGGTCCTTGCCAGGGCCGGCGACCGCGGCGCGGAGGCCTGAGCAGTGCCGATCGTCCCCCTGCCGGACGCGTCGGAGCGTTGCGGTGCCAAGGCCCGCAACCTCGGCCGGCTGCTGCGTGCCGGATTCCGGGTGCCCGACGGATTCGTGATACCCGACCCGCTCGGCGATCCCGGTTGGGAGCGGGAGATCGACATCGGTCTGCGCCGTCTCGGGCCCGGTCCGTTCGCGGTGCGCTCGTCCGCCCTCGCGGAGGACGGCGTCGAGTGCTCGTTCGCCGGACAGCTGACCACGACGCTCGGGACCACCAGCGCCGAGGTGATCGAGGCGGTGCATCGCAGCGCCGCGTCGGGCTCCTCGCCCGAAGCCGTCGCCTACGCGGCTCGCACCGATCGGGAAGCCCCCGCGTCGGTCGGGGTGATCGTGCAGGTGATGGTGCAACCCGAGACGGCCGGAGTCATGTTCACCCGGCACCCGGTCACCGGTACCGAGCAGGTGGTGATCGAGGCTGCGCGGGGCCTGGGTGGCACTGTCGTGGCCGGGACCGTGACTCCGGAGGCGTACCTGGTCGACGGTGCGCATGTGCAGGTCGCCCGGCACCGCGGCGGGCAACTGCTGACCACTGCCCAGGCCCTCGCCCTCGCGGCGCTGGGTCGCGATATCGAGAGCCTGTTCGGCCGCCCGCAGGACATCGAGTGGGCGATCGCCGGCGACGAGATCCGGGTCCTGCAGGCCCGCCCGATCACGACCGCTCCCACCGCCGCGCCGCCAGTGCGAGCCACGTCGGGCGACGTTCTGCTGACAGGCGTCGCAGCCAGCCCGGGCACTGCCGTCGGGCCTGCGCGGATCATCGGCAGCCTGGACGACTTCGCCCGCTTTCGTCCGGACGACGTGCTGGTCTGCCGTACGACCTCGCCGGCGTGGACCCCGCTGCTGGCCCGCGCGTGCGCGGTGGTCACCGAGACGGGCGGGATGCTCGCGCACGCCGCGATCGTGGCCCGCGAATTCGGCATCCCGGCAGTCCTGGCGGCGCCGGGGGCCATGACCATCCTGACCGAGGGCCGGCTGGTCCGCGTCGACGGCACCCACGGGCACGTCGGCACCGCGGGGAGGAACTGATGTCGCACCGCACACCGACGGACATCCTGGTGCTGCATGCCGTGCGGGTCCTGGGCTACGCCGAGACGGCACGCGTCGCCGCCCGGTTCGCCGTGCCTGCCGAGATCGCCGCGGAGCACCTGCTCGATGCCCAGGCGCGGGGGTGGGTCAGCCACAGCGCGTTTGCCGGTGACAGCGGCTGGTCCCTCACCGAAACCGGGAAAATGCAGGGCGAGCGACTGCTCGCCGCCGAACTCGACCGGTGCGGCACCCGCGCCGTGGTAGAGCGGGTCCACCGGGACTTCCTGCCGCACAACGTCACCGTGGCGGACGCGTGCACCGCCTGGCAGCTGGCCGAGATCGGCATCGGCGAGGACACCGTCACCATCGGCGAGACGATCACGCGCCTGGCGTCGGCCGCGCACGCCCTGGCCGAGCTCGAGGCGCGTCTGGTCGCGGAGATGGACCGGTTCGCCGGCTACCACCTGCGGTTCGCGTACGCCCTCGAACGGGCGGGCACGGATCCGGCCTGGATCACCGCGACCGACCGCGACTCCTGCCACCGCGTCTGGTTCGAGTTGCACGAGGACCTCATCGCCTCCCTCGGCCTGGTGCGATAACCGGCCTAGTCTCGAAGTCATGGGTGTGCGACTGCGGGAGACCATCGGACGGCAGTTGCGTGAGCTGCGCTACGAGCCGACGGCGAAGCGGATCCGTGCCGTGCTGAACGGAACCACGGTGGTCGACAGCGACCGTGCGGTCCTGGTCTGGGAACCGCGGCGGGTGGTCCCGACCTATGCGGTGCCCGCGGACGACATCGCCGCGGAGTTGGTGCCGCAGCCACCGAGCGGGGAGAAGCAGGAGGCGGCCGGCGACGTCGGTTTCGCCCTGCCGGACGTGACGACGATGCCGGTACTCGATCCGCGTGTGCCGTTCTCGGTGCACAGCACGGACGGCGAGACCGTTGCCATCCGCACCGCCGGCGACGGTGCGCGATCCGCCCTGGGTTTCCGGCCGGCCGACGAGGACCTGAGCGGCTACGTCGTACTCGATTTCGACGGCTTCGACCGGTGGCTGGAGGAGGACGACGAGATCGTCGGGCATCCGCACGACCCGTTCCAGCGCATCGACGTCCGACGCACCTCCCGGCACGTCCGCGTGATGCTGGGCGACACCGTGCTGGCCGAGACCCGGAGGGCGAGAATGCTGTTCGAGACGATGCTGCCGGTCCGCTACTACCTCCCGCCCGAAGATGTCGTCGCCGAACTCCGACCGAGTGCGACGACGACGTTCTGCGCCTACAAGGGCGAGGCCGCGTACTGGTCCGCCGTCACCCCCGACGGGGTTCTGCACGACATCGCGTGGCGGTACGACAATCCGCTCGTCGATGCGACCGAAGTTCGTGGGCTACTCGCCTTCTTCGACGAGCGGATCGACCTGGTGATCGACGGTGTGGCCCGGTCGCGTCCGGTGACCCCCTGGTCCTAATCCCCGCGGGCACCGGTGTCTGCGCGCCCGAGGACGACCTCGAGCGCACGGGCCTCGTGGGCGTGCCCGAGCAGTTCGTATCCGACAACCGTGACGACCGGTGCCAGCATCACCACGATCAGACACCACGCCATCGACACGCCCTGCGCCGCCAGCACCAGTGCGAGGGCGATCGTGGCCGCGGTCAGGACGAGCAGCAGGACGTGGAACGGGTCGGGCACCCGCAGCAGATACGTGTACAGCAGGTACACGGCTGCGAGGAAGATCGCGACGGGCACGGCGACGGAGAGCACCGTCGCCGTCGCGCCGATGTGGGAGGCGTGTTCGATGTAATACGCAGCCACGTGCAGCCCTGCCCCCACGCCGGCGAGCGACGCGAAGATCACGATGTGGCTGTAACCCCAGACGAACGACCGGCTGCGGTACACCTCGAGGACCTCCGCCGACGGCAGGGTGTAGTACACCCACCACAATCCGAAGGTGAGTCCGATGCCGGCGACCGCGACGAGCATTGCATCGAGCGTCCAACCCTGATGCTCGACCACGGCGGACAGTGATGCCACGGTGCCGATCACGCCCTCGCCGAGTGTGATGATCACGAGCAGGCCGTGACGCTCGACGATGTGGCGTGCGTGCCAGGGTGTTCCGCCCTTGTACCGTTCGGCGACGACGGGGCTGCTCATCTCGACGAGGATGAGTACCGCGCCGAGGCCGAACGCGTACTCGACGGTGAGGGGCGCGATCAACAAGGCTACCCAGCCGATCTGCGCGAGGACGAGCGTCGTGGCGTACGTCAGCGCCGCCGGACGGTGCTCCGGATCGTGTCTGGCGGCGCGCAACCACTGGAACACCATGGCGACGCGCATGACGATGTACCCGGACACCATCACGGAATTGTCGAGTTCGACTCCGCGGTCGATGGACGCGAACATCTGGGGCATACCGAGCGCCAGGACGACGACGCCGATCATCTGCACCATCGTCGTGACCCGGTAGATCCAGTCGTCGGTGTCGTAGGCCGACGCGAACCAGGAGAAGTTGATCCAGGCCCAGATGATCGAGAACATCGCGAACGAGAATCCGGCCAGCCCGGCGGCGACGTGTCCCTCGGCGAGAAGGTGCGCGAACTGATCGCCCGCGACACCGAACGCGACGACGAACGTCAGATCGAAGAGCAACTCCAATGGCGTTGCCGCACGGTGTTCCTCGTTCGGATCGCGCCCGACCATCTTCTGGACGCGGTGGGCGAGGCTCCTGTTGTTCGGTGCCGGCCGGCCGGGCTCGTTCACGGCGAGGCCGTTACGGAGTCGCCTGGTCTGCCTGCACCACGAGGTCCGCGACGGCGGCGGGCTGGGACACCAGGACGGCGTGCGACGCGGACACTTCGGTGATCTGCGCTCCCGCCCGGGTGGCCATGAACCGCTCCGCGGCGGCCGGGATCACGCGGTCGTTCTGGGCTACCATCGCCCAGCTGGGTGTCGACGCCCACGACGGATCGCCCGACGGTTCGAGGTTCGCCACGAGCGCCGCCGACTTCTGGTGCGCGATCATGCCTGCGACGGTGGCGTCCGAGACGTCCTGGGCGAACACGTCGTGGAAGCGGCTGGGATCGATGTAGCCGTCGAGGTTTCTGCCTGCGATTCCGGTGGGATCGTTCTCGACGACCTTCACCTGCAGCACCGGCGGAAGCAACTGGCTGCCGGGGAACCGGATCGGGTCGAGGTTCAGCATGACCGGTTCGCCCTGCGCCGGGGCGAAGGCTGCCACGTAGACGAGGGCCTCGACGTTCGGGGAATGCACGTTGGTGATGACGGCACCGCCGTACGAGTGGCCGACGAGCACCACCGGTCCCGGGATGTCCGCGAGCACCTTCTCGATGGCGGCGGAGTCGTATGCCGGTCCGCGCAAGGGGTTGTCCGGGACCACGACTTCGTACCCTCGACCGCGCAGCTCCGACGCCACCGCGTCCCAGCTGGTCGTGTCGGCGAACGCACCGTGGACCAGTACCACCGTCGGCAGATCCTGGGCGAGGGCCGGTCCGGCCCCCACGGTCACCGTGCCTGCGACCGCGATGGCGCACGCGGCAAGGGCCGTTCGAAGTCGAAGAAGTCGCATCACTCGTCTCCCGAGTCAGGAAGGAACACAGTGGTTAGGGGTGAAGGGGCCTGCGCGCCAGGAACAGTCGTGCGACGAGAGACAGTGTCGTACGACGAGCGACGCCGTGGCCTGGCCCTTCGTGGCTGAGATTACTCGCCCGCAGCGCGGTCGGCATCATTTCGGCTAGCGTTGTCCGAGGGGGAAGTTTCGTTCGTGTGTGTACACGCTCCGCCGTCGTCAGGAGGAATCCATGGATCTCGCGCTGCGCGGTACCGTCGCCGTGGTCACCGGAGCGAGCAAGGGGATCGGTCTTGCCATCACCCGGGCCCTCGTCGCGGAGGGTGCCTTCGTGGTGGCGGGAGCCCGATCACCCGGCCCGGAACTGGAGGAACTCGTCCGCGGCGGAATGGTCGAGGCGGTGAGCGTCGACCTGTCGACGGCCGACGGACCGGGCGAACTCGTCGCCGCAGCCACTGCGCGTGGCAGCCTCGGCGTCGTCGTCGTCAACAACGTCGGCGCCGCGCACCCGCGGCTGACCGGTTTCCTCGACGTGACCGACGAGGACTGGATCACGACGATGAATCTCAACCTGCTGTCGGCGGTGCGGACGATCCGCGCCGCCCTGCCCACGATGATCGCCGCGGGCAAGGGAAGCATCGTGACCACGAGTTCGGTCAACAGCTTCCTGCCCGATCCCACCGTCATCGACTACAGCGCATCCAAGGCGGCGCTCACCAACTTCTCGAAGTCACTCTCGAAAGAGATGGGACCGTTGGGTATTCGGGTGAACACGGTCAGCCCCGGCCCGGTGTCGACCGCGCTGTGGCTCGGTGACGACGGGGTGGCCGCCACGGTGGCGCGCGCCGGCGGCGGCGATCCGGCGGCGGTGGCGGAGGGCGTCGCGAAGCAGTCCGTCACGGGCCGATTCACGCGCCCCGACGAGGTGGCGGATCTCGTCGTGTTCCTCGCGAGCGAGCGGGCCGGGAACGTGACGGGGTCCGATTTCGTGATCGACGGGGGACTCGTCACCACGCTCTGACGTTCGCGGCTAGCGGCGGCCCAGCAGCTTCTGCATTCCCTCGGCCGCGCCGCGCACGAGTGCGTCGCGAGGGAAACCGCTGCGCTTGCGTGCCGCGTCGTAGTTGCCGCCCGCCACCCACACCGGTCCGTCGGCGATGTGCGCGAGCCCCTCGCGGGCAACGTCTTCGGGTTCGGCGATGTTCATCCCGGGAAGGTCGAAGTTCAGTCCGGCGCGCACCATCGCCGGCGTGCGGGTGACCCCGAGTACGAGTTCGAGCACGTGGACCCCGAACGGTGCGAGTTCCAGCCAGAGGCTCTCCGCGAAGACCCGGCCGAACGCCTTGGACGCGGCGTAGATGCTCTGGTCCTCCGAACCCAGGTACCCGGCCAGCGAACCGACCAGCACGATGCCGCCCCGGCCGCGGTCCTTCATCTTCGCGCCGAAGTGATGCGACAGGTGCAGCTGAGACGTGATGTTGAGGTCGATGACGCCCTGGAACCCGGTGAGGTCGCCACTGACGAACTCGTGCCCGTAGCTGTTGGCGCCCGCGTTGAAGATCAGCAGGCCCACCTCGACGTCGTCGGTGGCGGCGCGGATCCGGTCGAGTGCGTCCGGATCGACGAGATCGAGGGCGAGTGTGCGGACCTCGATCCCGTGGGCGCGGACCTTGTCCGCGGTCTCCTCGAGCGGTCCGGGCTTGCGGGCGATCAGGACGAGGTTGATCCCCGCCCTGCCCAGTTCTTCGGCGAAGCTCGCGCCGACGCCCTCGGAGCTGCCCGCGATGACGGCCCAGGGGCCGTAGTGATCGGTGTCGATCATGATGTTTCCCTTCGAGAATCGTGCAGTGGCAGAGAAGTTTCAGGGGACGATGACGGGAGTCGGGACCGGATCGGGATCGCGCACCGGCACCACACCTGCCTCCGCCGCCCGGGCTATCGACACGGTCAGCGCCGCGCACCCCTCGCGGGGGGCGCCGGGCCGGCCCTCACCGGTGCCGCCGATCTCGCGGCACGTCGCGCGGGCGGTGTCGTCCCACTGGACGGACGTGTGTTCCCAGCTGTTCTTCTGGACCAGTACCCGCGCGCCGCACTCAGTGCACTGCAGCGGCTGCATCGGCTTCGCGCACCTTCCGGGCGAGATTCTCTTCCACTTCGCGCTTCCACGACTCCACGGGGCGGGTGGTGTCGAGTTCGAACTCGAACCGCTCGGTCATCTGCGGGGTCACCGCGGCGATGTCGACGTAGAACTGCTCGTACCAGCGTCGCAACTGGTAGACCGGGCCGTCCTCCTCGCACAGCAGCGGGTTCTCGATGCGGGTCTTGTTCTTCCAGATCTCGATGTCCTGTTCGAAACCCTTCGCGATGAACGTGCCGAAGTTCTTCGCCATCTCGGTGGCGGCGGCGCCTTCGAGTTCCGTCGACTTCTTGACGATGATGCCGTATTGCAGCACGAACCTGTCGGCGCTGACGGGGTAGTGGCAGTTGATCAGCACGGAGTCGACATCGTACGTCTCGTACCGGTACGTCAGGTCGTCGACCATGAACGACGGGCCGAAATAGGTGGCGTCCGAGCGGCTTCCGACCATCTTGGGCTGACCCGGCGCGTGTGGGCGCATGTCCTCGCGGGCCTGGCCGCGCATGAACTGGCTGGCGACGTGGCCCTCGAAGACATTCTTGAAATAGGTGGGGAACGAGAAGTGCACGTAGAAGAAGTGCGCCATGTCGACGATGTTGTCGACCACCTCACGGCAGTTGGTGTCGACCGTGGTCTGGTACCAGACCCAGTCCGTCCACTCGTCGTCGAGCGCGCCGTCGATCCGGGGAACCGTGACATCGGCCGGCGGGGGATTGCCCTCCGGGTCGTTCCACACGAACAACATCCCGTCCTGGTCGAGCGCGTGCCACGAGCGGGTCCGTGCGAGCGGCGGCACCCGCCGCGCGTACGGAATCTTTTTGCAGCGGCCGTTGCTTCCCCAGCGCCAGTCGTGGAACGGGCACGCCACCTCGTCGCCCTTGACCGTGCCCTGGCTGAGGTCGCCGCCCATGTGCCGGCAGTACCCGTCCAGTACGGCGAGATCGCCGGCACTGTCGGCGAACACGACGAGCTTGGTGCCGAAGGCTTCGACGGGGTGGGGCTTGCCGTCCTTGAAAGCGTCGGACAATCCGATGCAGTGCCATCCACGGGCGAATCGGGTGGGCGCTGCGCCGGCGTCGATTTCGCGTACCTCGACTGTCTCGGACTGTTGGGTGGTCACGATGCGTCCCGTCCTCTCCTGGGCTTGTGCGGTGCCCAGCACGCTAAGCGAGCGGCGACGGCCCCGGCCGTGCGGTCTCACTGGACGGGACCGGGCGTCGGACAGCGTTTCCCGTTGAGCGAGACGCATATCCACGCCTGCGCGGCGTCGCCCTACCCTCCGACAGATGACGAACGAGGTCCTGCGGTCGGTCCGTGAGCTGCTCCCGATGATCGCGGAGTGCGCGGACAAGGTCGACGAGTCCCGGCGGGTCCCCGAGCAGGTGATCCGCGAACTCGGCGACGCCGGAATGTTCAAGATGCTGCAGCCCAGGCGGTACGGCGGCACCGAAAGCAACCCGGTGCACTTCTACGAGGTGGTGCGGGCCGTGTCCGGTGTGTGCGGTTCGACGGGGTGGCTGGCATCCGTGCTCGGCGTGCACCCGTGGCACCTGGCCCTGTTCGACGACCGCGCGCAGCGCGACGTGTGGGGCCACGACGATTCGGTGCTGGTGTCGTCCGCCTACGCGCCCGTCGGGCGGCTCGTCCCGGTCGACGGCGGATACCGGCTGACGGGGGACTGGCATTTCTCCTCGGGCTGTGAACATGCCTCGTGGGCGCTGCTCGGCGCGATGGTGGTGGGGGCGGAGGGACGTCCCGTCGATTTCCTGACCGCGCTGGTGCCGCGCTCGGACTACCGCATCCACGATGTGTGGGACGTGGTGGGGATGCGCGGGACGGCCAGCAACGAGATCAGTGCCGAGGACGTGTTCGTGCCCGAACACCGGATCAAGAGGAACTACGAGACGGCGCAACTGCGCGGACCGGGGCAGAAGGTGAACCGGGGACCGCTGTACCGGTTGCCGTTCGCCACCCTCTTCACCACCGCCGTCGCCGCCCCCGGAGTGGGAGTCGTGGCGGGATGCTACGAACGCTATCTGACGACCATGCGGGAACGCGTGCGGCTGAGCCTGGGTGGCGGCCGGTTCGTGGACGACCAGTTCGCCCAGGTCGCGGTGGCCCGGGCGGCGTCGGAGATCGATGCCGCGATACTGCAGATGGATCGCAACGTGCGGGAACTGTGGGAGTTGGCGGAAGCCGGTGAGGAACTGCCCATGGGCCTGCGGCTGCGGGTGCGCCGCGATCAGGTGCGGGCAACCGAACGTGCGCTGGAGGCGATCGACCTGCTGTTCAAGACCGCCGGTGGGAGTTCGCTGTCCCGCGGCAACGCGATCGAACGGTCGTGGCGCGACGCCCACGCGGGCAGCGTGCACGTGGCGAACGAGCCCGAACGCGCCCTCGCCCTGTTCGGCAGGGGCGCGTTCGGGCTCCCGGTGGAGGACAACCTGGTGTAGTCAGCGCTGCATGTGTTGAACTGCCCGGTAGGAGAACACCATTGCGGTTCCGAGCGGCACACCCGGGCCGGGGTAGAACCGGCCGCTGAGCGACGCGCTCGTGTTACCGGCCGCATACAGTCCGTCGATGGCCGTGCCGTCGGCGCGCAGGACCCGGGCGTCGGCGTCGGTCCGGACGCCGCCCTTGGTGCCGAGATCGCTGAGGACGATGCGGGCCGCGTAGAACGGGCCCTGTGCCACCGGGCTCAGTGCCGGGTTCGGCGGGGCATCCGCACCCGTGCCCGGAGGGCAGAAGAAGTTGTCGTACGGGTCCTCGCCGCGGTGGAAGGCCTCGTCGACTCCGTGCTTGGCGTAGTCGGCGAATTGTTCGACGGTGCGGCACAACGAGTCTGCGGGAACACCGATCTTCTCCGCGAGTTCCTCGATCGTGTCCGCCGAGACCCAGGTGCCCGCCGCGAGATGCTTCTCGGCGGAGATGTTCGGAATGGAGATGGCCGGCAACACCGGTCCGCCCTCCTTCGAGTCGAAGACGAGATACGACGCGCCGCTCCCGTGTTCGATCATCGCGCGACCGAACTGGTCGTACGGCAGCGATTCGTTGAGGTATCGTTCGCCGGAAGTGTCGACCAGGATTCCGCCTCGCACGCCCACCATGAAAGCGCCGGAGCCGTCCGGAAGTTCGACCCCCGGGCACCACCACGCCTCGTCGAGGAGCGCGGTGTCGGCGCCGATCGCGACCGCGGCCTGCAGGAGGTCGCCGGTGTTCGCGCCACGCGGTCCCATGCTCCATTCCGCCTTGCCCGGCGTGCCGTTCTCGGTGCGGAGCGCGGCGTTGCCCTCGATTCCGCCGGCGGCGAGGAGGACACCGCGCGTCGCCCGGATGCGGATGCTCTCCCCGGCGGCGTTCGTCGCCTCGACGCCGACGACCCGGCCGTCCTCGACGATCAGCGAGCGTGCGGCGGTCTCGGTGCGCAGTTCCGCGTGCCCGGTGCCGTGGAGGGCCATCAGGAGCCGCCCGATCAGGGCGCGGCCACCGTTCAGCGTTCCCTCGGGGTGCGGGTCGCCGGCCCGGTCGACGTCGGCCTCGGGACGGATGACCTCGCGGAGATCCCCGACCTCGTCGCTCGGCAGGTCGAGCGGATTGATCGCGCGACCGTAGTCCATGCGTCCGGACGCCTTGTAGTAATCGGGGAACGCGCGCCACTCGAACTCGATGTGCGGATCGGTTTCGAGGAGTGCGACGACCTCGGGGGCGGTGGCGACGTACGCCTCCTGACGGTCGAGTTCCTCGTCGCCGACCACCGCGCGCAGGTAGGTGCGAGCCTTGTCGGTGGAGTCGCCGATGCCGGCACGTTCCTGCACCGCGGTTCCGGGCAGCCACACCGCGGCGCCGGAGTACGCGGACGTCCCGCCGAACAGTGGGGTCTTCTCGAGGACGAGGGTACGCAAACCCTGCGAAGCGGCCGTGTATGCCCCGGTCAGGGCGCCGCCCCCGGAACCGACCACCAGCACGTCGCACTCGGTTGTCCAGTCCTGCATCGTCGTTTCCTCCGTTGATGGTCTGTGGAGACTGGAGGCCCAGTCGCGGGGTTCACGCAATCGCATCCGGGCGACCTGCGGCA
This sequence comes from Rhodococcus jostii NBRC 16295, assembly GCF_001894825.1. Classification (GTDB taxonomy): domain Bacteria; phylum Actinomycetota; class Actinomycetes; order Mycobacteriales; family Mycobacteriaceae; genus Rhodococcus_F; species Rhodococcus_F jostii. Next base: position 62,954 of record NZ_BCWY01000035.1, on the reverse strand, counting down.
CGGGCGGTCCCACTCACCGGACGTAATTCGATGCTTTCCCGATCCAATGCGAGAATCGACACCGGATCCGGGGCTGTGTGCGGAGTGAAGGGGGATCGAGGGTGCCGAGAATCGCCGAAGCGCGGGACGCTGCCGAACCGAGTTCGGAAGAACAGCGGGCCCGCCACGTCCGCATGCTCGAGGCCGCCGTCGAACTGGCCACGGAGAAGGAACTCGCCCGCGTCCAGATGCACGAGGTGGCCAAACGCGCGGGCGTCGCCATCGGCACGCTCTACCGGTACTTCCCGTCGAAGACGCATCTGTTCGTCGCGGTGATGGTCGATCAAATCGACCGGATGGGGAGCGGTTTCAAGAAGAGCGCGCCCCCCGGCGAGTCGCCGCAGGATGCGGTGTACAACGTGCTCGTCCGGGCCACCCGCGGTCTGCTGCGCCGCCCCGCCCTGTCCACGGCGATGATCCAGTCGACGAGCACCGCCAACGTCGCGTCCGTGCCGGACGCGGGGAAGGTCGACCGGGCATTCCGGCAGATCATGCTGGACGCTGCGGGGATCGAACACCCGACCGAGGAAGATCTGACGGCACTGCGCCTGCTGGTGCAGTTGTGGTTCGGCGTGATCCAGTCCTGCCTCAACGGCCGCGTCTCGATTCCGGACGCCGATTCCGACATTCGCAAGGCCTGCGACCTCCTGCTCGTCAACCTGTCGCACCGCTGACGCTCGTCGGTCCGGGGTGCCGGCGCGTCCGCGACCGTGAAGTGAAATTCATTCCGTCTGTCTGACCTGCGATGACGGTTTTTTTGCAAGGCAAACGGTATTGATGTCTTCTCAGAAATAGAATAAATTCCAATTATGAGCTGCGGCTGAGTCCGTGAGCCAGAAGAATCCGAGGAGCAGAACATGGGTAACGCCGTCATCGTCGACGCGGCACGGACACCGATCGGCCGCCGGCGCGGGGCACTGTCCGGACTGCATCCCGCCGAGCTGCTCGGTGCCGCCCAACGGGGCGTCCTCGAACGGGCCGGGGTCGCCCCGGAAGACATCGGGCAGATCGTCGGCGGATGCGTCACCCAGGCGGGCGAACAGTCCAACAACGTGACCCGGCAGGCGTGGCTGCACGCAGGACTCCCGTACGCGACGGCGGCCACGTCGCTCGACTGTGCCTGCGGATCCTCCCAGCAGGCCGTGCACGTCGTCGCCGGTCTCATCGCGTCCGGGCAGATCTCCGCCGGCATCGGCTGCGGTGTCGAGGCGATGAGCCGGGTGTTTCTCGGCCAGGCAGTCACGCCGGAGACCGGCAACCCGTACCCCGACGACTGGACGATCGACATGGGTGACCAGTTCGCCTCCGCCCAGCGGATCGCCGACCTGCGCGGGATCGAGCGCGGCGATGTCGACGCCTTCGGGCTCGAGTCGCAACGGCGCGCCGCCCGCGCGTGGGCGGAAGGGCGATTCGACCGCGAGATCGTCCCCGTCACCGCACCCGTCGTGGACAAGGCCGGCACGCCCACCGGTGACGACGCGGTGGTCACCCGCGACGGGGGGCTGCGGGAGACGACGGCGGAGGCCCTGTCGGCGCTGAAACCGGTGATCGACGGTCACATCCACACCGCGGGCAACTCGTCCCAGATCAGCGACGGGGCCGCCGCGGTCCTGCTCATGGACGAGGAGCGGGCCCGCGCACTCGGATTGCGGCCACGCGCGAGGATCGTCGCGTCGGGCATGGTCGGCTCCGACCCCTACTACCACCTCGACGGGCCCATCGAGTCGACGCTAATGGTTCTCGGCCGCGCCGGAATGTCGCTGGGCGACATCGATCTCGTCGAGATCAACGAGGCGTTCGCGTCCGTCGTGCTGTCGTGGGCGCAGGTGCACGGCGCCGACATGGCGAAGGTGAACGTCAACGGCGGCGCCATCGCACTCGGACATCCGGTGGGCTCCACGGGGGCCCGGCTGATCACCACCGCCCTGCACGAGCTGGAGCGATCCGACACCTCCACCGCGTTGATCACGATGTGCGCGGGCGGTGCGCTGTCCACCGCCACCATCATCGAACGCATCTGACCCCGAACAATCGACGACCACCGACGAGGCCGACATGACAATGGGATTGACCGAAGAAGAGCGCGATCTGCGCGACTCGGTGCGAGGCTGGGCCACGCGCACCGTGACCCCGGCCGTGCTCCGTGAGGCCGTCGAGGCCAAGTCCGAGCAGCGACCGCTGTTCTGGAAGTCGTTGGCGGACCTGGGCGTACTCGGACTGCACCTGCCGGAGGAAGTCGGCGGGGCGGGCCGCGGCCTGGTGGAGCTGGCGGTGGCCACCGAGGAACTCGGCCGGGTTCTGCTACCCGGTCCCTTTCTCCCGACCGTGCTGCTCGGCGCCGTCCTGCACGAGGCCGGTCACACCGCTGAGCTCGCGGGCCTGGCCGACGGTTCGACCCTCGGCGCGGTCGCGCTGCAGCCGGGCACGCTGCGCCTCGTCCGGGACGGCGGCGTGGTGTCATTGGACGGGGAGTCCGGGTACGTCCTCGGCGGGCAGGTCGGCGACCTGTTCCTGCTCGCGGCGACGGACGGCGCCGAGACCGTGTTCGTGGCGCTGGCCCGAGACCGGCTCGACGTGACCGACCTGCCCAGCCACGACGTGGTGCGCCGCAACGCCGTCGCGACGGCGACCCGACTCGCGCTCGCGGAAGGCGAACTCCTGCAGATCGATTCGCAGCGTGTCCTCGACCTGGCCGCGACGTTGTTCGCCGCCGAGGCGTCGGGAGTCGCCGACTGGGCCGTGACCGCCGCCGCCGACTACGCGAAGGTGCGTCAGCAGTTCGGCCGCCCCATCGGCCAGTTCCAGGGCGTGAAGCACAAGGTGGCCCGGATGCTGTGCCTCGCCGAGCAGGCCCGCGTGTGCGCCTGGGACGCGGCCCGCGCGATGAATCCAGGAAGCAGTGCCAGGGCCGCGACGGCTGCGCCGAGTTGCAGTGCCAGGGCCGCGACGGCTGCGCCGCGCTGCAGTGCGGCGGAGGCGTCACTGGCGGCCGCGGTCGCCGGGGCCACCGCCCCCGACGCGGCGTTCACCGTGACCAAGGACTGCATCCAGGTGCTCGGCGGCATCGGCTACACGTGGGAGCACGACGCCCACCTGTACCTGCGCCGGGCGCAGTCGCTGCGGATCCTGCTCGGATCCACGGCGTCGTGGCGGCGGCGCGTGGCCCGGGCTACCCGGGGCGGCGCCCGCCGGGTGCTCGGCATCGACCTTCCCCCGGAAGCGGACGGTATCCGCGCCGACGTGCTCACGGATCTGGTACCCGCCGCCGCGCTGGGCGAGTCCGAGCGGGCGAGATACCTGGCCGAGAAGGGCTACACCGCACCGCACCTGCCGCCGCCGTGGGGCAGGGGAGCGGGTGCCGTCGCACAGCTCGTGATCGCCGAGGAACTGCGCGCGGCCGCGCTGAAGCCCCACGACATGATCATCGGCAACTGGGTGGTGCCCACCCTCATCGCACACGGCAGCGAAGAACAGTTGCAGCGCTTCGTGCCCCCGTCGCTGCGCGGCGACCTCGTCTGGTGCCAGCTGTTCTCCGAACCCGGTGCCGGGTCCGACCTGGCCGGCCTGAACACCAGGGCCACCAAGGTCGACGGTGGGTGGATACTGGAGGGGCAGAAGGTGTGGACGTCGATGGCCCGGGACGCGGACTGGGGTATCTGCCTCGCCCGCACCGACGCCTCGGTGCCCAAACACAAGGGACTGTCGTACTTCCTGATCGACATGAAGGGCAGCGACGGCCTCGACATCCGGCCGCTGCGGGAGATCACCGGCGAGGCCCTGTTCAACGAGGTGTTCTTCGACGACGTCTTCGTCCCCGACGAACTCGTGGTGGGCGAACCGGGCGACGGCTGGAAGCTGGCCCGCACCACCCTCGCCAACGAACGCGTGTCGCTGTCGCACGACTCCTCACTGGGTTCCGGCGGCGAGGCACTGCTGACCCTGGCCGCCGAACTGCCCGGCGGCATCGACGACGAGCAGCTGACCGTGCTCGGCAAGGTCCTCTGCGACGCACAGTCCGGTGGGCTGATGGGGTTGCGCACCACCCTCCGCTCCCTCGCGGGCGGGCAACCGGGTGCCGAGTCTTCGGTCGCGAAACTGCTCGGTGTCGAACACATCCAGCAGGTGTGGGAGGTGGCGATGGACTGGGCCGGACCGCGCGCCCTGCTCGGCGACCGGCCCCGCACGTCGGACACGCAGATGTTCCTGAACGCGCAGTGCATGTCGATCGCGGGCGGCACCACCAACGTCCAGCTCAACATCATCGGCGAACGCCTGCTGGGCCTGCCCCGCGACCCCGAACCCGGAAAGTGAGCGAGACTGACATGGCAATCGATGTGGACGTGGCCCTGAACGCCGACCCGACGGTCCGGGACGTGTCGTGGACCGCCCGCGACGTGATCCTCTATCACCTCGGGCTCGGCGCCGGCGCGAACGCCCTGGACCCCGCCGAACTGCGCTGGGTGTACGAGAAGGACCTGCGGGTGCTGCCCACGTTCGCGGTGGTGGCGGGGCAGGGGATCTCGGCGGGCGCGGTGCCCGCGGCCGGCATGAGTCTGCCCGGCGTGGACATCGATCTGCGCAAGATCCTGCACGGCGGGCAGTCGCTCACCGTGCATGCGCCGATTCCCGCCTCGGGCACGGCCCGGCTGTCCTCACGGGTGGCCGACGTGTGGGACAAGGGCAAGGCCGCCGTCATCGTGCTCGAACAGACGGCCACCGACTCGGACGGTCACCCGTTGTGGACCACGGGGATGCAGATCTGGGCCCGCGATGAGGGCGGGTTCGGCGGCTCCCCGGGACCCGAGTCGGTGGCCACGGTGCCGGACCGGGAACCCGACAAGGTGCTCGTGACGCGCACGGGAACGAGACAGGCACTGCTCTACCGGCTCAGCGGCGACCTGAACCCCCTGCACGCGGATCCGGATTTCGCGGCGGCCGCCGGGTTCGAGCGGCCGATCCTGCACGGACTCGCGTCGTACGGTGTGGTCTGCAAGTCCGTCGTCGATGGGATGCTGAACGGCGATCCCACCCGGCTGCGCCACTACGCGGTGCGATTCGCCGGGTCGCTGTGCCCGGGTGAGACGGTGGAGACCGCGGTCTGGCAGGACGGCGACCGGCTGACGTTGCGTGCCACCTGCCCCGAGCGGGACGGGCAGCCCGTGCTGACCCACGCGACGATGGAGGTGACCGGGTGAAGGTCGGTACGCACCCCACCCTCGAGAACAGCCCGGCGGGAACGGTGTTGACGTCGCCGCCGGACGGGTCTGCCGTCGACCGGGCGACCGAGGCTGCCCGGCGGGTGGTCGACGCGCTGCTGCGGACCGACCGGGGCAACGCCAACCTCGACCGGGTCGCGGAAGAACTGAACAGCATCGCCGGGCACCTCGAGGAGCACGCGCCCGCCGTCGCGGAGCGGCTGATCGACATGTGGAACGGCGAGGGGGTCACCCGGCACGATCCGGTGACCGGACCGGAGAACGCGATCGCGCCACCGCTGGTACTCGAGGGAATGTCCGACGGATCGGTGCAGGGCACCGTCACATTGACCATCCCGTACCAGGGCCCGCCCGGACACGTCCACGGCGGCGTGTCGGCGCTGCTGCTCGACCACGTCCTCGGCGTCGCCAACGCCTGGGCCGGAAAGGCGGGTGTGACAGCGCAATTGAGCACCCGCTACCATCGTCCGACCCCGCTGTTCGAACCGCTCACCCTCACCGGGAAACTGATGTCGGTGGACGGCCGCAAGATCACCACTGTCGGAGACATCCGCACCGCGGACGGGCAGGTGTGCGTGTCGGTCGAGGGGCTGTTCGTCGACAGGACCGTTCCCCGACCCCGCTGACCAGATCAGGAGCAAAACCGTGACGTCACAACACCGTTTCGACAACAAGGTCGTCTTCGTCACCGGCGCCGCCCGAGGGCAGGGCCGCGCCGAGGCGGTGCGGTTCGCGTCCGAGGGCGCCGACGTCATCGCGATCGACGCCTGCGCCGACTTCGCGTCCACCGCCTATCCTGGTGCCACGGAGGACGACCTGGCCGAGACGGTCCGGCTTGTCGAGGCGACCGGCCGGCGCATCGTCGCCGCGACCGCCGACGTGCGCGACTTCGACGGACTCTCGCGGGCGCTCGCCGACGGCGTCGACCGGTTGGGACGCCTCGACGTCGTGATCGCGAACGCGGGCATCTGCTCGGGCGCGTTGTCGTGGGAGATCACCGCCGAGCAGTGGCAGGAGACGGTCGACGTCAACCTCACCGGCACATTCCACACCGCGAAAGCGGCGATTCCGTACCTGCTCGAGCAGGGCGAGGGCGGGGCCGTCGTCTTCACCAGTTCGGTGTCCGGGCTGAAGGGCACACCGTTCACCGGCCACTACGTCGCGACCAAGCACGGCATCACCGGGCTCGCCAAGACGATGGCGAACGAACTCGGTGAGCACCGCATCCGCGTCAACACGGTGCACCCGGCCGGTGTGGACACCGGCATGAAGGTGAACGACCTGCACCCGCTCATCGCCCGGTTCGCGTCGACGCTCGGTTCCATCTACCAGAACTCGCTGCCGTACAGCATCACCCAGCCCGAAGACGTCGCCGCCGTCGTCGCGTGGCTGTGTTCCGACGAAGCGCGGTACATCACCGGGGCGCAGATTCCCGTCGATCTCGGCAACCTCATCCGCTGAGGATCGCGCGCTCCCTCGCTCGCCGAATGTCGCAGTGGCGCAGTTCGACTGCACCACTGCGGCATTCGGCGTTCAGACGGCGATGTCGCGCCGGATCATCTTACCGGTGGCATTGCGTGGCAACAGGTCCGTGGTGATCCGCCACCGGGTCGGGACCTTGAAGTACGACAGTCGCTCGGACGCGTACGCGCGCAGTTCCGCCTCCGTGGCACCGGCGCCCGGCCGCAGGACCACGACAGCCGACACCTCCTGCCCCAGATCCTCGTGCGGCGTCCCGATCACCGCGCACTCGAGCACGTCGGGGTGTTCGTCGAGGCACTGCTCGATCTCGGTGGGGTACACGTTCTCCCCGCCCCGCAGGATCAGATCCGAGCGCCGCCCGGTGAGGCGCAGGCGACCGTTTTCGACGAGCCCGTAATCGCCGGTCCGGAGCCACCGGCCGGGGGCGATCGCCGCGGCGGTGGCGGCCTCGTCCTCCCAGTACCCGAGCATCACGAACGGGCTGCGCACGCAGACCTCACCCTCGACACCGTCGGGCAGCCATTCGCCGTACGGATCGCGGATTTCCATGCTCACCGTGATGATGGGCCGCCCCAGCGTGCCCGGGAACTGTTCGAGTTCAGGGGCGGTGGCGACGGCGATCGCCGTGCTGCATTCGGTGAGTCCGTAACTGTCCACGAGCGCGTTGCGGGCGAACGGCACCTTCTCCCGCAGCCGTTCCTTGAACGCGACCGACGACGGTGCGGACGCGAGCGAGAACGAGGTGAGCGACGACAGGTCGTACCGGTCGAGGTCGTCGTGCTCCACGAGGCGCGACGCCATGGTGGGTACCGCACCCCAGTTGGTGACGCGTTCGCGCTCGACGAGACGCAGCACGGCGTCCACGTCGAATCCGCCCTGGTGCATGACGACGGCACCACCGGTCGCCAGCCGCGGAATCACCAGATTGTGCAGGCTCGCGATGTGGAACAGGGGAGAGGTCAGGAGGTAGCGCAGCGGGCTCGGTACCGCCGGATCGACGGGCCGTCCGCTGAATTCGCCGACCACGGCGTCGCTGAAGCGGTGGTAGTCGACGACGGCCAGGATGTTGCGCTGCGAGTGCAGCGCACCCTTGGGCCGCCCGCTCGTGCCGCTGGTGTAGAGGATGGCGGCGGGATCGTCCTCGTCGACGTCGGTGTGCGGCATCGGGGAACCCGCGTACCGCGCGAAGATCGCAGGCAGATCGTCCTCCATCGTGAGGACGGGCAGATCGGCGCCGACGGCGGTGAGCGTCTCGGCGCGTTTCGCGTCGGCGATCACCACGCTCGGGCGACTGTGGGCGAGCCCGTACTCGACTTCCCGCGGAACCCACCAGCCGTTCAATCCGACACTGATGGCGCCGAGAACCTGCGTGGCCCAGAATGCGATCACCCACTCGGGGGTGTTCGCGGCCAGGATCGCGACCCGGTCGCCCTTGCGGACGCCGTGGTCCTCGCGAAGCGCCGTCGCCAGGGCCGCCACCGCCGCGGCGTGCTCGGTGTACGACAGCCTGCGGTCGGCGGTGACGAGGTAGTCGCGGTCGCCCCACCGGAGGGACGTGGTGAGGAGTTCGCCGACCGAGCGTCCACGGTTCTTCATCACCGGCATCCGGGTGCCGAGCACAGCCTCCTCGACGAGCTCGAACCGTCCACCGGGTCCGGTGAGACGCGACATCACCTGATCCAGGTGCAACTGTGGATCTGTAGGGGCAGTCATCAAGGCGACCTTTCGTCCTCGGGCACTCGTACCGACACAACATGGCACGCCGTGACGGGCGCCCGGACGTGGTTACCACTCAGCGAGACTGCCGCGACCCGTGACGTCCCGGCGCCGTTACGTTCGACAGCGAATCGCAGCTGGAGGAACACTATGACGATAGATCTCGACCCGCCCACAGTGAAGGTCGATCCGCTCGCCCCGGCCAAGCTCGGGCCGATCACTCTGCGCAATCGCGTGATCAAGGCAGCGACGTACGAGGGGCTGACCCCGAAGGGACTGGTCACCGACGAGCTCATCGAATTCCATCGGCAACCCGCCGCCGGGGGCGTCGGTATGACGACGGTCGCGTACTGCGCCGTTGCCCCCGACGGCCGGACGTCGCCGGGCCAGATCCAGTGGACCGACGAGACGATGCCGGGCCTGCGGAAGCTGACCGACGCCATCCACGACGAGGGCGCGGCAGTGTCGGCGCAGATCGGCCACGCGGGACCGGTCGCGGCCGCGAAGTACATCGGGTACCCCGCGCTGGGCCCGTCCCGCGCGTTCCGGATGACCACTCAGAACTTTTCCAAGCCGGCCTCCACGGCAGACATCGCCCGGATCGTCGCGGCGCACGCCGACGCGGCTCGCCGCGCGGTGGAGGCGGGGTTCGACGCCGTGGAGATCCATTTCGGCCACAACTACCTGATCAGCTCGTTTCTCAGTCCGAAGATCAACAAGCGCACAGACGAGTACGGCGGATCCCTGGCGAACCGCGCCCGGTTCGCGCTCGAAACAGGCCGAGCTGTACGTGACGCGGTGGGTGATCGGATCGCGATCCTCGCCAAGCTGAACATGGACGACGGTGTGCCCGGGGGCTTCTGGGTGGACGAGGCGATCCAGGTGGCGCAGTGGCTCGAGCAGGACGGTTCGCTCGACGCGCTCGAGCTGACCGCGGGAAGTTCCCTGTTGAATCCGATGTACCTGTTCAAGGGCGACGCCCCGCTCCGTGAGTTCGCCGCCGTGATGCCGCAGCCGACGAAGCTGGGAATCCAGCTGGTGGGTAAGCACTTCCTCAAGGAATACCCCTACCACGACGCCTACCTCCTCGAGGATGCCCGCCAGATCAGGGCCGCCGTGACGATGCCGCTCGTCCTGCTCGGCGGCATCACCGGCAAGGAGACCATGGACCTCGCGATGGAGGAGGGCTTCCAGTTCGTGGCGGTCGCGCGGGCACTCCTGCGGGAACCCGACCTCGTCAACCGCATCACGGACGAGACCCACAACCCCGGTCTGTGCATTCACTGCAACAAATGCATGACGGCGATCTACGGTGGCACCCACTGCGTGCTCCGGGTTCCGTGAGCGCAGGCACCGTGTCGACAGGAGAGATCGAGTTGGAACGCACCACGATCGCCCGGATGCTGCTCGACCGGCTGGGTGACGACAGGCCGGGAGTCCGTACCCGGGAACGGGATTGGACGTGGGACGAGGTGGTCCACGAGAGTGCGGCATGCGGCGCGGTCGCATCCTCGCTGCGGACAGAGGGGCCGTTCCACATCGGCGTGCTGCTCGACAACACCCCCGAGTTCCTGTTCTGGCTGGGCGGCGCCGCTCTCGCCGGAGCCACGATCGTCGGCATCAACCCGACGCGGCGCGGGGCGGAACTCGAGGCCGAGATCCGCTACGTCGACTGTCAGCTGATCGTCACGGACACCGCGGGGAAGGCCCAGCTCGCCGCTCTCGACCTCGGGCTGTCCGAGGACCGTTTCCTGCTCGTCGACGACCCGGCCTACGCCGAACTCGTCGCGGCCCACGCGGTCGCGAATCCGGTGGAGGATCCCGCGATCGACGCGTCGACCCTGTTCCTGCTGCTCTTCACGTCCGGCACCACCGGCACGTCGAAGGCGGTGCGGTGCAGTCAGGGCCGGCTCGCCCGGCTGGCGTACTCGAACACCGCGAAGTACGGCCACGTGCGGGAGGACGTCGACTACTGCTGCATGCCGCTGTTCCACGGCAACGCGCTGATGGCGTTGTGGGCTCCCGCGCTGGCCAACGGCGCCACCGTCTGCCTGCCACGCAAGTTCTCCGCGTCCGGGTTCCTGCCCGACGTCCGGTTCTTCGGCGCCACGTTCTTCACCTACGTCGGCAAGGCGCTGGCGTACCTGATGGCCACGCCGGAGCAACCCGACGACCGGGACAACACGCTCGTCCGCGGTTTCGGGACCGAGGCCTCCCCGGAGGACAAGACCGAATTCGTGCGGCGGTTCGGCGCCGAACTGTACGAAGGGTACGGATCGAGCGAGGGCGCCGGTTCGGTGACGCTCGACCCGAACGCCCCCGAGGGCGCGCTCGGCCGGCCCGCGAACGAGAACATCGTCATCGTCGACCCCGACACCCGGGAGGAGAAGCGGCGGGCGCGCCTCGACGAGCACGGGCGCGTGCTGAACCCGGACGAAGCGATCGGCGAGATGATCGACAAGGCCGGCGCGGCGCGGTTCGAGGGCTACTACAAGAACGAGGACGCGATCGCCGACCGCATCCGGCACGGCTGGTACTGGACCGGCGACCTCGGGTACATCGACGAGGCCGGTTTCATCTACTTCGCCGGCCGCAAGGGCGACTGGATCCGGGTGGACGGAGAGAACACCTCGGCGCTGATGGTGGAACGGATTCTGCGTCGCCACCCGAAGGTGATCGCCACCGGCGTGTACGCCGTCCCCGACCCGCGGTCGGGCGATCAGGTGATGGCCGCCGTCGAGGTGTCGGACTCGACCGATTTCGATCCGGAGGAGTTCGCCGCGTTCCTCTCCGCCCAGGACGACCTGGGCACGAAGGCCGCCCCGCGATTCGTCCGGGTGTCGACTGACCTGCCGGTGACCGGATCGAACAAGGTGCTCAAGAGGACGCTGCAGGAGCAGGGGTGGCGGTGCGGCGATCCGGTCTTCCGGTGGGTGGGACGCGGTGTTCCCGAGTACCGCGAGATGACCGACAGTGAGAAGGCCGCGCTGGAGCAGGAGTTCCACACGCACGGCCGGCGACGATTCCTGCACGTGTGACGGTGAGGGTGACATGAAACTGGGTGTGGTGATTCCCGTCGAGCTGGGACGGACGGGCGAGCCGGAGTGGATACTCGAATTCGCCCGGGCGGCCGAATCGCTCGGATTCGACGAGATCTCGGCGGTCGAGCACTCGGTCGTCATCGCGGACACGACGAGCGACTACCCGTACTCGCCCACCGGGAAGTCGCACCTGCCCGACGACTGCAGCCTTCCCGACCCACTGGAGTTGCTGTCGTTCGTCGCCGGGGCCACGACGACCCTGGGTCTGGCCACCGGAGTGCTGGTGCTGCCCAATCACCACCCGGTCGTGCTGGCGAAACGCCTCGCCACCCTGGACCGGCTCTCCGCGGGCCGTCTCCGTATCTGCCTCGGGCTCGGCTGGATGCGGGAGGAGATCGAGGCCTGCGGCGGCGACTTCGACAGGCGCGGGGCGGTGGCCGACGAGGCGATCGCGGTGATGCGGGCGCTGTGGTCGGGGACCGGCGGCGTCGACTTCGCCGGCGAGTACTTCTCGTTCCGCGGCGCCCACAGCCGGCCTGCACCGTACCGGGTTTCGGGTGTGCCGCTCTACATCGGCGGACACAGCCCAGCGGCCGCGCGGCGGGCCGGACGACTGGGGGACGGGTTCCAGCCGCTCGGCCTCGCCGGCGAAGAACTGGACCGGGCGATCGCCCGGATGCGGGCGGCGGCAGCGGACGCCGGCCGCGATCCCGCCGACGTCGACCTCGTGCTCGGCGCGACCCTGCCGCGGCTGGACGAGGCCAGGCTCGACCGGGCCCGGGACCTCGGCGCGAATCGGCTGGTGCTGTCGGCGTCCCGGCACGTGCAGTCGCTCGACCAGGTCATCGGCGAGATGGCCGAATGCTCGGCCCGGTTGGGGCTCAGTCCGGCACGGTGACCGGCACGTCCTCGCTGAAGTCGACGATCAGTTCGCGCCGGGAGAACCGCCAGCCGGCGTCGCCGAGCATGTACCGGTCGTGGTAACGCAGCGCGATCCGGTTGTCGCGGTGGCCGTTTCGGCCGGAGTAGACGTGATGCGCGGTGCAGTACGTCTCGCCCGACGCCGTCGACCCGCCCACATCGATCACCTGCTGGTGGACGACGTGCCGGGTCGACTGCAGATGCGAGACCGCGTCCACGACGGCGGACGCGAGCACGTCGCTGCCGCGGAGTTCCGATGCCGTGCCGGTGCCCGTCAAGGCAGGCGGGAGGACGAACGTCGCGTCGGGGTCGAACAACGACGCGAGCGTTGCCGCCTCGCGCCGGTCGACGGCCCGGGCATAGCGGGCGGTGAGTTCGGTGAGAGCGAATCCGGTGGCCATCCGACCATTCCAGCGGACATTCGGCTCCGGCGACAACCACCTCCCGCTGACCGAGACATCGGCAGTGGGGCGGGGGAGCGCTGGTTAGCGTCCAGAACACACGTGGCGACAGCCACACACTGGCTCGAGGAGAACGCCGATGGATCTGAAGGAATCGCCCGCGCAGCGGGAACTCCGGCGGGAGTTGCGCGCCTACTTCGCGGCGCTGCTGCCGGAAGAGAAGCGGCGCGTCGCGGGTGAGGAGGGTGTCGGCGGAGAGCACTTTCGCGACATCGTGCGACTGCTGGGCAAGGACGGCTGGCTGGGTGTCGGCTGGCCCGTGGAATACGGCGGGCAGGGACGGTCGATCGAAGACCAGTTCGTGTTCTTCGACGAGGTGCAGCGGGCCGGACTGCCGTTCCCGTTCGTCACCGTCAACACCGTCGGCCCCACCCTGATGAAGTACGGCACCGAGGAGCAGAAGGCGCGGTTCCTCCCCGGCATCCTCGCCGGCGACATCGTCTTCGCCATCGGCTACACCGAACCGGAGGCCGGCACCGACCTCGCGTCCCTGCAGACCCGGGCCGTGCGGGACGGGAACTCGTGGGTGGTGGACGGCAACAAGATCTTCACCAGCGGTGCCAACACGGCCGACTACGTGTGGCTCGCGTGCCGCACCGACGCCGACGCCCCGAAGCACAAGGGCATCTCGATCCTCATAGTTCCCACGGACGACCCCGGTTTCAGCTGGTCGCCGATCCACACCGTGGGAGGGCTGACCGTCACGTCGACGTACTACAGCGGGATCCGGGTCGCCGATCAGGACGTCGTGGGCGACGTCCACGGCGGGTGGCAGCTGATCACCGCGCAACTCAACCACGAGCGCATCGGGCTCGCGGCGCTCGGCGGACGCACGCTCGGGCTGTGGCACCAGGTCCTCGACTGGGCCCGGGAGAACGGTGCCCTCGACATCCCGTGGGTGCAGACCGATTTCGCACGCACTCACGCGAAGCTCGAGGCGATGCGACTCCTCAACTGGAAGATGACCGCGGCCGTCGCGCGGGATGCGTTGTCGGGCGCCGACGCCGGTGCCACCAAGACGTACGGCACCGAAACCCATGTCGAGGTCTACCGCACCCTGCTGGGGATCCTCGGCGCCGGCGGTCGGCTGCGTCCCGGCTCAGCGGGCGCGATCCTCGCCGGTCAGATCGAACAGATCTCCCGGCAGAGCGTGGTCAACACGTTCGGCGGCGGCGTCAACGAGGTGCTCCGCGACATGGTCGGCACCCTCGGCCTCGGCCTCGTCCGTGAGAAGAGGGTGAAATGAGCGAACTCCTCGCCCGGCTGCGCGCCTTCGAGGGACGGACGATCGTCCCCGCCACCTGGGGTCCCGATCCCGTGAACACCCCGATGATCCGGCACTGGGTCGAGTCGATGGGCGACACGAACCCCGTCTACCTCGACGAACATTCCGCACGCGCCACCGGCCGCGACGGCGCCGTGGCGCCGGCCCAGATGCTGCAGGTGTGGACGATGCGCACATTCGCCGACAAGATGTCCGGCGCCGACCCGTCGGCCGTGTGGACGGAACTGATCGACACGCTCGACGAGGCGGGATTCACGTCCGTCGTCGCCACCGATTCCGATCAGGAGTTCTTCGCCGAACTCCGCCCCGGCGACCGGGTGAACATGACCGAGGTGGTCGAGTCCGTGTCCGCGGAGAAGCGGACCGGCCTCGGCGCCGGACATTTCGTCACGACCCTCAAGACGTACCGCAACGGCGACGGTGAGATCGTCGGCACCCAGCGGTGGCGGACGCTGCGCTTCCGGCCCGCCGAAAGCCCGGCCCCGCGCGCCCTGCGTCCGCGGCCTGCGCTCAACGACGACAACGCCTTCTGGTTCGCGGCCGCGCGCGAGCACCGCCTGGTCATCCAGCGGTGCGCCTCCTGCGGTGTGCTGCGACACCCGACCGGACCGATGTGCGGGGAGTGCCGCTCCACCGAATGGGACACCGTCGACGCGTCGGGGCGGGGCACCGTCTACACGTTCGTCGTCAACCACCACCCGAAGATCGACGCCTTCGACTACCCACTGATCGTCGCGGTGATCGAACTCGAGGAGGGCACCCGGCTGATCGCCGACATGACGGGTGTCGAACCCGCGGGTGTGCACATCGGGATGCCGGTCGAACTGGACTGGATCGACGCCGACCCGGAACTGACACTTCCGGCGTTCCGGCCCGCCGCACGGGAGGAGAACTGATGGACTTCACATTCAGCGAGGAGCAGGAGGCGGTGCGCGGTCTGGCCGCGGACGTGTTCGCCGCCAGGTCGCGGCCCGAGAGGATCACGGAGGTCGAGTCCTCGGCCGAACGGATCGACCGGGAACTGTGGCGTGAACTGGCCGGCACAGGGTTGCTCGGCATCGCCCTGCCGGAGAACCTCGGGGGCGGCGGAACGGGGCTCGCCGAACTGTACGTCCTGCTCGAGGAGCAGGGCAGGCACGTGGCGCCGGTACCGGTGTGGCCGCACGTCCTCGGAGCGCTCGCGATCAGCGAGTTCGGGACGCGGCAGCAGCGGGAGGCCCTCGTGCCGTCGGCCGCCGACGGCAGCCGGATCCTCACCGTCGGGCTCGAGGAGTTCGGACCGTACGTCGCGGGCGAACCGTCGACGACGGCGATCGAGGTGGACGGTGCGTGGCAGGTGCACGGTGCCAAGGCCGCGGTCCCGGCGGCGCACGCCGCCGAGCGAGTCCTCGTCTCCGCGAACACCGACACCGGTCCGGCGTTGTTCCTGGTCGATCCGGAAGTGGCGGGAGTGACTGCCCAGCAGGCGGAGTCGACCACGCGCGAAATCTGCGCGAACCTGACCTTCGACGCCGCCCCGGCGGAACCGGTCGGTCCGGCGGACGGTACCGCGGTCCGGTGGCTGCTCGAGCGGGTGGAACTCGCGCTCGCGGCCGCGCAGCTCGGAGTGGGCGAGGGTGCCGTGCGTCAGGCCGTCACCTACCTCAACGGCCGCACCCAGTTCGGCCGCCCTCTCGCGACGTTCCAGGCCGTGACCCATCAGCTCGCGGACTGCTACATCGACCTCGAGGCCATGCGCGTCACACTGTGGCAGGCCGTCTGGCTCCTCGCGAACGGCGAGGATCCGGGAACCGCGGTGCTGGTGGCCAAGTGGTGGGCCACCGACGGCGGTCAGCGCGTGGTTCACCGCACCCAGCACGTGCACGGCGGAATCGGGGTCGACACCGACTACCCGGTGCACCGGCACCTGCTGTGGGGCAAGCAACTCGCCGCCACTCTCGGCGGCGCGAGTTCCGACCTGGCACGTCTGGGTGCGCAACTGGCGGCCGGCGTCGAGGTGGTCGCATGACCGCCGCCGTCGACACCGCCCGCGGCTACGGGGACGTCGCCGTCGGCGAGAACCTGCCGGAGCTGACGATCCCCCTGACCCGCACCCTGATCGTCGCCACCGCCCTCGCCACCCGCGACTTCCAGGACGTCCACCACGACCCGGCACTCGCGGTGGCGAGAGGGTCGAAGGATGTGTTCATGAACATCCTCACCACCAACGGGCTGGTGGGGCGGTGCGTCACCGACTGGGCCGGCCCGCGGGCGTCGCTGCGCCGGATCGCGGTGCGCCTGGGCGCACCCAACTACCCCGGCGACGTGATGACCCTGACCGGTGAGGTGATCGCGAAGGACGACGGCCTGGTGACCGTGAAGGTCCGCGGCGCGAACAGCCTCGGTGATCACGTCACGGGCACCGTCGTCGTCGCGTGGACCGCGGGAGGGAACCGATGACCAGCCCGCTGTCCGGCGCCGCCGCGATCGTCGGTATCGGCGCCACCGAATTCTCCAAGAACTCCGGGCGCAGCGAACTGCAACTGGCGTGCGAGGCGGTCGTCGCCGCGCTCGCCGACGCAGGGATCGATCCGTCGGAGGTCGACGGGCTCTCCACGTACACCGCCGAGACGAACGGTGAGGTGCTCGTCGCCCGCAACACGGGAATCGGAGAGCTGAAGTTCTTCTCCCGCATCGGGTACGGCGGCGGCGCCGCGTGCGCCACCGTCCAACAGGCGGCGATGGCCGTGGCGACGGGTATCGCGGACGTCGTCGTCTGCTACCGCGCGTTCAACGAACGGTCCGGGGTGCGGTACGGACTCGGGCAGCACGACCGCCCGATGGACAGCACCGCCGACCGGGCGGCCTACGCCTGGCTGACCCCGCAGGGGTTGTCGACGCCAGCCCAGTGGGTGGCGATGTTCGCTCGCCGGTACATGCACCGATACCGGGCCACGAGCGAGGATTTCGGCAGGGTCGCGGTGGTCGCGCGCAAGCACGCCGCCGTCAACCCCGCCGCCTGGTTCCACGGGCGGCCCATCACACTCGACGACCACCAGCAGTCGCGGTGGATCGCCGAACCACTGCACCTGCTGGACTGCTGCCAGGAAACCGACGGCGGCCAGGCCCTCGTCGTCGTCTCGGCAGAACGCGCGAAGGACCTCCCCAACACCCCGGCGATCGTCAAGGCCGCGGCGCAGGGCTCCGGCAAGGACCAGCACATGATGGCCAGCTACTACCGGCCGGACATTACCGGGATCCCCGAGATGGGACTCGTGGGCAGGCAACTCTACGGGCAGAGCGGTCTCGCGCCGGACGACATCTCCGCGGCGATCCTCTACGACCACTTCACCCCGCTGGTCCTGCCGCAACTCGAGGAACTCGGGTTCTGCGACCCCGGCGAGGCGAAGGATTTCATCCGGGACGGACACCTGGAGGTCGGCGGCCGCCTGCCGGCCAACACCCACGGCGGGCAGATCGGCGAGGCCTACCTGCACGGCGTGAACGGCATCGCGGAGGCGGTACGGCTGATCCGCCGCACGTCGACCACACAACCCGACGGCATCGGCAACGTGCTGGTGACCGCGGGCACGGCAGTACCCACCAGCGGCCTGATCCTGGGCAGAGAGGACTGATCATGACGACAACGGAACGCACGACGGCAGAGGCGTGGAGGGGCGAGGTTCTCGGCACGCGCACCGTGAGTTACGACGAGCGCGACGCCATCCTGTACGCACTGTCCGTCGGTGCGCGGGCCACCGAACTGGACCTCGTGTTCGAGGAGCGACTGCGGGTGCTGCCCACGTTCGCTCTCACCCTCGCCCAGTGGGCGCCGGACGAACTGGGGTCGCGGGGCGCGTTCGACACGAAGACGGCCCTGCACGGGTCGCAGGAGCTGACGGTGCTCGCTCCGCTCCCGCGGCGCGGCGAGATCGAGCTGTCGGCGTCGGTCGGTGAGGTGTGGGACAAGGGGTCGGCGGCCGTGTTCGACGTGCGCGTCGAATCGGAGTTCTTCGTCGCCACCTGGTCGCTGTTCGCGCCGGGCGCGGGCGGTTTCAGCGGCGACCGCGGTCCCGCGAAACCGTCCCGCCCCGAAGGCGAACCGGTCGTGCGGGGCGTTCTGCAGACGGCGGAGAACCAGGCGGCGCTGTACCGGCTGACCGGGGACCGGCACCGCATCCACATCGACCCGGCGGCGGCCGAGCGGATCGGGCAGCCGCGGCCGATCATGCACGGCCTGTGCACGCTCGCCGCGAGCGCACTGGAACTCGCGCGAGCGCTGGACGTGCACCCCGCGGACCTCGCCCGGCTCGAGGGACGCTTCGCGGCGCCCGTGTACCCGGGTGACGCGCCGTCGCTGCGGGCCTGGGGCGACGCGGGTGATGCGTCGTTCGAACTCGTCCAGGACGACCGGCCGGTGATCGTCGGCGCCCGCGCCTCGTTCGGCTGACCGCGCGTTCGTTTTCTCGCCGAATGTCACACCGGTGCAGGTGAACCGAACCGGGGTGACATTCGGCGGGGGAGGCGGGGTCAGGAACGGGTCGCGAGGTACCGCGCCGGGTATTCACCGCCGCCGTGGACGGCGAGATCGGCGCCGTTCACGTACGACGCCTGGGTGCTCGCGAGGAACAGGCAGGCGTCCGCGATGTCGGACGGCACCGCCATCCGTCCCATCGGCAGGGTCCGGGTGACGGCGGCGCCGCCGTCCTCGCCGTAGACGGAGGCCGCACTCTCGGTGCGGATGAGTCCGGTGGTGATGTGATTGATCCGCACCTTCGGAGCCCATTCGAGCGCAAGCGCTTTGGTCAGCACGAGGAGCCCCGCCTTCGCCGCACTGTAGGCGGCGGTGCCGGGTTGCGGATCGTGAGCGGAGACGCTGCCGATGTTCACGATGGCCCCGCCGTCGGACTGCTGCTGCATCACCGTGTTGGCCGCCTGGGCAACGGTGAAGGGCGCCAGCAGATTCAGTGCGATGATCTTCTCGACGAACCGCGGCGAGACGGTGGCCGCGTCAGCGTCGGGTGAGCCGCCCGCGTTGTTGACGAGAACGTCGAGGCGGCCGTACCGGGTAACGGCGTCGTCGATCAGTGCGGTCGCGTCGGCCGGATCGCGGACATCGGTGGCCAGGAACGCGGCGGTGCGGTCACCGTGCGCGGGCAGGGAGTCCGGCGTGGAGCGGCCACAGACGAGCACGTTCGCGCCCGCGGCGAGAAACGACTCGGCGACGACGAAACCGATGCCCTTGGTTCCGCCGGTCACGACGACGGTGCGGCCACTGAAATCGAGAGGAGGGAGGTGTGTCACGGGAAGCCTTCGGAGTGAGGGAGCGCGAGGATGCCTGGCGCTCGAATTGATCGCATGAAAGCGGCACTGGGCCAGAAACAAGCAAATGCTTGGTTTGATAGTAGGCGAACGGGAGTGGACATGGGCAAGCTCGACGGCAAGGCCGCGTTGATCACGGGTGCGGGGCAGGGGATCGGGCAGGGAATCGCCACCGCCCTCGCCAAGGAGGGCGTGGCGATCGCCGTCGCCGGGCGGACCGAGTCGAAACTGCACACCACGTGCCGGCTGCTCGCGGGATTCGGTGCCCGCAGTGAGCCGGTCGTGTGCGACGTCAGCAGGCGCGAGGACATCGCGGCCGCGGTCGAGCGGACGGTGGACGTGTTCGGCGGCGTCGACATCCTGGTGAACAACGCCAACGACTGCACACCGGGACCGATCCTGTCGGTAGTCGACGAGGAGTACGAGCGGTCCTTCGCCACCGGGCCGCTCGCGACTCTGCGCATGATGCAGTCGTGTCACCCGCACATGAAGGCGCGGGGCGGTGGCGTCATTGTCAACCTCGTCACGTCGGCGGCGGTGCGCTGGGACGCGAGCAACTACGGCGCGTACGGCTCGATCAAGGAGGGGATGCGCTCGCTGACCAGGGCGGCGGCGTGCGAATGGGGCCGGGACGGAATCCGGGTGCTGTCCGTCGCCCCGCACGCGAAGAGTCCGGCGCTCGAGCGGTGGATGGACACCAATCCGGACGAGGCGGCGGAATTCGTGGCGGGCATTCCGCTCGGCCGGGTCGGCGACGCCGAATCCGACATCGGACGGGCCGTCGTCTTCCTCGTCGGCGAGGACGCCGGCTACCTCACCGGGGCGACCATTCCCCTGGACGGCGGACAGTCCCGGTGGGGATGACGGCGAACTTCGGGGTCCCGCCCAGCGGGAAGGCCTGCGGCGGGCGCCGCCGAACTGCACTAGTTTCGGCAGGATCGAGTTACCGTACCGAGAGGGCACCGTCGCGATGACGACCGTTGAAACACCGCGCAGTTCGCGATCAGTAGTGGTCACCGTGGCCGCCGTCGTGGAGGAGACGTCCGACGCCCGGTCGCTGGTCTTCGACGTCCCGGACGAGCGCCGCCACGAATTCGCGTACAAGCCCGGACAGTTCCTGACCCTGCGTATCCCGAGTGACCGGACCGGATCCGTCGCCCGGTGTTACTCCCTGGCCAGTTCGCCGTTCACCGACGCCCTGCCGAAGGTGACGATCAAACGCACCGCCGGAGGCTACGGTTCGCACTGGCTGTGCGACAACGTCGGCGTCGGCGACCGGATCGAGGTTCTGCCGCCCGCCGGGGTGTTCACACCGGCCAGTCTGGACGAAGACCTGATCCTGTTCGCGGCGGGCAGCGGAATCACCCCGGTGATGTCGATTCTCAAGTCGGCGCTCAGCGAGGGTGGCGGGAAAGTTGTTCTCGTCTACGCCAATCGGGACGAGACGTCGATCATCTTCGCCGGGGAGTTGCGGGAGCTCGCGGCCCGCCATGACGACCGGCTGACCGTCGTGCACTGGCTCGAGAGCGTGCAGGGTCTGCCGACGCCGCGGCAGTTGGCCACTCTGTCGGACCGGTTCCGGAACCACCGGGCCTACCTCTGCGGACCGCGACCCTTCATGGACGCGATCCACGAGGCGCTCGCCCTCGCGGGGACGCCGCGCGACCGGGTGCACGCCGAGGTGTTCACGTCGCTGTCCGGCGACCCGTTCGCCGACGTCGTCGTCGGCGCACTGCCGGACACGGGGGAGGCGTCGACGGTGGAGGTGCAACTCGACGGCGAAGCGCACAACATGAGCTGGCCACGGACCGCGACGCTCGTCGACGTGATGCTCTCGAAGGGACTCGACGTCCCGTACTCCTGCCGCGAAGGCGAATGTGGTTCCTGCGCATGCACGGTGGTGGAGGGTGAGGTGGACATGGAGAACGCGTCGATCCTCGATCCCGAGGACCTTGCGAGCGGCTACATCCTCGCGTGCCAGGCGCGTCCCGTCTCCGAGCACGTGCGGGTGGAGTTCTGACCGGGGTGGGCTACTTCTCCGTCTGCGATGCCGCGGCGCGGGCGCCCAGATCGGCCAGACGGATCGGGTAGCGCGGGGGCCGATCGACGATCACTTCACGAGTGACACCGAGGTCGCGGTCGACGTGGAGCAGTTCGCCCGAGTGCAGCGGCGTCCAGCCCGGATCCTCGTCCATCTGCTCACTGGCGACCACCACCGCGGGATGCTCGGCGAGATGTTCGGACCTGGCCCGGATCCTGCCGGGGGTGCTCGCGTGCTGGAGGTGACGGCCACCGCTCGGACCGCCGGCGCGCCGCTCGAGAAAGAGAAGGTCGTGGGTGTCGGGGTAGCGCAGCGCCCACAATTCGCCGGGCGAGGTGAGCAGGACGTTGAGGGCGTAGATCGGCACGTTGTCGGCCAGCCAGTTGGCGGCCGCGGTGATGCCGGCGGTGACGTCGCCGCCGTTCCGGCCGATCTCGCGGGTCACGAGCGCGAAAACGCGTTCGGAATCGGTGTCGCCCTGAACGAGACTCAGATCGGTGCCCAGTTCGGCCTCGAGCTTCGGTAGACCCTCGACCACGCCGTTGTGGGCGAACACGCGGCCCGCCTGCGCGAACGGGTGGGTGTTTTGCGGGAGCAGTTCACCCGTGGTCGCGAAACGGATGTGCGCGACGAACGTGGCCGAGTACCGATGCTTCGCCTCCTGCGCGAACTCCGCGTCCTCGTACGCCGCGAGAGGCTGCTTCTCCACCACGGGAGTGCCGTCCTCCGCGAACGTGCCGAGACCGGTGCCGTCGGGTTCCTTGTGGCTCTGCTGCGACAGACTGTCCGGTGCGTCGAGCAGCCAGAACGAGGCGCGGACGCGGTGAGGGGCGGCGGACAACCCGAACAATCGGCACATGACGTTTCCTCTCGGTCGGACGGATCAGCGGTAGTCCGGGTTGGCGAAGTCGGGGCGGCACCCCGCGTCCCACTCCGAACGCTGATTCCCGTACGAGGGGAACCCGCCGGCCGCTTTCAGCATCGCGGCCGTGTGCATCAGGTTGTACGTCATGAACGTGGTGTTGCGATTGGTGAAATCGTTCTCGGGACCACCCGACCCCTCGTCGAGGTACGACGGGCCGGGGCCGGCCTCGCCGATCCACCCGGCGTCCGCCTGCGGTGGGATCACGTATCCGAGATGCTGCAGGCTGTACAGAATGTTCATCGCGCAATGCTTGACACCGTCCTCGTTCCCGGTGATCAGGCAGCCACCCGTGCGCCCGTAGTAGGCGTACTGGCCGTGATCGTTGAGCAGCGACGAGCAACCGTACAGTCGCTCGATCACCCGCTTGGTGACGGAACCGTTGTCGCCCAGCCAGATCGGACCGGCGAGGACGAGGATGTCGGCGTCCAGGACTCGCTGGAACAGCTGGGGCCATTCGTCGCTCGGCCATCCGTGCTCGGTCATGTCGGGGTAGACGCCGGTCGCGATGTCGTGGTCGACCGCCCGGATCTGGTCGACCGTGACCCCTTCCTTCTCCATCAGGCCGACGCTGCGGTCGATCAGACCCTGGGTGTTGCTCACGTCGGGAGAACGCTTCAACGTGCAGTTGACGAACAGGGCGCGCAGACCGCCGAACCGCGGCGTCCCGTCCTGCGGCGATGGATCGGTCATGAGTCCTCCCACGAAAGAGTCCGGAAGTCCACGATAGGCCGCGGCGGTTCCTCCTCGTGGCAGAAGTGTCTAGCTCTCGATCGGCGTCGCAGTCGCCAGTGCAGCGGCCAGGAACTCCGCCGGGACGTCCGGCCAGCCGGACTGCCAGCGGCCGGCACGCCGATCCTCGAGGAGTGCCGTCAGCACCGGCACCATCCGCGGTCCGCCGTCGATCAGGTAGCGCACGAAGCCTATTCGCGCGCAGGTCGCGGCGATCGACGCCAGCACCGGCTTCGCCTCCTCGATCCGGCCCGCCGCCACCAGGCAGGCGACGAGTAGGCGGTTGGCCTGCATGGCCGCCCGCGGCCTGCTCTCCTGCTCGACCCGGCGCACCCACTCCGCCGCGCGGCGGCACGCGGCATCGGGCTCGACGGCCGACTGCTTCCGGATCTCGGTGGCGTCGTCGAGTTGCGCGACGATCTCGGCGAATCCGAAATCGGGTACCCGGGTGGCCTTTCCCTCCGGGGCGGGGGGCTGAGGCGACGCGGGCAGACCGAGTCGGACCCGTTCGTTCTCCACCCGGGCCCGCAGCCGGGGCAGTCCCAGCGTCGCCGCCGCCGACGCGCCCTCGTCGAGGTGGCGGGCAGCGGACTCCAGGTCGCGGCGTTCCGCCTTCAGCCGCGCGCCCGTCACGAAGCGGGCGATCATGAAATCGACGATGCCGGCCTCCGGCCCGAGTTCGTAGCTTTCGTCGAGGAGTCGCTCGGCTTCGTCGAGACGGCCCAATTCGTACATCAGCTCGCCCAGGAGCGCTCCCGCGAGACGGGCGGCGTGCGAATGCGGACCGGTCGCTTTCGTCGCGGTCTGCACGGCGAGCCGGAAATTGTCCTCGGCCGCGGTGATGTCGAGTTGCTCCATGGCGGCGATCCCGGCGAAGCAGTACCCGTACATCCTGCTGAACGGTCCGACGGTCCGCTGGTGATACCCGGCCGCCCACTCCTGCAGGCGACGGGCCTCGACGAAATCGAACTGGGCGATCGCGACCGCGGACGCGAGATTGGACCCCGCCGAGACCACCCACGCGCGTAGGGTTTCCGGCCGGGCCAGGCATTCCGCGATCAGATCGGGGACGCCGGCGACGCGATCGGACGACACGGCGATCACCGCGCGGACAATGTCGGCCTCCACCCGGATGTCCGCCTGCTCGGATTCGCTCAGCGCCGAGGACTCGAGCGCCGACGTCACCAGCGAGAGCGCCCGCAGCGTCGGCGCCACCCGCTGCAGGAGAATGTTCGCCCACGCGACTGCGATCTGGATGCGGGGACTGGACTCGATCAGCGGCCGCGGCAACTTGTCGACGAGACCGAGGAGCGCCACCATCCGCGAGTGCTCCACCAGGTACATGCCCTGCTCCTCGACCACCGCGACGGCCATGTCGCGGTCGCCCGCCGCCAGCGCGTGATCGACTGCGTCGCTGACATAGTGGCGCTCGGCGAACCAGTGCGCGGCCGCACGGTGCAGATCTTCCACGCGGGACGGGTGATCACGTTCGAGGCGCCGGCGGAGATACTCGGCGAACAGGTGGTGGTACTCGAACCACTCCCGGTCCTCGTCGAGACTGCGCAGGAACAGGTCGCGGGATTCGACCTGTTCGAGCAGGGCCTGACCGCGGGTCACGTTCGCCAGGACGCAGGCGAGGTCGCCGCAGACCCGTTCGGTGACGGACGTGGCCAGCATGAAGTCGAGCAGTGCGGGTTCGAGGGTGCTGAGGACGTTCTCCGCGAGGTACTCGCCGATCGCGTGATGGCGCCCCGACATGTGCCGGATGAGGTCGCCCGGGTCGGCGCGATCCCGCAGCGACAACGACGCCAGCTGCAGCGCCGCCACCCAGCCGTCGGTGGTCTCCTCCAGGGCTTCCACGTCGGAGTCGTCCAGGTGGAGTCCGCCCAGGTCGACCAGGAACCTCTGCGATTCGGTGAGGTCGAAACGCAAAGCCACGGAGTCGATTTCGACGAGCTCGTCCCGCACCCGCATCTTGGCCAGCGGAAGCCCCGCCTGGCTTCGGCTGCTCACCACCATCTGCAGGTGGTGACAGCCGTTCTCGAGGATGAAGTCCATCGCGGCGACCGTGTCCGGCGACGTGACACGATGCCAGTCGTCGATCATCACCACCACGTGGCGCCGGCTGTCGTGGACCTGGTTCACCAGCGACGTCAGAACGTACCGTTCCGCTTCGGCCCCGTTCTCGTCGAGTGCCTGCCCCAGCTCGTCCGCGAGGGTCGGCTCCGCCCGGCGGATCGCCTCGACCAGATGGGACAGGAACCACACGACGTTGTTGTCGTCGTTGTCCACCGTCAGCCACGCGACGGCGGCGCCGTCCTCCATCAGGACGTCGCGCCACTGCGCTGCCACCGTGCTCTTCCCGAAGCCGGCGGGAGCGTGGATGAGGGTCAGCCGTCTGCGCTGACCCAGCCGGAGCATCTCGAGCAGGCGGGTGCGCTCCACCAGCGAACGCATCGGGGTCGGGGGTCGGAAGCGAGCGGCGGCACTCGGCGGGGTGGCGCCCGACCGCCGGCGATAGCTGCGACTGTGCCCGGACGACGACTGCGTGGTCGGAGCCGAGGTGTGCTCGGTACGTGGAAACTCGTCGGCCGCGGCCGGGAGCGCCATCTCGTCGACGTCGAGCCCGTGCCTGCGTTCGACGTCGCGGAGTTCCTGACCGAACTCGGCCGCCGAGCCCGGGCGGTCGGCCGGGTCCTCGGACATGGCCCGTTCGATGGCGGCGCACACGTCGTCGGGAATGTCCTCACCCCGCAGGTCCGGAACGGGTTGCGTGGCGATCCGGAGGAACTGGGCGACGAGCCGCTCGCCGCTCCGCCGCTCGAACGCGGCATGCCCGGTGAGCAGGCAGAACAGGGCTGCACCCAGGCTGTAGATGTCGGACGACGGCGACGGTGCGTCACCCCGCAGGACCTCCGGCGCCGTGAACGCCGGTGAACCGGTGATCATGCTCGACGTCGTCTCGAACCCACCGGAGACGCGCGCGATGCCGAAGTCCGTGAGCTGCGGTTCGCCGTACCCGGTCAGCAGGATGTTCGCCGGCTTCACATCCCGGTGCAAGGTGCCGAGCCGGTGCGCCGTCTCGAGGGCACCGGCGAGCTTCACCCCGACGCGCAGCGTCTCGCTCCACGGCAGCGGCCCCTCACGGCGAATCCAGGCGTCCAGCGAATTGCGCGCGTGGTACGGCATCACGATGTACGGCCGGCCGCTCCGCGTCACCCCGGACTGCAGGATGTCGACCACGTGCGGATGACCCGACAATTTTCCCATCGCACGCTGTTCCCGCAGGAAACGTTCCCGGTCCTCGCCCTCCAGATCGGAGGACAGCACCTTGATCGCGACCGTGCGGTCGAGGGCCGTCTGAAGGCAGCGGTAGACGACCCCGAACCCTCCCCGGCCGATCTCACGAGCGTCGTCGAACCCTTCCGCCGACAGCTCCGCGACGATGTCGGTCACGACGATCCGCTTGGTAGCCTGCGGATCCGAGTCGGTCGGCCCGGAACTGCTCTCCGGGGGTCGTGGCACACTCAATCCAATCACCTTCTCGGTGCACTGACGCCAGCATATCGCGGTCGCACGACACCGAGAGCGTGTTCGAGAACGAGTAGACCCGAGGAGAATTCGACGGTGACGGACAGCGGCATTGCCACGGCGGACACAAGCAGGGCCGAGCAGACCCTGGCCCAGCTCCTCGACGCGCGAATCAGCTGCAGGGCCTACCTGCCGACGCAGGTACCGCGTGAGGTGATCGAGCGGATCCTCCAGCTCGCCCAGCAGACGCCGTCGTGGTGCAACACGCAGCCGTGGCAGGTCGCGATCACCGAGGGAGAGGGCACCGAGCGGTTCCGCGCCGGGTTGGCGCAGTACGTGCGCACCCACCCGCAGGAGTCCGACTTCGACTTCCCACGCGAGTACACGGGCGAGCACAAGCTGCGCCGCCGGGAATGCGCGATGCAGCTGTACTCCAGCGTCGGCATCGCGGCCGGCGACCGCGCCGCCTCGGCGGAGCAGACGCTCAAGAACTTCGACCTCTTCGGGGCGCCGCACGTCGCGATCGTCACCACCCACGAAGCGCTCGGCACGTACGGCGCCGTGGACTGCGGGCTGTACGTCGACACGTTCCTCCTCGCCGCACAGAGCCTCGGAGTCGCGACCATTCCGCAGGCCGCTCTCGCGGGAAGTGCACGGTTCATCCACGAATTCTTCGGACTCGACGAGGATCGCCGCGTGGTCTGCGCCATCTCCTTCGGCTACCCCGACACGGACAACCCCGTCAACGGATTCCGCACCCACCGCGAATCCGTCGCCGACGTCGCGCAGTGGGTGTCCGAGTAGCGTGCCCGGCTCCGAAGTGTTCGACCGGGACGCCCTGTTCTCCCGCCTGCGCCGCCGTCCCGATGTCGAGGCCCCCAACCTGGTGGCCGTCGACGCCGCCGATCGGCTGATCCTCGACGAGGCCGCGGCGGCCCTGTCGGCGGCCCGCCCGGGCACGGTCGCCGTGATCGGCGACCACTACGGCGCACTCACCCTCGGCGCCGCGGCCGGGCACGGTGCCACCGGAATCCGGGTGCACCAGGACCCGCTGACCGGCGAGCTGGCGCTGGCCGCCAACGCCGAGACGACCGGTCTGTCCGACCGCTACCGGCCGTCCGCGCTGGGCGAGGAACTGCTCGGCGGCGCGACGGTCGTGCTGATGCAGCTACCCCGGAGCCTGAGCGAACTCACCGAGATCGCCGAGGCGATCGCCCGCTACGCCGACCCGTCCGTCGCCGTCTACGCCGGTGGCCGCGACAAGCACATCTCCACCGCCATGAACGACGTGCTCGGGCGCTCCTTCTCCGCCGTCCGCGCATCCCTCGGCAGACAGAAGTCGCGGGTGCTGATCGCGAGCGGTCCGGAGGCGGTGACGGCGCCGACGTACCCCGTCACCGATCACCTCGCCGAGCTCGGTCTGGACGTCGTGTCGTACGGCGCCGCGTTCGCCGGCGCCAAACTGGACATCGGAACCCGGTACCTCCTCGACTTCCTACCCCGCGTGAACCCCCGCGCGCGGACCGCCGTCGACCTCGGATGCGGAACGGGCATTCTCGCCGTCAGCCTGGCCAAGCTGCTACCGGACGTGTCGGTGATCGCCACCGACCAGTCCTCCGCTGCAGTGGCGTCGGCGGCGGCCACCGCACGCGCCAACGGACTCGACGACCGGGTGAGCACGCTGCGCGACGACGCCATGTCCAGCCTCGGCACCGACAGCCTGGACGTCGTCCTGTGCAACCCGCCGTTCCACGTCGGCGCCGCCGTCCACACCGGCGGTGCGTCGAAGATGTTCGCCGAAGCCGGACGCGTGCTCCGGCCCGGCGGCGAGTTGTGGACCGTATACAACTCCCATCTCGGGTACCGGGGCCGGTTGCAGCGGCTCGTCGGACCCACCGACGTCGTCGGGCGCAATCCCAAGTTCACCGTCACCCGGTCCGTGGCCTGACCGCCACGCCGGACCGGCCTCGTCTGGCGAGTGTCACCGGGGCACCGGTAGAGTCCGAATTGTCCGACCCGAAAGCGACGAACGGGAACTTGCGGTGGGTGCGGGACGTTCAACGTACAAGAAACCCGGATCCACCCGGCGAGCCACGAGAAGGGATGTGCACGGTGCGCACCACCAGTAACCCGGTGTTCCGCAACCTGCCCAAACAAGAGGGCAGCGGCGGATACGCCTCGTTCGGATCTACGACGGCCGGCGCCGCGCAGGTCACGCAGCAGTTCGGTCAGCCGCAGTACACCCAGGCCGAGCCTTACCGGACCGGCCCCGACTACCGTTCGATGACCATCGACGACGTCGTCACCAAGACGGGCGTCACGCTCGGCGTGCTGACGGTGTCGGCGATCATCTCCTACTTCCTGGTGAGCAACAACGCGGACCTCGCGGGCCCGCTGGTCATCGGTGGCGGCCTCGTCGGTCTCGTGCTGGTCCTCGTGGCCACCTTCGGCCGCAAGATGGACAACCCCGGCATCGTTCTCGCCTACGCGGTGGCGGAGGGCCTGTTCCTCGGCGCCCTGTCGTTCATGTTCACCGACGTCACGTTCGGCGGAGTCGGGGGAGCGGCGCTCATCGCCCAGGCCGTGCTCGGCACGTTCGGTGTGTTCTTCGGCATGCTCGTCGTCTACAAGACCGGCGCCATCCGGGTCACGCCCCGCCTGACGCGGATGATCATCGGCGCTCTCATCGGTGTCGTCGTCCTCGTCCTCGGCAACGTGATCGCCAGCTTCTTCACCGAAGGCGGCCTCGGCCTGCGCGACGGCGGTCCGATCGCCATCATCTTCAGCCTCGTCTGCATCGGCATCGCCGCGTTCAGCTTCCTGCTGGACTTCGACGCCGCCGACCAGCTGATCCGCGCCCAGGCGCCGGAGAAGGCAGCGTGGGGCGTCGCATTCGGACTCACCGTCACCCTGGTGTGGCTGTACGTCGAGATCCTGCGACTGCTGAGCTACTTCAACAGCGACTAACAGCAACTGACGAAGGCCCCCGTGAGCAATGCTCTCGGGGGCCTTCGGCGCTTCGCGCCCGTGCGTGGTTGACGAGTCTCTGCACTCGCTAACCACGCACGAGCGGCGGAGCCGCCTCAGCTCAGGCGCTCGAGGACCATCGCCATACCCTGCCCGCCGCCGACGCACATGGTTTCGACGCCGAACGTCTTGTCCTGCTCACGCAGGTTGTTGAGCAGGGTGTTGGTGATGCGGGCACCGGTCATGCCGAACGGGTGGCCGAGGGCGATGGCGCCGCCGGAGATGTTCAGCTTGTCCTCGTCGATCTTCAGTTCGCGGGCCGAACCGAGGACCTGCACCGCGAAGGCCTCGTTGATCTCGAACAGATCGATGTCGGAGATGGACTTGCCCGCGAGGGCGAGCGCCTTCTTGACGGCCTCGATCGGGCCGAGGCCCATGATCTCCGGCGACAGGCCCGACACGCCGGTCGACACGATGCGCGCCAGCGGGGTCAGGCCGAGGGCCTTCGCCTTCGTGTCGGACATGATCACCAGCGCGGCGGCGCCGTCGTTGAGCGGGCACGCATTGCCGGCGGTGACGGTACCGTCCGGCCGGAACACCGGCTTGAGCTGGCTGATGCCCTCGTAGGTGGTGCCGGCGCGGGGGCCGTCGTCGGTGGACACAACGGTGCCGTCGGGGAGGATGACCGGGGTGATCTCCCGCTCGAAGAAGCCGTTCTTGATGGCCTCCTCCGCGCGGTTCTGGGACCGGACGCCCCACCGGTCCTGCTCCTCACGGCTGATGCCGGTGGCCGAGGCGACGTTCTCCGCGGTCTGGCCCATGGCGATGTAGACGTCGGGAATCTGATCGTTCTCGCGCGGGTCGGTCCACGCAACACCGCCCTCCGCGAGCTTCGCGGTCCGCGCCTCGGCGTCGGCGAACCGCGCGTTCTTGGTGTTCGGCAGGCCGTCGGCGTTGCCGGTGACGAAGCTGGACACCGACTCGACACCGGCGGAGACGAACACGTCGCCCTCGCCGGACCTGATCGCGTGCAGCGCCATGCGGGTGGTCTGCAGCGACGACGAACAGTAGCGGTTGACGGTGACACCGGGCAGGAAGTCGTAGCCCAGTTCCACCGCGACGACCCGGGCGATGTTGAAACCCGACTGTCCGGCGGGCTGACCGCACCCGAGGAGCAGGTCGTCGATCTCGGTGGGGTCGAGCTCCGGCACCTTCGCCAGCGCCGCGGCCACCATCTGCGTCGTCAGATCATCCGGGCGGATGGTCTTCAGTGAGCCCTTCATGGCTCGGCCGATCGGTGAGCGTACTGCGGAGACGATGACTGCCTCGGGCATGGAAACTCCTTTGTCAACTGCGGGGGGCCTGGACTGTGTTTCAGACCACCCGTTCTGTGGCCTTCCCGACAACTTACGTTGCCGGATGACCGCGTGGACATGGCTATCTCACTCAGCGATCCGTTGCGCCCTCGACGCGGAGGCCTCCTCGATCGCGAGGAGGTCGTCGAGGCGGCCGGGTGACCGCCGCCGGGCGTCGCGCCGCCACAGAAAACGATTGAGCGACGCCGTCATTCGGGTCGACAGCTTGCGGGACTCCGCGGCCTCCGACACCTCGGGCAGGTCGGGGAGTGGGCCGCCGTGCCACATGCCCAGCGCGGTCGCGAGCACGGGCACGATCTGGATCGCCGCCAGTTCGTACCCCGCCGCCGACGGGTGGAAGTGGTCGGAGGAGAACATTCGATCGGGGGCCGCCAGGAACTCGGGCGCCAGCAGGTCGGCCAGCGCCACCGGATGGCCCCCCGCCGCGCTGGTCGCCGCCGCCTGCGCACGTGCCAGCCGCAACCCCCACGTCCGGACGACGGTGCGCAGCGGTTGCGGGATCGCGGTCACCACCCCGAGGTCCGGGCACGTCCCGACCACGACGGCGCAATCGTGTTTTCGCAATCGCTCGACCGCGTTTCCCAGCCGGCGTGCCGACGCCCGGATGGAGTTCTTGGCCGTGACATCGTTCGCGCCGACCAGGATCACCGCGGCGTCCGGCGGCGGTCCGGCCACGAACATCGCGTCCACCTGCCCACTGAGTCCGCGCGACGTGGCGCCGCCGATGGCCTTGGTACTCAGCCGGATCCGCTTCCCGGTCTCGTCGGCGAGGCGCGTCGCGATCTGCACGCCGGGCGCTTCCTCGGCTGACACACACCCCACCCCCGCGGCCGTCGAGTCGCCGAAGATCATCAAGTGGACGTCGTACCGGGTGGTCCGCAGCCAGCGTTCGGGAACCGGGACGCCGGGGGAGTAGACGCCGTCGGCCTCCGGCGGCTTGGCGACGTTGCGTCCGATCACACCCCGGGCCGCCGTCGCCTGGGACATCAGATACGAATACGCCACCCACGACAACGTGCCTGCGCTCGAACCTGCCACGACAGCCGTGGCGCCGGCCTTCACTCCGGTCTGCCAGGTGCTCTTGGGCACTGGTCTCACCTTTCCGCTACCTGGTGCTCATCTCACGGGTGGTTCCAGCGGACTGCGTCCGTACCAATCTAGTCGGATCAGGGTCCCCGTGCCGGACGTCCGTGAGCATCGGATCAGGGCATCTGGGAGCATGGAGGCATGCGCATCGCGGAACACGTCGTCGACCTGATCGGCAACACCCCTCTCGTCAAGCTCTCTTCCGTCATCGGTGAGAATCACGGGACCGTTGCAGCCAAGATCGAATACCTCAACCCGGGTGGAAGCTCGAAAGACCGCATCGCGGTCAAGATGATCGACGCCGCGGAGGCGTCGGGCGAGCTGAAGCCGGGCGGGACCATCGTCGAGCCCACGTCCGGCAACACCGGGATCGGCCTCGCCCTGGTGGCACAGAAGCGCGGATACAAATGCGTGTTCGTCTGCCCCGACAAGGTCAGCGAAGACAAGCGCAACGTTCTCAAGGCTTACGGCGCCGAGGTGGTGGTGTGCCCCACCGCGGTCGCGCCCGAGCATCCGGACAGCTACTACAGTGTCTCCGACCGCCTCGCCCGCGAGCTCCCCGGCGGCTGGAAGCCCAACCAGTACTCCAACCCGGGCGGCCCGCAGAGCCACTACGAGACCACCGGCCCCGAGATCTGGGCCGACACCGACGGCAAGATCACCCACTTCGTCGCGGGCGTCGGCACCGGCGGCACCATCACCGGCACCGGCCGCTACCTCAAGGAGGTGTCCGGCGGCAAGGTGAAGGTCATCGGCGCCGACCCCGAGGGTTCCGTCTACTCAGGTGGCACCGGGCGTCCGTACCTGGTCGAGGGCGTCGGCGAAGACTTCTGGCCGACCGCCTACGACCCGTCCATCCCGGACGAGATCATCGCCGTGTCCGACGCCGACTCCTTCGAGATGACCCGCCGTCTCGCCCGCGAAGAGGGCCTGCTGGTCGGCGGCTCGTGCGGCATGGCCGTCGTCGCCGCACTCGAGGTCGCCAAGCGTGAGGGCCCCGACGCCGTCATCGTCGTCCTCCTCCCCGACGGCGGTCGCGGCTACCTGTCGAAGATCTTCAACGACAAGTGGATGGCGTCCTACGGATTCCTCCGCACCCCGCTCGACGGCAAGCCTGACGAGAAGACCGTCGGCGACGTCCTGCGCGGCAAGTCCGGCGAGCTCCCGGACCTCGTCCACACACACCCGTCCGAGACGCTGCGCGACGCCATCGAGATCCTCCGCGAGTACGGGGTGTCCCAGATGCCCGTCGTCGGCGCCGAGCCGCCCGTCATGGCCGGTGAGGTCGCGGGCAGCGTCACCGAGCGCGACCTGCTCAGTGCCGTGTTCGAGGGTCGCGCACACCTCGCGGATCCGGTCGAGAAGCACATGAGCAAGCCGTTCCCGCTCATCGGTTCGGGTGAGCCGGTGTCGGCCGCCACCAAGGCGCTGGGCGACACCGACGCGCTGATGGTCGTCGACGACGGCAAGCCCGCCGGGGTCATCACCCGCCACGACCTCCTCGGTTTCCTCAGCGCCGGCTCCTAGCCGACACGTCGGGGCGAGACTGGTCCCTGCTGCGCGCGGAACGTACGGTGCACAGCAGGGTGCCGGTCCGGTGGTCGTGAGGGGGAAATCGCTGTGAGTGCTCGTCTACGCCGTGGCCTGGTGGTCCCGGTCGCTGTGCTCGGGTTCGCCGCCGCCGGTTGCGGGAGCAGCATCGAGGGCGAAGCGGTCGCGCAGTCGGGACCGTCGGACGTCGGCTCGGTGTCGTCACCGGGGTCCGGCTCGGTGTCGTCGCCGGGGTCGACTGTGTCCACCGACTGCGCCGCGCTGACGAAGGCGCTCGGGCGGCTCGTGTCGGACCGGCCACACCTCACTGAGGCCGTCCTCCCCGGATCGATCGATCCGACCTGCTCGTGGTCCAAGGGACCGACCAACGTGATGAGCACGATCACCGCGTCGGTGAAGCCTCAGGTCACCGACCCGGCCGTCCTCGTCGAGATGCGGAACGGGACGAACGTCGTGCCCGACCCACGGTCCGCGCAGTTCGGCGGGGTGGTCCTCGACGTCGTGGCGATGGCCCTGCTCACACCCGAACACAGCATCATCGTCAACGCGCTCGACCCCTCCGTCAGCGACGCGACCAAGCTCGACGTCGCCTTCGCCATCGCGGAGTATCTGGAGAATTAGGTCCCCACTAGGCTGGGGGCCATGAGTGAGCAGCGCAGCAAAGCGGACAACATCAGCTGGCAGGGTTTCTCCACCAAGGCCGTGCACGCCGGATTCGACCCGGACCCGCAGACGGGCGCCGTCAACGTCCCGATCTACGCGAGTTCGACGTTCGCGCAGGACGGCGTCGGCGGCATGCGGAACGGATTCGAGTACGCCCGCACCGGCAACCCCACCCGACGACCGCTCGAGGCCAACCTCGCAGCCCTCGAGTCGGGTACGTACGGTCGCGCCTTCGGTTCGGGCATGGCCGCCACCGACTGCCTGCTCCGCGCCGCACTTCGCCCCGGCGACCACCTCGTCATCCCGAACGACGCCTACGGCGGCACGTTCCGCCTGATCGACAAGGTCTTCACCCAGTGGGGCATCGAATACACGCCCGCCGCCGTGTCCGACGTGGACGCCGTCCGCGAGGCGATCCGTCCCAACACCAAGCTCGTGTGGGTCGAGACGCCCACCAACCCGCTTCTCAACATCGGCGACATCGAGGCGCTGTCCGACATCGCGCACGAGGCCGGGGCGAAGATCGTCGTCGACAACACGTTCGCGTCGCCGTACCTGCAGCAGCCGCTGCAGCTCGGTGCCGACGTCGCGCTGCACTCGACCACCAAGTACATCGGCGGACACTCCGACGTCGTCGGCGGCGCACTCGTCACCAACGACGAAGAGCTCGACACGGCGTTCGCATTCCTGCAGAACGGTGCCGGTGCCGTCCCCGGACCTTTCGACGCGTTCCTCACCCTCCGCGGCATCAAGACCCTGTCCCTGCGCATGGAGCGCCACAGCGACAACGCCGAGAGGGTCGTCGAACTGCTCACCGGCCACTCCGCGGTGTCGCAGGTGATCTACCCCGGCCTCGAATCGCACCCCGGCCACAAGGTGGCCGAGAAGCAGATGCGCCGCTTCGGCGGCATGATCTCGGTGCGCCTCGCCGGCGGCAAGCAGGCCGCGCTGGACTTCTGCTCGCGCACCGAGATCTTCACGCTGGCCGAGTCGCTGGGCGGCGTCGAGTCGCTGATCGAGCACCCGGGCGCCATGACCCACGCCTCCACCGCCGGATCGCTGCTCGAGGTCCCGGACGACCTGGTGCGCCTGTCCGTCGGCATCGAAGACGCCGCCGACCTCGTGGGCGACATCGAGCAGGCGCTGAAGTAGGCGCCTCCGGCGCCCGTGCGTAGGTGACGAGCCTCTGGACTCGTTAACCACGCACGGGGCGCGGAGCGCCCTATGCTGGCCCGCGTGGAGCCTGTCACGCTGGATCAGATCAGAGCAGCTCGGAAGCTGCTGGACCCCGTCATGCGCCGGACACCGGTGATCGCGTCCCGGGCGCTGTCGGAACGGTGCGGGCACGTCGTCACCCTGAAGTGCGAAAATCTGCAGCGCACAGGGTCTTTCAAACCGCGCGGTGCGTACAACCGGATCGCGAATCTGTCGGTGGCGGAACGGGCGTGCGGGGTGGTGGCGGCCAGCGCCGGCAATCACGCGCAGGGGGTGGCCTGGGCGGCCACGGAACTGGGCATCCCGTCCACCGTCTTCATGCCCACCGGGGCGCCCCTCCCGAAGCTCGTCGCCACCAAGGCGTACGGCGCCACCGTCCACCTCACCGGAGACACGGTGGACGACGCGCTGGT
Organism: Rhodococcus jostii NBRC 16295; assembly: GCF_001894825.1. GTDB lineage: Bacteria > Actinomycetota > Actinomycetes > Mycobacteriales > Mycobacteriaceae > Rhodococcus_F > Rhodococcus_F jostii. The sequence goes on along the minus strand of NZ_BCWY01000035.1, from coordinate 26,995 downwards.
CGCGGCGAAGAAGTTCGCGGACGAGACCGGCGCCGTCCTGATCCATCCGTTCGATCACGCCGACATCGTCGCGGGGCAGGGGACCGTGGGACTCGAGATTCTCGAGCAGGAACCCGACGTCGGGACCGTCGTCGTCCCGACCGGGGGTGGCGGCCTGATCGCGGGTATCGCCGCGGCCGTGAAGGCCAGCCGCCCCGACGTGCGGATCGTCGGCGTCCAGGCCGAGCAGGCGGCCGCGTGGCCGCGTTCGCTGGCCGAGGGTCGCCCGATTCCGCTGGAGAGCATGTCGACGATGGCGGACGGTATCGCGGTCGGCAGGCCCGGCGACGTGCCGTTCGCGCACGTCGGCACTCAGGTCGACGCCATCGTCACGGTCAGCGAGGATGCCCTGTCCCGGGCGCTGCTCCTGTGCCTCGAACGCGCGAAGCTGATCGTGGAGCCTGCGGGTGCTGCGGCTGTGGCCGCGCTGATCAGTTGCTCGACGGAAGAAATGGGGCTCACCGGGAAGGTGTGCGCGGTGCTGTCCGGCGGCAACATCGACCCGCTGCTGCTCACCCACGTCGTCAACCACGGTCTACGGGCGGCGGGACGGTATCTCGGTGTGCACGTGACCATCCCGGACCGACCGGGTGGTCTGGTCAGCCTCCTCGGCGTGGTCAGCGGCAACGGCGCCAGCGTCGTCGACGTCGTCCACTCCCGCACCGGCGGCGCGCTCGCGCTCGACGAGGTGGAGGTGTTTCTCACCGTCGAGACCCGCGGTCCCGGTCACCGGCAGGATCTCCTCGACGCACTGCGCGACGCCCGGTACACGGTCCGCCTGCAGGAGTAAACCCGCTAAACCCGACCTAGCTCGGCCACCCACCGAGGGTGATCACCCGGAACTCCTGGTCCACCAGCCGCGCGGGTAGCTCGAGGTTGGTGAGCCAGTCGATGGCGCCGCCGCCCATCCCCACCGCCGCAGTACTCGACGCGTGCGCGGTGGTGCACGACTCGGCCACCACGGATACGGTGCGCCACAACGAGATCGAGTCGGGGTGCAGCGGTTTGACGGTGCTGGCGGTCGCGACGGCCGCACCCGACGGGATCGACACCTGGCAGGTGGGGTCGCCGGGCAGGTCCTGGACCTGCACCTGCCAGCCGCCGGGCGGTGTGGTCCCGGCGGTGGCGATGTCTCCGCCGAGGGCCACCAGCACGCCGCACCCGAGCAGCTCCGCCGTCGTCGATGCGCAGTGATCGGCCGAACTCGCGCGCGCCGTTGCCGTCAGGTCGAGTTCCACGCCGGCGGGAAGCGTGACCTCGGTGCCGTCGACCGTGATCGACCGCCACGCGTGGGACGCGGGCGCCGATGCCGTGGGGTCGAGTGCGCCCTCGGTGGTGCGCGCTGCGGCGAGGGCGTCGGCGAGGAATCGCGCGAACATCGGCGTGACCGTGTTCCGCCCCTCTTCGAGCGAGCGGATCTCGGCGTCCGCGCGGTCGCGATTGACGGCGGCGTCGGCGGCCGCAAGGTATCCGCGGATCAGGTTCGACGCCGAACTCAGCGAGTCGGGGTCGGTGACGACGATGCGGGCGTGGACGCCCCAGGTAGACCATTCGGTTGCGCTTCGTGCGGTGGTCATGTGGTCGATCTCCGGTCGCGGTGGCTCAGGAGCCGCTGGACACGGCGTCCGGTGCGCCGAATCCGGCCGAGACGAGGGGCGCCGCCACCGTCGAATCGGGGGTCGCGGGGTCGGCGGCCGCCGCCATACCGCCACCGGCGACGAGTCCGGCGATACCAGCTGCCGCCAGGACGCGGCGAACGGGAAGCAGGCGGGTGATCCGTCGGTCTTCACTCATGCCGACCAGCTTCCCCGACGAACCTTAGAACAACCTGGGAAGATTCTGTCTCTCCTCGCCGAGTGCGCAGTCGTGCAGCGCATGCCCGGCGTGTCGTCCGCAGATGTGCGCAGTCGTGCCCGACAGCCGCCGCCGTGACGGAGTCGTCACTACGATTCGATCCGTGATCGCAGACCATGACGAACTGCTCGATGCCGCTCTGGGTTTGCTGCGGGAGCGCGGCCCCCTTTCCGACCGCGAGCTGGCAGACGCGCTCGCGGATTCGGGCCGGGGTCATATCAACGACCTGCTCGTAGACGTGGTGGACCTGGACGCGCCGCTTCTCGGATATCTCCCCGACGGCCGAAACGTCGCGCTCGACATTCTGCTCGCGGGACGCGTCCTCACGCACCGCCTCACCGCGCAGGAGATCTCGGCCGACGTCGTGGAGATGGACGACTTCGGGCCGCTCCTGCTTCTCGGATCCGGGGAGCCCGACGTCGATGGCTTCGAGGTGGTGTTCTTCGACGAGGACGCTGACACGTTCGCCGATGAGGCGGCGCTCGTCCTTCCTCCGGGCACCCTTGCGCAGTGCTCTCCCGGAGACCTTCTCGCGCTGTCGACGTCGAACACCGGCGTGCACCTCGACTTCGTCGACGGGCCGGTCGCGGTCGCTCCCGATCTCGCCCTGCGGTTCACCCAGCGGCTGACCGAGAGCGCGGTAGTCGATGTGGAAGAGGAGGTCTGGCAGCTCCTGGTCGACGATCCGGCGGCGTTCACCGTGCAGACGTTCCCATTGGCGGAAATAATCGAGAACGCCGGCTTCGACCGTTCCGGGAAACTTGTCGCCCCGCGCGGATTCGATTTCGAGGAGTACCGGAACGATCAGGTGCTCCGCCTGTACGCGGACCGCCTGGGGGTGCCGGTGGAGGCGGCACCGGCCGTCGCGCTGCTCGTTACCCTCGTCGCGGCTCTCACCGAAGGCGACCACCAGGACATCGAAGAACGCTTCTTCGGACAACCGGAGCTCTACGCGGGCCTGGCCGATCCTGCAGTCGTGGAGGTCGCGGCAGACGAGCTGTTCGACGGCGACGTGGACCCGAGCGTGATACTGCACGCAGCGGATCTGCTGCTCATGCTGGGACCCCGGAACGTGAAAGCCGCCGCGTCCTGGCTCGCCGGCCGCGCCACCGAGAGGGAGGGCTTCCCGGAAGACGCCGAAGAACACTACGAACATGCTCTCGTCGTGGATGGAGCGTTCGATCCCGCCCTCTTCGACCTTGCCCGTTTCGCTTCGGATCGCGGTGACGCCGTCCGCGGACTGTCGTTGCTGAATCGGATGGCCGGCGGGGACGTGGAGACGCTGCACGCCGTGCTCGAACGCTTCCAGCCGACTCCCAGGCCGGGGCTGGGCCGAAACCATCCCTGCTGGTGCGGGTCGGGGAAGAAGTACAAGATGTGCCACCTCGGAAAGGGCGACCATCCGTTGTCCGAGCGGGCAGCATGGCTGTACCAGAAGGCGAAGCTGCACGCGGAGGAGCTCGGTTGGCGGGACCAGATCTTCGAGTTCGCCGAAATTCGATCCGAGTACTGGGCCGGGGACTCAGCGCTGGTCGAGGCGTTGGACGACCCGCTGGTCGCCGACGTCGCCCTCTTCGAAGGCGGTGCGTTCGCCGACTTCGTCGACAGCCGAGGCGACATGTTGCCCGCGGACGAGTTCGCACTCGCACGACAGTGGCAGGAGGTCGAACGGTCGGTGCACGAGGTGGAGGAGGCCCGGCCCGGTGAGGGCCTGACGCTGCGGGATCTGCGTACCGGAGACCGGCGAGAAATCAGGGAACGTGCCGCGAGCCGGCAATGGGGCGTCGGGAATCTGATCTGTGCCCGCGTCGTCCCGGCCGGTGACACGTGGCAGATCTTCGGGGGAATCGAACCGATCTCGCCGGCTCAGCGCGCACAACTGCTCGAGGCGTTGAACGACGACACCACAGACCCGGCCGACCTGGTCGAGATCCTCAGCGAACGTTTTGCGCCCGTGCGTGGGTGACCGCCCAGCGGTGTGATTCGTCATCTTCCGTTCTCCCGCAGGTCACGGTAGGAATCCGAGCAATCCGGCAGAATCGCCTCGCACCTGCTGTGCCCCGTCGTAACGTGAACTCACTCGGTTAGGTGCACCGAGGAGGAGGAGCGCACGTATGTCAGTTGATGCAGCGGCGATCATCGTGGCGATCACCACCGCAGCGGGGGCCATCGTTCAGGGAGCGGACATACCGCAGCCGGTGAAAGATCAAGCAGCCGAAGCAATCCAGGTGGTCGAGCAGGCCTCACCCGACGTTCAGAAACAAGTAAACGACGCACTGTCAACCCTCCCCGAACCGGCCCGCGTGCAGGCCGAGCAGATGGTTGCGCAGGCCTCGGATGTCGTGAAGCAGGCAACCGACCCGTACATTCCGCCACCGCCCGCTGTCGAAGCGGCGCCGCCGCCCGGCCCGGTCGCACCGCTGGTGCTCCCGGACACACCCCTCGACCAGCCCCCTGTAATGAGCGCCCCCGACGTCGGAACCGCGATCGGGGGCCTCGCCGCTCTGCCCGGTGTTCCGGCCCTCATCAGCGGGCTTGGATCGCTGATCCCGTCGGTCCCCGCCGGCTTTCCCGGTGTCTCACTCGCACCGGTCGGCGCCATCGCGGTCTTCGCCCCGTGGATCCGCAAGGCCGGATCGCTGTGCGAGGGCATCAAGCCGCCGACGCTGGCGGCCCTGTACTCGGTCGAGAACGGCTTCCGGTACGGCGCGACGTCGCCCGTGTCCCGCGCAGGCGCCCGCGGACCCGGCCAGTTCATGCCCGCGAGCTGGGCCAAGTACGGCAAGGACGCGGACGGCGACGGCAAGGTCGACATCAACGGCGTCGCCGACCCGATGATGGCGTCCGGTCAGATGCTGTGCGACCTGTTCGGGCAGATCGAGGGCTGGAAGAAGGAGGGGGTGGTCAAGGGCGACACCCTCGACCTCACGATCGCCGCCTACAACGCCGGCGCGGGAGCGGTCCGGACCACCGGCGGCATGCCTGCCGGAAAGTTCGACTACGAGCACGAAACCCAGCCGTACGTCGCGCGGATCCGTTCGCTCGAAGAATCGTTCGCACGGATGCTGTCGCCGTTCTTCTACGGTGCCGCCGCAGGTGACACGAGCCGTGTCGTCGAAGCGGCCATGCGGTTCATCGGATTGCCGTACGTGTGGGGCGGCGGCAACATCAACGGGCCGTCGGGTGGCGGATTCGACTGTTCGGGACTGACCTCGTTCGCCGTGTACGCCGCAACCGGCGTCAAACTGCCCCGCACGTCGGAGACGCAGTGGAATGTCGGTGTCGAGGTGCCGCTGTCCCAGGCCAGGCCCGGGGATCTGCTGTTCGGCAACTGGCAGTCGGGTGGGCCGGGGCACGTGGCGATCTACGTCGGCAACGGCCAGATGCTGCACGCGCCCACCACCGGAGACGTCGTGCGCATCGGACCTGTGTTCGCCGACATGAAAGCCCGCCGAGTCTTCTGAGTCACACAGGAATCAATGCACAAAACTCCGGCCCGGGCACTGGGCCCGGACCGGAGTTTTCGGCGGTGGATCCGAGATCAGCTGTGGTAAGGCTCCGCGCTGACGAGCGTCACCTTCATGCTGCTGCCGTTGGGCAGCGTGTATTCGCGGGTCTCGCCGACCTTCGCCTCGAGCAGTGCGCCACCCAACGGGGAGTTGGGGGAGTAGACCTCGAGCTTGTTGTCGCGAGCACCCTCTTCACGGGTGGCGATCAGGAAGGTTTCGGTGTCCTTCTCGTCGCCGTCGTAGTAGACCTTCACCACGGAACCGGGCAGTGCGACACCGGACTGGGTGGGGGCCTCGCCGACCTTCGCGCTGTTCAGAAGTTCCTGAAGCTGGCGGATGCGGGCTTCCTGCTGGCCCTGCTCTTCGCGGGCCGCGTGGTAGCCGCCGTTCTCCTTCAGATCGCCCTCTTCGCGACGCTCGTTGATCTCGGCGGCGATGACCGGACGATTGGCAATGAGCTGGTCGAGTTCGCTCTTGAGCCTGTCATGTGACTCCTGGGTCAGCCAGGTCACCTGGGTCTCGGTCATCTCGATCACTCCCTCGTAGTTGGAGCCGCCGGGCTCCCTCGACAGACCACTGCAACAGCAGTGATCAACGGCTCGGCGGATTCGACGGCCGTAGCCGTGCGGAGTTCCGCCTTGCCGCCAATGCAGCAATACACGGTTCCAAACCGGAACCGTGTATCAGGCGATTCTAGCACGATCGGGGAGTGCAGCCCCCGAATAACCCGAACGGTCGCTCGGGTGCGGGGGTGTCAGCCGCCGGTGAGATAGGCGGGAACGTCCAGGCTGCAGCCGTAGATGTCGCCCATGGCAGGCGGCCGCGACGTGTAGACGGGTGCGGTGACCTTCACTGTCTGATCCTCGCCGCCGGCGATGAAGACCTCGCGACGGCCGGTCTCGGAACCGTCCTTGGAACGGGAGCGGACGATGCAGACCGCGTCCCGGGACGGATCCTGGCGCGTGACGGTGAAGGTGATGTCGAGCTGCGAATCACTTACCAGATCGAACGACGTGGCTTCACTGTCGATCTCGGAGACGGCGAACTTGTCGTAGGCGACGAACGCCACGATCACGCCGACCACCACGACAGCTGCGGACAGCGCCCACACGAGCCAGCGCTTCGGGCGCGCAGGCTTTGCCGCGGCTGTGTATCGGCCCGGGGGAAGCGTTCTCGTCATCTCTCAACTCTCGTACCGCTCCGGTTCCCTGTAACTCACAGCACTCGAGCGGGGGCACGGCTGCAAGCGGAACTCTCGGGTGGAACTATAGAGGACGTGCGTCAGTGCGCCGTCAGCGATGGCGGGGGCGAGAGCGCGCGACACGGACAAGCCGGCAACGGCTACTGGCGAAGTTGAGGTGAACGAATACGTGAGCGGATTCCGGCTCATGGCCGTCCATGCCCATCCCGACGACGAGTCGAGCAAGGGCGCCGCGACAACGGCCCGTTACGCCGCAGAGGGCAACGAAGTGAAGGTCGTGACGTTGACCGGTGGTGAACGTGGCGACATCCTCAACCCCGCGATGGACGTGCCCGGGGTGCGGGACCGCATCCACGAGGTGCGCATCGAGGAGATGGCCGAAGCGGCACGCATCCTCGGCGTCCAGCACCAGTGGCTGGGATTCGTCGACTCCGGTCTGCCGGAGGGCGACCCGAAGCCGCCGCTGCCGGAGGGATGCTTCGCGCTCGTTCCGCTCGAGGAGTCGACCGAGGTGCTGGTGCGCGCGATCCGCGAGTTCCGCCCGCACGTCATGACCACGTACGACGAGAACGGCGGCTACCCGCACCCCGATCACATCCGCTGCCACGAGGTGTCGATGGGCGCGTACGAGGCCGCCGCCGACCCCGAGCAGTTCCCGGACGCCGGGGAGCCGTGGCGGGTGCAGAAGGTCTACTACTCGCACGGCTTCATCCGGAAGCGTCTCCTGCAGTTCCAGGAGGAGTACGACCGCCGCGGTGAAGAGTTCCCGATGGCCGAGTGGCTCAAGAAGTGGAAGACCGAGCAGGGTGACCTGATGGCGCGTGTCACCACGCAGATCACGTGCGGCGACTACTTCCCACAGCGGGACGACGCGTTGCGGGCCCACGCCACCCAGATCGACCCGAACGGTTCGTTCTTCGCGGTTCCGCTCGAGATCCAGCAGAAGATCTGGCCCACAGAGGAATTCGAACTGGCCAAGACCCGGGTCACCACCTCCATCCCGGAGAACGATCTGTTCGCGGGTATCACCGAGGACGGCCGGCAGTGAACGCGTTGACGGTCAGCATCGTGACCGGCGCGGCGGACGTCCTGGCGCAGACGCCGAGCACTCCGTCCGGTCCCGAGTTCGGTAAGGCGTCGCCCATCGGCCTCGTCGTGATTCTCGCGCTGCTCGCGGGTGTCGTGCTGCTGGTGCGTTCGATGAACAAGAAGCTCAAGAACCTGCCCGAGACGTTCGAGCCGGAGCATCCCGAACCCGACCAGGAAGTGGACGAGGGCACCGACCGCGGCGCGATTCACGGTGGCGGCGCGAGCACGACCGAACCGCCGAAGCCCACGGACACCCCGCCCAACCTGCAGAAGTAGTCGAACAGGAGCTGGAGATGGACCCACGCGCACAGAACACACTCGGTGGGTCCACCAGCCCCTATCTGCGACAGCACGCCGACAACCCCGTGCACTGGCAGCAGTGGGGTCCGGAGGCGACCGAGTGGGCGCGGGAGCGGGACGTCCCGATCCTGTTGTCGATCGGGTATTCGGCGTGCCACTGGTGCCACGTCATGGCTCACGAGTCCTTCGAGGACGAGTCGGTCGCGTCGCTGATGAACGAGCATTTCGTCTGCGTCAAGGTCGACCGCGAGGAGCGGCCCGACCTCGACGCCGTGTACATGAACGCCACGGTCGCGATGACCGGTCAGGGCGGCTGGCCGATGACGTGCTTCCTCACCCCGGACGGCGCCCCGTTCTACTGCGGCACCTACTACCCGGCCGAGCCCCGCGGTGGCATGCCGTCGTTCACCCAGCTGCTGGGGGCCATTGCCGACACGTGGCGTGACCGCCGCGGCGACGTCGACGAGGCAGCGGGTTCGGTGGTCGCCGAACTGCGGCGCGGAGCGGGCGGCATCCCGGAGGGTGACGTCCGGGTGGATGCGGCCCTGCTGGACGCGGCCGCCGGGAGCGTGCGCAGCGACGAGGACGCCGAGCGCGGCGGATTCGGCGGTGCCCCCAAATTTCCGCCGTCCGCGCTGATGGAGGGCCTGCTCCGCACCTACGAGAGGTCCGGCGACGAGGCAGTGCTCGGCGTGGTGCAGCGCACTGCGTCGGCGATGGCCCGCGGTGGCATCTACGACCAGCTCGGCGGCGGATTCGCCCGCTACTCGGTCGACGCCGCATGGGTGGTGCCGCACTTCGAGAAGATGCTCTTCGACAACGCCCAACTGCTACGTGCGTACGCGCACCTGGGTCGCCGCACCGGCTCGGACCTGGCCGTCCGTGTCAGCGAGGAGACCGTCGAGTTCCTGCTGCGCGATCTGCGCACCGCGAACGGGTCGTTCGCGTCGGCCCTCGACGCCGACACCGAGGGCGTCGAGGGACTCACCTACGTGTGGACCCCGGAACAGCTCGTCGAGGTCCTCGGGCCCGAGGACGGGAAGTGGGCGGCGGGTGTGTTCGCAGTGACTCCCGCCGGGACGTTCGAGGCCGGCACCTCCGTCCTGCAGCTTCTCCGCGACCCCGACGACCGGGACCGCTGGCGCCGGGTGCGGGACGCGCTTCTCGCGCAGCGCGCGACACGGCCGCAGCCCGGGCGCGACGACAAGGTGGTCACCGCGTGGAACGGCCTCACGATCACCGCGCTCGCCGAGGCGGGCGCGGGACTCGGCAGGCCGGAGTGGGTGGACGCCGCCGCGGAGTGCGCGCGAGCCGTCCTCGGACTGCACGTCGTCGACGGGCGACTGCGGAGGGCATCCCTCGGAGCTACCGTCGGCGAGTCGGCCGGGGTACTCGAGGACTACGCCTGCCTGGCGACGGGGCTCCTCGCGCTGTACCAGGCGACCGGCGACACCGAGTGGCTGAAGCCCGCGCAGGCGCTGCTGGACCGGGCGTTGATCCACTTCGCCGACGGCGAGAGGCCCGGCAGCTGGTTCGACACCGCTGACGACGCGGAGACGCTGGTGACCCGACCCCGTGACCCCGTCGACGGAGCGACGCCGTCCGGGGCGTCGTGCCTGGCCGAGGCGCTGCTCACCGCGGCTGCGATGGCCGACCCGGAGGCATCGGGACGGTATGCGACCGCCGCCGCGCACTCGCTCGACCGGGTGGCGCTGCTCCTGCAGCGCGCACCGCGATCCGCCGGGCACTGGCTCGCGGTGGCCGAGGCGTCGGTGCGCGGCCCGATCCAGGTGGCCGTGGCCACCGACGGCGAGTCCGCGTTGCTCGAGGAGGCACACAGGCTCGCCCCCGGCGGTGCCGTCGTGGTCGGTGGCGAACCGGACTCGTCACCCCTGCTTGCCGACCGGCCGCTGGTCGGCGGAACGTCGGCGGCGTACGTGTGCCGCGGGTTCGTCTGCGACCGCCCGGTGTCGACCGTCGAGGACCTGAGCGAGGCGTTGAGCCGGTAGCCCGGGACTACCGGAACACCACCAGCCACACGGCGACGTAGTGGCACAGCGCCGCGACCACGGTGGCGGCGTGGAAGAACTCGTGATGTCCGAACGTGGTCGGCCACGGGTTGGGCCACTTGGTGGCGTAGAGGATCGCGCCGACCGAGTACAGGATGCCGCCGATCAGGAGCAGCAGCATCGGGACGACGCCGACCTCGTGCGTCAGTTCGGGTGCAACGGGGACGATGGCCCAGCCGAGCAGCAGGTACAGCGGCACCCCGACCCAGCGCGGGGCCGTCGGCCACAACATCTTCAGCGCGACCCCGGCGAGCGCGCCCGCCCACACGACGATCAGCAGCGTCCGGCCCGTGTCGGACGGGAGTCCCAGCACCGCGAACGGGGTATAACTGCCGGCGATGAACAGGAAGATCATCGAATGGTCCGCGCGCTTCATCCAGGTGCGCGCCGAGACGGTGTTCCAGTGGATGCGGTGATAGGTGGCGCTGACCCCGAACACGCCGCACACCGTCAGGCTGTAGACGGCGGTGGCGAGCGCCGCCTGCCCGGACACCCGGATGCCCGAGACCGTGACGAGGACGATGCCGGCGATCACGGAGACGCCGAACGCCCACAGGTGGATCCACCCGCGCATTCGGGGCTTGACGGGTAGTTCGTCGAGGCCGAAAGCGGTCACTGAACACCTCTTCTCGCTGTGCGTGGAGCTAACCTACGCAACCGTAGGTTAGCGTGTTGGTGAGAGCGTACCCGTCGGTAGCGGGAAGTCGCGCGCTGTGTGACGGCCGTCGCGGATCACCTTCGGGTGCGGCGTACTCTTGCGTGTCATGGTGATCTCCAGGTGAGTGCGCGAGGACTGCTGTACAGCATCTACGAGCGTCGGCTACTGAAGCGGCTCGACGGTCTACAGCACCCTCGGCACATTGCCGTGATGTGCGACGGCAACCGGCGGTGGGCCCGGGAGAACGGCTTCGAGGACGTCAGTCACGGCCATCGCATGGGCGCCCTCAAGATCTCCGAGTTGCTCGGCTGGTGCGACGCCGCGGGCATCGAGATGGCCACCATCTACCTGCTGTCCACCGAGAATCTGCGCCGCGACCCCGAGGAACTCGACACCCTGCTCGAGATCATCACGGACGTCGTGGAGGAGATCTCCGGCCCCGACAAGAACTGGAGCGTCAAGATCGTCGGCGCTCTCGATCTCCTGCCCGCCGCGCAGTCGCGCCGGTTGCGTGACGCGGCCGCCGGAACCGAGGGTCGCACCGGCACCCACGTCAACGTCGCCATCGGCTACGGCGGCCGTCAGGAGATCGCCGACGCCGTCCAGTCGCTGCTCAGCGAGAAGCTCCTCGCGGGACTGTCGGGGGACGAACTCGTGAAATCGATCACTGTCGACGGCATCGACGGCCACCTCTACACGTCCGGCCAGCCCGACCCCGACCTCGTGATCCGCACGTCGGGGGAGCAGCGGCTGTCGGGGTTCCTGCTGTGGCAGAGCGCCTACTCCGAGATCTGGTTCACGGAGGCGTACTGGCCCGAGTTCCGCCGCGTCGATTTCCTCCGCGCGCTGCGCGACTACGCCGCCCGGCACCGCAGGTTCGGCGTCTGACGTGAGCGGCGAAGTGTGCCGGAACACACTTTGCCACTCACCTACAGCTTGCGGAGCCGCAGCCGGTTGATCGAATGATTGGCGTCCTTGCGCAGCACGAGCGTGGCACGCGGACGCGTCGGCAGGATGTTCTCGACCAGGTTCGGCCGGTTGATGTTGTGCCAGATCTCCTGCGCGGCAGACGTTGCGTCCCGATCCGACAGTCCGGCGTAGTGGTGGAAGTGCGCGTCGGGGTCGGAGAACGACGTCTTCCGCAGCGCCAGAAACCGCTGGATGTACCAGTTCTCGATGTCCTCGATCCGCGCGTCGACGTAGATCGAGAAGTCGAACAGGTCCGACACCATCAGCCGGGGTCCGGTCTGCAGCACGTTGAGCCCCTCGATGATGAGGATGTCCGGCTGCCGGATCAGGTGATACTGGCCGGGGATGATGTCGTACGAGATGTGTGAATAGACCGGTGCGGCCACTTCTTCGGCCCCCGACTTCACCTCGGTGACGAACCGCAGCAGCTTGCGGCGGTCGTAACTCTCGGGAAAGCCCTTGCGGTGCATGATCCCGCGGCGGTTCAGTTCGGCCGTCGGGTACAGGAAGCCGTCCGTCGTCACCAGATCGACACGCGGGTGGTGCTCCCAGCGCGCGAGCAGCGCCTGCAGGACACGCGCCGTGGTGGACTTGCCGACCGCCACACTGCCGGCGACGCCGATCACGAACGGCACCTGCTGGTCGGGGTGCTTCTCGCCGAGGAACGTCGCGGTCGCGGCGAACAGTCGCTGCCTGGCCGCCACCTGCAGGTGGATCAGACGCGACAGCGGCAGGTAGACCTCCGCGACCTCCTCGAGGTCGATCTGCTCGCCGAGGCCCCGCAGTCCGTACAGCTCTTCCTCGGTGAGGACGAGCGGCGTCGACTTACGCAGTGTGCGCCACTGCTTCCGGTCGAATTCGACGTACGGACTGGACTCGCTCGTCCGCGCCATCAGTTCCGCTCACACTCGGGTACCAGGGGGAGTGAGCGGCCCATGCCCAGAATCTCTGCCGTCGTCGTCGCGCTGGCGAGTAGCGGTTGCATAGTCGGATTGTGCTTGGTGCCACACGCTGCGCTGTCGGCGGGTCGGGAAGACGTGTCTGCGACTAAGGTCGGACGGCATGGAATCCGTTTCGTTCGTCCGCGAATACTTGCTGCTCGGGCTGGGTTTCGACCGGCTGGAGGAAGGATTCGTCGACGCGTACACCGGCGATCCCGCGCTGCGCAGGCAGGTGGAGAACGCGCCGAAGCCCGATCCGCGCGACCTCGCGCGCACGGCGGCGAACCTTCGCGAGGAGTTGCCGTCGGCCGGACTGTCCGAAGAGCGCACCCGGTTCCTCGACGTCCATCTGCGCGCCCTCGAATGCTCGGGACGCAAGTTCGCTGGAGACGACGTCGCATTCGTCGACGAGGTCGAGGCGTACTTCGACGTCCGCATCGAACGCGGTGACGAGGAGCAGTACCGGGAGGCGCACCGGAAGATGGACGCCGTGCTGCCCGGGACGGGGCCGTTGGCCGAACGCATCCAGGCCCACCGCGCGAAGGACGAGATCCCCGCGGACCGGTTGCAGGAATGCGTCGACGCCTTCTCCAGCGCCTTGCGCGATCTCGTGCGGGAGCACTACGCCCTGCCCGAGACGGAGGTCGTCGAGTACGAGGTGGTGGGCGACAAGCCGTGGTCGGGGTTCAATTACTACCTCGGCGACTACCGTTCCCGGGTCGCGATCAACTCCGACCTGAAGCAGCACATGTCGAACCTGCCGCGGCTGATCGCGCACGAGTCGTACCCCGGCCACCACACCGAGCACTGCCGCAAAGAAGCCGGACTGGTCGGCGCGGGACAGCTCGAGCAGACGCTGTTCGTCGTCAACACCCCGCAGTGCCTGATGGCGGAGGGCCTCGCCGACCTCGCACTGGAGGCGATCGTCGGGTCCGACTGGGGGCTGTGGGCGCAGAAAATCTACGCCGACCTCGGGCTGCGATTCGACGGTGAGCAGGCGCAACGCCTGTCCGGGGCATCCGGCCAGCTGCTCGGCGTGCGGCAGGACGCGGCAATGATGCTGCACGACGAGGGCCGCAGCCACGACGACGTCGCCGCGTTCCTGCAGCGGTGGAGCCTGTCGACCCCCGAGCGGGCCCGGCAGTCGCTGCGGTTCCTGTCGTCGCCGCTGTGGCGGGCCTACACCAGCACCTATGTGGAGGGATACCGCCTGCTCGGCGGCTGGCTGGCCGAGGTGCCCGTCGGCGCGGAGCGGTCGGAGCGGTTCCGTCGACTGCTCGACGAGCCGCTCGTTCCCAGCGTCCTGCGTGCCGGTGAGGGGTCCCTCACCGCGGGCGGTTAGGTACTCCTCACGGGTTCTTCGTAGACTGGGAGCATTCGTTTCCGCATCCAGCTTGGAGATTCCTCGATGACCGCTGTGCCCGGTACCGACGTCAACACGGCCCCCCTCGCCGAACTCGACCCCGAAGTCGCCCAGGCCATGGCAGGTGAGCTGGCCCGTCAGCGCGACACGCTCGAGATGATCGCCTCGGAGAACTTCGTTCCCCGCGCGGTCCTCCAGGCGCAGGGCAGCGTCCTCACCAACAAGTACGCCGAAGGCTACCCGGGGCGCCGGTACTACGGCGGCTGCGAGCACGTCGACGTCATCGAGGACCTCGCCCGCACCCGCGCCAAGGAACTGTTCGGCGCCGACTTCGCGAACGTCCAGCCGCACTCCGGCGCCCAGGCCAACGCGGCCGTCCTGATGGCCCTGATGAACCCGGGGGAGAAGCTCCTCGGCCTCGACCTGGCGCACGGCGGCCACCTCACGCACGGCATGAAGCTGAACTTCTCGGGCAAGCTCTACGACGTCGAGTCGTACGGGGTCAGCAAGGAAGACCACCGCATCGACATGGACGAGGTCCGCAAGATCGCCGTCGCCGCGCAGCCGAAGGTCATCGTCGCCGGCTGGTCTGCGTACCCGCGTCACGAGGACTTTGCCGCGTTCCGTTCCATCGCCGACGAGGTCGGCGCGTACCTGTGGGTCGACATGGCGCACTTCGCGGGCCTGGTGGCTGCCGGCCTGCACCCGTCGCCCGTGCCCTACGCCGACGTCGTGTCCAGCACCGTCCACAAGACGCTGGGCGGACCCCGCTCCGGTCTGATCCTGGCCAAGCAGGAGTGGGCGAAGAAGCTCAACTCCGCCGTGTTCCCCGGTCAGCAGGGCGGGCCGCTGATGCACGCCATCGCCGCCAAGGCCGTTTCGCTGAAGATCGCGGGCACCGAGGAGTTCAAGGACCGTCAGCAGCGCACGCTGACCGGTGCGAAGATCCTCGCCGAGCGCCTGACCGGCTCGGATGTCGTGGACAAGGGCGTCAGCGTCCTCACCGGCGGCACCGACGTCCACCTCGTGCTCGTCGACCTGCGCAACTCGCAGCTCGACGGACAGCAGGGTGAGGATCTCCTCCACGAGGTCGGCATCACCGTCAACCGCAACGCCGTGCCGTTCGACCCGCGCCCGCCGATGGTCACGTCCGGCCTCCGGATCGGCACCGCCGCGCTCGCGTCGCGTGGGTTCGGCGACGAGCAGTTCACCGAGGTCGCCGACATCATCGGCGCCGCGCTCGCCGGATCGGCCGACGTCGAGGCCCTGAAGGCCCGCGTGTCGAAGCTCGCCGCCGACTTCCCGCTGTACGAGGGCCTCGAGGACTGGCGCCTGATCTAGGCGGCTCCGCCGCCCGTGCGTGACCTGCGAGTGCAGAGACTCGTCAACCACGCACGGGCGCCGCAGACGCCCCCGCGTAACGCGATGTTCACCGACACGCCCGCCTCTCGCGCGGCCGTCCGGCGTGTTTGGCAGTACCGTCGGGGGTAACAGGCAGCGGGGAAGTTGCTTGTACGGGAGGTCCTGATCGTGGCTGACACACTCAGTGCGAGGGGGCCGGCGCCCGGCCCTCGTGTGGTGACACACCAGGGACGGACCGGTCCAGCGAACCGAGTTTGCGTGGGTGCCACGCAGACCTAGGAGCCAACGTGACTGCTTCACGCTCCGT
This sequence comes from Rhodococcus jostii NBRC 16295, assembly GCF_001894825.1. Lineage (GTDB taxonomy): Bacteria > Actinomycetota > Actinomycetes > Mycobacteriales > Mycobacteriaceae > Rhodococcus_F > Rhodococcus_F jostii. Next base: position 11,334 of record NZ_BCWY01000035.1, on the reverse strand, counting down.
CTCAGCCCGCGCCGGACATTCGTCCGCCGCACCCAGGAAGTCCTCGGACTCGGGAATTCGTACGTTCGTACTCGACACGTCCGTATTGCTGTCCGACCCCTGGGCCGTCACCAGGTTCGCCGAGCACCGTGTGGTGCTTCCCCTCGTCGTGATCAGTGAGCTCGAAGGGAAGCGACACCACCACGAGTTGGGATGGTTCGCAAGAGAATCGCTGCGTATGCTGGACGACCTCCGGCTGGAATACGGTCGTCTCGATCAGCCCGTGCCGATCGGCACGGAGGGCGGCACCCTGCAGGTCGAGCTGAATCACACCGACCCGTCGGTTCTTCCGGTCGGATTCCGCACGGACAGCAACGATTCCAGGATCCTCGCCTGCGCACTGAATCTCGAGGCCGAGGGCAGCGACGTCGTCCTCGTCAGCAAGGACATCCCGCTGCGTGTGAAGGCCGGTGCGGTGGGTCTGCCCGCCGACGAGTACCACGCCCACGACGTCGTTCCGTCCGGTTGGACGGGTATGACCGAAATGGATGTGGCATCCTCGTCGATCGACGAATTGTTCGCCGAGGGCGTCGTCGACCTGGAAGAGGCCCGGGAGCTGCCGTGCCACACGGGTATTCGGCTGCTGGGTGGTTCGTCGAGCGCGCTGGGCAGGGTGAACGCCGACAAGCGAGTGCAGTTGGTGCGCGGAGAGCGTGAAGCGTTCGGCCTGCACGGACGTTCGGCCGAGCAGCGGATCGCCCTGGACATCCTGCTCGACGACAGCGTGGGCATCGTGTCGCTCGGCGGCAAGGCGGGCACCGGTAAGTCGGCGCTGGCGTTGACGGCGGGTCTGGAGGCGGTGCTGGAGCGTCGCACCCAGCGGAAGGTCGTCGTCTTCCGGCCTCTCTATGCGGTGGGCGGTCAGGAACTCGGCTACCTGCCGGGCAGTGAGAGCGAGAAGATGGGGCCGTGGGCCCAGGCGGTCTTCGACACCCTGGACGGTCTTGCCAGTACTGAGGTGATGGACGAGGTCATCAGTCGCGGCATGCTGGAAGTGTTGCCACTCACGCATATTCGCGGACGCTCACTGCACGATTCGTTCGTGATCGTGGACGAGGCGCAGTCCCTGGAACGCAACGTGCTGCTCACAGTGCTCTCCCGGCTCGGTACCGGTTCCCGGGTGATCCTCACGCACGACGTCGCTCAGCGCGACAATCTGAGGGTCGGGCGTCACGACGGTGTGGCGGCGGTGATCGAGAAGCTCAAGGGGCATCCGCTGTTCGCTCACATCACGTTGACGCGCAGTGAGCGCTCGCCGATCGCCGCGCTCGTCACGGAGATGCTCGAGGAGTTCGGGCCGACGCCGTAGGCGCCTGTCCCGCAGCGTGATCCGCCCGGTGTCGCACCAGTGCAGTCGGACTGCACCGAGGTGACATCGGGCGGAGTGTCAGCAGAAAACCGGGGTCGTCAGAAGGCCCGCACGATCCCCTTGATCGTGCCCCACAGGACGTCCCGGTTGCTGAAATAGTCACGCCAGACGGCGATCTTGCCGTCCTTCATCTCGAACGTGCCGCACACCCAGAATTCGCTGCGGAGACGCTTGTAGATCAGGACGTCGGTGCGTTCGGTGAGCACTGCCGTTCCGTCGTCGGCGATGTGGTGCAGACGCACGTCGAATCCGAAACCAGGGCGGCTCATGCCGTCCAAGATGCGCATCACGGAGCGGATTCCGCGGATCTTGGGCAGAGACACGTTGTGCCACACGATGTCCTGGTCGAGGTACTGCTGTGCGGCGTCCGGGTCGCCGGCGACGAGCGCGTCCAGGAACGCTCGCACCACCTCGACATTCGCGGTGTCCTTCTGCGTGGTTCCCGTGGGTGCGTGCGAGTTCGAATTCATGATCTTCTCCCCGTCGATGTGTCGGCTCAGCGGACGAATGTCCCCGTGCCTTCCATGTCGTAGTGCTCGAGTGTGACGTTGTTGCCGGCGAACGTGGCCTTCGAGATGGTTCCGGGTGGGGCGTTCTCACCGGTGGGTGTGAAGGTGAAGGTGTCGCCGTCCCAGTGTGTGAGGGGGAAGGTCTGCCCGGCGGGACCGAGTTGGAGTGTCAGCCCGCCGTTGCTCTCGGTGATGACGGCGGGCCCCCAATATGCGTTGTCGTACGTGCCCGCATAGGTCGGAAGGGGCTGCGGTGGTGCCGGGTTCGCGGGGGCGGTCTGGCCGACGAGACTGCCCTCGGGCTCGTCCATCGGCGCGATGGCCTGCCGGTACAACGCTCTCCAGTCCTCGCGGATCTCCCCGAACTGGACGAGGTCGGCGAACTCGGCGGTGAGGGCTTCGGGAATCCCGATGGGTGACCCGTTGGTCAGGGCGACGATCGCGACGTCGGCCGACGGTATCGCAACGAAGTTCGTCGCCACCCCGAGCTGGAATCCACCGGAGTGGCTGAGGGAGACCCGGCCTGCCGGCGAACTCGAGACATTGAACCCGTAACCGTAGGACCCCGGACGGCTGTCCATCGAACGCGGTGGGCTGGACACCATCTGCGGACTGACGGCCGGCAGCAGCGCCTCGGGCGACACGATCTCCTTGCCCTCGAACGTTCCGTCCGCCAGCAGCATCGCCAGCCATTTGCCCATGTTGTTGACGGACGAGCTCACCCCGCCGGCGGGGGACTGGGCGTCGGGGTCGCGCACCGCATCGGCGACGTACCTGCCGTCGACGAGTTGGTGTGCGACGGCGCGGTCGCTGCGGGCCTGATAGTCGGCGAACCGCGAACTCGTGGAGGACATCCCCAGCGGCTGGTAGATCGTCTGCTCCGAAAGCGTCGCCCAATCCGTCCCGGACGCCACCGCGACGGCCTCGGCTGCCGCGGTGAGACCGAAGTTGGTGTACTCGTACGTGATCCGGAACGGGTTCAACGGGTCGAGCCGGAGCTTGTCCAGCACTTGCTGCCGGTTGTAACCCAGGTCCTCGAGCAGGTCGCCGGCATGATCGGGCAGCCCCGACCGGTGCGAGTACAGATCGCCCACCGTGACGTGCTCGGTGACCCACGGGTCGGCGAGGGCGAACCCGGGCAACGTGGACGCCACGGGAGTGTCCCAGCCGATCACCCCGTCGCCGACCTGATGGGCCACCACCGTGGACCCCACCGGTTTCGACATCGACGCCAACTGGAACACGGTGTCGGCGTCCACCTTCTGATCGGTGCCCGCCTCACGAACCCCGAAACCCTTCGCGTAGACGGTCTGCCCGCCGCGGACGACGGCGACCGCCATGCCCGGCAGCCCGGAACTCTCCATCAACTCGTTCGCCAGTTCGTCGAGACGGCCGACGGCGTCGTCGATCTGACCGTCGGGGATCTCGACGCCCGCGACGGTGCCCGGATTCGGTGGTGTGGAAGATTCGGACGTGGAGGTTGCGGAGGGCGAGGAGTCGTCCGTGCCGGAGCCGCACCCCGTGAGGAGGGACCCGCCAAGAGCGACGGCGAGCAGAAGTATCGTCAGGTTCCCATGTCGACGCATTGGCGATCCTCTGCTCGGGCCCGGGAGGGTCGTGAACTCCCAGCCTAACGACTACAGGCCCATGACCTGGCTGTTTTCGTCACAACGCCGGTGTTGTTCCCTCGAATCCACCGCTGGTCAACCCGGCACCCGGGCGCGGACGCTACGGTGTGCGGATGCCGATTGAAAAGAATGACTCGCAGCTGCTCAGTGAGCTGGCTCCGGTGGTGGACGAAAACCTCACACGCCACATCGCCGAGGCGGACGGCTGGCAGCCGCACGATCTGGTTCCCTGGGACCAGGGCAAGAACTTTGCGTTCATGGGTGGAACGGATTGGTCGGCAGATCAGTCGACCCTGAGCGAGGTCGAGGCGCTCGCTCTGACCGTGGGTGTGCTGGTAGCGGACAACGTGCCCGCCTATCACCGGGAGATCGCCAAACATCTCGCCCTGGTCGGACCGTGGTGGCGCTGGGTGGGCCGCTGGACCGCGGAGGAGAACCGGCACTCCATCGTGCTCCGGAACTACCTGATGGTGACGCGGGCCGTCGATCCCGTCGCCCTCGAGCGCGCGCGGATGGACGAGATGGTCCGCGGTTACGCGATGCCGCCGATGCACCTGATCGAGATGCTCGCGAACTCGGCGTTCGAGGAGAAGGCCGCGGCAGTGCGTCATCACAACACCGCGGCGCTCGGTGAGGACCCGCTGGTGGCCGTGATCGCCGAGCGACTGGCCGCCGACGACGAACTGCAGTCACTGTTCTACCGGAACCTCGTCGAGGCGGCGTTCGAGCTGGTCCCCGACCAGACGATGCGCGCCATCGCTTCGCGGATCGCCGCCTTCGACGTGCCGAGCGTGGCGCTCCCCGGCGGAACCGACAGCACCGCCGTGCTCGCCGAGGCCGGGATCTACGACCCCGCCCAGCAAGGAGAGAAGGTCTTCGCCCCGCTGCTCCGCGCGTGGAACATCGCCGGTCGCACCGATCTCGGCGAGGAGGGCGAGAAGGCCCGGGACGAGCTGTCCGCGTTGCTGTAGGGACTTCCTGCGCGTGAGGGCCCGCACTCGAACGGAGTGCGGGCCCTCTCCGTCGGCAGGGTCAGTCCTTCACCTTCGCCATCGCCAGCACGTCGAGACGCCTGTCGAGTTCTTCCTCGCTCAGCTTGTCGCCGATCAGGCCGCGGTCGATGACCGTTTCCCGGATGGTCTTCTTCTCCTTCAGCGCCTGCTTCGCGACCGCGGCGGCCTCCTCGTACCCGATCGCCGAGTTCAGCGGCGTCACGATGGACGGCGACGACTCCGCGAGAGTCTTCAGGTGCTCGGTGTTCGCGACGAGCCCCGCGACACACCGGTCGGCGAACAGCCGCGAGACGTTGGCCAGCAACGTGAACGACTCCAGCAGGTTCCGCGCCATCATCGGGATGTACACGTTGAGCTCGAATGCGCCCGCCGCACCTCCCCACGCGACGGCGGCGTCGTTGCCGACCACCTGCGCGGCGACCTGGGTGGCCGCCTCCGGGAGCACCGGGTTGACCTTGCCGGGCATGATCGAGCTGCCGGGCTGCAGGTCGGGGAGCCGGATCTCGCCGAGACCGGTGAGCGGTCCCGAACCCATCCAGCGGATGTCGTTGGCGATCTTGGTCAGGGACACCGCGATCGTCCGCAACGCTCCGGACGCCTCCACCAGGCCGTCGCGCGCCGCCTGCGCCTCGAAACTGTTCTTCGCCGGTGTGAGGGCGTCGACACCCGTCGCCTTCACCAGTTCGGCCACGACCTTCGGACCGAAGCCGTCGGGGGCATTGAGTCCCGTTCCGACCGCGGTGCCGCCGATGGGCAGCTCACCGAGACGGGGAAGGCAGGCCACGACCCGCTCCATTCCCGCCTCCATCTGGCGTGCGTAACCGCCGAACTCCTGCCCGAGGGTCACCGGGACCGCGTCCATGAGGTGGGTGCGACCCGACTTCACGACGGTCTTCCACTCGGTGGACTTGTCGAGCAGCGCCAGCCGCAGATGGTCGAGGGCGGGGAGGAGGTCCTTCACCGCGGCCTCGGTGGCCGCGACGTGTGTTGCGGTGGGAAAGGTGTCGTTGGACGACTGCGACATGTTGACGTCGTCGTTGGGGTGGACCACCACACCGTTCGCCGCCGCGATCGAGGCGATCACCTCGTTGGCGTTCATGTTGGAACTGGTGCCCGAGCCGGTTTGGAAGACGTCGATGGGAAATTGATCGTCGTGCTTGCCCTCGGCGATCTCGCCTGCCGCGGCGATGATGGCGTCCGCCTTGTCGGAGTCGAGGAGGCCGAGGTCCTTGTTGACCTGCGCGCAGGCTGCCTTCAGCAGCCCCATCGCACGAATCTGGGTGCGCTCGAGACCTCGACCGCTGATCGGGAAGTTCTCGACGGCACGCTGAGTTTGCGCGCGCCACAGGGCATCCACGGGCACCCGCACCTCGCCCATGGTGTCGTGTTCGATCCGGTACTGCTGCTCGTTGCTCTCGGTCATGCGTCAAACATGCCACTTATGGGCGCCGAGTGGGGATGCTCCCGTGCGCCTTTCCGGTCGCCGCAGCAACCGGAAAGGCGCACGAGCAGCGGAGCTGCCTAGAACGTCGGCGGAACGGCGCCGTCCTCGCCCGTGAAGTCCACGGACGAGTACTCGCGCAGCTTCTCCAGACGGTGGTACGCGTCGATCATGCGGACGGTGCCCGACTTCGACCGCATCACGATCGACTGGGTCGACGCGCCGCCACCGTAGTAGCGGACACCGCGGAGCAGGTCGCCGTCGGTGACACCGGTGGCGCAGAAGAAGACATTTTCACCGGACACGAGATCCTCGGTCGTCAGCACGCGGTCGAGGTCGTGGCCCGCGTCGATGGCCTTCTGCCGCTCGGCGTCGTCGGTCGGGGCCAGGCGGCCCTGCAGCGAACCACCCATACAGCGCATCGCGGCGGCGGCGATGATGCCCTCCGGGGTGCCACCGGTGCCGATCAGGATGTCGGTGCCCGAGTCCGGACGCGCGGCGGCGATCGCACCCGCGACGTCACCGTCGGAGATGAGGCGGATGCGGGCGCCGGTGTCCCGGACCTCCTGAATGAGCCCGGCATGCCGGGGGCGGTCGAGGATGCAGACCGTCACGTCGGACGTGGACGCCTTGCGGACCTTCGCGACGCGCTTGATGTTCTCCGCGACGGGAGCGGTGATGTCGATGACGTCGGCGGCGTCGGGACCGACGGCAATCTTCTCCATGTAGAACACGGCGGACGGGTCGAACATGGCGCCGCGCTCGGCGACCGCGAGTACGGCGATGGCGTTGGGCATGCCCTTGGCCATCAGCGTGGTGCCGTCGACCGGGTCGACCGCGAAGTCGCACTCGGGTCCGTCGCCGTTGCCGACCTCCTCGCCGTTGAACAGCATCGGGGCTTCGTCCTTCTCGCCCTCACCGATGACGACGACGCCGCGCATCGAGACCGAGCTCACGAGCTGGCGCATGGCGTCGACGGCAGCTCCGTCGCCGCCCTCCTTGTCGCCACGGCCGACCCAGCGACCGGCAGCCATCGCACCAGCCTCGGTGACTCGGACCAATTCCAGAGCAAGATTTCGGTCCGGGGCCTCGCGGCGACTCGAAGTGGTGCTAGCCGTCATGGGCAGTGCCTCCTGGTGCTGTCACGGTCGACGTTGTACGCCGACGCTGTGTCGGCGGCCTCACGGCCACCGAGTGTCGGGTGGATCTCGCCTGCTGATTCTCCCAGAAAGATGTGTGACGTGCGCTGCTGGGGCGCGATTCACGGGACCGAGAATCGTTGTTCCGGGACCGACCCTGGATACTGGTGGGCGTGGCATCTGATAAACCCCGCATCCTGCACAACAACCGCGACATGGTGTGGTCGCTCGTACCCCTTGTCCTGTTCTGCGTACTGATCGCGGGTATCGCCAGCCAGTGCACGTTCAGCCCCGGCGGGCCGACGAGCGGCCCGATCCCCAGCTTCGACATCGACGCGGCGCTGAAGTACGACGCGAAGGACCTTCCGTTCCCGGTGCGTCAGCCGGCGACCCCGGAGGGCTGGACGCCCAACTCGGGCAGCCGCAGCATCGTCAGCGGCGACGGTGGCGGCGATTCGAGCACCGTCGGTTTCATCACCGACGCCGGCCGCTACATCCAGCTCACGCAGAGCAACGCCGGCGAGACGGTACTCGTGCCGTTCGTCGCGGGTGGACCGCGCACGGCCACCGGAACCGAGGACGTCGCAGGTCACAGCTGGATCGTGTACGGCGGTGAGGGTGTCGAACCGATCTGGGTGTCCGACTTCGGCGACGTCCGGCTGCTCGTCACGGGCAGCGCATCACCCGAGGCGTTCGAGCAGTTGACGACCGCGTCGGCGGACGCCCCGGTCCTCGCAGACTGAGACGAGAGGGGCGTCAGCCCTCGTCGTCGGCATGTGACAGCGCGGTCTCGACGCGCTTGCGGGCCCCGGCGAGGTGCTCCTCGCAACGCTTCGCCAGGGCTTCGCCCCGCTCCCACAACGCGAGCGACGCGTCCAAGTCGAGGCCGCCCTGCTCCAGCACCTTGACCACGTCGACGAGTTCGTCGCGCGCCGCCTCGTAGCCGAGCTCCGCGATGTCGGTGTCGTTTCCGGTGGGCTTGCTCATGTCCTACTTGTCCTTTCCCATCACCGCGGCACGGACTGCGCCGTCGGCGACTCGAACGCGAATCTGGGTGCCCGGCGGGGCGTCGTCGACCGAACGCAGCACCTCGGGGTCGCCGTCGGGCACTATCCGCTGGACCACGGAGTACCCGCGGGCCAGGGTTGCCGCGGGCCCGAGGGTCGTGAGCCGGGCGCGCAGGTGCTCGACGGTCGTGCTCTCCGCGGCGATCGCGCGGCTGATGTCGCGTCGGCCGGCCTCGCGCAATCGCTCGACCTCGTCCGACCGGTGGTCCAGTGCGCGCAGCGGGTCGGCGAGCACCGGCCGGCTCCGCAGCTGGGAGATCAGGTGCGACTCGCGCTGCACCCAGTTGCGCAGGGCGGCCGCGCTCCGCGACCGCAGTTCGCCGACCAGGGCCTGCTCGGCGACGGCGTCCGGGACCACCCGTTTGGCGGCGTCGGTGGGTGTCGCGGCCCGCAGGTCGGCGACGTGGTCGCTGAGGGGGCTGTCCGGCTCGTGCCCGATCGCGCTGACCACCGGTGTCGTGCAGGCGACGATCGCGCGGCACAGCGTTTCGTCGGAGAACGGCAGCAGGTCTTCCACGCTGCCGCCGCCGCGCGCGAGGATGATGACGTCGACGTGCGGGTCGGCGTCCAATTCCTTCAACGCGTCGAGGATCTGTGGGACGGCGGTCGCACCCTGGACCGGGGTGTTGCGCACCTCGAACCGCACGGCCGGCCAGCGGCGCTGCGCCACGCTGAGCACGTCGTGCTCGGCGGCGCTCGCGCGACCCGTGATCAGCCCGATCGTTCCCGGCAGGAACGGCAGCGGACGCTTCAACCGAGGGTCGAACAGGCCTTCCGCGGCCAGCAACGCGCGTAAGCGCTCGATCCGGGCCAGGAGTTCACCGATCCCGATCGCGCGGATCTCCGTGACCCGCAGCGACACCGACCCGCGGCCGGTGTAGAACGACAACTTGCCGAACATCACCACCCGGCTGCCCTCGGTGAGCGGGACGGGGGAGTTCTGGAGCAACTGAGGGGAACAGGTCACCGACAGCGACATGTCGACGGACGGATCCCGCAGGACCAGAAACGCGGTCCGGGTGCCGGGTCGCGCGTTGATCTGGGTGATCTGTCCCTCCACCCAGACGCTGCCGAGCCGGTCGATCCACTGTGCGACCTTGGCCGACACGGTGCGGACAGGCCAGGGCTGCTCGGCGGTACTCGGTCCGATACTGGCTGCGCGGGGCTGTGCGGAGGTCACTTGGCCTTGGCGGTGGTGATGCGGTTGGTCAGCATGGTCTGGAACGGCGCCCGTGCGAGGGTCGCGTTCTCGTAGTCCAGCAGCGTCGTGAGGTCCTCGACCGACAGGCTGCGCAGGCGCGCCCGCAACTGGGCGAGGGTGAGCGTGCCGTAGTCGAGGAGCACGGCGATCTCGGGTTCGGCGACGGCCGGCGCGGAGGCCGTGGGCTTCTTGGTCGCGGTCTTCGCGGGGGCGGAACCGTTGGTGGCGGCGGGAGCAGCCTTCGGGGTCGAGATCTTCGGGAGCGCGCTCTCGTCCTGCGGGCTCAGCGAGTACAGGGCGAACCGGCCCGGTCCGGCCGGACGGTCGTCGGTGCCGTCGACGGCGGGCTCGGGACCGGTGTCCTCGTCGAAGACCGCCCACGCCGGCTGCTCGTCGTCGTGCGTCCAGTTGATGAGTGCGAATGCCTGGTCACCCTTGATGGCCAGCGCCGTCATGGACTGCTGAACCCGCATCGTGGTCTGCAGCACCTGGCTGACCGCGGTCATGGGCAGGGTCGCCGCGGTGGTGGGCAGCTTTCGGGCCTCTTCGACGGCCGTCACGGCGATTCCAGCGGCGACGCGCGCCACGAACGGGGGACGAATCATTCCCACAGCCTGCCTGACAACGGCACGTTTGGGTAGCCGACGTGCCCACAGCGTCGACGACTCGGGTGCGACGATGCGCACAGTACCCCGCCGGGGCCCTGCGAAAGTGTCGTCCGCCGGGGGTGCCCCGTAGTCTGGAACCATGTCTTCGGCTGTTCCACTCAATGTGGGTATCACACGTTCGGCAGATTCGGGAGCGTCGCGTGCCGACGGCGGGAAGCGCGTGCTGCTCGCAGAGCCACGCGGCTACTGCGCCGGCGTCGACCGCGCCGTCGAGACGGTGGAGAAGGCTCTCGAGAAGCACGGCGCCCCGATCTACGTGCGCAAGGAGATCGTGCACAATCGGCACGTCGTCGAGACGCTCACCGATCAGGGTGTCGTCTTCGTCGACGAAACCGACGAGGTTCCCGAGGGTGCGCTGCTCGTGTTCTCCGCCCACGGCGTGTCTCCCGCCGTTCACGAATCAGCTGCAGCGCGCAATCTGCGCACGATCGACGCCACCTGCCCGCTGGTCACGAAGGTTCACCAGGAGGCCAAGCGCTTCGCCCGCGACGACTTCGACATCCTCCTCATCGGCCACGAAGGCCACGAGGAAGTGGAGGGCACGGCCGGCGAGGCCCCCGATCACGTGCAGCTCGTCGACGGTCCCGATTCGGTCGACACCGTGACCGTCCGCGACGAATCGAAGGTCATCTGGCTGTCGCAGACCACGTTGAGCGTCGACGAGACGATGCAGACGGTCGCCCGACTGCGGGAGCGTTTCCCGAATCTGCAGGACCCGCCGAGCGACGACATCTGCTACGCCACCCAGAACCGTCAGGTGGCGGTCAAGGCGATGGCGCCCGAGTGCGACCTCGTGATCGTGGTCGGCTCCCGGAACTCGTCGAACTCCGTCCGCCTCGTCGAGGTAGCGCTGGGTGCGGGCGCGAAGGCGTCGTACCTGGTCGACTACGCACGCGAGGTCGATCCGGCGTGGCTCGACGGCGTCCGGACGGTGGGAATCACCTCGGGCGCGTCCGTGCCGGAGATCCTGGTCCGCGGCGTGATCGATCTGCTCGACGAGCACGGATTCCACGACGTCCAGCCGGTCACCACGGCCAACGAGACGCTGGTCTTCGCATTGCCGCGCGAGCTTCGCGCGGCGCGGACCTGATCGGCCCGCTCACCCCGCTCTAGCGGGGCTGCTCCGTCTCGAACGGCGGCTCGTACCGGTCGCGGTAGCGCACCTGCGGAATGGGGTGGGCCGGAATGTCGGGGTTGGGCCGCGGCCGGGGCGTTGCGCGCGGCGGGACCGAACGCGGCACCTGGGTGGTGCGCGGCGGT
>NZ_BCWY01000034.1 GCF_001894825.1 Rhodococcus jostii NBRC 16295 | reverse complement strand
TCGACGATGCCGCTGAACGTGCGGGAGTGGGCGTGCCGATGCGGCGCCGTCCATGATCGGGATGTGAACGCGGCGAAGAACATTGTGGCCGTCGGACTGACGGTGGCAGCCTGCGGAGATGGTGTGAGACCTCCCCGCACATGAAGTGTGGGGAGGCGACTGTCGGTGAAACAGGAACTTCGGGACGCGAGTCTCGAGGGGAATCTCGGTCGTTCACGGCCGAGAGGACGTCAAGTCTCGAGCCTTGCGAACTAACTACCGTGGATTGCAGGAGATGGTCCTCATGACTGTCGCGGAGTTCGACACACGCCGCAAGACCGTCGACACGGACCGCGGTCCGGTGAGCTACCTCGATTCCGGCACCGGCCGTGTGGCGTTATTCATCCACGACGTCGGGACCTCCGGCTACCTGTGGCGCAACGTGATCCGTCAGCTCGAGGGAGAACGATCAGAATGTTCGATCGTTGCCGGAGGAAGTCGTGGCGTCGTACGTCGAGCCGCTGCTCGGCACTCGCGACCGAGCGTTGCTCTTTCAGCGCTGGATCGCGTCCCTCCACCCACGCGACCTGCTCGCGGTCGAGTCGGACCTCGCCGCACTCGAAGTACCCACGCTCGTGGTGTGGGGCACCGGAGATGTGTTCTTCCGGACCACGTGGGCCTACTGGCTGCGCGACCTCATCCCGGGAGCGCGGGAAGTCGTGGAGATCCGTGGGGGCAAGTTGTTCTTCACCGACGAGCGTTCGCGCGAACTGGTGACCGAATTGCGCCGATTCTGGGCGGCCCGTTCCTGAGCCGCTCAGCGCAGCGGGTCGAAATGCCGCAGGACGCCGGGAACCTCGCCGCCGGTCATGGAGTCGGCCAGCATGCGTCCGGTGAGCGGTCCCAGGGCGATGCCCCACATTCCGTGGCCGCCCGCCACGTGCACGCGCGGCGAGCGGGTGGCGCCGACGAGCGGAAGTCCATCGGTGGTGCACGGCCGGGACCCGACCCACTCCTCCTGACGCGATTCCCAGTCGATGCCGGTGAACATGGGCGTCGCGGCCTCGATGATCGCCTGGACCCGGCGCGGGTCCAGGGGCGCGTCGGGACTGCGGAACTCCATCATCCCGGCGACGCGGAAACGGTCGTGGAGTGGAGTGCATGCGACCCGCTGGGTGGGGAAGTAGATCGGGTTCTTCGGCATCTGCTGGGGCTGGACACTGAAGCTGTATCCGCGGCCTGCCTGGACCAGGGCGCGAACACCGAACGGGCGGGCGAGGGCGTTGAGGCGTGCTCCGCTCGCGATGACGACGGCGTCGGCGGACACCGCGTCGCCGTGGGCCGCGACCAGCCGAACCCCCGACTGTCCCTGATCGTGCACGGCCGTCACGTCGAAGCCGGACACGATCGCACCGCCCCGGGCCCGGACGGCGTCGGCGAGCGAATGCACGAAGCGCGGCGGGTCGATGAAACGCTGATTGCGCAGCCGCAGACCGGAGTGCACGCCGTCGCCGAGACTCGGCTCGAGGGAGTGGATCTCGTCCCCGTCGACGCGGTCGTACTCGACCTCTCCGCCCGCGGCCTCGACGTGGCGGAACTCGTCGACGAGCGCTTCGCGGTCCTCGTCCGACTTGAACGCGGTGAGGAACGGGTCGGCGAGATGTGTGTGCTCCCGCACCCCGCCGTCCGCGAGTTCGTCGTAGGCGCCCAGGGAGATCCGGTTGACTTCGGCGTACACCTTCATCGCGTCCTCCCAGCGGGAGGGCGTGCAGTGCCGGGCGAAGCCGACGAGGAAACGGAGAAGCCGCACGTCGGTCGTGAACGGAACGTAGACCGGCGACGACGGATTCAGCATCGCGCGCAGCCCGTACTTCAGCACGGCCGGTTCGGGCAACGGCAGCGTCAATGCCGGTGCGAGCCAACCCGCATTGCCCCACGACGCATCGGCCGCGACACCCTCCCGGTCGACGACCGTGACGCGGACCCCGCGCTCCTGGAGGAACCACGCGGTGGACAATCCCACGACGCCTGCCCCGACGATCGCCACGTGGTCCGGGCGCTTCACTGTGCTCATGACTCCATCATCGGTCGGCGACGGCGCCGGGGGAGTAGCCGTTCGGCCAGTCCGCGACAGCGTCCCCTGTGCAATCGGCCAGGGGTCACATCGCCCGCAGCCCCGCCAGCTTGAGGTGCAGCATCAGGATGAGCCGGGTGTCCGCGTCGGCCAGGTCCACATCGCACGAATCGACGCAGCGCCGCAGCCGGTTCCGCAGGGTGTTGGGATGCACGTGCAGTGCGGCGGCCGCATCGGCGACGTCACCGCCGTGCGCGAGGAACGCACGGGCAGTGGCCACGAGGTCGGTTCCGTGCTGCTCGTCGTGCCGGGTGAGCGCGGCGAGCGGGGTGAGGTCGCCCAGGCCGTCGAAGATGTCCGCGACCCGCAACGCCAGCACGGACGCGAGACTGTCCCGCATGGTCCCGACGACACCGCCGGATCGGGCGTGCTGCAGGACGGTGAGGACCCGGTCGGCGTCGCCGCGCGACAGGTGGGCCTGACTGGCCGTGTTCACTTCGCGCCCGACAGCGACGACGAACGCGGGACCACTGCGGGCGCGGCCGAGGAAATCTTCGGCGAGACGCCGGACGTCCTTCGCCGATGCGGCGATGACCACGTAGATGACGTCGTCGAGCTGCGCGGCGACCGAGTCGACCGCCAGGGTGTCGAGGTACAGGCCGAGGGACGCGAGCAACCCGGACGGCAACGGCCGCCCGATCACGACGGGGGCGGCCGCCGCGACCGTGAGCCGTCCCTCCAGCCGGAGGTCGTCGGCGGCCCGGAACGCGGGCTCCCCGCCGTTGATCAGTGCCCGGACCCGGTCGACCTGCAGCCTGCGGGTCACGTCCACGCGCTCCCTCTCCGCCGCGATGTGTTCGGCGACGACGGGGACCGCGGACCGCAGGATCGATTCCTGCTCCGGGGTGGGGGGTGCGGACATCGCCGCCCAGATGGAACCGACGGGCCGATCGCCGTCGCGCACCGCGATCGCCGCGCGCGGCAGCACCTCGGGCACCCGGAGGTCGACGTAGTGGACGTCGGTGTCGCGGTGCAGTTGCTCGAACACCCCGGCGTCGGCGAGGAGTTGCCGGAATCGGCCCGGCACCTGACGACCGAGAATCGTGCCGATCCGGGCTTCGTCGACCGCCTGCTCGCCACTCGAATAGGCCAGCACCGTCGAGTTCTCGTCTTCGATGGTAATCGGGGCGCCGAGCAGTTCCGCCAGAGACTCCGCCACCGTGAACAGGTCTTCACCGCGCAGGTCCATGTGTGGAGCCTAGTTGTCGAGGCCGGTTCGGCACGGCCTTCACCGCGGCGCCGTGTCTTCGAGACACGGGCCCCCGGGTCCTGGCGGTGGCTACCCGTCACGGGCATTGTGGGGGTATGGCGGCGACGCAGGGCGGAACCGGGACGATGGCCGCATGGCGTGTGGTCGCGCCGGGCCCGGTCTCGGGCAGCCCGCTCGCATGGGGGCGTGAGGCGATTCCCGAGCCTGCGCCGGGGGAACTTCTCGTCAAGGTCCTGGCGTGCGGCGTGTGCCGGACCGACCTCCATGTGAGCGAAGGCGACCTTCCCGTGCACCGGCCCCGTGTGACACCCGGCCACGAGGTAGTGGGGGAGGTTGCCGCAGTGGGTGATTCGGCAGCCGGGTCGTTTGCCGTCGGGGACCGGGTGGGCATCGCCTGGTTGCGCCACACCTGCGGGCGCTGCGCCGCCTGCCTGCGGGGCGCCGAGAACCTGTGCAGGCAGTCGCGGTACACCGGCTGGGACGCGGACGGCGGATACGCCGAGTTCGCGACAGTCCCCGCCGACTACGCGCTGCGTCTGCCGGACGGTTACACGGACAACGAGCTCGCCCCGCTGCTGTGCGCCGGGATCATCGGCTACCGGGCACTCGAACGCGCCGCGGTCCCCGACGGCGGCGTGCTGGGTATCTACGGGTTCGGCGGCAGCGCTCACCTCACCGCCCAGGTCGCGTTGACCCGGGGTATCCGAGTGCACGTCATGACGCGAGGGAAGCAGGCTCGTGAGCTGGCGGAGCACCTCGGGGCGGCGTCCGTGCAGGGGGTGCGGGACGCGCCACCGGAGCCCCTCGACTCCGCGATTCTGTTCGCGCCCGTCGGCGATCTGGTGCCCGTCGCGATGGAGGCGCTCGCCGACGGCGGCACCCTCGCCGTCGCGGGGATCCACCTCACCGACATTCCTCCGCTCGACTATCAGCGGCACCTCTTCCGGGAACGGCAGATCTGCAGCGTGACCGCCAATACCCGGTCGGATTCCGTCGAATTCCTGCGCATCGCAGCGGAACACCGGTTGAGCATCGACGTCCATCCGTACCCACTCGACCGCGCCGATCGGGCCCTGCGTGACCTGGCAGGCGGAAAGTTCAGCGGTGCAGCAGTTCTCGAGCCGTAGAGGGAGAGAGATATGAGCGAACATGCAGGGGCGCCCGTGGTCGTCGGTGTCGACGGTTCCCAGGCCGCGCTCGACGCGGCGCACTGGGCGGCCGGGACCGCGGTCCGGTTGGATGTCCCACTTCTGCTCGCCCACACCTACCCGGACGAGGCCACGTTCTACAACGGCACCGCCATGATGATCGACGCCCAGTTCATCCAGGAACTGCGCGAAGACGGCAACACGATGCTCGACGCCACCACCACGGCCGTCCTGCAGGACCATCCCGGCCTCGCGGTCGAGCGCGACGTCCGGTCCGGAACGGCGGCGTCCCACCTGATCGAGCTGTCGCGCGCGGCGCGGATGGTGGCACTCGGCGCGCAGGGTGCGGGCGCCGTCACCGACTACCTCCTCGGGTCCACGGTGCTCCGGACGGTCAATCACGCGCACAGCCCGGTCGCCGTGGTCCGGGGATCGCAATCGACGGTGTCACCGGACGGCCGCCCGGTCGTCGTCGGAGTGGATGGCAGCCAGGTCAGCGAGAAGGCGGTCGACGAGGCGTTCGCGCTCGCGTCGGCGTTCGGGGTCGGGTTGAACGTGGTGCACGCGTGGAGCGGGGAGAAACAGCACGGACTCGCGCACGCGTCGAAATACGTGGACTGGTCCGCCTACGAGGAAGGGGAGAAGGCGGTCGTGTCCGAATGCCTCGCCGGCGTCCGGGACGAGTACCCGGACGTACCGGTCGACGAGCTGTCGACGCAGGGTGTACCGGCCGACGTCCTGCTGCGGCACGCGGCGACGGCGCAACTACTGGTGGTCGGGAGCCACGGCCGGGGCAAGGTGATGGGAGCCCTGCTCGGATCGGTCAGCCAGAATCTGGTGCACCACGCCCCGTGTCCGGTGCTCATCTGCCGGGCCCGCAGTTAGGCTCCTGTCATGGCTGGGGTCGAGGGTGTTCTGCTCGATATAGACGGGGTGCTGGTTACTTCGTGGCATCCGATCGACGGCGCTGCCGCCGCCGTGCGGGAGGTGCATCAGCGCGGACTCGCGTGCGCCTACCTCACCAACACGACGTCCCGCACGTGCGACGAGATCGCCGACGCCCTGCGGTCGGCGGGCATCGACGCCGACTCCGGCGAGATCGTCACGGCGGCCCGGCTCACCGCGGAGTACGTCCGGTCGACGTACCCGGAGGCACGGGCCTGGGTGCTCAACAGCGGCGACATCACAGCCGATCTGTCGGGGATCGAACTGGACGACGAGGACCCGGAGGTGGTGATCCTCGGCGGCGCAGGGCCGGAATTCACCCACGACGCGCTCAGCCGGGTGGTGGAGCTGATGCTGGACGGCGTTCCCGTCGTCGCGATGCACCGGGGCACCACGTGGGCCACCCACGACGGGCTGCGCATCGACACGGGCACCTACCTTCCGGGCATGGAGGAGGTCGCGGGAACGAACGTCGTGTCGGTGGGCAAGCCGTCGCTGGCGGCTTTCCTCACCGCCACCGATCTGATGGGGACGGGACCGGACGTGACGGTGATGGTCGGTGACGATCTGACGGGCGACGTGCTGGCCGCGCAGCGGGTGGGGCTCACCGGCGTGCTGGTGCGGACGGGGAAGTTCCGGCAGTCGATTCTGGACCTCGCCCAGCAGCGACCGGACCACGTCGTCGACTCGGTCGCGCAGCTCCCGAAGCTCCTCGACCAACTCGCCTGACCGCAGTCCGGGACTAACCGGCCGCGAACGGGTACTCTCGCGGCGAATCCCCAATTCGACGTTCCCAGAAGGAGCTTCCATGCTCGCTGTCTCCACGCCCGTCACCTCGACCGCCTCGGCATCTCGTACTCGCATCTCGACTCTGTTCGGCCGCCGGCTGGCACGCGTGGGAGCGGCGATGGCAGTGGGTCTGGGCGTCGCGGCGGGAATCTCGGTGGCCGGCGCAGGCGTCGCCGGTGCCGCCCCCGTCAACTGCGTCTCCCCGCCGTCGGCCAACGACGTCCAGGTGTCGGACACCGCCAGCTGCGGCGCCAAGGCGACCGAAGCCGGCGTCGCCCACGCGATGGCCGCAGACAGCGGCACCGCGGTGAGCGTCGCCAACGGGCACAGTGGTGCCACCACCTATGCCAATGGATTCGGAACGTCGCTCGGCGCGTCGACGGGCTCGGGCCAGGCGTACGCGGTCTCGCTCGGCGGCGGCATCGCCCGTTCCGGCGCGGCCGACGGCACCACCACCGTCGCGATCGCCGGCTGGGGTTCGGGTGCGACTTCCGACGCGAACGGCGTGGACTGCGTCGGCGCGCTGTCCCTCGCCTTCAACCTGAACACCGGTCAGGTCTGCGCGATGCGCTGATCGCCCCGGCACATCGGTTCCGTCCCGACCTTGCACTCACCCTGTTCGAGTGCTAAAAATGCACTTGGCACTCGCCACGGGTGAGTGCCAGGTCGGGACGGTGAGACCGGGAACCAAAGACACCCCTGGTCGTCCGTCGCGGGCACCGAACTCGGCCGAAGGCGTAAATGAGGCGACCCGACTAGCGGTCGCCTTGTGTGTCACCCCCAATCCGGAGGATCACTTCGCAATGGCCAAGATCATCGCGTTCGACGAAGAGGCCCGTCGCGGCCTCGAGCGGGGACTCAACGCCCTCGCCGACGCAGTCAAGGTGACGTTGGGCCCCAAGGGTCGCAACGTCGTGCTCGAAAAGAAGTGGGGCGCCCCCACGATCACCAACGATGGTGTGTCCATCGCCAAGGAGATCGAGCTCGAGGACCCCTACGAGAAGATCGGTGCCGAGCTGGTCAAGGAGGTTGCCAAGAAGACTGACGACGTCGCCGGCGACGGAACCACCACCGCTACCGTTCTCGCCCAGGCTCTCGTCCGCGAGGGTCTCCGCAACGTCGCTGCCGGCGCCAACCCGCTGGGTCTGAAGCGCGGCATCGAGAAGGCCGTCGAGGCCGTCACGGTGCGTCTGCTCGAGACCGCCAAGGAGATCGACACCAAGGAGCAGATCGCTGCTACCGCTGGTATCTCCGCCGGCGACCCGTCCATCGGTGAGCTCATCGCCGAGGCCATGGACAAGGTC
This sequence comes from Rhodococcus jostii NBRC 16295, assembly GCF_001894825.1. Taxonomy (GTDB): domain Bacteria; phylum Actinomycetota; class Actinomycetes; order Mycobacteriales; family Mycobacteriaceae; genus Rhodococcus_F; species Rhodococcus_F jostii. The sequence continues at coordinate 83,878 of NZ_BCWY01000034.1, read as the reverse complement.
GGCAAGGAAGGCGTCATCACGGTCGAGGAGTCCAACACCTTCGGCCTGCAGCTCGAGCTCACCGAGGGCATGCGCTTCGACAAGGGCTACATCTCGGCGTACTTCGCCACCGATCCGGAGCGTCAGGAAGCCGTCCTCGAGGACGCGTACATCCTGCTCGTGAGCTCCAAGATCTCCACGGTCAAGGACCTGCTGCCGCTGCTGGAGAAGGTCATCCAGTCCGGCAAGCCGTTGGTCATCATCGCCGAGGACGTCGAGGGCGAAGCCCTGTCCACCCTGGTGGTCAACAAGATCCGTGGCACCTTCAAGTCCGTGGCCGTCAAGGCCCCCGGCTTCGGTGACCGTCGCAAGGCTCAGCTCGCCGACATCGCCATCCTCACCGGTGGCGAGGTCGTCAGCGAAGAGGTCGGCCTCTCCCTGGAGACCGCCGGACTCGAGCTGCTCGGCCAGGCACGCAAGGTCGTCATCACCAAGGACGAGACCACCATCGTCGAAGGCGCGGGAGACCCCGAGGCCATCGCCGGTCGCGTGTCCCAGATCCGCGCCGAGATCGAGAACAGCGACTCCGACTACGACCGCGAGAAGCTGCAGGAGCGCCTGGCCAAGCTGGCCGGTGGCGTTGCAGTCATCAAGGCCGGCGCTGCCACCGAGGTGGAGCTCAAGGAGCGTAAGCACCGCATCGAAGATGCCGTGCGTAACGCCAAGGCTGCCGTCGAAGAGGGCATCGTCGCCGGTGGTGGCGTGGCTCTGCTGCAGTCGGCTCCCGCGCTCGACGACCTCAAGCTCGAAGGTGACGAGGCCACCGGTGCGAACATCGTTCGCGTCGCCCTCGAAGCACCGCTGAAGCAGATCGCCTTCAACGCGGGCCTCGAGCCCGGCGTCGTTGCCGAGAAGGTTCGCAACCTGCCTGCAGGTCACGGCCTCAACGCGTCGACCAACGAGTACGGCGACCTGCTCGCAGCCGGCATCAACGACCCGGTCAAGGTCACCCGCTCCGCGCTGCAGAACGCAGCGTCCATCGCGGCTCTGTTCCTGACCACCGAGGCCGTCGTCGCCGACAAGCCGGAGAAGGCCGGAGCGCCCGTGGGCGACCCGACCGGCGGCATGGGCGGTATGGACTTCTAAAGGCGGCTACGCCTCCTGTGAGCGACTGAGGAGTCCCCGGACTCGTTCACCACTCACGGGCACGAAGTGCCTGAAAAGGCCCGGGACACCACACGGTGTCCCGGGCCTTTTCGTGTCCGTGACCTGCATCGTTCTCATGAACTGGTCGATTGTTCAACTCGTTTTCCCATTCCGGTCTGGCGCCGGGGGAAATCGGGTAAAAAGGACGACTAGTAACCCTCGCGAACGACTTTTCGTTCGCTGCGGTGTGGGCACGACAGAAGAGGACGATACGAATGCGTTGTGGGCAAACGCGGCGTTACGCGCGCTGGACGGCGTTGGTTGCGCTGTCGGTGCTGCCGCTGGCAACCGGTCTACCGGTGGCGTCGGCCGACCCCGGCCCCGACCCGGCCTCCGGGACCGTGACGATGCACGTCTACTCGGCGTCGATGGACCGGGTCGTTCCGGTGGCGGTGCAGACACCCGCGGACACCGGCGTCCCGCGCCCCACCCTGTACCTCCTCAACGGCGCCGGCGGCGGTGAGGACGAAGCGACCTGGCAACACCAGACCGACGTCGAGTCCTTCTTCGCCGACAAGAACGTGAACGTCGTGACGCCGCTCGCCGGCGCCTTCAGCTACTACACCGACTGGCAACGCGACGACCCCGAACTCGGCCGCAACAAGTGGACGACGTTCCTCACGCAGGAGTTGCCACCGATCATCGATGCGGAGTTCGGGACCTCCGGTGTCAACGCGATCGCGGGCATCTCCATGGCGGGCACGTCGGTCCTGAGCCTCGCGATCGCCGCCCCGTCGCTGTATCGGGGTATCGGTGCTTACAGCGGATGCGCCGAAACGAGCACCGAGGCAGGGCAGTTCTACGTCCGGACCGTGGTCGAGGGTCGCGGCGGCGCCGATGCGGAGAACATGTGGGGACCACTCGGCGGACCCGGATGGGCCGAGAACGACCCGGTGGTCAATGCCGAGAAGCTGCGCGGCACAGCGATGTTCATCTCATCCTCCACGGGACTGCCCGGTGAGCACGACACCCTGAATGCCCGGTCGGTCGACGGCGACCCGTCGATGCTGGCGAATCAGGTGATCGTCGGGGGAATCATCGAGGCGGCGGTCGACAGCTGCACGCACAGGCTGGCGTCGCGGTTCGACGAACTCGGCATCGACGCGACATTCGACTTCCGGCCCGCCGGGACACATTCCTGGGGCTACTGGGAGGACGACCTGCACGAGTCGTGGCCGATGCTCGCGGATTCGATGGGCTTGTGAATGTCGGGTGTCGTGGTGCCCGCGTCTGTGTTTCGCCCACGCTGCCTCGAGAGCTGCTGCAGAAGAATAGTTTTCGAAATCTGCCCGTTCTCGCAGAGGTTGATGCTTTAATGTGAGGGACGGTAACGGAGACTGAATTCCGTTGCTGCGCATCAAGTAACAGGAGGATTCATGGGAAGCACGACCCTGACCGACATCATCACCTTCGCGTTCGATCTGCTCGCGCAGAGCGCTACGTTCTTCAGCTGATCTCGCAACCTCCCGGCGCTGCCGGGGCAGTTCGTTACCGATACCGCGCACGCCACGTCGATGACGTGGTGCGTCCACGATGATGGAGGAAAGATGGGAAGCATCACCAACGGCTGGGAAGCGATCAGCCAGTTCACTCAGCTCATTCTGGCTATCGCCCCGGCACTTCTCACAGGCTCTCTGTGATCCTGAAGAGTCGGTAGATCTCGTGTCGGCTGTGGCCGTGGGTCCGCTCCACGGCCACAGTTCTTTTCGGTGTTCTCGCGGTGTCAGTTCCCGGCTGGCATCAGCATCCATGCGGCGAGGTAGACGAGGGCTGCGGTGCCGCCGGTAACCAACGTGGCGACGACGGTGAGCAGCCGGACGAGGTTGACGTCCACGGAGAAGTATTCGGCGATGCCGCCGCAGACGCCTGCGAGCATCTTCTGGTTGTCGGAGCGGGTGAACTGGCGGGGAGTGTTGCTGTCGAATGTCATGCTTCCATCCTGGTCGGCGCGGGGGCTGCGCACATCGGGATGTACCCCGATCTCGACCCTGGTCTTTCACCCTGAGTCTCCGCACCGCGCCGTCCCGTCGTTCACGTCCGCGTCACCGTGACGATGCCTGGGGCGGTTAGATTTCGGCGCATGACTGACATCGAGGAACGTCCGGGTTTCCTCAGCGCCTTCGCGGATCTGTCGACCGCCGTCGATCTCCGCGACACCTCCGTGTTCACCGTCAACGACGAGGACGACGACGATCCGATTCTGCTCACCGCGCCGGACGGACTGATCGTCGACACGTGGCGAGAGGGCTACCCGTACTCGGAACGTATGCCGCGGGACGAATACGAGTCCGCCAAGCGTCTGCTCCAGATCGAACTGCTGAAGTTCCAGAACTGGGTGAAAGACACGGGCCGCCGCCACGTGATCCTGTTCGAGGGGCGTGACGCCGCGGGCAAGGGAGGCACGATCAAGCGTTTCATGGAACATCTCAACCCTCGCGGGGCTCAGGTGGTGGCACTGGAGAAGCCCTCGGCCCGCGAATCCACGCAGTGGTACTTCCAGCGCTACGTCCAGCACCTGCCGGCCGCCGGCGAGATCGTCCTGTTCGACCGCTCCTGGTACAACCGCGCCGGAGTCGAGAGGGTGATGGGCTTCTGCACCGACGAGCAGTACACGCGGTTCCTGCACCAGGCGCCTCTGTTCGAGCAGATGCTGGTCGACGAGGGCATCAGCCTGGGCAAGTTGTGGTTCTCGGTGTCACCGCTCGAACAGCGCACCCGGTTCGCCATCCGCCAGGTCGATCCGGTTCGCCAGTGGAAATTGTCCCCGATGGACATTGCCTCACTGGACAAATGGCCGGCTTATACCGCAGCCAAAGAGGATATGTTCCGTTTCACGGATACTGATATCACACCGTGGACTGTCATCAAGAGCAACGATAAGAAAAGGGCGCGTATCAATGGCATGAAGTATGTTTTGTCGCTGTTCGATTACGACAACAAAGATATCGACGTGGTCGGTACGGTCGATCCCCTGGTAGTAGGCCGTGCGAGTGAGGTAATTGGAGAATAACCAGGGAATCAAACAGTGGACGCCCGAGTAACAGTTCGAAATGTTATGGAAATTTTCTTTGGCTGATGCGTCGCGTCCGGTACAAAGGACGAAGCGTCATGAAGGGCGCGGAGCAAAACCCAACACGACGATCAGGAGTTCTCATGTTCTCTTCGGAAATCTTGAGCTTTCTGGAAATCATTCAGACCGTGCTGCCCCTCCTCTCCGGATCGCTGGGGGCGTAGACCCGAACTTCACTGACTCTGGGGCCCACATGCGACACTGTGGGCCCCAGTTCGGTGCTCGGAGGAAGTGCGAGCAGCGCCCAGACGGAAGGTGAAGGATGGTCAACCGCACTGCAGCGGGTAGGTACGGGGTTCGGTTGGCGCTCGCGGTCGCGCTGACAGCGGCGATTCCCTGCCTCGGAGTCCAGGCGTCCGCCACCGCCGATCCCGCCGAAAGCGCCGCTGTCGCGGTGGGCGGCTCCCACCTGGTGAGCACCGACACGATCGACGACCGCCAGTTGACCATGCAGGTGTACTCGGCCTCGATGGACCGGGAGATCCCGCTGCGGGTGATCACGCCCGCGGACACGAGCGCGCCGAGGCCCACCCTCTATCTGCTCAACGGCGCGGGTGGCGGCGAGGACTCCGCCACGTGGCAGGCCAAGACGGACGTCGTCGGGTTCTTCGCCGACAAGAACGTCAACGTGGTCACGCCCATGGAGGGCGCGTTCAGTTACTACACGGACTGGGAAGCGACCGACCCGGAACTGGGCAACAACAAGTGGACGACATTCCTGACGCAGGAACTGCCGCCGATCGTCGACTCCGCGCTCGGAACCAACGGCGTCAACTCGATCGCCGGAATCTCGATGGCGGGTAGCTCTGTGCTCAGCCTGGCGCAGTCGGCTCCCGACCTGTACAAGAGCGTCGGCGCCTACAGTGGTTGCGCGATGACCAGCACGGACCCCGGCCGTACGTATGTACGCATGGTCGTCGAGGGCCGCGGCGGCGGCGACACCTCCAACATGTGGGGACCGGTCGACGGACCGGGGTGGGTGGCCAACGACCCGTACATCAACGCGGAGAAGCTGCGCGGACTCGACATCTACGTCAGCAACGGATCCGGGTTGCCCGGAGCCGGCGACCAGCTGAACGGGCCGGGGATCAACGGCGACGTCGGCACGCTCGCCAACCAGATCCTCGTCGGCGGTGCCATCGAGGCCGCCACCAACCAGTGCACCCACGCGCTGGCCGACAAGCTGAACGAACTGCAGATCCCCGCGACGTTCGACTTCCGGCCCACCGGCACGCACTCGTGGTCGTACTGGGAAGAAGACCTCCACAAGTCGTGGCCGATGCTCGCCGCGTCGATCGGTCTGTAGCGTCCGGTCTCGGAAGCGACTCGACCCCCGCCGATCCCGGATCTGCGGGGGTCGAGCCGTCTAGTCTGACGAAGTGGAGACCGTACCGATCCAGATGCCCGACGGAACCACCACTCCGGTTCGCCTGTTTCCCGGACCGGACGAGGCCCCCGTAGTCGTGGTGTTTCCCGGCCTGGGAATTCCCGCCGGCTACTACGAACCGTTCGCCGAGGAACTGGTGTCCCGTGGTTTCAACGCGGCGATCGGCGAGCTCCGCGGGCAGGGTGACAGTCGCCCCCGCCCGAGCAGCGCCAGCACGTACGGCTATCAGGAACTGGTGTCCCTCGACTTTCCCGCGATCTTCGAAGTGGTGCGGGAACGGTTTCCCGCGGCGACGCCGTTCCTGCTGGGACACAGCATGGGAGGTCAGCTCGGTGTGATGTACGCCGCGCGGATCCGTGGCCGGCTCGGCGGGATCGCGCTCGTCGCGTCGGGGTCGCCGTATCACCGCGGCTTTCCCGGGATACACGCCCCGCGGCTGCTGGTCGGCGCTGCGGCGATGTCGATGACGGCCAACCTGGCCGGGTTCTGGCCCGGCGACAAACTCGACATAGGCGGGTTCGGACGGCAGTCGAAGGTACTGATCACCGACTGGTCGCGATTCGCCCGCACCGGCAGGATCGAACCCGACGGCGCCGACATCGACTACGAGGAACGCATCGCCCGGCTGAAGCTGCCCGTGCTGTCCGTGACCGTCGAGGGTGACGATCTGGCTCCCGCGTCCTCGGCGAAGAACCTCCTCGCGAAGCTGCCGAACGCCGACGTCACCCTGTGGCACCAGCCGCAGCCGCTGGGCCACAACGGATGGATCCGCGACCCGGCGAGCACCGTCGACCGGATCGTGGAGTGGATCCACGACCACACCTGAGCCGTGAGTACTTGTCAACCGCGGGCGGTTGAGAAGTACTCACGGGCGGGTGAGCTTCTCCCACAGGAACGTGAACGTCAGGGCCGATTTGAACGCGGCCTGCGCGTTGTCGGCGGCACCGCCGTGACCGCCCTCGATGTTCTCGTAGTACCAGACCTCGTGGCCCTGTTCCTCGAGCAGCGCCGTCATCTTGCGTGCGTGGCCGGGATGGACGCGGTCGTCGCGGGTGGACGTGGTGACGAGGATCGGCGGGTACTCCGCGGTCGGGCTGGTGTTCTGATACGGCGAGTACTCGCTGATGAACTTCCAGTCCTCCGGGTCGTCGGGATCGCCGTACTCGGCCATCCACGACGCCCCGGCGAGCAGCAGGTGGTACCGCTTCATGTCGAGGAGTGGCACCTGGCACACGATTGCCCCGAACAGTTCCGGGTAGCGGGTGAGCATGACGCCCATGAGGAGTCCGCCGTTGCTGCCGCCCTGGATTCCGAGTTGCTTCGACGTCGTGATGCCCCGGGCCACGAGGTCGCGGGCGACCGCGGCGAAGTCCTCGAACGCCTTGTGGCGGCCCTCCCGGATCGCCTGGGTGTGCCACGACGGACCGTATTCGCCGCCGCCGCGGATGTTCGCGACGACGTACGCGCCGCCCCGTTCGAGCCACGCGAACCCGACCGAACCGCTGTATCCCGGGACCATCGAGTTCTCGAAGCCGCCGTACCCGTACAGCATGGTGGGGCAGGGGCCGGTGACATCGTCGCGGCGCACCACGAAGTAGGGGATCTCCGTTCCGTCTTCGGACACCGCGAAGTGCTGCGACACCGACATGCCGTCCGCGTCGAAGAACGACGGCGCCTGCTTGACCGGCTCGAGTGGACCGCCGACCGTGCCGTACAGCAGGGTCGCCGGAGTCGTGAATCCGCTGGAGTTGACGAAGAAGCTGTCGCTGGTGCGAGGGTCGGTGCTGATGATCCCGCTCGCCGTGAGTTCCGGCACGCCGTCGAGCGGCTTCTCCTCCCACCCGGTGTCGTTCGGGGTGAGCACCGACAGCTTGGTCTGCACGTCCGACAGTCGCACGAGGAGGAGGTGGTTCCGGGTCCACGTTCCCTGCTCGAGGGACGTGTGCTCGTCCGGGGTGAACAGGGGAGTGAGCTCGCGTGACCCGGCGAGGAAGTCGGCGTACTTCGCGGCGAGCAGCGACCCGGCCGGGTAGACGGTGCCGTCGACGTCCCAGTCGGTGCGCGGACGGATGGTCAGCCAGTCGCGGTACACCGACGAGCCCGCGTCGTCCGGGGTGTCGATCCGGACCTTCGACCCATCCGGGAGCAGTTCGTAGCGTTCGGAGTTGTAGAAGTCCATGGACCGGCCGACGAAGTGCCGCTCGTATCCGGGGGTGTCGTCGTAGGACGCGCCGACGGACACGTCGGTGGTCTCGCCCTCGAAGACGGTGACCGCGTCGCCGAGCGGGGTGCCGCGATGCCAGCGCTTCGCGATCCGCGGGTAGCCGGAGTCGGTCATCGAGCCCTCGCCGAAATCGGTCCCGACGTACACGGTGTCCGTGTCGATCCAGCTGATGCTGGTCTTCGCTTCGGGGACGTCGAATGCGTTGTCGCCGCCGACGAATTCTCGCTTCCCGATGTCGAATTCGCGCACCACGGACGCGTCGGCACCGCCCCGCGAGAACGACAGCAGGGCCCGTGACTGGTCGGGCCGCAGCACGCTGGCCCCCGCCCACACCCAGTTCTCGCCCTCGCGTTCGGCGAGCGCGTCGACGTCGAGCAGAACGTCCCACTCGGGGTTCTCGGTGCGGTACTGCTCCAGCGTCGTGCGGCGCCAGATGCCGCGCTTGTGTTCGCCGTCGCGCCAGAAGTTGTACAGGTACTCGCCCCGCATGCCGGCGTAGGGGATCCGGTCGTCGGTGTCGAGGACGTCCAGGATCCGGCTCTCGAGCCCGGAGAACGCGGCACTCTCGGTGTACTCGGCCAGTGTCCGGGCGTTGCGCTCGCGCACCCAGTCGAGCGACCGGTCCGCGGTGACATCTTCGAGCCAGAGGTAGGGATCCGTCATGGCGCCATTGTTGCAGGATCTGTCGTCCCGGTCGCGGAGGCAAAGGCGGGACGGATGAGGCTACTGGCGGGTAACGAGACCGAGGTGAGACACCGATTCCGGACGGGACTACCCTGAACAACCGTGACCTCACACTATGACGTCGTTGTCCTCGGAGCCGGTCCCGGTGGGTACGTCGCTGCTATCCGCGCGGCACAGCTGGGATTGAGCACTGCCATCATCGAGCAGAAGTACTGGGGCGGTGTGTGCCTGAACGTCGGCTGCATCCCCTCCAAGGCACTTCTCCGCAATGCCGAACTTGCGCATCTCTTCACAAAAGAGGCCAAGACGTTCGGCATCTCGGGAGAGGCGTCCTTCGATTTCGGCGCAGCCTTCGACCGCAGCCGCAAGGTCGCGGACGGGCGCGTCAAGGGCGTTCACTTCTTGATGAAGAAGAACAAGATCACCGAGTACGACGGCAAGGGGTCGTTCACCGACGCCAACACCCTCTCGGTCGAGCTGACCAAGGGCGGGACGGAGACGGTGACGTTCGACAACGCCATCATCGCCACCGGTTCCACCACCAAGCTGCTCCCGGGCACCTCGCTCAGCGAGAACGTGGTCACCTACGAGGAGCAGATCCTCACCCGCGATCTCCCGGAGTCGATCCTCATCGTCGGTGCCGGCGCGATCGGCATGGAGTTCGGGTACGTCCTGAAGAACTACGGGGTGGACGTCACGATCGTCGAGTTCCTCGACCGTGCGCTGCCCAACGAGGACGCGGACGTCTCCAAGGAGATCGAGAAGCAGTACAAGAAGCTCGGCGTCACGATCAAGACCGGTGCCGCCGTGCAGAGCATCGACGACGACGGCAGCAAGGTCACCGTCTCGATCAAGAACAACAAGTCCGGCGACATCGAAACCGTCGTGGTCGACAAGGTCATGCAGTCGGTCGGATTCGCACCCCGCGTCGAGGGCTACGGCCTCGAGAAGACCGGCGTCCAGCTCGATCGTGGTGCGATCGGCATCACCGACACGATGCAGACGTCGGTGCCGCACATCTACGCCATCGGCGACGTCACGATGAAGCTGCAGCTGGCCCACGTGGCCGAGGCGCAGGGCGTCGTGGCCGCCGAGACGATCGCCGGCGTCGAGACGCTGCCGATCGAGGACTACCGGATGATGCCGCGGGCCACGTTCTGCCAGCCGCAGGTCGCCAGCTTCGGTCTCACCGAGCAGCAGGCCCGAGAAGAAGCTACTGCCCGAGGTTCCGACGTGAAGGTCGCGACGTTCCCGTTCACCGCCAACGGCAAGGCGCACGGCCTCGGTGACCCGACCGGTTTCGTCAAGCTGATCGCCGACAAGAAGCACGGCGAACTGCTCGGCGGGCACCTGATCGGACCCGACGTCTCCGAGCTGCTGCCCGAGCTGACCCTCGCGCAGAAGTGGGACCTCACCGTCAACGAGCTGGCCCGCAACGTGCACACGCACCCGACGCTCAGCGAAGCCCTGCAGGAGGCCATCCACGGCCTCGCCGGGCACATGATCAACTTCTGACCCGAGCACCGAAAAGGCCCGCACAGTCTCTGTGCGGGCCCTTTTCGTCTCTCACCGGTTTGCTTGCGCGATCCGATGGCGAAGTGTCCGTTCCGGTGGCATCGTGGGGAAGATGACCATGCCGGACAGCACGCCAGAAGGATCCGAGGGCGAGTACAGCCTGGACGAAGAGGACCAGTTGCAGCCGGAGGACACGTTGGTCGACAGAGGTGTGGACGACGTTCTCGACGAGGGGTATTCGCCGCCGGAGAAGCCGCTCGGGCTCGACGCGTTCGGAACGACGGCGGCCGAGCAGCGCGAAGGGGAGACCCTGGATCAGCGGCTCGCGGAGGAAGAACCGGATCCGGCGTTCGAGGAGGACGACAACGCGGAGATCCTCGACGACAACGAGGTCGGACGGCAGCGGTCGGGCCGGCTGCTCGCCGAGGACGAGGGTGTGGGGGAGGACGAGGAGAAGGACCTCGTGGCTTCCGACATCGGGATCGACGGGGGAGCGGCGTCGGCCGAGGAGGCCGCGGTTCACATCGTCGACGAAGAGTCCGATCTCGACGAACTCAGCTGACGCCGCGACCGGCGTCGTATTTCTCCTGCGCCGCCAGGACGTCGGGGACGCGCGATTCGACCAGTTCGATCAGGCCGATGAGCCGTGAACCGACCTCGGCGCCGAGCGGCGTGAGGCTGTATTCGACCTTCGGCGGAATGGCCTCGAGCACTTCGCGAACCACGAGTCCGTCTCGTTCGAGTGCTTGCAATGTCTGCGACAGCATGCGCTCGCTGACGCCGTCGACGCGTCGGCGGAGTGCGCTGAATCGGTAGTTTCCCTCGGTCAGCGCCGCGAGCGCGAGCACACCCCAGCGGCCGGTGACGGTCTGCAGCGTCTCCCGCGACGCGCAGTCGCGTGCGAAGACGTCCGCTTCGAGGGTGCGGTCTTCGCTTTCCTGTGCTGGGTGCGCGGGCTCGGACATGTGTCCAGTCTACCGCACGCAGAAGAAGTACTTACTCGAACATTTGCACTTACGAAAAATTAGTGCATGATGGAAAGTGAGCTTGAATCGTCAACCCGCATCACTACCCGCTAGGAGTTCGTCATGACCATCGCCGTCACAGGAGCAACCGGACACCTCGGTCGCCTCGTCGTCGAGGCACTGCTCGACAAGGGCACACCCGCCGCCGACATCGTTGCCGTGGTCCGCACCCCGGCCAAGGCTGCGGACCTCGCCGACAAGGGCGTCGACGTCCGGCAGGCGGAGTACGGCGATCGCGCCGCGCTGGAGAAGGCACTCGCCGGCGTCGACAAACTGCTGCTCGTTTCCGGGAGCGACCTCGGGCAGCGGATTGCCCAGCACAGCAAGGTGATCGACGCCGCGAAGGCCGCCGGGGTCGAATTCATCGCCTACACCAGTGTCCTCGACGCACAGAACACCCCGCTCGGACTGGCAGTGGAACACCGTGGCACCGAGGACCGGCTGGCGGAGTCCGGAATTGACTTCGCCCTGCTCCGCAACGGCTGGTACTGGGAGAACTACCTCGGCAGCATTCCCGCCGCGCGTGAGACCGGGGCACTGTTCGGCAGCGCAGGCACGGGGGTCGTCGCGGCGGCCGCGCGGAAGGACTACGCGGAGGCGGCCGCCGCGGTCCTGCTGGCCGACGAGCAGTCCGGCAAGGTCTACGAACTGGGCGGCGACGAGCGCCTGACGTACAGCGAACTGGCCGAGGTCCTTTCCGTCGTCCTCGGAAAGCCGGTGTCGTACAAGGACCTTCCGCAGGAAGAGTACGCCGCGGTACTCGAGGGCGCCGGGCTGCCCGCGCCGGTCGCGAACATGCTCGCCGATTCCGATGCGGGAGTGGCCGTCGGCGCCCTCGACACCGAGAGCGGTGACCTGCAGAGGCTGATCGGCCGCAACTCCACTCCGGCCGCCACCGCCCTCGCCCCGTGAGTACTTATTAACCGCCCGCGGTTAAGAAGTACTCACAGGGCGCGAAGCGGCAAGGTAGGCGACCCAACTCCCGAACTCGGTGATGTCGGTGGCTCCGTCGACCGCGTCGTGGGTGCAGCTGAAGCCGACCACGGCGCGGCCGTCGGACAATTCGACACTCGTCAGGGCCATCGGGGCGGGCAGCGCGGCCAGGAAGCTGCCCAGGCCCGCGGGTGACACCCGGAACAGTTCGCCGACGATCTGGGATCCCAAGCCGGGACCGCGGCGGACGAGGCCGGGTTTGGGCGGTGTCGTGGCGAGTGCGGTGAGCCGGTACGCGTCCGTGGTGGTGACGGTGTCGACGAACCGTGCGCCGATGTCCTCGAGCTGGAAATGCAGCGGCTGCCCGCGCAGGTGCGCGCCGAACACGGCCAGTTCCACGCCGTCGCCGACGAGGGTGGGCGCGGGAACGTCGACGAGTCGGGCCGCCAGATCCACGGCCACCTGATCCGCGAACGTGGGCACCACGAACATGACACCGAACGGGTCGCCGGTGGCGGTCGGGGTGCCCGGGACCGCGACGGCCGCCATGTCGAGCAGGTTGCAGAAGTTCGTGTAGGTGCCCATCCGCCGGTTGATGTCGATCGGATCCGCCTGCACGGCAGCGATGGTCGGGTGTTCGGTGGTGGTGGGCAGCAGGAGGCCGTCGAAGCCGGCCAGGAGTTCCCGTGTCGCCGCCTTCACGCGGGTGAGGGTGTCGAGGTCGGCGGCGAACTCGTGGCCCGCCGGTGTCCGCGCCGACTCGACGATGGCCGTGACCACGGGATCGGCGCCCGCCGGTGCCGTGTCGAGGAACTGCCCGACAGCGGTGTACCGCTCGGCGACGACGGCGCCGTCGTACAGCAGGCGCGCGGCGTCGAGGAGCGGGGAGACGTCGACCCGTTCGACGGAGAACCCCCGGTCCGTAGCCGACGCCACCGTGGCGTCGAATGCCGCCCGGTAGTCCGGGGTCAACAGGGACAGGTTCTGGTCGGAGGGAATCGCGACGCGCGCTCGTGCGGGCGCGGCGAGGCTGACGTCGGAGGGCCAGGCGCGGCTTCGGGGGTCCGCGGTAGCCGGGCCGGCCATGATGCGGGCCGCGGTCACGGCGGTGTCGAGTCCGGTGGCGAAGACGGTGACACAGTCGTAGTCGACGCAGGCGGGGACCACGCCGTCCGCGGGAATGACGCCGAGGGTGGCCTTGATGCCTACAAGGCCGTTGAATGCTGCCGGAACGCGTCCGGAACCCGCTGTGTCGGTGCCGATTCCGATGTCGGCAATGGCGAGTGCGACGGCGACCGCCGAACCCGAACTGGATCCGCCCGACACGAGTTCGGGATCCCACGAGCACCGGACGGCGCCGTACGGGCTGCGCGTCCCGACCAGTCCAGTCGCGAACTGGTCGAGGTTCGTCTTCCCCAGCACGACGGCGCCCTGCTCGACCAGGCGGTGCACGGCGGTCGCGGTGACGTCGGGGAGGTAGGCGAACTCGGGGCACGCCGCAGAGGTCGGCAGTCCGGCGACGTCGATGTTGTCCTTGACCGCCACGACCTTTCCGGCCAGGGGGAGGTGCTCGCCGGCGTCGAGACGGGCCTGCACGGCAACGGCATCCGCGTGCACGTCCTCGGCGGGCCGCAGGGTGATCCACACCTCGGGACGGTCGACCTCGGCGATGCGGCGGTAGGCGTCCTCGACGCGGGCGGTGGGCGACAGGGTGGTCTGTGCGTGGTTCACGGCATCGACAGTCATCAGTTTTCTGCTCCAATCACGACGAGAGGGGTGCCCGGTTCGACGATCGCGCCCGGTGACACGAGGACTTCGAGGACCGTTCCGGAGGACGGGAACGCGACCGGCATCTCGAGTTTCACCGCCTCGAGCACCACCGCGTTCTGTCCCGGTTCGATGCGCTGCCCGGCCTCGACTTCGACGCGCCACACGCTCCCGACCATGGGGGCCTCGACGACGACCGCTCCGGGCGGAAGTTCGCCCCGCGCGGACGGTTCGGGGGTGGGTGCCTGTTCGACGCGGTCGAATTCGCCCGACGCATGCCACGCCGACTTCTCGGCCTCGAAGGCCGCGGACTGGCGGTCGTCGAACTCCGCGATGGATCGCGCGTTGTCCTGCAGGAACTTCAGGTGGTCGGCGAACGCGAACGTGCCTTCGGAGATCTCCGCGTCGAACCGTCCGGCCGTGGCCTGCTCTCGGTACTCGCGCAATTGGTCCGGGGTGACGGGTTCCCACACGATGCGGTCGAAGAACCGGAACATCCAGGGTTTGCCCTCGTCGAACGGGCGGTGCTGCCGGTATCCGGACCAGATCGGGACGGTGCGGCCGATCAGTTGATACCCGCCCGGCGACTCCATGCCGTAGACGCACAGGTACTTGCCGCCGATCCCGACGGCGTCGGACGGCGTCCAGGTGCGCGCCGGGTTGTATTTGGTGGTGACCAGGCGGTGCCGCGGGTCGAGTGGCACGGCCAGGGGCGCGCCGAGGTAGACGTCGCCGAGCCCGAGCACCAGGTATTCGGCGTCGAACACGGCGTTCCGGACGTCGTCGACGCTGTCCAATCCGTTGATACGCCGGATGAACTCGGTGTTCGACGGCAGCCAGGGCGCGTCGGCGCGGACACCGCTGCGGTAGCGGTCGATGGCCTCCGCGATGGACGGGTCGTCGAACGACAGCGGCAATCGGACCGTGCGGCTCGGGACCACCAGATCGTGTGTCGCGGGCAGCAGTTCCTCGATGTCCTGGAGGATGTCCAGCAGCCGGCCGGCCGGAAGTTCGTCGGCGTCGAAGTGCAGGTGCAGGGAGCGCACCCCCGGAGTGATGTCGACGATGCCGGGAACGCGGCGTCGGACCAGCGCCTCGGACAGTGCGTGGACGCGCATGCGGAGCCCGAGGTCGAGTTCCCGGTCGCCGTATTCGACGAGGATGTTGTCGTCGCCACCGCGCAGGTACACGACCTCCGGTCGGTCCAGCACGGGTGCGATCCGGTGGAGGACCCCGCCGTCGGATACCGTCGACCGGGTGGCCGCAGGCGGAACATCCAGTCGTCGAGCCGAATCCGATGCCCGCAGCGAGTGCGCGCCGTCGTCGGAGACCGGGAGGAAACGTACCCGGTCGCCGGGCCGGATCTGCCCGAGTTTCCACCGGTGGGCCTTGACCACGGTGAGGGGGCAGGCGAACCCGCCGAGGCTCGGGCCGTCGGGTCCGAGCAGAATCGGGGTGTCGCCGGAGACGTTGAGGGCGCCGACGCTGTACGGGTTGTCGTGCAGGTTCGACGGATGCAGCCCGGCGTCGCCGCCGTCGGCCCGGGACCAGACCGGCTTGGGGCCGTCGAGCCGCAGTCCGGTGCGGTTGGCGTGCGTCTGGACCTTCCAGGTGGTGTCGTAGAACTGCGCCATGTCGGATTCGGTGAAGTAGGTGGGAGCCGGCTGCGGTCCCTCGGCGACGGCGAGATGCCACTCGTGCGTGAACTCGGGACGCGAATTCACGGGGACGAGTTGCGGCGCACCGAGTCCTGCGGTGTTCTCGAACAGCGAGTCGTCGAAGAGTCCCAGCACGTCACCGGTGGCGACGGCCTTGCCGGTGATGCCGCCGAACCCGCCCAGCGTGAATGTGGATGCGCTGCCGTGATACAGCGGAGCGTCGATGCCGCCGCGGAACGCGACGTAGATGCGCAGCCCCGTGCCGGTCGGGGTGCCGACGTCGAGCACGGAGCCTGCAGGCACTTCGACGGGTTCCCAGAGGGGGATCGGTTCGCCGTCGAGGGTGACCGGGGTGTCGGCGCCGCCGACGCAGATCACGGTGGCGTCCGAGAACACGAGCCGCGGGCCGTGCAGGGTGCATTCGAGCCCCGGTGCGCCGACCGGATTGCCGACGGCGGTATTGACGAGCTGGAACGACAGGTCGTCCATCGGCCCCGACGGCGGAATTCCGACCTCCCACAGACCGATTCGGCCCGGATGGTCCTGGACGGTGGTCATGGTACCCGCACGGAGCACGTCGACGCGGCGGCCGGTGGGTCGCAGATCGGCCAGCGACCGCGTGGTGTGCGTGGCGTTCCGGACACTGTCGGCGACGCAGATCCGCCGCAGCTGCGGCAGGTTGGTCTGGACCCCGTAGATGTGCGTGTCCGCGAGCGCCTCGGCGAGCGCGGCGAACGCCGCCTTGCGCCGGTTTCCGCGGGTGATCACCTTCGCCAGCATCGGGTCGTAGTAGGCGCTCACCTCGGTGCCCGTGTCGACCCACGTCTCCACCCGGGTGTGAGCCGGGAACTCGACGCCCGTCAGTCGTCCGGCGCTGGGACGGTAGTCGTGGCCGGGGTCCTCGGCGTAGATGCGGGCCTCCACGGCGGTCCCCGTGATCTCGGGTCCGGAGTCGGGCAGCCCGTCGAGCATGGAACTGTCGCCGCGGGCGAGCCTCAGCATCCACTCGACGAGGTCGATTCCCGTGACCTCCTCGGTCACCGGGTGCTCGACCTGCAGTCGGGTGTTCATCTCGAGGAACGACGCCTCGCCGCGGTCCACGTCGTAGACGAACTCGACGGTCCCGGCCGACCGGTAGTTCACCGAGGATGCAAGACTGCGCGACGAGCTCAGGAGCCTGTCGACCAGTTCGTCGGAGAGCCCGGGCGCCGGGGCTTCCTCGACCACCTTCTGGTTGCGGCGCTGCAGTGAGCAGTCGCGGGTGCCGAGGCTGAGCGTGCGGCCGAGCCCGTCGCCGAACACCTGCACCTCGATGTGCCGGGCCCGGGCCACGAACCGTTCCAGGAACACCCCGGACGAGGAGAAGTTGGCCTGGGCGAGGCGCTGCACGCGGTCGTAGGCTTCGCGGAGTTCCGCGGCGTCGAAACAGGCCTGCATGCCGATACCGCCGCCACCACCGACTGCCTTGATCATCACCGGGTAGCTGATGTCGGAGGCCGCGGACAGCGCGGCGTCGGCGGAGTCGAGGAGGCCGCTGCCCGCGACGAGCGGGACCCCGACGACGCGGGCGGCCTCGCGGGCCGTGTGCTTGTTCCCGAACGTGCGCAACTGTTCGGGGGTGGGGCCGACGAACGCGATGCCGGCAGATTCCGCCGCCGCGGCGAACGCGTCGTTCTCCGAGAGGAAGCCGTAGCCGGGATGGATCGCGCCCGCGCCCGTCGACAGCGCGGCCTCCACGACGGCGTCGGCCCGCAGATACGACTCGTGGGCGGGTGCCGGGCCCAGCCGGACGGCGACGTCGGCCATCTCGACGTGTGCGGCGGCGGCATCGGCGTCGGAGTACACCGCGACCGTCTTCAGTCCGAGGAGATGCGCGGTTCGCATGATGCGGCAGGCGATTTCGCCCCGGTTCGCGACGAGCAGGGTGTCGAAGGAGTACTCGATCGGCGGCGTATTCATCCCTGTGGACATGGTTGTATACGCTAAGGACGGGGTGTTTCACCGAGATTTCTCGAGGTAAAGCGTGGGTTAGTAAGACCTCTCACGGCACGCGCGAATCGGGCTCACGGGCTCGAGGGCTGCACCGGGGGTACGAACTCGAAGGTCGTGCCGAGCAGCCACACCAGGAGCAGGACCACCGGGAGGTGGAACATGAACTGCAGGAACGTGAATCCCACCAGATCGCGCGCCCTGAGCCCCAGAACCGCGAGCAGGGGCAGCATGAAGAACGGGTTGATCAGGTTCGGCAGCGCCTCCGCCACGTTGTACACCTGGACCGTCCAGCCCAGGTTCATCCCGACGTCGGTGGCCGACTGCATGACATACGGCGCCTCGACCAGCCATTTTCCACCGCCGGACGGCACGAAGAGGCCCAGCACCACGGTGTAGAGGGCGATGACGACGGTGAAGGCGCCGCCGCTGCCGATGTTGGTGAAGAACTCCGCGAGGTGCTCCGAGATGGTGAGTCCGTTTCTGCCCTCTGCCTTGGTGAGGATCGCGGCCATGGCGGCGTACAGCGGAAACTGGACCAGGATCCCGGCCGTGGCCGGGACGGCCAGAGCGACGGCTTGCAGGAATTTGCGCGGAGTCCCGTGCAGCACCAGACCCAGCATGAGAAAGACCAGCAGGTACGCGTTCAGGCTACTGACGACGGTGAGCAGGGGTTTGGTCACGAGTTGGGAGATGAGCCATCCCAACGTCATCAGACCGGCCAGCGCCGGCAGGATCCGGCTGTACTCGAGCCACTCGCCCGGTCGCGATCGGGGTGGCACCTCCTTCGGCCGGTCGTCCAGATCGACCTCCAGGTCCTGGGCGGTGGTGACGGCGGTGCCCCGCGGCGCCGAGAAGTGGGCGATCACCACCGTCAGGGCGATGATGATGGCGCACATGAGCAGCGACTGCCAGGTGAAGATCGTGGTTCCGAAGTCGAGGACTCCGGTGATCTCCAGCAGCGCCGGAGGCAAGGACGCGGCGGTGGCCTGGAGTTGGGCAGCGGAGGACGACATGCCGAGCGCCCACACCGCGCCCAGGCCCATGAAGGCGGCTGCGCCCAGTGCGCGGTAGTCCACCCGCAGGTCGGATCGGCGTGCGATCGCCCGGGCCAGCAGCCCGCCGAACACGAGGCTCAGTCCCCAGTTCAGGAACGAGACCGACATGGACAGGAAAGCAACGAAACTGACTGCGCTGCGCGCCGTGTGCGGCACCGTGGCCAGGCGATCGATCAGCCGGGCGACCGGCGGGGACGTGGCGACGACGTATCCGGTGAGCACCACCATCGCCATCTGCAGGGTGAACGCGGTCAGATCCCAGAAACCGTCGCCGAAGGCGTCCACCACCGTCTGCGGGGACGAACCGTTGGCCAGTGCGGCCACCGCAACGACGAAGACACCGACGAGGGCGAAGACGTAGGCGTCCGGGAACCATTTCTCCGTCCACCCGGCCAGCGACTGCGCAACCCGCGCCAGCCCCTTCTCGGAACGGACTTCTTCGGTTGCGGATGGCATGCGGCCGTTCCTCTTCTCTACGCGATAGGAGACCTACGAATAGTCGCGTTCGATCCTCAGAGTCCCGATGGTGGTGGCCAGGGCGTCGTACTGGGTCACCAGGAAACAGAATTCGATCATTCGGGGGTCGTCGAAGTACGCGCCGAGCGCCGACCACGCGGCGTCGTCGAGGTTGTCGGTGGTGACGAGTTGGTCGACGGCCCTGAGGATGGCGCGGCGGCGCGCGTCCCAGCCCTCCGCGTCGGGACCCTCCAGCACCTGTTCGAGCAGCGCCGGGGTGACGCCCGCCCGGCGTCCGAGGCGCACGTGGTGATCCATCTCGTAGCCGCACTTCCGCAGGTGCGCCACCCGGAGGATGATCAGTTCGGTCTCGTGCCGGGAGATCTTCCCGCCCGGCATCAGTTTGCCGGAGTAGCGCAACCACGCACGGAAGAGGCCCTTCGCGCGGCCCACCGTGCTGAACAGATGCGCGTCCGGCACCCCGGCGACACGGGAGATGATTCGCCACAGCACCCAGTTGACGGGGCCGAGTTCCTTCAGACGTCCGGGTGGAATGCGTGCGGTCACGCCGCCCCCTCTCCTTCTACTCGCCCCCTCGCAGGAACGGTTGCGTGCGCGCGTAGTTCGATCGAACGGGTCATCTCCGTGGCCCGAAGTGCGAGCATACGCATTGAATCCGACCCGGGTACCCGAGACGGCGCGTAAATCCGATTCTTCCGCCCGGCGATCCCCCGCTCGAGGGCGTCGACCGCCACCGTGATCGAGGAGGTCCGGGCCAATGCGCTGCCGCGGGGTGGCGGAACCGCGATGCCGTCGAAACCGATGAGCGTCCGGTCCGTGTCGATCTCGCCGAGCCGGGCGATGCCCACTCGTGTCCCCAGCGGTTTCATTTCCTCCCGCAGGGCCTCCCCGAGTTCCTCCGCACCGCCTCGCGTGGCGCCGTGGACGCCGCGCAGCGAGTTGAACGCCGTCGACGACGCCACGACCAGCGCGTACCCCTTGCGGTGCCCGATGTACGGTCCCGCTGCCCGCAGCGTGTGGTACGTGCCCATCACGTTGACCTCGATGGCGTACCGCATCACGTCCGGATCCCCCCCGACGATCTGCGCCGGCGGCGTCACGCCCGCGTTCGCGACGACGACGTCGAGGCCGCCGAGCCGGTCGGCGAGGTAGTCGAACGAGTCCTCGACGGCTTTCCGCTCGCGGGTGTCGCACCGACGCCACGGGGCCCGGCCGCAGGCGGTGGCCGTCTGCTCGAGGAGTTCGGGTTCGAGGCCGAGCAACCCGACACGGGCGCCCCGCTCGTGAAGTCGTCTGGCGAGTCCGGCGCCGATACCCCGGGCTGCGCCGGTGATCAGGACGCGGCGTCCGACCAGATTCTCTTCGAGAGTGCGTGACATGAAGCGAGTTCCCAACCTGTGTTACCGAGCGGTAGCAAGACGCTAGCACCCGCTCGGGGCATTGGTGGGAAAACTGTCCCATCGAGTTGGACAACCGTCTCAGTCGCGGATCGCCCAGGCCATCCGTGCCAGGGAAAGTGCCTGTTCAGCGCGCTCGATGACCACTTCACGCGACTCGCTGATGTGCGCGAGCAGCGTGTCGTACGCGGTATCGAGCTTGCCGTCGAGTGCGAACTCGGCCACGGAGATGTGCTCGTCGATGGTGGCGCTCATGCGGTCGGGGGTGAGGTAGTCGAACATACGCACCGGCCGCACCTTCGCGTTCACGTTGACGAGTGCATCGGACAACGCCCGGTTGCCGGCCGACCGCAGCAGCACCGTGTGGAACTGCTCGTCGAGCGCCACGAACCCGGCGTCCGGCTCGGGGCTCTCCTTCCGCAGCGCGTACCACCGGTCGAGCTCCGGTCCCAGGACGTTCGGATCGTGCGACAGCGACTCGTCGGCACGGACCCGGGCGATTCCCTGGAGTTCGAGCGTGATGCGCAGTTCGTACAGTCCGGCGAGCTCCTCGATGCGGGGGCGGTACGGAAACAGCCCGCCCACGTCGCGCTGGACGAGCCCGTCGGCGAGGAGGCGGGCCAGCGCCTCACGCACCGGGGTCCGCGACACCCCGTACGCGTCGGCGAGACGCTCCTCGCCGAGCCGCTGTCCCGGAGGGATCCGTCCGCTCATCAGGTCGGTGCGCAGCGAGAGATACACGTGGTCGCTGAGGGAGCCGGCCGGTTCTCGGCGTGCCATCAGATTGCCATCGCCGCGCGGACGTCGGAGACCGCGGTGCCGACGTCGGAATCGGGTGCGGCACCGCCGGCGCCGGAAGACGTGACCCGCCCGGACTCGAGGACGTAGTAGCTCTCGGCCGATTCGAGTGCGAACCCGATGTGCTGTTCCACCAACAGGACTCCGAGCCCGCCGCGACGGGTGAGTTCCATGATGGTGCGCTCGATCTCCGCGACGACGGACGGCTGGATGCCCTCGGTCGGTTCGTCGAGGATCAGCATCTTCGGTTCCGTGATCAGCGCCCGCGCGATGGCGAGTTGCTGACGTTGCCCGCCGGAGAGGAGACCGGCGCGCCGGTCGAGCAGCCCGCGCAGCGCCGGAAACAGATCCAGTGCCTCGCCGACGAGTTCTTTTCCGCGCCTGCGACCGTCGGCCACCACCTGCAGGTTCTCCGCGGTGGTCAACTGGCCGAACGACTGCTGGCCCTGCGGAACGTACGCGAGGCCGCGGGCGACCCGGGCGCTGGGACGCAGCGCCGTCACGTCCTCGCCGTCGAACAGCACGCGCCCGGAGTTGACCTTGATCAACCCGACCGCGGCCCGGAGCAGCGTGGTCTTACCCGCACCGTTGTGTCCCATCACCGCGGCCACGCCGTCCGACGGCACCGTCAGCGAGACTCCGTGGATCACCTCGGTTCGGCCGTACCCGGCCCGGATGTCGTCAAGCTCGAGCATCGCTGTCCTCCTTCGAAACCTCGGGCTGCAACTCGGGGGCGGCACCGGCCGCCGCGGTCCCGAGGTACACCTCCTGCACACGTGGATCGGCCTGCACCTGCTCCACGGTTCCCTCGCTCAGCACCTTTCCGGCGTGCAGCACGGTCACCGACGTCGCGAACGCGCGCATGAAGTCCATGTCGTGCTCGACCACCACGACGGTCCGCTCACCGCCGATGCGGCGCAGCAGGTTTCCCGTCTCGTCGCGTTCCTCGTGGCTCATGCCGGCCACCGGCTCGTCGAGGAGCAGGACGGAACAGTTCTGCACCAGCAGCATTCCGATCTCGAGCCACTGCTTCTGCCCGTGCGCCAGGATGCCCGCCGGAGTGTCGCGGAGCTTGCCGAGGCCCGTGACGTCGAGCGCCTCCTCGATGGCGGGGAGCACCGTCTTGCGGCGGCGCAGCAGCGTGAGCGCCGAGCGGCCCGAACCCGCGGCGATATCCAGGTTCTGGAGCACCGTCAACTCCTCGAACACGCTCGCGGTCTGGAACGTGCGGCCCACGCCGAGCCGGGCGATGCGGTGAACCTTCTTGCCGATCAACTCGACACCGGACTTGGTGACCGAACCCGTCGCCGGAACGAGACCGGTGATGGCGTCGACGAGGGTGGTCTTGCCTGCGCCGTTCGGACCGATGAGGAACCGCAGATCACCCTGCATCAGGGTGAGGTCGACGCCGTCGACCGCCTTGAACCCGTCGAAGCTGACCTGCAGGTCCCGCACCTCGAGGTACTCGCTGGACATTCCGGCGTTGCCACCGAGCACCGGCTCCTTGGATGTGGTGGGAAGCGTCATCGCGCCATCTCCATTCGTTCCGTCGCCTCGGTCTCGTCCTCCGGCCCGGGTGCTGCCGGCTGCTCGGACGAGGCCTTCTTCTTCCACTTCAGCAGCGCGAACAGCCCCGCGACACCGGCCGGGAAGAATCCGACGACCACGATGAACAGGAGACCCTGGGCGTAGATCCAGCCGGACGGGAACGACTCCGAGAAGGCGCTCTGCGCCCACGCCACACCGATCGCGCCGAGGACGGGACCGAGGAGCGTGGAGCGTCCGCCGATGGCCACTCCGATCAGGAACGCGATCGACGGGACGATCCCGACGTCGGCGGGGGAGATGATGCCGACGATCGGCACGAACAGCGCCCCCGCGACGCCCGCGAAGAACGCGGCCGTCACGTAGGCGACGAGTTTGATGTTCGCCGGGTCGTACCCGAGGAAGCGCACGCGCTCCTCCTGGTCCCGGACAGCGACGAGCAGTTCGCCGTACCGGCTGTTCATCAACTGCCGGGTGAGGGCGACGACGGCCAGCAGCACGCCGGCGGCGATGAAGAACAGCATCTGCTTGTTGGCCGGATCGTTCAGGTTGAACCCGAAGAACGTGCGGAAGCGGTTGAGGCCGTTGCTTCCTCCGGTGCTCTGCTGGCCCACGAGCAGGATGGCGAACGCGGCGGCGAGCGCCTGGCTGAGGATCGCGAAGTAGGCGCCCTTGACGCGGCGCTTGAACACACCGAGGCCGAGGACGAACGCCACCAGCGCCGGAATCAGCAGGATGCCCAGGACCGTGACGATCGGCGACGTGAACGGCACCCAGTAGCCCGGCAGTTCCCGGATGCCCGCGATCTGCATGAAGTCGGGGACAGTGTCGCCGCGGAGTTCGGCGTCCGCAATCTTCAGGTGCATCGCCATCATGTAGGCGCCCAGGCCGAAGAACACACCCTGGCCGAGGGTGAGCATGCCACCGCGGCCCCAGGCCAGGCCGATACCGACCGCGACGATCGCGAAGCACAGGAACTTGCCGAGCAGGCTCAGCCGGAAGTCGCTGAGCACGGCGGGGGCGACGACGAACAGAAGCAGTGCGGCCAGCGCGAAACCCGCCCACGCGCGGTAGCGGCCACTCGTCAGGATGCTCATACGAGACTCCTCGTCTTGACGGCGAACAGGCCCTGTGGCCGAACCTGGAGGAACACCACGATGACCACGAACACGATGACCTTGGCGATCGATGCCGTGGTCGAGTACTCGACGAACGAGTTGAGGATGCCGAGCGCGAACGCGGCGATCACCGCGCCCTTCATCTGACCCAGGCCGCCGACCACGACCACCAGGAAGGCGTCGATGAGGTAGCTCTGCCCGATGGTCGGGCTCGTCGAGCCGATCAGGGTGAGCGCCACACCGGCGACACCCGCCAGACCGGAACCGATGAAGAACGTCGTCACATCGGTTCGGCGACTGGAGATCCCGCTGGTCTCCGCGAGGTCACGGTTCTGCACGACGGCGCGGATGCGTCGTCCCATCGGGGACTTCTGCATCGCCAGCGACAGCGCGACGACGGCCACCACCGCGAGCACCAGGATGAACAGGCGCGTCTTCGGGACCACGGCGCCCAGGATCTCCACACCACCCGCCAGCCACCCCGGGGCGGCGACGTTGACCGCCGGCGCCCCGAAGACGTCCCGCGCCAACTGCTGCAGGATCAGGCCCACACCGAACGTCACCAGCAGCGTGTCCAGCGGCCGGTGATACATCCGCTTGACGAGGGTGACCTCGAGCAGGACGCCCATCGCGCCGCCGACCACGAAGCCGACGAGCAGAGAGATGAACAGAGAACCGGTGGCACTCGAGATCACCTGCTGCACCACGTATGCCGTGTACGAGCCGGCCATGATGAATTCGCCGTGGGCCATGTTGATGACGCCCATCTGGCCGAACGTCAACGACAGCCCCAGCGCCGCGAGCAACAGGATCGATCCGATACTCAATCCGGTGAACAGCTGTCCGATCACTACATCCATCGATGTATGTCCTCTCTCTTCCCTCGTGCTCGTCGGACCGTGTTCTAGCTACCCAGCGACTCGGCCCACGGGTAGGACTTCAGGTACGGGTCCGGCTGGATCGGGGTGCCCGAATCCCACACCGTGTAGATCAGGCCGTCGTTGCGGATCTCACCGATGCGCGCGGTCTTGGTGATGTGGTGGTTGGATCCGTCGATGGTGACCAGTCCCTCCGGTGCGGCGAACGTGACGCCGTCCGCGTTGTCCTGGATGTCCTTGGTGGCGAAAGAGTTCGCCTTCTCGACGGTGTTCTTCCACAGGTACACCGACGTGTACGCGGCCTCCATCGGGTCGGACGTCGGCTTGTTCGCGCCGTACCGGGCCTTGTAGGCGTCGACGAACTTCTTGTTCTCCGGCGTGTCGATGGTCTGGTAGTAGTTCCAGGCCGTCAGCTGGCCCTCGATGTTCTGGACGCCGATGCCGCCGACCTCCTCCTCGGCGATCGAGACGGACACCACGGGCATGTCGGCGGGCTTCAGGCCGACGTTCGCGTACTCGCGGAAGAACGCGACGTTGGAGTCGCCGTTCAGGGTGTTGAAGACGGCGTCCGCGTCGGCGGAGCGCACCTTGTTGACGATGGTGGAGAAGTCGGTGGAGCCGAGCGGTGTGTAGTCCTCGCCCTTGATCTCGATGCCGTTGGCCTCCGCGTACGCCTTGATGATGCGGTTCGCGGTCTGCGGGAACACGTAGTCGCTGCCCACCAGGTACAGCGACTTGACGCCCTTCTCCTTCAGGTAGTCGAGGGCGGGCACGATCTGCTGGTTGGTGGTGGCGCCGGTGTAGAAGATGTTCTTCGAATCCTCGAGCCCCTCGTACTGCACGGGGTAGTAGAGCAGCGAGTTGCTGTCTTCGAAGACGGGCAGCATCGCCTTGCGGCTCGACGACGTCCAGCCGCCGAACACCGCTGCGACGCAGTCACTGCTGATCAGCTTCTCCGCCTTCTCGGCGAACACGGTGGGCTCGGAGGCCCCGTCCTCGGCGACGACCTGGATCTTCTTGCCGAGCACGCCGCCCGAGTTGTTGATCTCGTCGACCGCGAGTGCGATCGAGTCCCGGACGGTCACCTCGCTGATGGCCATCGTCCCGGACAGCGAGTTCAGCGACCCGACCTTGATCGTGTCCCCGGAGGTGTCCACGCAGGACGCCGCGGTGGACTCGCCGGCCGTGTCGGACGCCTTGCTGCCACAACCGGTCAGCACGAGCCCGATGGCGGCGAGCGCGGTCGGTGCAGCGAGGGCGCGCTTGGAGAAGGTGCGCATGTACGGGCCTTTCCGTCGGAGGACTGGGGGACCTCCGCAACCCGGGACATGTATCCGCCCCACGTATACAGAGGTGTATTCGTGGGGCGAACATTAAGCGGCCGGTGTTGCGCCTGAATGTCTGTCGGTGACGTGTTCGTGACGCGAATTACGGTTATGTGAACAAGCGCTCACACTGCCTACTCCGCGGCCGAACGTCGCAACCCGTGCGGCCAATGTCACACCGGTTCAGTCGGATTGGACCGATGAGGCATCGGGCGGATCAGCGGATCAGCGGATCAGGTACGGGGACACCGAACTCTGGTGCTCGCTGATGTCGAGTTGCTTGCCGAGCGGCGGGAACGCGCGCTGCGGGCAGTTGACGCGTTCACACACGCGGCAGCCGGCGCCGATGGGGGTGCCCGGGTTGGAATCGTCGAGGTCAAGACCGTCGCCGTAGACGAGGCGGTGGGCATGCCGGATCTCGCAGCCGAGCCCGATCGCGAAGATCTTGGCGGGCTGACCGTAACGCTGGGCACGACGTTCGACGGTGCGGGCGATCCACAGGTACCGGCGGCCGTCCGGCATCTGCGCGATCTGGTTCATGATCTTGCCGGGGTACGCGAACGTCTCGTACACGTTCCACAGCGGGCACGTACCGCCGCTGGTGGAGAAGTGGAACCCGGTCGCGGACTGCCGCTTCGACATGTTGCCGGCCCGGTCGACCCGGACGAACATGAACGGGACGCCGCGCAGCTTCGGACGCTGCAGCGTCGAGAGGCGGTGGCAGATCGTCTCGTAGCTCACCGAGTAGAACGCGGACAACCGCTCGATGTCGTACCGGAAGTCCTCGGCGACGTCGTGGAACTGACCGTAGGGGAGGACTGTGGCCGCGGCGAAGTAGTTGGCCAGCCCGAGCCGGGCCAGCGCGACCGACTCGTCGCTGGTGAAGCCACCCTCCGCCACCAACTTGTCGAGCAGGTCGCCGTATTCGAGGAACGCCAGCTCGGTGGCGAACTTGAACACCTGCTGGCCGCCCGACAGGTGCGGCGAGATCTCCAGCAGCCGGGATTCGGGGTCGTACCGGTGCAGGACGTTCTCGCCGAGGTCGATGCGCCGGACGATCTGCACGTCGTGCACCGTCTGCAACCGGCGGGCGATCTCACCGCCGACGTCGCCGCGGTGGAACCGCATCCGTGCCGTCAGCTCCTCCGCCGCCGTGTCCAGCTCGTGCAGATAGTTCTGGCGCTGATAGAAGTAGTCGCGGACCTCCTCGTGCGGCATCGTGATCGAGCCGCTGCCGCTGCCGTCGCTGTACCGGTCCTCCGTCGCGAGCGCGAGCTGTGCGGTGGTATTGCGGAAGCGGCGGTGCATGTTGACCATCGCCTTCGCCAGACCCGGATGCGACGCCACCATCTCGGCGATCTCCTGGGCGTCCGCGTCGATGCCCATCTCCTGGTCCAGCGCCACCTCGCGCATCTCCGCGATCAGTCGCGTGTCGTCCTGGGAGGAGAAGAACGTGGTGTCGACGCCGAACACCTCGCTGATCCGCAGCAGCACCGGCACCGTCAGCGGCCGGACGTCGTGCTCGATCTGGTTGAGGTAGCTGGCGGAGATCTCCAGCGTCTTCGCCAGCGCCGCCTGGCTCAGACCACGCTCGGTACGGAGCTGACGCAACCGGGTGCCGACGAAGGTCTTGGACATACGGCAATGGTACCGGCGCAGGTCAGATGTGCGAACGGAACCTTCGCAAGATTTACTCGCGCGGGTCGGTGACGCGGTGACGCGGTGACGCGGTGACGCGGGGCGAATGTACCTTTGGGCGCGCGGGAGGCGCTGAAAGGTACATTCGCCCGCGGTCAGGCCCTGTTCGCCGAGCGCGGCGCGCCGATGCCCGGGTCGATCTGGAATGGACCCGACGCGGACGGTGCGACGGGGAAGTCGAACATCGCCGTCGGCAGGTAGACGGTCGAGCAGGAGTTCGGGATGTCCACCACCCCGGACAGCCGGCCTTCGATCGGTGCGGCGCCGAGCAGCAGGTAGGCCTGCTCGGGGCTGTAGCCGAACTTGGTGAGGTACTCGATCGCGTGGAGGCAGGCGCGCTGATACGACAGGTGCGAGTCGAGGTACTTCTGTTCCCCGTCGAGGGTGACGGACGTTCCGGAGAACGCGAGCCACTCCGAGTACTGCGGGTCCGTGTTGCCGGGCATGAAAATCGCGTTCTCGGACACGCCGTAGGTGTCCATGCCGCCCGTGATGATGTCGACGCGCAGGTCGATGAAACCGCCCATCTCGATGGCGCCGCAGAACGTGATCTCGCCGTCGCCCTGGGAGAAGTGCAGGTCGCCGACAGACAGGTTCGCGCCGTCGACGAACACCGGGTAGAAGATGCGGCTGCCCTTGGTGAGGTTCTTGATGTCCTGATTGCCGCCGTTCTCCCGCGGTGGCGCCGTGCGGGCGGCCTCGCCGGCGACGCGGTCGAAGTCGTCGCCGGTGAGGGAGCCGAGGACGGCGTCGTTCGGTTCGGGAGGCAGGGCGAGGGGCGGGACACGTCCGGGATCGGTGGCGATGAGCGCACCCTCGCGTGCGTTCCATGTCGACAGGAGGGCGGCCGACGGCGCGGTGCCCATCAGTCCGGGGTGGACGATGCCGGTGAAGGAGATGTGGGGGATGTGCCGCGACGTGGCGGTCTGACCGGAGAAGTCCCACACGGCCTTGTAGGCGTCGGGGAACTGCTCGGTGAGGAATCCGCCGCCGTTGTGGCGGGAGAAGATGCCGGTGTAGCCCCAGCCCTGGCCGGCCAGCGGGCCGGAATCCTCCTGGGGGATGGGCCCGACGTCGAGGATGTCGACGATCAGGAGGTCGCCGGGCTTCGCGCCCTCGACCGCGAACGGCCCCGACAGCGTGTGGACGGTGGTGAGGGGTGCGTTCAGGATGTCGTCGGCGGAGTCGTCGTTGTTGATAGCGCCGTCGAACCATTCGCGGCAGTGCACGCGGAAGGAGTCGCCCGGCTTCACCGTGACGGCGGCCGGGATGTCGGGGTGCCAGCGGTTGTGGCCGACGATCGCCTGATCGGTGAACTTCTTCGCGGAATCGAGCGGAAACAGCAGTTCGGGCATGTGCGCTCCTTCGGTGGCCGATCAGGGACGAGGAAGTCGACGGTGCAGCGGGTTCGTCGTGACGGGTGAACTCCCTGCCGAGGACCGAGGCGGAGGTCCGGCGACGACAGCCGGTTCGTGGGCCGATCTCATCGTGGAGTCGAGGAGGTTCGTCGCCGGGGACGATCCGTGACCGAGGCGCGGGGAGGAGACGAGCCGGGCGGCGTCGCCGTCACATCCGGGGCAGGGGACCGATCGCGGCACGTCGGCCATCGGGAACGACCGCTCGAACGGGCCGCAGTCTGCGGCGCATCGGAATTCGTACAGCGGCATCGTGGTGCCCTTCGCCGGAGGAGACCATTCGACGTCACGGTAACCGACCCGATCAGTGATTGCAGTCACAACGGGCAGGTCGAGAGGTGTGCCGAGGCGGGGCAGGGTGGGCGAAAGGGGAGGAGATACCTGTGTACGACGAGTTGCGTGCATTTGGTTCACCACCTGCGAGTTTTGCTACTGGCGAGTATTTTTCCTCTCCGATCGGGCAGGCGAAGCGCTGATCTTTCTTAACAGTCTTTGCAATGCGTTGTGAAAAGCTAGCCAAGATTGGCATTAGCAACAGGTAGACGGCACTTTTTGCTTATGTCATTCTCGGTAAGTACATACGAAGGGCCTGGCAAGGATGTGAAGCAGTACATCCGTACCGGACCAGCAGATCGAAGAGAGTGGAGTCTTGATGTCGACCACCGGCACCCCGAAGACCGCAGCTGAAATCCAGCAGGATTGGGACACCAACCCGCGCTGGAAGGGAGTAACCCGCAACTACACGGCGGAGCAGGTCACCAAGCTCCAGGGCACCGTCGTCGAGGAAGCCACCCTCGCCCGCCGTGGTTCCGAGATCCTCTGGGACCTCGTGAACAACGAGGACTACATCAATTCGCTGGGCGCCCTCACGGGTAACCAGGCCGTGCAGCAGGTTCGCGCGGGCCTCAAGGCCATCTACCTGTCCGGCTGGCAGGTCGCCGGCGACGCGAATCTCTCGGGTCACACCTACCCGGACCAGAGCCTCTACCCGGCCAACTCGGTGCCGCAGGTCGTGCGCCGCATCAACAACGCGCTGCTGCGCGCCGACGAGATCGCCAAGGTCGAGGGCGACACCTCCGTCGAGAACTGGCTCGCCCCGATCGTCGCCGACGGCGAGGCCGGCTTCGGTGGCGCTCTGAACGTCTACGAGCTGCAGAAGGCCATGATCGCGTCCGGCGTCGCCGGTTCGCACTGGGAAGACCAGCTCGCATCGGAGAAGAAGTGCGGCCACCTCGGTGGCAAGGTGCTCATCCCCACCCAGCAGCACATCCGCACCCTGACCTCGGCGCGACTCGCAGCCGACGTGGCCGATGTTCCGACGGTCGTCATCGCGCGCACCGACGCCGAGGCCGCCACCCTGATCACCTCCGATGTCGACGAGCGCGACCGCGAGTTCCTCGACGGCACTCGCACCGCCGAGGGCTTCTACGGTGTGAAGAACGGCATCGAGCCCTGCATCGCTCGTGCGAAGGCCTACGCGCCGTACTCCGACCTCATCTGGATGGAGACCGGCGTGCCGGACCTCGAGGTCGCGAAGAAGTTCGCCGAGTCCGTCCGTAGCGAGTTCCCGGACCAGCTGCTCGCCTACAACTGCTCGCCGTCCTTCAACTGGAAGGCGCACCTGGACGACGCGACCATCGCGAAGTTCCAGAAGGAGCTCGGCGCGATGGGCTTCAAGTTCCAGTTCATCACCCTTGCCGGCTTCCACTCGCTCAACTATGGAATGTTCGACCTGGCCCACGGCTACGCCCGCGAGGGCATGACCGCCTTCGTCGACCTGCAGGAGCGCGAGTTCAAGGCTGCCGAGGAGCGTGGCTTCACCGCCATCAAGCACCAGCGTGAGGTCGGTGCCGGTTACTTCGACCGCATCGCCACCACGGTCGACCCCAACACCTCGACGGCTGCTCTGAAGGGCTCCACCGAAGAGGGTCAGTTCCACTAGGCCTTGTTCTCCACAGGCTTCGACCGATCAAGGTTTCACCTGATCAACCCGACCCCGGGGAGGGGCCTGTAACAGGGCCCCTCCCCGGGCGACGACTCCACTAGACGAAAAGGAGCTGACGTGACCAGCGAAAAGATTCAGCGCGTCGGCGTGATCGGCGCCGGGATCATGGGTGCCGGAATCGCAGAGGTGTGCGCTCGCGCGCACGTCGATGTTCTGGTGTTCGAGCAGACCCGCGAGCTTGCGGCGGCGGGGCGTTCGCGCATCCTGCGTTCGCTCGACCGCGGCGTGAGCAGTGGCAAGATCACCGAGCGCGAGCGTGAGCAGGCCGCCTGGCGGCTGCGTTTCACCTCCGACCTGGGTGATTTCGCGGACCGGCAGCTCGTCGTGGAGGCCGTCGTCGAGGACGAGAAGGTGAAGAGTGAAATCTTCACCGAGCTCGATCAGGTCGTCACGGATCCGAACGCCGTGCTGGCGTCCAACACGTCGTCGATCCCGATCATGAAGCTGGGCATCGCCACGAAGTCCCCGGAACGGGTCATCGGGATGCACTTCTTCAACCCGGTGCCGGTGCTTCCCCTCGTCGAGTTGGTGACCACGCTCAAGACGAGCAAGTCGGTGTCCGAGCGGGCCGAGGCCTTCGCGAGCGATGTGCTGGGCAAGCAGGTCGTCCGTTCCGCGGACCGTTCCGGGTTCGTCGTCAACGCCCTCCTGGTGCCGTACCTGCTCTCCGCGATCCGCATGGTGGAGTCCGGGTTCGCCACCAAGGAAGACATCGACAAGGCAACGGTTCTCGGCCTCGCACACCCGATGGGTCCGCTCGCGTTGACCGACCTGGTGGGCCTGGACACGGTCAAGTCCATCGCCGACTCCATGTACGAGGAGTTCAAGGAGCCCCTCTACTCGGCGCCGCCGCTGCTGCTTCGCATGGTCGAGGCCGGGTTGGTCGGCAAGAAGTCCGGCGCGGGCTTCTACGAGTACGGCGACAACGGCCGTGCCAGCAAGAAGGCCAGCTAGTAGGTAGGTAGGCGACTACACCTGTGCGCCTTTCACGACCACTGGCGGTTGTGGGAGGCGCACACGTGCATCGAGCCCAGAGGCATTCTCAGCCACTGGACTGAGCCCAGAAAGGTCGACCGCATGTCCAGCACCGCAGCATACGGATCCAGCATCCTGGGGTATCCCCGCATCGGACCTCGCCGCGAACTCAAGCGTGCCCTCGAGTCCTACTGGCACGGCACGAGCACGAAGGAAGAACTCGTCGCCGTCGCCCGGGATCTCCAGGAGGAGACATGGAGTGAGCTTGCCGCGACCGGTCTGACCCAGGTCCCGGGCAACACGTTCTCCTACTACGACCACGTACTCGACAACGCGTTGCTGTTCGGTGCCGTGCCCGAGCGGTTCGCTCCGCTCGAGAATCAGCTCGACCCGTTGGACTTCTACTTCACACTCGCGCGTGGCAAGCCGGACTTCCCGCCGCTCGAGCTGGTGCGTTTCTTCGGCACCAACTACCACTACCGTCAGCCCGAACTGGACGAGAACACCGAGTTCTCGCTGCGGTCGGAGACGGTGATGGACGAGTTCGAGCGGGCGAAGGCGCGTGGGATCGAACTGCGTCCCGTCGTGCTGGGCCCCGTGTCGCTGCTGCTGCTGTCGAAGGTCGGTCCGACGTCGAAGCGGCACGGTTTCTCGACCCTCGACCTGCTGGACAAATTGCTGCCGGAGTACGAGCGGCTGTTCGAGGAGCTCGCGAAGGCGGGCGCCACCTGCGTCCAGCTGGACGAGCCGTCGTTCACCGAGGACCGCACCCCGGAGGAGCTGGCCGCGCTGGCTCGCGTGTACGAGAAGTTGTCGCACGCGCCGTTGCGTCCCCGCATCCTGGTGACCGGTCCGTACGGACATCTCGGCGAGGCCCTCGCGATCCTGGCCTCCACCAAGGTCGAGGCCCTCGGCCTCGATCTCGTCAGTCACCGGCTCAGTGCCGACGAGCTGGCGAAGATCCCGGGGATCAAGCGCAAGCGCATCTACGCCGGCGTGGTCGACGGCCGCAACGTCTGGCGCGTCGACCGGTACAACACGCTGACGTACCTGAACACGTTGAAGGACGTCGTGCCGGATCTCGTGGTGTCGACGTCGACGTCGTTGCTGCACGTGCCGTACGACGTGTTGTCCGAGTACGACATCCCGGGCGACGTCGCGGACCGGCTCGCGTTCGCGAAGCAGAAGGTCGGCGAGGTGGTCTCGCTGGCCAAGGCTCTGACCGAGGGGCCGTCCGACAAGTGGCGCAAGCGTCCGACGTCGGTGCACTTCAAGCTCAAGCACGCCGTGCGGGCACGGGTCAACGCGATCAAGCCCGCCGACCGCATCCGGGTTCCGTACGAGGAGAGGCGGGTCGCCCAGCAGGAGCGCCTCGACCTGCCGCTGGTTCCGGCGACGACCCTCGGCTCGTTCCCTCAGACGGACGCGATCCGTCAGGCCCGGTACGAGCTGGGTCAGGGACGCCTCGAGTGGGAGGTGTACTACAAGCGGATCCAGGCCGAGATCGAGGGCACGATCCGGTTGCAGGAAGACATCGGTCTCGACGTCTTCGTGCACGGCGAGCACGAACGCAACGACATGGTGCAGTACTTCGCGGAGCTTCTCGAAGGGTATGCCTTCACCCACAACGGCTGGGTGCAGGCTTACGGCTCGCGGTGTACACGTCCACCGATCCTCTACGGGGACGTGTCGCGGCCCAAGCCGATGACCGTCGAGTGGATCGCGTACGCGCAGTCGCTGACGGACAAGCCGGTCAAGGGCATGCTCACCGGTCCGGTGACGATGATCGCGCGGTCGTTCGTCCGGCAGGATCAGCCGCTGTACGAGACGGCCGACCAGCTGGCGTTGGTGATCCGCGACGAGATCGCCGACCTCGAGGCGGCGGGAATCGCGATCATCCAGGTCGACGAGCCGGCCATCCGCGAACTGCTGCCGTTGCGGGAGAACGGCCGCGAGGCCTACCTGGAGTGGGCGGTCGACGCGTTCCGTCTCGCGACGGGTGGGGCGAAACCGGAGACGCAGATCCACACGCATCTCACGTACACGAGCCGGGCGTCGGTGGTCGACGCCATCGAACGGCTCGATGCGGACGTGACGGCGATCGTGGCGACGCGCTCCATCACGTGGGTGCTCGGTGCGATCAAGGAGCGGGCGCTGACCCACGGTGTCGGACCGGGTGTGTACGAGAGCCGGTCGGCCCGGATTCCGGATATCGACGAGCTGGACGAACTGCTCACCGAGGCCAGCGAGTCGGTCTCGCTGGAACGGTTGTGGGCCAACCCGGACGGTGGCCTGAAGACCCGCCACTACTGGCAGCTCGAGCCCTCGCTGCGCAATCTGGTGGCGGCCGCGAGGCGCCTGCGCCGCCGGGCAGAGAAGGAAGAGTTCGAGGACTGATTCCTCGGCGTGTCGGGCGTCACCGTGTTCGGGGTCACCGCGTGAGCGGTGGCCCCGAACGTGCGTTCGGACGCGCAAACATGTAGGCATGTAAGCATGGTTACCGCAGCCGCATACGCAGTGACGTCCGCCGAAGGCCCGTTCGAGAAGACCACCATCGATCGCCGCGAGCTCGGACCGCTCGACGTGCTCATCGAGATCGCCTTCGCCGGCATCTGCCACTCCGACATCCACACCGCCCGCAACGAGTGGGGCGGGACCCGGTATCCGGTGGTCCCCGGTCACGAGATCGCGGGCGTGGTGAGTGCGGTCGGATCCGAGGTCACGAAATATCAGGTCGGCGACCGCGTCGGCGTCGGCTGCTTCGTCGACTCCTGCGGAGAGTGCGACGCGTGCCGGGCCGACGAGGAGCAGTACTGCTTCGACCGGGTCACGGGAACGTACAACGCCACGGGGCGTGACGGCGAGCGGACCCAGGGTGGCTACTCGACGCACATCGTCGTGACGGAACGATTCGTCCTGTCCATCCCCGACGGGCTCGAGTTGGACGTCGCGGCGCCGCTGCTCTGCGCCGGCATCACCCTGTACTCACCCCTCGCACACTGGGGCGCCGGGCCGGGGAAGAAGGTCGCGGTCATCGGAATGGGCGGTCTCGGGCACGTCGGTGTGAAGATCGCGCACGCGATGGGCGCCGAGGTCACCGTGCTCAGCCAGTCCCTCGGCAAGAAGGACGACGGGCTGAAGTTCGGAGCCGACCACTACTACGCCACCTCCGATCCGGACACATTCAGGCAGTTGCGTGGAAAGTTCGATCTCATCGTCAACACCGTCTCGGTGAATCTCGACATCGACGCCTACCTGTCGATGCTCGCGATCAACGGCACCCTCGTCGAACTGGGACTGCCGGAGAAGCCGATCGAGGTGCGCGCGTTCAGTCTCGCGGCCAACCGTCGCAGCCTGGCCGGTTCGATGGTGGGCGGCATAGCTCAGACCCAGGAGATGCTGAACTTCTGTGCCGAGCACGACATCGGCGCCGAGATCGAGGTGATCTCCGCGGGCGAGATCGACGACGCCTACGACCGGGTCGTCGCCAGCGACGTGCGGTACCGATTCGTGATCGACACGGCAACGATCTGACTCACTGATCCCCGAGTTGGTCTCGCAACGATGCCAATGTCTTCGCCAGCAGGCGCGAGACGTGCATCTGCGAGATGCCGACGCGATCGGCGATCTGGGTCTGCGTCATGTTGCCGAAGAACCGCAGCATGAGAACGGTCCGCTCCCGTTCGGGCAGTGATTGGAGCAGAGGGCGCAAGGTTTCGTGGTTCTCGACGTCGTCCATCGCGGCGTCGTAGTCGCCGAGTGTTTCCACCATGGACAGCTCGCCGGCGCGATCGGAGGACGTGTTGTCGACGGACACCGTCTGATACGCATTGCCGGCGAGAAGACCCTGCGCCACCTCCTCCTGTTCGAGGTCGAGGTGCTCGGCGAGTTCGCTGACGGTGGGGGCGTGGCCGAGGCTCTGGGACAGTTCGGCGACGGCCTGGCTGAGTGCGAGATGCAGTTCCTTCATGCGGCGCGGCACCCGGACCGCCCACCCGGTGTCGCGGAAATGCCGTCGTACCTCACCCATGATGGTGGGGACGGCGAACGACACGAAGTCGGAGCCACGCTCGACGTCGAACCGGTCTACCGAGTTGACCAGGCCGAGACGCGCGACCTGGACCAGATCGTCGTGCGCCTCCCCGCGGCCGTCGAAACGGCGGGCGATGTGCTCGGCGAGGGGAAGGCAGCGAGTCACGACGGCGTCGCGCAGTCTGCTGCGCCGGGGGTCGCCCTCGTCGAGGGCTGCCATCCGTTCGAACATTGCTGTGACGTCCTGATACTCGTCCGGCCAACGGGCCGTGTGCCCCCCACTGTGAGTATGGGACGTCACAGACTCAGGCCGTTCTTCACCTTGGTGAATTCCATGGTGGTCACGAACCCGGCGGTGGTGGGATCGCGTTCCTGTTTCAGATCGACCGAATCGGTCAGGGCGTTGAGTACGTGCCAGGCGAACGAACGCTCGCCGAGAGAGTCGACCGACGTGGTGGTGCTCGACACGTCGACTCGCAGTGTGCCGTCGAGATATTGCAGGCGGCACACCAGGACCGCGTCCGGTGTGGCCCGGACGATCAGCTGGGTACAGATCTCGTCCATGGCCAGTTTGATGTCGGCGATGGAGTCGAGGTCGAAGTCTTCGTGGATGGCAACGGTTGCTGCCAGGGCGCGCAGTACGGAGAGCTGATCGGGCGTTGCTCGCACGCGCAGTTCGACGACGGGATGTGTGTGATCCTGGTCGGGTTCGATTGTCTTGGCGATGGCCATGAGACCTCCGGGTCGGGCGTACCGGGCTTACGCGGGCGGTGGGTCGGCTCGCGCTGCTGAGAAATCAGGGTAGCGATCCGGCGACACCGCAGGTGGAATACCGCAGAACAGGGCCGATCAAACCAGTCCGATCAGTACGTTTGCCCGAGTAGTGTGGGCGGCACCATCAGCGTTCCTCAGGCCCTCGCAGGGCATGGTGGTCACGGGAGACGAGCGGGATGCCTGACGAGATTCACCTGCACACGTTGACGAGTGACGTCGACACCGCGAACGCCGACGCCGTCACCGCGTCGCTCGAATCGGTTCTCGAGTTACTCGAGACCGAGGACGAGGCCAACGTCGTACTGCACACGCTGTGCCTTCAGATAGTCCAGGCGTTCCCGGGTGCGGCGATGGCCGGGGTCACCGTTCTCCGGCCGGCGGGTCCCGTCACGGCGGCGGCGACGTCGGACGAGGTGGCGCGCCTGCAGGAGTTACAACACCGCTTCGGCGAAGGCCCTTCGCTCGACGCGGCACGCTCCGCCGACACCGTGCGGGCCGACCGCGCGGGAGCGCACGAGAGGTGGCCCGCGTACGCCGCGAGTTCCGAACAGGCCGGTGTGCACAGCTATCTGTCCGTGCCGTTGCTGCCCCGCTCGGAGCAGCCCGGCGCGCTGACTCTGTACGGCGTATTGCCGCACGCCTTCCATCGGATGGACGAATCCGTGCTCGAGTTGTACGTGGAGGCGGCAGCCGTCGCGGTGCGCAATGCGCGTCGGCACGGCGAAGCGCGAAATCTGATCGAACAGCTTCGCATTGCCGTGCGTACACGCGCGGTCATCGACCAGGCGAAGGGAATCGTGATGGCGCTGCGCGGTCTCGACGCCGAGACCGCGTTCGACGTTCTCGTTGCTCGTTCGCAGCGGGAGAACGTCAAACTGCGCGTGGTCGCAGAACGTGTCGTCGCGACTGTTTCCGGGCGTGCACCCGTGCGTAACGGTTTGTAATCGCTCACCTGGGCAAATGAGGTCGCGAGTATCTGTTATTTCCTTGTGACACATCACAGGCGGGAGTAGTCTCGAACCGAGGTTGAACACACAGCCGATGTCGGGAAGCGCTGCCGTAGCAGACAGTGTCATGTGTCCGAGGTCGGGTCTGTCTGCAAGTGCTCCGCTTCCCTACTCAATGTTCGAGATGGGGTGAGCCATGTCTGTTGGTGCAGGGGTCCCAGAACCTGAACTGGCGTGTTCGGGCACGGAGTTCGGTACCGGTTACACGCCGAGAGTAACGCTCTCGGCCGTCGGTTCCGCTCCGACACGCTGTGCGAGCGCGGAATTCACTTCCGAGCGACTCGGTTCCGGGGTGGTGTTGGTAGGGGTGCGAGGCGAGATCGACCTGTTCAGTGCACCGGTCTTCCGCGACTACGTGTGCACGCAGATTTCGCCGGAGGGGCAGTTCATCCTCGACATGTCGAAGGTGGACTTCATCGGTACCGCGGGTCTGTCGGTGCTCGACACCGTGCACGCGAGAAACGTCCGGGACGGGCGGACGTGGGCGATGATCTGCGGCCGTCCGGTCTACCGCCTGCTCAGGGCGGCCGGCCAGGAGTCGAGTTACCCGTGCTTCGCGTCCGTGGACAGTGCCCTCGGGGCCTGGCACGGCAGAACGGCCTGATCGATCGAACCGGTGCCCACGCTCAGTGGGCACCGGTTCGACTCGTGCGCGGAGGCGCCGACACGCAGCGCCCGTAGGCGCGGAGGGTGTCGGTGGCGACACGGTCCCACGAGTAGCGTGCCCGCGCGCGGTCGCAGCCCGCCATACCGTAACCGGTGCGCAGGGCGTCGTCGTCGAAGATCTGCCGCAGGGCCTCGGCCAGGCGGACCGGGTTGCGGGGCGAGATCAAGCGTCCCGTGATCCCGTCGACCACCGTGTCCCGCATACCGCCGACGGCGGACGCCACCACCGGGGTTCCGCAGGCCATCGCCTCGAGCGGGACCATGCCGAACGGCTCGTACCACGGGGTGCACACGACGGCATCTGCGGAACGCAGCAGTGACGGCATGGCATTTCGCGGCACACGCCCCACGATCTGTACCCGGTTGCGCACCTTCGCTTCACGGGCCAGCGTCAGCAGCCGCGACGCCTCGGGATCGTCGGAGACCTCGTCGGCGGCCGGCCCGCCGGCGATGACGAGTTCGGTGTCGGGGAAGTGGGCGAGCGCCTCGATGGCGGTGTCGAAGCCCTTGCTCGGCGCCAGTCTGCCGACCATGACGAGGCGATGGCGCTTGCCCTTCTCGTCGGCGCGGCCGTCGGGCGTGAACTCGGCGACGTCGACACCGGATGGGACCACCGACGTGCGCGAGCGGGGCAGGCCGAGGTGGGAGAGTTCGAAGACCTCGTCCGTGCACGTCGCCACGACTCGCGTTGCTCCGCGGGCGATCAACTGTTCCAAGTGAATTCGGCTGTGCGTGCTCGACGGCTCCCCGTGCTCGAATCTCTGCTCGACCACCCCCAGCGCATGGAACGTCTGGACCACCGGAATGCCGAGCGTGCGAGCGGCGAGTTGCGTCGCGATCCCCGACATCCAGTAGTGGGCGTGGACGATGTCGGGTCGCTCGGCTTCCCATTCGGTCTTCAGGAAGCTGCCGAATGCACCCATCAGCGGCAGGATCTCGGCTTCCGGCATGCGTCGGGCCGGCCCGACCGGCACGTGCACGACGGTGTACCCGCCCGAGGTCGTGACCCGTTCGGGGACGTCGTCCCTCTCCGCCCGGGTGTAGACGGTGACGTCGTGCCCCTCCCTGGTGAGAGCGGCCGACAGTTCGGCAAGGTGAATGCTCTGGCCCCCGACGTCGGCGCCGTCCGAGATGTCGAGCGGACTGGCGTTGGCCGAGACCATCGAAATCCTCAATCGTCTCGAGGTGCCGACGGTAGCCGTTCTCATCGGCTGCACGCCGCACACGGGAGGTCTCGGTTCGCGATGAATGGCGGTCATGCCACGGGGATTCCCGAACTGCGGGTTTGTAAACCGACCGGCTAGCACTCTGTCACAGGACGGGTGGCACCGGCCGGCTGGTATTGCGATTCGGGGCGTGTCTAGTACCAGCGCCGCCTGCCGCCGACCGCACGCCCGGTGGAGCCGAGAATCCAGAGGACCGCGCCGATCACCACGAGAATGATGCCGATGGTCCACAGCCACGTGAGGCCGGTCAGCCATCCGATCAGGAGCAAGATCAGTCCGAGCACGATCATGACGTTCCTCGATTCTTCATCCCACCGGCGTGAGGAGCGAGTCCGATGTCGGACCCTCCCGCACCCCGTCGACTCCTGCGCCCATTGCGTAGGTCAGATGCCCGCCGAGCGCGCCGCCGATGCCGATCGCGAGGAGTCCCGCGGTGCTGGTGGCGACGGCGCGTGCGTCCGTTCCGTGTCTGCGGCGGAGGTAGGACGCGAGCATGGCCGTGATCCCGATGGCGTTGGCCTCGGCGTGGATCAGGCCGACACGGCGCTGACGCGTGTCGCGCTCGGCCCAGTCCGCCCAGCCGGTTACCAACGTCGGGGGAGTGGCGAGCAGACCCAGGCCGATCAGCCTGCGTGCGCCGACGTGATCGCGGAATGCCAGATCGAAGACGGTCGCGCCGACCCACGCCCCGATCGGGAGGCTGACGAGAACGGGATGCACGGGGTGCCCGAGCCAGGATCCGCGCAACACCGCGCCCGCGTCGGACGAACCGAGTGCCCCCTGGATCCTCTGTTGCAGAAACCGGCTACCGCCGTCGAGGAAGCCGGCGGATTCCGCTTTCCGGAACAGGATGTCGAGCTTCATGTTTTCCGGTTACCCAGGGCGGCGCGAAGAAAACCGGCCTACCTTGTCGTCGGTGCAGGTCGGGCGTAGCGTCG
The DNA here is from genome assembly GCF_001894825.1 of Rhodococcus jostii NBRC 16295. GTDB lineage: Bacteria > Actinomycetota > Actinomycetes > Mycobacteriales > Mycobacteriaceae > Rhodococcus_F > Rhodococcus_F jostii. Next base: position 43,109 of record NZ_BCWY01000034.1, on the reverse strand, counting down.
GGACCAACGTTCTCGAAGGTGAGGTGAGTGCCGTGAAACTCAATCTCTTCGCTGCTTGGGTCAGCTTCGCTCTCGTGTTGTTGTCGGTGGTCTGTCTCGGCGGGTTCCTCGTCGCCGCAGGTTCGGGGCAGGGCGGCTGGGCGGTGATCTCCGGATCTCTGTGCGTGGTCGCGTTGGCCGGGGCGATGGCGCTGTACGGCGGAGCCGTGCGTCACGATCACAGGCTGCACCACGAAACGCCGCACCTCTTCTGACTGCGGCAATTCCGGGAGGCTCAGGATTCCGCGAGCCTCCGCTTCTCCGCATCGATGTCGAAAGTGGCGGTCGGCCAGTCGAGGTCGAGCTTCTCCAGAGCGTCGATCAGCAGTTCGGTGACCGCGATCCGGCTGTACCACTTGCGGTCGCACGGAACCACGTACCACGGCGCGTAATCGGTCGACGTCTTGTCGAGCATCGCCTGATACGCCTCCTGGTACGCGGGCCACAGCTGGCGCTCGTCGACGTCCGACGGGTTGTACTTCCAGTACTTGTCCCGGCGTTCCAACCGTTCGCGCAGCCGCGACTTCTGTTCGTCGAGTGACACGAACATGGCCACCTTCACCAGAGTCGTGCCGGCCAGGACGAGTTCCTTCTCGAATTGGTTGATCTCGTCGTAGCGCCCGGTCCAGATCTCTTCGGGCACGAGGTCGTGGACCCGGACCACCAGCACGTCCTCGTAGTGCGACCGGTCGAATACCCCGAGCTGCCCACCGCGTGGCAGGGCCCGGTTGATCCGCCACAGGAAGTGATGCCGTTTCTCCTCGGCAGTGGGCACTCCGAACGCAGCGTGATCCACGCCCTGCGGGTCGACGTGTCCGATGACGTGGCGGACCATTCCGCCCTTCCCCGCGGTGTCCATTCCCTGGAGCACGAGGAGCACCGACCGTCGGTCGCCGGATCGTCCGTTGGCGTAGAGCTTCTCCTGCAGCGAAGACAGTACCGCCCCGCGTTCCTCGAAGAGCCGGAGCCCGTCCGCCTTGTCGCCGACGAATCCGGGTGTGCCGTTGCACTCGAGTTCGGCGACCGGTTGGTCCGGGTTGGCCCGCACGGCCAGGGCGGCGGGCGTCTTCCAGAATCCGCGTGCGTCGTCTGCCATGTACAAACAGTGCCACAGGGGCGTTACATGGAGGAATGGGCGGCGGGATGCATCGTTGCCGTGTCCTGGTGATCGGGACGGGCTTTTCCGGTCTGGGCACGGCCATCCAGCTCCGCAAGCGAGGACGCGACGACTTCATCCTGCTGGAGAAGGCGCACGAGGTCGGCGGCACCTGGCGGGAGAACACGTACCCGGGCTGCGCCTGTGACGTTCCCTCGCACCTGTACTCGTTCTCGTTCGAGCCGAATTCCGACTGGACCCAGATGTGGTCGGGTCAGGCGGAGATCTTCGATTACCTGCGCGGCCTCGCCGACAAGTACGACCTGCGGCGCAACATTCGTTTCGGCAGCACGATGACGAGCGGGTACTGGGACGCCGACGAGCAACGGTGGCACGTGCGCACCGAGTCGGGCGACGAGTACGTGGCACAGTTCCTCGTGTCCGGGATCGGCGCCCTCCACATCCCGAACGTCCCCGATCTGCCCGGCGCGGACACGTTCGGGGGCGCGGCGTTCCATTCGGCGCAGTGGAACCACGACTACGACCTTCGCGGCAAGCGGGTCGCGGTGATCGGCACGGGGGCCAGCGCCGTCCAGTTCGTTCCCGAAATCGTCGACGACGTCGCCGAGTTGCAGATGTACCAGCGGACGCCGCCCTGGGTGATACCCCGCGTGAACTTCGACATTCCGCCGGAGGCGCGGCGCCTGTTCGGCCGGGTTCCGCTGGCGCGGCGGATGGTGCGTGCCGTCGTCTACTGGTTGCACGAGTCGTTGGCGCTCGGGTTCAACGGCCACTCCGGCCTGATGCGACCGATCGAGAACCTGGCGCGGAAGAACCTGAACAAGACCGTCGCCGATCCCGAACTGCGCCGCAAGCTGACGCCGTCGTACCGCATCGGCTGCAAGCGAATTCTGGGGTCGGGTGACTACTACCCGGCGCTGGTCTCGCCGAAGTCGGAAGTGATCACCGAGGGCATCGCGGAGGTTCGGCCGCACAGCATCGTTGCCGGGGACGGGCGGGAACGGGCGGTCGACGCGATCATCTACGCCACGGGCTTCCACGTCACCGACGGCTTCGACAATGTCCGCCTCACCGGGGTCGACGGCAGGTGCCTCGCCGACGAATGGGAGGAGCACGGAATCCGCACCCATCTCGGAATCACCGTCGCGGGGTACCCCAACGTGTTCTTCCTCCTCGGCCCCAACACCGCGCTCGGTCACAATTCGGTGGTGTTCATGATCGAGTCGCAGATTCGTTACGTTCTGCGGCTGATGGATCTCGTCGACCGGCGCGGCGCCGATTCCGCGGTCGTCCGGCAGGCGGTGCAGACCGGTTTCAACGCCGACATCCAACGGAAACTGGCGAAGGGTGTGTGGTCCAGCGGCGGGTGCGTCAGCTGGTATCTGGACTCGCACGGCGTCAACCGCACGATCTGGCCGGGTTCGACCGTGCGCTATTGGAGGCGGACGCGTTCGGTCGATCCGGCGGAGTTCGAGTTCACACCCGGCTGAAGGGTGGGGGCGTCACTCCGTCGACGAGGTGGCTGCCCCAGAGGTCCACTCCGGTGATCCGGGCGGTGGCCGTGCCTTCCGGGCCGGCGATCTGCAGTTCGGTGCCTGCCGACAGGTCGGTGTCTGCACCGAGGGCGTCCGTCAGGGTGCGGACGCGGCCGTGCCACACGTACCGGCCGCTGATGGGTTCGAAGTTTCCCGCCAGCTGGACCTGCACGGTCACGGCGGGACGGTCGCCGACGACGACGTCGGCGGGGCCGCGGTAGCCCTCTTCTTCTTCCCCGTGTTCGTTCACACGGGCAAGTTTACCTGTAACTGAAAGTTACACAAGAATGGATCGCGCTTATTCGGCCTCGGGCGGAAGCAGCGGGTGCGGGATCGCGTTGAACCGCGCAGGCGAGCCGTTGACGGCCGCGATACCGGTGACGCCACCCCAGGTCATCATCGTGAGGTAGTTGATCAGATCCTCGACCGACATCGACCGGTTGGAGATCCACCAGTGCGTGGCCAGTTGCACGCCGCCGACGATTCCGTACGCCCAGGGGACGGCCCCGCCGGAATCCATCTCCATCTGCCGCAACCGCTCGCCGAGAACCGTGGAGAGCACCTCCGCGATCATCCGCTCCGAGTCGGCGACCGTGTCGCGGCCTGGTCCGGAACCGTTGGCCATGATGTAGAGATACACGTCGGGATCCGACGCCACCGTCTCGACATAGGCCGTGATGGTGGCGCGGGTCAGCTCGAAATCGTCGAGGTCGCCGCCGATGGCCTCGTAGATCCGCGGTGCCAGCGTCGTCTCCACGTATCGCGCCATGGTCGCGTTCGTCAGGTCGCTCTTGTCCGCGAAATAGCGGTAGAGGACGGTCTTGGAGACACCGATCTCCGACGCGATCTCGTCCATCCCGATGTCGCGTCCACGCAGGCGGATGGCGGCGATCGTTCCGTCGACGAGTTCCTCTCGGCGCGCGATCTTGTGCTCACGCCAGCGGCGCTTGCGCCCGTCGGGCTTTGCCGCTTTCTCCGTCTTCGTCATCGACTCGGTCACCTGCTCAGGATCCTTCACGTCGTCGTTCGCCACTGAGTCTCTTCACATCCGTTTCGTGTCGCGATCTCCTGCCAGCTTAGTGCTCGGGCGTTGTCGCACGGCACAACGCCGCCTGTGCGGGCGCGCGTCCCCTGCTGGACGGCCGCCTCCGGGCCGACCTTGGGCACAATGGCGTCTGTGGACCAACTGAGTCTTTCCGCCTTCGACGACGATGCGAAGCGCCGCGACCTTCGCAGGATGAAGACTGTCGCGACCGGCTTCCTCGTCTTCGCCACCGTGGTCTACCTCGTGTGCCGGTGGCAGGAATCGCGCGGCGCTGGGGCGTGGGTCGGGTACGTGCGGGCCGCGTCGGAGGCGGGCATGGTCGGTGCCCTGGCCGACTGGTTCGCGGTGACGGCCCTGTTCCGGCATCCCCTGGGATTGCCGATCCCGCACACCGCGATCATCAAGCGGAAGAAGGATCAGCTGGGCGCGAGTCTGAGCAACTTCGTCGGCCAGAACTTCCTCGCACCCGAGGTCGTGTCCGCGAAGGTGGAGGCGGCGGAGATCCCGCTGCGGCTGGGCACCTGGATGGCGCAGCCGAAGCATGCCGCGCGCGTCGCCGCCGAGACGGCCACTATCCTGCGGGGCTTCGTCGAGATCCTGCGTGACGAGGACGTGCAGCAGATCATCGACAGCACGCTCGTGCGCAGGCTGGCCGAGCCTCAGTGGGGGCCGCCGATCGGACGCGTTCTCGGTGAACTCCTGCGCGAGAATCGGCAGCTGCCCATTCTGGATCTGCTCGCCGAGCGGGCGCACCAGTGGGCGCTCGGGAGCCAGGAGACGATCGACCGGATCGTCAGCCGCGATTCGCCCGCCTGGTCGCCCAAGTTCGTCGACGCCATGCTCGGCGAGAAGATCCACCGGGAGCTCGTCGAATTCACCTGGAAGGTGCGATCCAATCCGGAGCACGAGGTGCGGCAGGCGGCCAACCGGTTCCTCGTCGACTTCGCCGACGACCTGCAGAACGATCCCGCGACCATGGAGAAGGCGGAGAAGATCAAGGCCGAGATCATGGGCCGCGAGGAAGTGACCGGCCTCGCCGCCGCGACGTGGACGGTGGCCAAGCGCCTCATCATGGAATCCGTCGACGACCCGAACAGCACGCTGCGCACTAAGGTCGCCGAGAACGTGGTGCGCTTCGGTGAGCGGCTGCGGGACGACCACGAGCTGAGGACCAAGGTCGACGGGTGGGTGCTCGCCGGGACGCGGTACATCGTCGTCCATTACACGGACGAGATCACCGCGATCATCACCGACACCGTCGAGCGCTGGGACGCCGAGGAGGCGTCGAAGAAGATCGAGCTCCAGGTGGGGCGGGATCTCCAGTTCATTCGCATCAACGGCACGGTGGTCGGCTCGATCGCCGGCCTGCTGATCTACACGTTCTCGACGTTGCTGTTCGGCTGAGGTCCGGATCACAATGAAGGCCCGCTAGCTGGGTGCTAACAGAGTGCTTGCAATTGCTAGCACCCTCCTTTAGGCTTGGTTCTGCCCAGCAACACGGAGGACTGATGGCAAGCGATGATCGCGACGCGGCCGGTGCAGGAGATCTGGCAGCTCGCGTAGTCAGCAACGCCGCTCACGACATCGGAGGTTTCATTCGTGCCCAGCGCGAAGCGGCCCAGGTGTCGATGCGGCAGCTGGCGCAGCTGGCCGGTGTCAGTAATCCGTATCTGAGTCAGATCGAGCGTGGGTTGCGCAAGCCCTCGGCCGAGGTGCTTGGGCAGATAGCCAAGGGTCTCCGGGTCTCTTCGGAGGTCCTGTACGTCCAGGCGGGTTACCTCGAGCAGCGGCCACACGGTCCCCTCCGTGACGCTCTGCTCGCGGATACGGCCATCACCGAGCGGCAGAAGCAAGTGCTGCTCGAGATCTACGAGTCGTTCTGTCGTGAGAACGAATCGGCGGAAGCGGCCGAATCCCGGACGTCCGAGCTTCGGACAGAAGAACACCAGCGTTCTGATTCCCAGACGCCGGAACCAGAACCCCCCACCGTTGAACAGGAGAAAGCCGATGACTGACCAGAAGACCATCGACAGCGTCAAGACCTCGCTGTACGCGGCCGTAGGTGCCGGAGACGTCGTGGTGCAGGCCGTGGCCGACGTCGTCGCCCAGGTCCGCTCGCGCGCCGAGTCCACCCAGGGTGACGTCGAGGAGCGTGTCGGCGGCGCCAAGGAGCGCATCGCCGGACTCCAGGAAGAGGTCACCGAGGGCGTCGAGAACCTGCGCGACCGCCTCGCCGGACTGCCGTCCGAGCTGCCCGAGGAGCTTGCCGAGCTGCGGGAGAAGTTCACCGCGGACGAGCTGCGCAAGGTCGCCGAGGCGTACCTGAAGGTCGCCTCCGACCTGTACACGTCGCTCGCGGAGCGTGGCGAGGACACGGTCGAGCGCATCCGCAAGCAGCCGGTCGTCGAGGAGGGCATCGGCCGCGCCGAGACCGCTTTCGGTGACGCCGTCGAGCTGACCGAGGAAGCTCTCGGCACCGTGGCCCGTCAGACGCGCGCCGTGGGCGAGCAGGCCGCGAAGCTCGCGGGCCGCGCTTCGGGTCGCATCTCCGACACCGCCGAGGGCCTCGGCGAGGCCATCGCCGACGCCGGCGACGAGGCTGCCCTGAAGGTTCTCGACCTGGGTGATCAGGCCGAGGAGGCGTCGAAGGACGCCGCCGATCGCGTCACCGCCACTGCGGCCGACGTCCAGGCTCGCGCCGACCAGGCCGTCCCGGCCAAGCACGCTGCTCCGGCCAAGAAGGCTGCTCCGGCCAAGGCTGCGGCAGCTCCCGCTCCGGCCAAGAAGGTGGCCGCTCCGGCCAAGAAGGCTGCTCCGGTCAAGAAGGCTTGATCCTTCACGCTTTTCGGCCCCCGCACCGTTGGTGCGGGGGCTGTTTGCATGTCGACCTCGTAGGATGGAGCTGTGATTCAAGTTGACGGCGTCGTCTCGGTGATCTTGTTGGTGATTCGCATCGTCGCCCTGGGTGGTGCGGCGTTCGCGCTGTTTCACGCAGCTCGCCAGCGCAAAGACGCGTTCACCGCTGTCGACAAGTTGAGCAAACCGATCTGGCTGAGCATTCTCGCCGTCGCGTTCCTCGTTCTCCTGCTGTTCCCCGCGGTCCAGTTGTTCGGCATCGTCGCCGTCGTCGCCGTGTGCGTGTATCTCGTCGACGTGCGTCCACGAGTCGACGACGTGCAGCGTGGGCCTCGCTGGTAGTCGGGCTCCCACCTGCTTCCGCAACGAAGTCGTGGACTTCGTATGCCTCGATAATGACAATGGACATTGTGACAATGCTATTGTGGTGAAAAGGCAATCGAGGAGCTGACATGTCCGTCGTCCACACGCGTGAGCTGCTGCTCCGACGGGCGCACATCGTCCGATGAAGGAATTCCGGATCGACGACCTCGCACGCGAGGCGCGGGTGAGCGTGCGCAACGTGCGCGTCTACCAGGACCGCGGTCTGCTTCCGCCGCCGCGGAAGCAGGGGCGCACCGGGTGGTACAACGAGTCGCATCTCGCCCGGCTGCACCTCATCGGGCGCATGCTCGATCGCGGCTACACGTTCGCCACCATCAGTGAGCTCCTCACCGCCGCCCACTACGGTCTCCAGGTCAAGGACGTCCTGGAAACCGACGACCCGGGCACTCGATGGACGAAACGACGGCGAGCAGCCCGCCTCACGGTGGCCGAGCTGCGACGCATGTTCGGTGCCCAGACCACCGACGCGAACATCGCCCGCGGCACCGAACTCGGCGTGCTCGTTCCCGCCGGCGAAGACTATTCGGTGAACAATCCGCGGCTGGTCGAGGCGGCGCAGCTCCTCGTCGATGCCGGCATCCCGCTCGAGGACGTCCTCGAACAGACCGCGGCGGTGCGGCAAGGACTCTCGGACGTCGCGGCGCGGTTCGTCGGTGTCGTCGCAGACCGATATCTGGCCGCCGAAGGTGAGCCGCTCGAACTCGACGAGGCGACGGTCTCGGACATCGCACAGCTCGTCGACCGGATGCGACCTCTCGCACACGACGCCGTCCAGTCGCTGTTCGAGGAGGCGATGGAAGAGCAGATCTCCCAGGCGCTCGAGCGAGCGGCCCGGCAACTCGGCGACACGCCGGATCCGGCGAAGAACCCAGACGCCCACAGAGCAAGTTAGACAGGACAGGGGTAGGAATGACCAGCAGTTCGCGCACCATCGCCCTCCGGGCACTCGCCGCCGCAGCCGGAGTCGGCGCACTCGCCGCCGCGGCAGCGACGATCCGCCACAAGCGCGCCACCCGCGGGTTGACGTTGTCGACCGAGGTGGCCCCGAACGAGCTGCTGCGCACCCCGACTCTGCGCCCGGACGTGACGGAGATCCTCACCGACGACGGAGCGACGCTGTACGTCCGCGCGTACGGTCCGGTGGATGGCGATCCCATTGTGCTGAGCCATGGTTGGACCTGCTCCACCGAATACTGGTACCCGCAGGTCAACGCACTCGCGGACGAGTACCGCGTGATCACCTACGACCAGCGCGGGCACGGCCGCAGCTCGGTCGGCTCGCTCGCACTCGGCCCCGACGTTCTCGCCGACGACCTGTCCGAGGTGCTGAAGGCGACGGTGCGCGAAGACAAGAAGGCCGTGCTCGTGGGTCACAGCATGGGCGGCATGAGCATCATGGCGTGGGCCGGCCGGCACCCCGACGAGGTGAAGAAGTACGCGAAGGCCGTCCTCCTCGCGAGCACCGCCTGCGACCGCCTCATCGCCGAGACCACCGTCATCCCGCTGCCGAATCGTTTTCCGCGCGTGCCGGTGCCCGTCGGCCGCGCCGTCCTGAGCTCACCCGTCCCGTTGGTGTCGTCGCCGGTGATGACCCGCGCGCTCCAGTACGTGTCGATGTCGCCGAACGCCTCTCGCGCCGAAGTCCAGTTCTGCGAGAACATCGTCCGGGACTGCAAGCCGCGCATCCGCGGCGGCTGGGGTGCCGCACTCAGCGGCCTCGACATCCACGAGGCGCTCGACAACCTCGACGTCCCGACCACGGTGCTCGTCGGCTCGATGGACCGGCTGACGCCGCCAGTCCACGCCCGCAAGCTCGCCCGCGTCCTGGACGAGGCCGGTCACCTCGAACGGCTGATCGTCCTCCCCGGCGTCGGACACATGAGCTCCGTCGAGAACATCGACGAATTCGACAAGGAGATCGTGCGACTGCGCACTCTCTGATCCGTCATCTGCACAGACCTGGTCAGGTTCACACGCAACGGCGTGTGAGCCTGACTTTTTGCGTGACCCGAGAAGTTCACGGGGATGTCCTGGGTCGACTCGAATGTGAGGCTTGACACATATCAGCGTGACATCTAACGTAATTTGTATCACTGTTAAGCGGGGTGCGCGCTCCACCGTCCGTTCACTAGGCGATAGGAATCCACGTTGACTCACGTAGTCACGCAATCCTGCTGCAACGACGCGAGTTGCGTCTCGGTATGCCCCGTCGATTGCATCCATCCGACTCCGAACGAGCCCGGCTACGGCGGGGCGGAGATGCTGTACATCGACCCCGTCGGCTGCATCGACTGCGGCGCATGTATCGACGCGTGTCCCGTCGACGCAATTCTCCCCGACTACGACCTGACTCCGGAAACTGCACGCTACGAGGAGATCAACGCGGCGTACTACCTGAACAGGGAACGGCCCGCCCCGGCTGCCGAACCACCCGGTGCCGCCGCGGTCCAGTTGTCCGAACGCGCACTGTTGCGAGTCGCGATCGTCGGGTCAGGGCCGTCCGGTTGCTACGCGGCGGAGAGCCTGCTGTCGCGGAGCGGTCCCGCCGTGGAAGTCTCCGTCTTCGAGAAGCTTGCGACACCGTTCGGGCTGGTCCGGTTCGGTGTCGCACCGGATCATCAGGCGACCAAAGCGGTCGCCTCCCTGTTCCAGAAGACGGCGTCGCGGAGGGACGTGGATTTCTACCTCAATGTCGAGGTAGGCGCACACCTGACTCACGACGAGTTGCTCGCGCATCACGATGCGGTGATCTACGCGGTTGGGGCTCCTGCGGACTGCGCACTGGAGATTCCCGGCGAGGGGCTGCCCGGAAGTCATTCGGCAACGGAATTCGTGGCGTGGTACAACGGTCATCCCGATCACGCGCACCGCAGCTTCGACCTGTCGGGCGAGCGTGCCGTGATCATCGGAAACGGCAATGTTGCGCTGGATGTGGCGCGAGTGCTCGTCGCCGGCGCCGCCGAGTTGAGGAAGACCGATATCGCCGCGCACGCGTTGGAGGCGTTGTCGGAGAGCAGGATCAAGGAAGTCGTCGTCGTCGGTCGCAGGGGCCCGGCCCAAGCGGCGTACACGAATCCGGAGTTGCTTGCGCTCGGTTTCCTCCCCGGCGTGAATGTCGTGGTGGAATCGGACGAAGTGGAGCCGGCCGAGTCGGTGCCGCCGTCACCCGGTGGGCACTCCGGCTCGATCGAAGCGATGAAAGCCAGGATCGTTGCAGAGTTTGCGAAAACCCCGCAAACGCCCGCAGGCAAGCGTATTGCGTTGCGCTATCTACTCTCTCCGGTCGAAGTGTTGGGAAACGGCCGGGTGGAGGGGATCCGACTGGTCCGCAACGAACTGGTTCCGGACCTGGAGGGGAGTTCGAGGGCGGTGCCGACTGGTGTCGTCGAGAACATCGACTGCAGTCTGGTCCTGCGATCGGTGGGGTACCGGGGTGTCCCGGTCGCGGGTATGCCCGTCGCGGGTGCACGCTCCACGATGCCGAACGACGGAGGCCGTGTGCTGGATCCGGATTCGGGTAGACCGATGCCGGGTGTGTATACCGTCGGGTGGATCAAGCGTGGTCCCTCCGGCGTCATCGGAACCAACAAGGCCTGCGCAGCAGAGACGGTCGACAAACTGGTCGACGACTTCCATGCCGGTCGATTGACGGCTCCCGGGGCCGGGCGTCAGGAGCTCCGCCGACTCGTCGCGCATCGAAGGCCTGAGTGCATCGATTACGCCGGGTGGAAAGCGATCGACGCGTACGAGCGGCGGCTCGGCCGGGAATCGGACAGGCCGCGAGTGAAGCTCGTGGACACCGCCTCGATTATTGAAATCGCTTCGTGTGCAGTAACTTCCGCATGAGGAGCCCTGCAGTGTGCCGGTAGCTGCGCGTCGAAGAAAGTGATTGACGTCTCATAGACTAACGGTATAAGGTTTATTCGGATCGGAGATGCGGCCCGCACTCGATCCTCTCGACCGGCGACAGCCCCGCCGTCGAGGATCGAAACCGTCTCGCCCCGAGTTCGCTGGACGATGTCCCCACGCACCGCGAGTCTCCGGCATCCGACGAACCATCACAGAGGAGTTCACATGAAGCTTCAGGACAAAGTCGCCGTCATCACCGGAGGTGGATCCGGACTCGGACGCCAGGGTGCGCAGTTGTTCGCCTCGGAGGGTGCCAAGGTGGCGGTAGTCGACATAGACGGCGACCGGGCCGAGCAGACCGCGAAACTGGTTGAGCAACAGGGCGGAACGGCGATCGCGATCACCGCCGATGTGAGCGACGAGGCCGCGGTCTATCGCAGCGTCGAGACCACCGTCGAGCACTTCGGCAAGCTCGACATCATGTGGGCCAACGCGGGTGTCGTCTCCCGGGGCGGTGTCCCGTCGGTGGCGGGCGGCGAGCACGTGGAATTCCAGGACCTCACGGATGCCGACTGGCAGCACGTTCTCGGAGTCAACCTCAGTGGCGTCGTGTACTCCTGCAAAGCCGCAGTGCCGGCGATGCGCGCCAACGGCGGCGGCGCCATCCTGGCAACGTCGTCCGCGGCGTCCTTCGCCGCCTATCACAGCATCGCGATGTACTCGGCGACGAAAGCCGGTGTCAACGGCCTGGTTCGCGGCCTCAGCCTGGATCTCGGGCGCTACGGGATTCGCGTCAATGCCCTCGCCCCCACGCACGGAATGTCTCCGAACTTCCTGATGGGTCCAGGCACCCCGGTGATCGGTCAGTCCTATGAGGAGACCGCGGGGCCGTGGGATCCGGGTGTCTCGCCGATTCCGCTCAAGCTCCAGCGTCCGCCGTCGCTCGTGGACAACGCGAAGGTCGCACTCTTCCTCGTGTCGGACGACTCCGCATACATTTCGGGCCTGACACTGCCCGCGACGGACGGCGGCACCCTGTCGCGCGTGGCGATGATGTTCGAAGAGGACGCTCCGAATCCCACGCTGTCCGTCGACTGAGTGGAGCGTTCGTCCATGACCATTCATGCGCAGGACCGTGCGCTGTCGTTGAAGGTCGACCGATCCGCCTGCGCGGGCCACGGCCTCTGCTACGGCGCGGCGCCCGAGATAGTCGACAGCGACGACCAGGGCTACCCCGTGGTCGTTGCCGAACAGGTTCCAGAGGAACTACGAGACCAACTGGGTGCCCTCGTCGAGATGTGCCCGGAGCGCGCGCTGAGCGTCGAACCCCAGACTTCGGAAGGCTGAGAAGCAGTGACGACTACCCATCTACCCGACAAGCTCATCGTGGACTTCGACGTCTACGACCAGACATTGGCGATGCCCGAGGACGTGTTCCAGGAACGTGCTGCAGCGCTGAGGGCCATCGGTCCCGTCGTGTACTCGACGGCGCACGGTGGACACTGGATCGTGACGCGGTACCAGGAGATCCACCAGGTCTTGCGTGATCCGGACACGTTCTCCAGCTACCCGAACAACCTCGTGAACGCGGGCCAGGGAAAGTTCATCCCGATCGAACTCGACCCGCCGGAGCACACGTACTACCGGCAGGCCCTGCAACCGTTGTTCAGCCCCAAGCGGATGAAGGAACTCGAGCCCCAGATCCGAAACGTCGTCAACGAGCTGATCGACGACTTCGCAGCACGAGGCGAGGCCGAGTTCATCTCGGAGTTCGCCCACGAGCTGCCGACGCGGGTGTTCCTGGCGCTCATGGGCTGGCCGCTCGAGGACGCCGAGATGTTCACCACTACGACGGACATTGCACTGCAGGGTATTCCCGGTGGAACCGACGAGGAGTCCGCGAAGGCGCGCGAGGATGCGGCCAACCAGATTTTCGGCTACTTCGGGGCCATCGTGGCTGGAGTGCGCTCGGGCGAGATCACCTCGGAAAGCCTGACCACACAGATCATCAACACCCCGATCGAGATGGAGGACGGGGTGCGGCTACTCACCGACGAAGAGCTGTACCGCATGTTCTTCCTTCTACTCATCGCCGGTCTGCACACGGTCCAGGGTTCACTCGCCTGGGGGATCATCCATCTGGCGAACAATCGGGGGCAGCGGCAGGAGATCGTGGACGATCCCGACACCATCCCTGCGGCGGTCGAAGAGATCCTGAGGATCGAGGCCGCCGTCATCGCGGGCCGGCGAGCGACACGGGACGTCGAGATCGGCGGAGTCACGATCGCGGCGGGTGACCAGCTCGTCGTGCTGCTCTGCTCGGCGAACCGCGACGGCGAGGAATTCGAGGACCCGGACGAGTTGAGGATCGACCGCTCGCCGAACCGTCACCTGTCCTTCGGCGCCGGGCCGCATCGGTGCATCGGGTCTCACTTGGCACGAATCGAACTCACGGTGGCCATGGAGGAGATTCACAAGCGGCTGCCCGATTACCGTCTCGTCCCGGAGGACCCGCCGATCCTGCACGCGACCCAGGTGCGCGGCTGCATTCGACTCCCGATCACCTTCACGCCCTCGTCCTGAGTTCGGCTGGGAGCTTCGAGGAGGTTGTCCGTGGTCCTGTGGGGCTTCGGGCAACCCGCCTCGCTCTTTTGGTGTAATGAACTGGGCGTAGCCGACACCGCGATGCAACATCTTACGTGTATTGTCATTTGTATCACGACTGGTCGGGGTGGCCGGTCGGAAGTGACGGTGTCTGGAGCGAGGATGGCAAGAAGGAAGACCGCCGGGGTGCTGAGTCAGGACGCCGATGTCGCACGGTCTCAGATACTCGTGGCTGCCCAGACGATGATTCTTCGTTTCGGGATCTCGAAGACCACGATGGAAGACATTGCCAAGGAGGCGGGGGTCTCGCGCCCGACCGTCTATCGGTATTTCCAGGACCGCGAGACGCTCACCACCGAGCTGATCCGGTGGCGATCGCGCCAGACCCTCGAACGCGGCCGGAAATTTCTGATGGAGTGCGCGACGTTCGAGGACAGGCTGATCGAGGGCCTCATCTATCTCGTCTACGACGGAATCAACGATCCGATCGTGCGCATCCTCGTCAGTCCGGAACACGTGGGCGGGGATTCGTGGCTCGAGACGATCCCGCTCGCAACGAGTCTGACCACCGAACTGTGGGGTCCGATCTTCGACGAGGCAAAGTCGGGCGGCGAGATGAGGGCGGATATCGACACGGACGAAGCATGCTCCTGGATCACCCTCGTGCAGCTGATGCTCGCACCGCGACTGGATAATTCGGATCCGAGCGACCCTGCCCACCGGCAGATGATGAGGCAATTCGTCCTACCTGCTTTCCTGCCGTAGTTCCCCCATTGCGCACGGCGCTACCGGCTGCCGGTTGATTTCTGCAGTGCTGCACAGGCTCCGTGTGTCAGGGGTCTGGACGTAGATCGGGTCGACTGCCGGCGGCGTCGTACTCGCGGACTCAGTCGCCGGCCGGCAGCAGTGAGGGTATGAGGAAGGCCCGGATTTTCTCGCGGAATCGTTCCAGCGAGCCGGTGCCGCCGTTGAGTTGGCTGATGCACATGATCTCGAGTTCCGAAATCCACTCGCACAGCAGGGGCAGGTCGGCGTCGGCTCGTATCTCGCCGGCCTCCTGCGCTTCACGCAGTATCGGCTCCCACAGTTCGCTCGTGAGTTCGACGGCTTTGCCCGAGGTGGTCAGCAGTGAGTTGGCCAGGGTCATCTCCGACGGGGAGACGAGTAGGTGAACCATCGGGTCGCGTTGCCCGCTCTTCACGTTGTGGCAGATGCCCTCGACGATCCGTTCTTCGACGGTGGGCCACTTCGCGATGAAGGCACGCGCCGGCTTCATGTTCATCCGCGCGCGTCGCGCGACCGATTCGATGATGAGGCTCTCGCGGTCGGAGAAGTACCGGTAGACGGTCGCGCGGGACATGTCGGCCGCGCGCGCGACATCTTCCATCGTGGTCTTCGTGATTCCGAAGCGTTCGAAGCACGACTCGGCCGCGGTGAGGATCGTCGAGCGGACGTCGGTCGCGGGGTCGTTTCCAGTCCTTGCAGCCACCAGAAAACAGTACCGCCACAATTCTGGATGAGACGCTAGACAACAAATGTCTCATGTGCCACTCTCGGTGTATGGAGCGAGAAGACAAGATCACACTCACCGAGCGGCTGATCGCACACGTCGACAACAACAGCACCGACTACGCGGACGACCTGCTTCGAGTGCCGTTCTCGGTGTTCAACGACCCGGAACTCGCCGAACGTGAACGCAAGGTGGTCCGGCGACTGCCGCACATCGTCGCCCACGTCGACGAGCTGAAGAAGGCGGGCGACTTCGTCACGACCGAGCTGATCGGCACACCGCTGCTGGTGGTGAAGCAGACGGACGGCAGCGTCAAGGCCTTCTCCAACGTCTGCAGGCACCGCGGCTCGAAGGTGGAGTTCGACGAATCGGGTTGTAAGCGCATCTTCAGCTGCCCCTATCACAACTGGGCGTACGGCCGCGGTGGAGATCTGCGGGGAATGCCGCACGCGGAAGGCTTCGACGGCATGGACCGCTCGCAGTACGGGCTCGTCGAGTTCCCCTGCGAGGTGCGGCACGGCCTGGTCTGGGTTGTTCCGACGGTCGGCGCCGATCTCGACATCGCCGCGATCCTCGGCGCCAAGCACGACGCGGAGGTGACGGCGACCGGAATGGCCGAGTCGTTCCAGGTGCGGAAGGAGACCTGGAAACTCGACATGAACTGGAAGATCGCCGTCGACGGTGTCCAGGACTCGTACCACCTCTGCCAGTTGCACACCAAGACCGTGTGCAACTACCTCGAGGGAAACATCACGGCGTACGACCTGGTCGACCGCTCGTGGCGAATCGTCGTGGCCCGCAAGTCGATCACCGAGGTTCGGGGTGCAGATCCGGACTCCTTCGACGTCCGTGACTACTCCCTGGCGAACTACACGATCTACCCCGGCACGATGCTCGTGACGGAGCCCAACCACTTCGAGATCTGGACGATCGTGCCCGACACCGAAGACCCCAACGTGTCGTACTGCACCATTCGGCTCCTCTCCCCGAAGGAGCCCGAGACCCCGCGTGAGAAGCGGATCCTCGACAAGAACTGGGAACTCCTCATGGAGACACTCCACGCCGAGGACTGGTTCGTCACGAAGACGATCACGGCCAACGCGGCACACGGCCAGGTCGACGAGCTGATCTACGGACGGAACGAGCTGCCCGGTCAGGTCTTCCACAAGATGATCACCCGGGATGCCGAGGAGGTCGCTCGCGAGGAGGCGGCGGTCGGCGGTGTGAGGTGACGTCGGGCGACCTGCGTCGTTCGTCGCCGGCTCCCGGCGTGTTGCAACTCGACCTCGCGCGCCCGGACGTGCACAACGCGATCTCGCTCGGGCTGCAACGAGAACTCGATGCCGCGCTCGCCGACGCGGCGGGCGATCCGGCCGTTCGGGTCGTGGTGCTGGCGGGAGACGGTCCGGCGGCGTTCTCCGCCGGATACGACCTGAAGGAACTCCGCGCGATGACCCCAGACACCGGCGCCCTGAGCATGCTCGAACGGGACGAGCTGTTGTGGAGGTACTTCACGTTCCCCAAACCCACCATCGCCGCGGTCCACGGGATGGCCTACGGCGCCGGCACCCTGCTGGCGGTGTGTTCGGATCTGCGCGTGGGCGGTCCCGGCACCAGCATCACCGTCACCGCGGCGAAGTACGGCGGTGCCAACCTGACCTGGGTACTCGACACCCTGATCGGCGCGGGACAGACCCGCGATCTGCTGATGACCTCACGGGCGGTGTCCGGCGAGGAGGCCTTCCGGATGGGGCTCGTCTCCCGGTACGCGGCCGACGGCGACGTCCTCGGTTCCGCACTCGAGGCGGCCGAACAGATCGCGGCGCAACCCCCGGAATCGATGCGCGAGATCAAGTCTCTGCTGCTCGAGGGGCCGGGGAACGGTTTGCGGAGCCGCTACGACCGGGAGAACGCCGTGTCGCGCACGACGCTTCGACCGCGTCCGGTCGAGGAGATGTTCAGCTCGTACTTCGGAAGCCGCGCACAGTGACCCGCAGGTCGCCACTCCTCTCCACGGAAAGCGAGGTCCGGATGGACGCCACTATCGCCGCGCCCGAAGACATCTGGAGTCCCAGCTGGGACGACCCGTTCGAACCGACCGCCGACAGTCTCGACGAGTTCGCGGAGTTGGCCGACGCCCTGCGCTCGGTGCAGGAGGCCGTCACCCGCAGCCGCCCGAGCCCGGATGCGGCGGGCCGCGCTGCGCGGACGCTGCGTGACCTCGCGGCGCGGCTCGCGGAGTTCGAGGTCGATGAGGACGAGCAGATCTCCGGCCGACGCTGGGATCTTCCGGGGCGGGGCCAGACGGTCACACCACCCCTCCACATCGACGAGGTGACCGAGACGAGAGCGCGTGGGCACGTCACCGTCGGCAGATTCCATTCCGGGCGGTACGCGATGAACGGTGGCGTGACACCGCTGATCTTCGACGAGATTCTCGCGCGCCTCGCCAACAGTTCCGGCAGACCGTGGGCGCGAACGGCGTACCTGCGCGTCGACTACCGCGCTCCCGCCCCACTCGGCGTCGAATTGCGCGTGGAGGCCGAGTTGGCCGGCCAGGACGGCCGCAAACGGTTCATGCGCGGTGCGATGTATCACGGAGACGTCCTGGTAGCCGAAGTCGACGGACTCTGGATCGAATTGAAACCTGATCAGACACAGAATATCTCGGCCATCGGCCGGGGAGCGGAGGAGAGTTCGTGAGTGGCTACTCGCTGTTGGACGGAGTTCGGATTCTCGAGGTCGCGCAGCTGGCGCCGTCGTCGCTCGGCGGGCATCTCGCCGATCTGGGTGCAGACGTGATCAAGATCGAATCCGGCCCGCTCGGGGACCCCGTGCGCGTCGGTGGCAGCCGTGCCGTCGGAGCCGAGGACGGGCCGGCGTTCATGCATCTGCGCTGGAATCGCGGCAAGAAGTCCGTCGCACTCGACCTGCGCAGCCCCGAGGGCAAGCAGGCCTTCCTCGACCTCGCGCGCTCGTGCGACGCCGTCATCGAGGGCATGCGAGGCGGGTATCTCGACTGGCTGGATATCGGCTATGAGCAACTGCGACAGGTGAATCCGAAGGTCGTGCTGTGCACGGTGTCGGGCATGGGCACCGACGGCCCATACCGTGTTCTCGGCACCGGTGGCCCGGTGTTCGATGCGTACGCCGGGCTCCGCGAGGTCGACACTCCCACGCAGCCGCCGACCGAGGGCATGGCGGGGTCCACGACGCCGCCGATCGCGATGTACGCGCTCGGCGCGTACGGGGCGATGGGCCTGCTCGCCGCGGTGCACAAGGCCGGTGCCACCGGTGTCGGATGCCACGTCGAGGTGGCGGGCATCGACGTCGCCGCCGCGTGGATGCCGGACCTCGTGGATGCGGAGTTGAACAAGGACCGCTCGATTCCCC
The DNA here is from genome assembly GCF_001894825.1 of Rhodococcus jostii NBRC 16295. Taxonomy (GTDB): domain Bacteria; phylum Actinomycetota; class Actinomycetes; order Mycobacteriales; family Mycobacteriaceae; genus Rhodococcus_F; species Rhodococcus_F jostii. The sequence goes on along the minus strand of NZ_BCWY01000034.1, from coordinate 24,777 downwards.
GTCCGACCTGGCTGCCGGACGGGCGACTGCCCGACTGGCCACGGCTCGAGGCCTACCGCACCAGCGACGGCGAGGCGATCCTGTTCGGGTCGCACGTGGAGAAGTTCTGGCACAACTTCCTGGCCGCGGTCGGGCGCGAGGACCTGATCGGCGTCGACCTCACCGGCACGGACGACGGTGCCCCCGCCCGTGCGGACCTGGTGTGGCGGGCGCTGACGGAGATCTTCGCGCAACGCACCCGCGCCGAATGGGTGCAGCTGTTCCTCGAACACGGCATCGCGGGCGGACCGGTCAACAGCGTCGCCGACATGCTCGACGACCCGCACTTCCGGGCGCGGGAGAACACCTACCGGGTCGACTACCCGGGGGTCGGTGAGCTCGAGTTCGTGGTCAGCCCGGTGCGCGTCGCCGGGGAGAAGTTCGCGCCCGCGCTGCCGCCGGTCGTGGGCGCGGACACCACGGAGGTGCTGCGGACGGTGGCGCGGTACGACGCCGCGCGGATCGCCGCGGCGGCCGACCCGGGAAGCTCTCGGCACGAGGCACCTTCCGCCGGCTGACCGGGCGCATTCCGCACAAAACGACACCCACGCGAAAAATGCTGTGTGGGTGTCGTTTTCGTGTGGACAACCAGTTCGTCCGGGTGGCCGAGGGTCTCGAATCGAGCATTGCGCCAGACGCCTACAACTGTTAGGTTTGCGGGCACGAAGTGAGGGTGATCACACCCGTCGACGCTGCGGCCGGAGGGTTCGGCTACGAGACGCCGGCGAGCCGGCACAGGACACACGCCGGCGAGCCGGCACATGACATGAGGAGCACAGATGAATCTGGCGGACCTGACCCGGTTCTGGGGTAAGACGCGTTCGCAGCAGCAGGCGATCGTGTTCGGGGACACGTCGCAGACCTGGGCGGAGGTCGACGCGATCACCGATGCGCTCGCCCGCGGTCTGGCGGCCCGCGGCGTCCGCAAGGGCGATCGTGTGGCCGTGATGATGCTCAACCGCCCCGAGCTCGCCCACCTCATCCTCGCGACGCTGAAGCTCGGCGCCATCAGCGTCCCGCTCAACTTCCGGCTCACCGCCAAGGAGCTGGCGCCGATGGTGGTCGACTCCGCGCCGCGCGTGGTGATCGTCGAGGACGACTTCGCGTCGCTGCTCGAGGTCGCCGCCGAGCAAGCGGAGTTCGAGACCTACGCGATCGGGGGCACCGCCCACCAGCCGTACGAGCGGCTGATCGACCCCGGGACCGCCCCCGTCGTCGCCATCGACGCCGACGACCCCGCCTTCATCTGCTACACGTCGGGGACCACCGGCGTGCAGAAGGGCGCCCTGATCACCCACCGCAACGCGATGACCCCCGGCATCTCGCAGTCGATCACGTTCGGCTTCTCGGCCCGGGACCGGGTGCTGTGCTCAGCCCCGCTGGTGTACACCGGCTCGATCCTGTCGATCTTCATGCAGCTCGTCGTCGTGCCCGGCGCGACGATGGTCCTGCTGCGCGAGTACGACCCGGAGATCGCCCTCGACACCTTCGAGCGCGAGCAGATCACGGCCACCACCACCGTCCCGGTGATCTGGGAACGGATGACGATGCTGCCCGACTTCGGCACCCGTAAGCTCGCGAAGTTCACCTTCGCGGGCACGGGTGGCGCGCCGGTCAGCCTGGACCTGCTCGACTTCTACCGCTCGCACGGCATTCCGCTCACCCAGTGCTACGGCCTGACCGAGGCCTCCGGCATGGTCTCGACCCTCGCCTACGAGGACGCCGTGTCGCGCCCCGGCTTCGCCGGGCTGCCGCTGGTCGGCACCCACATCCGGATCGGTGATCCGGGAGTCGACACCCCGGCCGGGGAGGTCGGCGAGATCCTCGTCCGCGGCGAGCACGTGCTGCGGGAGTACTGGAACAAGCCCGAGGCCACCGAGGCGACCCTCGGAGAGGGGTGGCTGCGCACCGGCGACCTCGGCCTGCAGGACGAGGGTGGATTCCTGAAGATCGTCGATCGCAGCAAGGACATGCTGATCTCCGGCGGCCTCAACGTCTACCCCGCCGAGATCGAGAAGGCGCTGCACGGCATCGCCGGCCTGGTCGACCTCGCGGTCATCGGCGTCAAGGACGACCGATGGGGTGAGGTGCCGATGGTGGTGTTCCACAGCGAGCGTCCCGCCGCCGAGATCGTCGCCGACATCGCCGACGTCGCCGGCGAGAACCTCGCGAAGTTCAAGCGTCCCAAGCACGCCGTCGCGCTGGGCGAGCCCCTGCCGCGCACCTTCTCCGGCAAACTCGCCAAGCCGTCCCTGCGCCAGCGCTTCCCGGAGGTGCCCGCCGACGCACTCGCGGTCGACGGCACCGTCGCCCCCGCCTGACCCCCCTTGCAGTTCCCCCCTCCCGAGAGGAATGCACGTCGTGGCCCCAACTCGTGAAGTCGACATCTCCCAGCTCATCGACACCGCACCGGTGTCTGCCCTCCAGAAGCGTGCCATCGCGTTGTGCCTGGCCCTCGCAATCCTCGACGGCATGGACGCCCAGCTGATCGGATTCGCGATTCCCGCGCTGTCCGAGGACTGGGGCCTGTCCAAGGCCTCGTTCGGACTGCTACTGGCGCTCAGCAGCGGTGCGATGGTCGTGGGCAGCCTGCTGTTCGGTCCCGTCGCCGACCGGTGGGGCCGGCGCCGGGTGATCCTGCTGTGCACCGTGCTGTTCGCGGTGTTCACCCTCGCGTCCGCGTTCGCGCCGTCGATGGGTGTGCTGATCGTGCTGCGCATCCTCGCCGGAATCGGCCTCGGTGGCGTCACCCCGAACCTGATCGCGCTGACCAGCGAGTACAGCCCCGCGCGCAGCCGCTCCACCCTGGTCACCATCGTCGTCGCGGGCATGTCGCTCGGCGGCTTCCTCGGCGGACTCGCTGCCGCGCAACTGATTCCGGCCTACGGCTGGCAGTCGATCTTCGTGGCCGGTGGTGTACTCCCGCTGATCGTGGCGGCGCTGGCGTGGGCCGGACTGCCGGAGTCGGGCAAATTCCTCGCGGCCCGGGGCGATCACGCCGCCGCCGCGAAGATCCTCTCGGCGATCGCCCCGGAGGCGGGCATCACCGGATCGGTGACGTTCACCGTGGACGCCGCTGTGGCCACCAAATCGCCCATCCGGGAACTCTTCGCCGGAGGCCGGGCGCTGGACACGGTCCTGCTGTGGGTCGTGTTCGTCATCAACTTCCTGGTGATCTACTTCCTGTTCGGGTGGATGCCGTCGCTGTTCAGCCAGGGCGGGCAGAGCGCGTCCCATGCGATCCTCGCCGCGGCGCTGTTCAACCTCGGCGGCATGGCAGGCGCGCTGTCCATCGGATGGATCACCGACCGGGTCGGCACCGCGTGGCGCCGGTCCCGGGGATCGGACGCCGCCTACGCGGTGGTGATGGCCGGCTACACACTCGGAGCCCTGTTCATCGGTGCCGTCGCGATGGTCCTGGCGAACTCCACGCTGCTGCTGATCACGATCTGCATCGTGGGATTCGGGATGTCCGGCAGTTCGGCCGGCATCATCGCCATTGCAGCGTCGATCTACCCGGTGGCAGCACGCTCGACGGGCATCGGCTGGGCCATGGGAATCGGGCGCATCGGGTCCATCGCAGGGCCGACCCTCGGCGCCGCGCTGATCGCGGCCGGGATGGACGCTCGCACGATCTTCCTGCTGATGATCGTCCCGACCGCCTGCGCCGTACTCACTCTCGGTGCGCTGTTCGTGCGGGAACGACTCCGCGGACGCACCGTCGTCGGGGCTGCGGAATCGCCGGCCGTCACGGCCGAGGCGCACTGAACCGATGCGATCCGTCACGTCGAGGGTCACCTCGTTCTGCAGGCTGTGCGCCTCCTCGTGCGGCGTCCTGCTCGATGTCGAGGACGGGCGGATCGCACGGGTGCTCGGCGATGCCCACCATCCGATCTCCGGTGGATACACCTGCCCGAAGGGGCGTCGCGGCGGCGACCTCGTCCACGGGCCGGACCGGCTGACCACCTCGATGCGGCGCACCGCCACCGGCACCCATGAGCCGGTGCCGGTGGCGCGAGCGACCGCCGACATCGCGGACCGGCTGCGCGCCATCGTGGACCGGCACGGACCGGATGCGGTCGCGCTGTTCATGGGGACGCAGCAGAACTTCGCCGCACTCACCTCGCCGATGGCCCGGGCCTGGTTCCGGGGCACCGGCTCGCACAAGCTGTTCTCCACGATGACCATCGACCAGTCCGCGAAATGGGTTGTCGCCGAACGGATGGGAGCGTATCTGGGCGGACGGCAACGCTTCGAGGACGCAGACGTGTGGTTGCTGGCGGGCACCAACCCCGTCGTCTCCGGCAACGGCGGCGACGGGGACGGCGCGGTGGTGCAGAACCCGTCCGTCACCCTGCGGGCGGCGCGGGAGCGGGGCCTGCGGCTGATCGTCGTCGACCCGCGACGCACCGAGACCGCGGCCCTGGCCGACATCCACCTGGCGCCCCGGCCGGGGACGGACGCGGTGCTGTTCGCCGGCCTCCTCCACGTCGTCCTCACCGAACACCTCCACGACGCCGACTTCTGCCGCCGGTACACCGCCGACCTGGCCTCGCTCGCCGATGCAGTGTCCGACGTGACCCCCGCGGTCGTGCAGCGGATCTGTGGTGTTCCCGCCGACCGGATCCGCGACGCGGCACGGGTGTTCGCGGGCGGGAGCCGGGGGATGGCGACCAGCGGCACCGGGCTGTGCATGGGCCCGCACTCGAACCTCGCGGAGCACCTCGTCGCGGCCCTGAACGTGGTGTGCGGCCGGTACCTGCGCGAAGGGGAGCGGGCCGACGACCGCGCCGTCCTGACCCGGCACCAGCCGGCCCGAGCGGAGGTCGCACCGCCCACCCGGGCCTACGAGCGTGGGTACGCCAGTCGCATCGGTGCGGTGCGGGCGATCCGCGGCGAACTGCCGTCCGGCATCCTCGCCGACGAGATCCTCGAACCCGGCCCCGACCGGGTGCGGGCGCTGATCGTCTCCGGCGGAAATCCGGCGGCGGCGCTACCGGACCGGGGGAAAGCGTTGCGCGCGCTGCGATCACTGGACCTGCTGGTGTGCGTCGACCCGCGCATGTCGGACACCGCACGGCTCGCCGACTACGTGATCGCCCCGACCACGATGTACGAGCGCGCCGACCACACCGCGATCATGGAGCCGTTCTTCCCACGCCCGTTCGCGCAATACACCCCCGCGGTCGTGACCGCGCCGCCCGGCGTCGTCGACGACTGGCGGTTCTTCCTCGACCTCGCCGCCGCCTCCGGACAGCCGGTCAAGTTCGCCGGCCGCATCCTCGACCCCGCCGCGCCACCGACCTCCGAACAGCTGCTGGCGATGATGGCCGAGCGGGGACGCGTCCCGTTCGCCGACCTGGTCGACGCCCCGCACGGACATCTCGCCGGGCGCAGCGGCGCCGTCGTGGGTCCGGCAACCGAGGAGGCTGCCGGGCACCGCCTGGCGCTGATGCCCGACGACGTGCGCGGCGAACTGCGCGCAGCACTGACGGACACGGCTGTCGCGACACGGTTCCCGCTCCTGTTGACGGTGCGACGGATCCGCGAGGCCGTCAACTCCACCGGCACCCGCGTGCCGGGGCTCGTTCCCGGTGGCGCCAACCCGGCGAGCCTGCACCCGGACGACCTCACCGCCCTGGGTATCGCCGACGGGCAGGCGGTGACCGTGCGGTCGGTGTCCGGACGCCTGCGCGCGACCGCGCGGGCGGACGCCACCCTGGCCCGGGGCACCGTGTCGATGACGCACTGTTTCGGGAGCGTCGACCCGCGCGACGACGTCGGAGTGAACGTGAACGCGCTCACCGGAACCGGTGACGGTGTCCAGACGATCAACGCGATGCCCACCATGACCGCGGTTCCCGTCGCGGTCGAGCCCACCGCAATCGAACAGGACGTGTGATGATCACCGCAGAACCGATTGCCGGGCACCGGATCTGCCCGCTGTGCGAGTCGACCTGTGGACTGCTGGTCGAACTCGACGGCCGCGCCATCGTGCGGGTCGCGCCGAACCCCGACGACGTCTTGAGCGCCGGGCACAGCTGCGCGAAGGGGCTCGGCCTCGGCCGCATCGAGAACGACCCCGACCGGATCCGGACACCGCTGCTGCGCACCGCGGGCGGCGGATTCCGCGAGGCCACCTGGGACGAGGCGTTCGCCGAGATCGAGCGCCGGCTACCGGAGTTCGTCACCGGCGACCCGGGCAGCTGCGCGATCTACCACGGCAATCCAGCTGCTCACCATCTGGATTCGACGTTCTACCTCGGCGAGCTGATCGGCGCGGTCGGCACCCGGAACATCTACTCGCCGGCCAGCGTCGACACCTGGCCGAAGAACCTCGCGCACATGCTGCTGTACGGCACCGGGCTGGGTATGAGCCTGCCCGACCTCGACCGCACCGACTACCTGCTGATCCTCGGCTCGAACCCGATGGTCTCCAACGGCAGCACCGTCACCGCGCCCGGTATGCACCACCGCCTGCAGGCGCTGCGTGAGCGGGGCGGCACCCTCGTCGTGGTCGACCCGGTGCGGACCCGCACCGCCGAGGTCGCGGATCTGCACGTGCCGATCCGGCCCGGGACCGACGCCCTGTTCCTGCTCGGGGTGCTGTCCGTCATCGCGACCGAGGGTCTGGCCAGGCCCGAGCGGGTGCCGGATGTGGTCGACGGCCTGGACGCCGCCCTCGCGATGGCGGCGGAATTCGACCCCGACGCCGTCGCCGCGGCGTGCGGGATCGACGCCGACGTGATCCGCTCGGTGGCCCGCGGGTTCGCGGGCGCTCCTGCGGCGGTCGCGCATTCGCGGATCGGAACGTGCATGCAGGAGTTCGGCACCCTCGCGAACTGGCTCGTCGAGGTACTCACCATAGTCACCGGCAACCTGGACCGGCCCGGCGGTGCGATGTTCGCGCTGCCGCCCGCGGGTGGGCAGAACACCTGGCCGGTGACCAGACCGCCGAAGCTGATGTTCGACCGGTGGCGCTCGCGGGTGCGGGGACTGCCGGAGGCGATGGGGGAGTTGCCCGCGGTGTGTTTCGCGGAGGAGATCCTCACTCCGGGACCGGGCCGCACCCGCGCACTGATCACCCTCGCCGGGAACCCGGCCCGCTCCCTGCCCAACAGCGGCGCGATCGAGGAGGCACTCGGCGCCCTCGACTTCATGGTGTCGGTGGACTGCTATCTCAACGAGACCACCCGGCACGCCGACGTGATCCTGCCCCCGCCACCGGTGACGACCCGGGGCCACCACGATGTGACGCTGGCGCACTTCCAGATCCGGAACGTCGCGCGGTACACCCCGCCCCTGCTCGACCTCGCCGACGGCGAGCGGGCGGAATGGCAGATCCTGCTGCGGCTGGCCGCGATCGCCAAGGGAACCCCGCACCGTCCGGTCGACGAGATGGACGACGACGTGGCCGCCGTCGCGGCCCGGCGCGCCGCGAAACTCGCCGGTTGCGAAGAGGGACACGCGCTGGCCGCCGTGACCGACCGCCGCGGCCCCCAGCGACTGCTGGACCTGCGTCTGCGCAGCGGACCCTACGGCGACCGGTTCGGACTCGACCTGGACGGGCTGACTCTCGCACTGCTGGAGGACAACCCGGACGGCATCGACTACGGGCCGCTGGCACCGCGTGTCCCGGAGGTGCTGCGCACCCCGGACGGGCGGATCGATCTGGTGCCGGAGATGATCGCCGCGGACCTCCCGCGGCTGCGAGCGAGCGTCACGAGGGCAGCCCCGGATCTGCTGCTGATCAACCGGCGGCAGCGGCGCGGCATGAACTCGTGGCTGCACAACGCGCTGCCCCAACCGGACACCGGCCAGTGCGCCCTGCTGGTCAGCCCACACGACGCGGCCGAGCGCGGCCTGGTGGACGGCGACCGGGTGGCGGTCACGTCCAAGGTCACCACGGTCACGGCCGAACTGCGGATCGACGACACGTTGCGTTCCGGTGTGGCGAGCATGCCGCACGGGTGGGGCCACGACGGACCGGGCCTGCGGACGTCCCGGTCGGCATCGGTGCCCGGCAGCAACTACAACGCCCTGGTGGACGACACCACCGACCTCGAGGCGCTGACGGCGTCCCCGATCTTCAACGGCGTCCCGGTCACGGTGACGCGCACGAGCGAGGAGCATCCCTGATGGCGTACGTGGTCACCCAGAACTGCTGCAATGACGCGACCTGTGTCGCGGTCTGCCCGGTCGACTGCATCCACCCGACACCCGCGGAGCGCGAGTATCAGCGCACCGAGATGCTGTACATCGACCCGGGCGTCTGCATCGACTGCGGTGCCTGCTCCGACGTGTGCCCCGTGGACGCGATCGTCCCCGGCGACGCGCCCGCCCCCGACATCGACCGGTACCGGGAGATCAATGCCGAGTACTTCCAGCGCAATCCACGCAGCGTCGGGCCGGGCGCGCACGTGCAGCCGCTTCCGCTCGCCCTCGCGACCGCCGGCGTCGCCGACCCCCCGGCGCTGCGGGTGGCGATCGTCGGATCCGGACCGTCTGCGTTCTACGCCGCCGAGGAACTGCTGGCCCGTCGCGACATCGCCGCCGAGGTCACCATGTTCGAACGGCTGCCCGTGGCCGGCGGGCTCGTGCGGTTCGGCGTCGCGCCCGACCACTGGCACACGAAGACGGTGGACCGGGTGTTCGACCGCACCGCGCGGCGTGACGGCTTCACGTTCCATCTCGGCGTCGAGGTGGGGCGGGACGTGACGATCGACGAGGTGCTGGCCCACCACCACGCGGTGATCCACGCGTCCGGCGCGACGGGCGACCGGCGCCTCGGCATCCCCGGCGAGGACCTGCCGGGCAGCCACGCCGCCCGGGAGTTCGTCGCCTGGTACAACGGTCACCCCGATCACGCCGATCGCGCCTTCGACCTGACCGCATCCCGCGCCGTCGTGGTCGGCAACGGCAACGTCGCGTTCGACGTCGCCCGCATCCTCGTCTCCGACGTGGACACCCTGCGCCGCACCGACATCGCCGATCACGCCCTCGCCGCCCTGGCCGACAGTCGGATCGAGGAGGTGGTGGTGCTCGGCCGGCGGGGACCCGAGTACGCGGCGTGCACCACCCCGGAACTGCTCGCGCTCGGCTCGCTGCCCGGGATCGACGTCCTCGTCGACGGCCCGGTCACGGCGGGTCCGGACGCGCCGACCAAGCTGCAGATCCTGGCCGACTACTCCCGGCGGGAGCCGACTCCGGGGAACAAGCGCATCGTGCTGCGCTTCGGCGCCACCCCGCAGGAGGTGACAGGTGACGGGCGGACCGCAGCCCTGATCGTGACCGGCACCGACGAAGCCACCGTGGACCGGATCGAGTGCGGGCTGGTCCTCCGGGCGGTCGGGTACCGCGGACTGCCGATCCCCGGCTTCCCGTTCGACGAGGCCGCCGGAACCGTCGCCAACGTGTCGGGCCGCGTCGTCGAATCGGGCACCGGGGAGACCGTCGCCGGGCACTACGTGGCGGGCTGGATCAAGCGCGGCGCGACCGGGGTGATCGGCACCAATCGCTACTGCGCGGCGGAGACCGTCGAGGTCCTCCTCGCCGATCACCGCGCGGGACTGCTCCCCGCACCGACCGTGGCCTCCGCGGACCTGGCGGCGCTGGTGCGCGAACGCCGACCGGACGCGCTCGGTGGTGCGGACTGGCGCGCGATCGACCGCTTCGAGCGCGAGCGCGGCCGCGAGGCGGGCCGGCCCCGCATCAAGATCGTCGACGCCGGGGAGGCGGCCGTCGTCGCGGGCGCGGCCGCCCGGTGAGTCCGATGGAATCGACCCAGGTGCACACGTTCTGCCGAATCTGCGAGCCGGGGTGCGGCCTGCTCGCCGACGTCCGGGACGGCGAGGTGGTCGGGCTGCAACCGGACCGGGATCATCCCGTGCACCAGGGGTTCTCCTGCCACAAGGGCGTGCATTACCTCCAGGTGCACCACGATCCGGACCGGCTCGACCGGCCTCTGAGGAGGACGAATCCGCGGAGCGAGGAACGCGGCGTCTTCGAGCCCGTCGAGTGGGACGTCGCGGCGCGTGAGATCGCCGACAGGCTCCAGGAGGTGCGGCGGAGGTACGGCCGCAACGGCCTCGCCGTCTATCAGGGCAACCCGTCGGCGTTCAACGGCGCCTACTACGCGAACGCCGCCACGCTAGCCCGCGGCTTCGACACCCGGATGCGCTTCAGCGCGGGAACGCAGGACACGTCGGCCAAATATGCGGCGAGCGAAGCGATCTACGGCGCGTCGATGGCGCATCCGATCCCCGACCTGCTGCACACCGACTACTTCCTGTGCCTCGGCAGCAACCCGCAGGTCTCGCACATGACGCTGATTCACATCTCGGATCCGATGGCCAAGATCCGCGCCGTGAACAAGCGCGGCGGGACCGTGCTGTTCGTCAATCCGCGCCGCATCGAGTCGTCGTCGCCGGAGACCGGTGAGGTGCTGCTGATCAAGCCGGACACCGACTTCTACTTCCTCGCCGGGATTCTGCACGAGATCGTCTTCCGGATCGGGTACGACCGGGCCGAGGTGGAACGTCACGCGCGACGCGTCGACGAACTGCTCGACTTCGTCCGGCAGTATCCGGTCGACAGGATCGCCGCGGTCACCGGCATCGACGCCGACACGATCCGGCAGGTCGCCGACGACTTCTGCGCGGCGCCGAGCGCGAGTATCTACATGGCGACCGGTGTGAACCAGGGCCGGCAGGGCGCCCTGGCCTACTGGATGCTCACCATGGTGAGCCTGTTCTCCGGCAACCTCGGCAGGCGCGGCGGCAACATCTACTCCCGCGGTGTCGCCGATGTCGTGCAGGGCTCGAAACGCAAGCGGGAGGATCCCTTCTACGACGGGCCCTTCGGAGAGATGCGCACCGTGAGCGGTGACCTGCCCGCCGCGCTCCTCCCGGAGTTCATCGAGAACCCCGACGACCCGATCCGTGCACTGATCGTGGTGTCGGGCAACCCGCTGCTGTCGGTCGGCGGCGACGGCCGTCTGCGCCGGGCGCTCGAGCAGCTGGACCTGATCGTGACCGTCGATCTGTACCGCACGGTCACCGGGGAGATGGCGGACTACGTTCTGCCGGCGACGGACTGGCTGGAACGGGAGGACGTCAACTTCCTCAACACGATGGGTGTCGCGATGGAGCCCTACGTGCAGTACACGCCCGCCGTCGTGCCGGCGAAGGGGGAGCGCCGCGACGACTGGTGGATCCTGTCCCGCATCCAGCAGGAGATGGGCGTCCCGACCCTGCTCGACGACCCGGACCCGAATCCGTTCGCCGCGGTCGACGCGGTGATGCGGGACTCGGGTCTGAGCATCGATCTCCTCGCGACGATGCCGTGCCAGACCGCGGTGCTGCCGGAGGCCGATCCCTCGCACGTGTTCAGCATCGCGGTTCAGCACGACGACGGTCTGATCGACTGCTGCCCGGCGCTGTTCCAGCGCTCGTACCGGACCGCCGAACGCATTCTCGAGGAGCTGGCCGCGGAACCCGCCGACCAACTCAAGCTGATCACCCGGCGCACCCACTACATGGTCAACAGCTGGCTGCACAACCTTCCGGTGTTCAAACAGGGGGTCCACCAGAGCAATCCGCTGTGGATGAACCCGGACGACGCGCGGTGCCGGGACCTCGTCGAGGGCGACGACGTCACCGTGCGCAATCGTCACGGCGAGGTCGACGCGGTGCTGGTGTGCGACGACACCCTCCGGCCGGGCGTCGTGGCGATGACGCACGGCTGGGGTCAGGGCACGGCCCGAGGTCTGGACGTCGCGCGGCGCAACCCCGGTGTGAACGTCAACCGCCTCGCACCCACCGGGACGGACGGCTACGACCCGCTCAGCAACCAGTCGCAGCTCACCGGGATCAACGTCGAGGTAATCCGAACCACGAGCTCCCCTTGTGGAGAGAACCAATAGTCATTAGGTTAATCGAGTGTGACGTGAGACACCCGTGGTGTGTCGCGCATTCCTTGTCCTGCGCGGCGGAGCCCTGGATGCATCCACCTGCCGCGACTTCCTGGGAGGTATTCAATGAGCGGAACCGTGATCGACGCACTGACCTACTGGGCGCGGACCGTCCCCGACCAGCCGGCGATCGACTTCGCCGGCGACGTGGTGACCTACCGCGACCTCGACACCTGGGCGGACGGCGTCGCCCACGACCTCGCCGCCCGCGGTGTCACGGCCGGGGACCGGGTCAGCTACCTCGGCGTCAACTCGCTCGAGTGGTGCGTCGCCGCGCTCGGCGCGATGAAGGTGGGCGCCATCTCGGCACCGTTCAATCAGCGGATGCTCGCCGGTGAGCTGACCACCCTGGTCGAGGACTGCGAACCGACCGTCGTGTACTGCGCCGAGGCTCTGCGCTCTCGTCTCGACGAGGTGCACGCGGCGCGTGGCACCTTCGCCATCGCAGAGTTCGAGCGGGACGTGCGGCCACTCCGCGGCGGCACCCACGCGCGCTTCCGCACCCCGGTGGCGGAGCAGTCCACGCCCACCGCGATCGTGTTCACCAGCGGCACCACCGGTAAGCCGAAGGGCGTCGTGTTCACTCACGCCACGATCGCCGGCGAGATGCACGAGTGGTCGCTGATGGAGCCGATCGAGCAGAACCGCCTGCGCCCGCTGCTCGTGCTGCCGCTGTTCACCGCGGCCGGCATCATCTGGGGAATCTCCCGCACCGTGCTGCACGGCGGCACGCTGCTGCTGCAGCCCGGGTTCGACCCCGAGGCAGCACTGCGGGTGATGATCGACAGCCGGGCCACCACCCTGACCGGACCGCCGATCCTGTTCGAGCAGATCTCCCGCGTGCCCGGCTTCGAGGACGCGGACCTGAGTCACCTGACCACCGCCCACGTCGGTGGCGCCCGGGTCCCGGCGGCACTCGTCGGCACCTGGCTCGCCCGCGGCGTCCAGCTGCGGCAGATCTACGGGCAGACCGAGATCGGCGGCTCGGCCACCGCGATGCCCCGGCAGGAGGCGTCCGACCACCCCGACAAGTGCGGGTTCGGCGGCATCTTCACCAAGATCCGCGTCGTGGACGCCGACGGGAAGGACTGCGCGCCGGACGAAGTGGGTCAGATTCTGTTGCGGGGTCCGGGCATGATGCCGGGCTACTGGCGCAACGAGGACGCGACCCGGTCCGCGCTGATCGACGGCTGGCTGCACACAGGCGACCTCGGAAAGCTGGACGAGAACGGCTATCTCACGTTCGTGGACCGGCTCAAGGACATGATCATCTCCGGTGGCCTCAACATCTCGCCCGCGGAGATCGAGCAGGTGATCAACCGGTTGCCCGGCGTCGAGGAGGTCGCGGTGATCAGCGTGCCCGACGACAAGTTCGGTGAGACCCCGGCCGCGATCGTGAAGAAGGTCGCGGGGGTCACCGAGGCGGACGTCGTCGCGCACTGCAACAAGAATCTCGCCGACTTCAAGGTTCCGCGGTACGTCGTCTTCGTCGACGCCGCGCTACCCCGGATGGCCAGCGGCAAGATCTCCAAACGGGACCTTCGGGAGGCGTATTCCGATGTCCCGCAGACCTACCCGAAGGTGCGGTGACGGCGATGACGCAGCAACACCGAGTGGCGGTGGTGACGGGCGGTGGCCGCGGAATCGGGGCCGCGATCTCGCGAAGGCTGGCGGCCGACGGGTTCGCGGTGGCGGTCAACTACTCGTCCAGCGCGGCGGACGCGCAGGACGTGGTGGACAAGATCGTCGCCGGCGGTGGCCGGGCGGCGGCGATCCGCGCCGACGTGTCCGACTCTGCGCAGGCCGAGGCGTTGATCGCCGCGACGACGGCCGAGCTCGGCGCGCCGACCGTGCTGGTGAACAATGCGGGCATGAACCTCGCGGGCGCGGCCCGGAAGCAGTCGCCGAGCGACTGGGACCGGGTGATCGGCGTCAACCTCAGCGGCGCCTTCTACTGCACCCACGCCGCGCTGCCCGCCATGTACGACAGCGGCTGGGGACGTGTCGTGTTCGTCAGCAGCCCCTCCGGAGGACGGCGGCCGTCACCGGGGATGAGCGCCTACTCCGCCGCGAAGGCGGGGCTGGTCGGCATGACCCGTTCGATGTCCCTGGAGGTCGCGCGCCGCGGCATCACCGTCAACACCGTCATGCCCGGGTTCGTCGAGACCGACATCATCGCCTCCGGCGGCGAGAACGCGGTGGAAACCCTCGCCGCCCACTGGCCGAAGATCCCCGCCGAGTCGATCGCGTCCACCGTGTCGTTCCTCGTCAGCGAGGACGGCAGGCACGTCTCCGGCGAAGAGGTCGGCGTCTGGCTCGGTGGGCCGGTCGGCATCTGAGAGGCAGCTCCGCTGCTCGTGCGCGGTTGACGAGTCCCAGGACTCGTCAACCGCGCACGAGTGCGTCAGCGCCTGTCGGCCTCGGCGCGGTAGTTGCCGGGCCAGGCCTTGCCGAGGGTGAGTCCGCCGTCGACGACGATGTTCTGCCCGGTCACGAAGGTGGCGTCGTCGGACACCAGGTAGGCGATGGCGCCGGCGATGTCCTCGCCCTCGCCGGCGCGGGGGATCGGCTGGAACGACGCCAGTCCCTGCCGCACCTTGTCGACGCTGGCGTCCAGAGCGCCGCCGTCCAGCCCGGCGCCGTGGCCGACGATGCGGGTGGCGACCCCACCCGGGGTGACGGCGTTGACCCGGACGTGGAACTCCGCGAGTTCGCGTGCGGCGCTGCGGGTCATCTGCAGCACGGCGGCTTTCGCGGCGCCGTACGGATGCGGGCCGAATCCGGTGCGCACCCCCGCCACCGACGACACGTTGACCACGGTGCCGAAACCCTGCTCGCGCATGACGCGGGCGGCGTGTTTGGTGCCGAGGAAGGCGCTGCGCGCCAGGACGGCGAACGAGGAGTCCCACTCGTCGACGGTGGTGTCGCTGACGTACGTCCAGGCGCCGACCCGCCCGGCGTTGTTGACCATCGCGTCGAGGCGCCCGAAGCGCTCGGTCGCGGTGCGGACCGCGGCCGCGACGTCCTCCTCGCGCGTGACGTCGGTGTGCAGGTAGACGCCGTGCTCGCCGAGGGCGGCCGCGACCGCCTCGCCGCGCTCGTCGTCGATGTCCGTGACCACCACCGTCGCACCTCGCTCCGCGAGAAATGCGCAGGTCGCAGCCCCGATTCCGCTCGCGCCTCCGGTTACCACCGCGACCTTGCCGTGCAGTTCTGCCATTGTGCCGAGTCCTTCCTCGCTGTCCGTTCGAACTGTGGATCTTGAGGTATTAACCTAAAGGTATTAGCTTGATAAGTCGACGGTCACCACTGCGACGTGGAGGCTGTCGGAATCACACGAGGGGAAGGCCCCGGATGTCCGAACTGATACTGACCGAGCGGCCGCGGCCGGGCGTTCTGCTGATCCGCCTGAACCGCGCAGGCGCCCTGAACGCAATGAACGTCGAACTCGTCGAGGCGCTGCACGCGGTGCTCGCCGACGTCCGCCACGACTCCGAGGCCCGCGCGATCGTGCTGACCGGGAACGGGCGGGCGTTCTGCGCAGGCATCGACCTGCGCGGCTACGGCACCCCACCCGGCGCGGCCGACGGCGAGGGCAGGGCGCAGGCGGGCATGCGCGTCCAGCAGCACATCGCATCGCTCGTCGAGGCGTTCCGCGGTGCCAGGCCGCCGGTGATCGCCGCGATCAACGGCGCCGCCGCGGGAGGAGGCATGGCGTTGGCGCTGATGGCCGACGTCCGGCTGATGGCCGACACCGCCGCACTGCATGCGTCGTTCATCAACCGCGGACAGTCCAGCTGTGACATCGGCGTCAGCTGGTTGCTGCCCCGGATGATCGGATTCTCCAGGGCGGCAGAGATTCTCCTCACCGGACGCCCCGTCGACGCCGCCGAGTGCGAGCGCGTCGGCATCGTGTCGTCGGTCGAACCCGCGGAGCGACTGCTGGACGCGGCGCTCGACACCGCGGAGAACATCGCGCGCAACAGCCCGTTCGGTGTGTGGATGACCAAGGAGGTGATGTGGTCCAACCTCGAGGTTCCGAGCCTGCGCGCCGCCATCGACCTGGAGAACCGGACCCAGATCCTCGCCGCCATGACCAAGGACCACCGCGAAGCCGTGCACTCGTTTCTCGAGAAGCGCCCGCCGGTCTATCAGAACCACTGAAGGGTGACAGCTGTGACGAGTCGGGACAAGAACGAGGGTCGACGATGAAAGTCGGTATCGCCGCGGGATATTGGGGATCCGGACCGCCGCGCAACGTCGAACGCATGCTCGGCGAAGCCGAGGCGCTCGGCGTGGACAGCTTCTGGACTGCGGAGACCTACGGATCGGACGCGCTGACCCCGCTCGCCTGGTGGGGTTCGCGCACCTCCACCATCAAGCTCGGAACCGCGGTCTGTCAGATGTCGGCGCGGACGCCGACCGCCCTGGCCATGGCCGCGCAGACGGTCGACCACCTCAGCGGGGGCAGGGTGATCGTCGGTATCGGCGCGTCCGGCCCGCAGGTGGTCGAAGGCTGGTACGGGCAACCGTATCCCCGTCCGCTCGAGCGGACCCGCGAGTACGTCGAGATCATGCGCGCGGTGTGGGCCCGGGAGAAGCCCGTGACCTACGAGGGGCGGCACTATCAGCTCCCCCTCGCCGGCGGCAGCGGCCTGGGCAAGCCGCTGAAGTCGATCGTTCACCCGCTGCGCGAGGACATCCCGGTCTACCTCGGGGCCGAGGGGCCGAAGAACGTGGCGCTGGCCGCCGAGATCGCGGACGGCTGGACCCCGTTGTGGTTCTCACCCAAGAGCGACGAGTTCTACCGCGCCGCGCTGGCCGAGGGGTTCGGCCGGGACGGGGCACGCCGGGCGCAGTCGGACTTCGAGATCGCGAACGTGTGCTGGCTGATCGAGAACGACGACGTGGAGAAGGCCGCGGCCAAGATCAAACCCGTCGTCGCACTGTACGCGGGCGGAATGGGCGCGAAAGGCGCCAACTTCCACAACGACGTCTTCACCCGGATGGGCTGGGCCGACGCGTGTGCCGAGATCCAGGAGTTGTACCTGCGCGGGCGGCCCGATCTCGCGGCACAGGCTGTTCCGACCGAGATGGTCGAGGACGTCGCGCTGATCGGACCCGCCGACAAGATTTGTGAGGACATCGTGAACCGCTGGAAGCCCACCTGTCTGACGACGCTGATCCTCGGCGGCTGGCCCAGGCCGGAGAATCGGGAACGCATCCTCGAGGCGGTGATGTCGTGACACTCGATCCGCGAACCCCGATCCTCGTCGGCGGCGGACAGATCAACGAGCGGACCGGGGGAGTCGAGCCCGTCGATCTCATCGTCGCAGCGGCCCGCGCCGCCGCCGCCGAAGCGGGATCGTCCCGCCTGCTCGAACTCGTCGACTCGGTCCGGTTGATCGGCATGCTGTCGTGGCGTTATCGCGACCCCGGTGCACTGGTCGGCGAACGCATCGGCGCGGCCGTCCGGCACACCGGGTACACCGGCAGCGGCGGCAGCGGCCCGCAGGTCCTCGTCAACGGGGCGGCCGAGGACATCGCGGCGGGTCGCGCCGATGTGGTCCTCGTCGGCGGTGCCGAGTCGTGGCGGACCCGGATGAAGCTGCGCTCTCGCGGCGTTCGCCCGGAGTGGACCGTGCAGGAGGATTCGGTTCCCCCCGCGGAGGTCCTGGTTCCCGAGGTTCCGATGGTCTTCGACGGTCAGGCCAGGATCGGCCTCGACCGGCCGGCGTACGTGTACCCCCTGTTCGAACAGGCCCTGCGGATCTCGTCGGGACGCTCGGTGGACGATCACCGTGCGGCGATCGGCGCACTCTGGTCGGGTTTCAGCAAGGTGGCGTCGACGAACCCGCATGCCTGGACCGCCCGTGAATACACGGCCGACGAGATCGTCACGCCGTCCGAGGACAATCGGTGGATCTGCCGGCCGTACACCAAGCTGATGAACTCCAACAACATGGTGGAGCAGGGTGCGGCGCTGCTGCTCTGCTCGGTCGAGGTCGCCACCCGCCTCGGGATTTCGCGCGACCGGTGGGTCTTCCCGCACGCCGGAACCGAGGCGCACGACACGTACGACATCTCCGAGCGGGATGCGCTCGACCGGTCACCCGCCATCCGGATCGCCGGGGCCCGGGCGCTGGAACTGTCGGGGATCGGTCGGGACGACGTCGCGCACGTGGACGTGTACTCGTGCTTCCCGTCGGCCGTCCAGGTGGCCGCGGCCGAGTTGGGCTTGCCGCTCGACGATCCCGGTCGCCCGCTGACGTTGACCGGCGGCCTCACCTTCGCGGGTGGCCCGTGGAACAACTACAGCACCCACGCGATCGCCACGCTGTCCACCCGGCTGCGCGAGTCGCCCGGGACGTACGGGCTGATCACGGCGAACGGTGGTTACCTCACCAAGCACGCGTTCGGTGTCTATCGGACCGAGCCGCCGAGCAACGGGTTCCGGCGTCAGGACGTTCAGTCCGAAGTCGATGCGCAACCGACCACCGCAGCGCTCACGAGCTACGACGGGACCGGCTCGATCGAGTCCTGGACCGTGGTGCACGGGCGGGAGGGGGCCCCGGAGCGAGGCTTCGCGGCGGTGCGGACCGGGACCGGTGAACGCACACTGGCCGCTACGACGGAAGCGGACGCTCTCGACCGGCTGATCAGCGTCGACGTCGCGCGGGACGAGGTGGCCGTCGCAGCCGACGGCACATTCCGGTTCACGGACGATTGACTCCAGTTTACCTAACGGCATAAGGTATTGGCAATGAGAGCATCCGCCGTGAGGCGTGAGGGCCTCACGGAGAAAAGGAGTTTCGAATGTCTGTCGAAGACTTCCGCGAGCTGTATGAACGGCATGTCGGATACGTGGTGTCCGGAGACATGAAGGCCGCCCTGGCCGACATGGTGCAGGCGAATCTGCCTGCCGTGTTCGACGGCGTCACCGTTCCCCGCGGCGACGTCGACGGGTTCGAGATCAAGGACATCCGGGCCGACGGTGACCGCCGCATCGGCGAGACGGTGTACACGACCCCGAACGGCGTCATCGGCCTCAGATCGATCTGGGAGCGTCACGACGGCCGGTGGCTGGCCGCGGCCCTCGAGAACTTCCCCGCGGACGAAGGGCAGCCCGCATGACGGACGAACCGTGGGGACCGTCCGCCGACGGCCTCGACCAACCGTACTGGGACGGGCTCACCCGAGGTGAGCTGCGACTCCAGCGTTGTGGCACCTGCAAGACATGGATCTGGGGACCGCAATGGGTCTGCGGGTCCTGCCACGCCCTCGACCCCAACTGGGAGGCCGTGACGCCCGTCGGCACCGTGTACAGCTGGTCCCGCAGCTGGTACCCGTTCATCACCGAACTGGCCGACCAGGTCCCGTACGTGACGGTCCTCGTGGAACTTCCCGAGGCCGGGCACCGCCGGGTGCTCGGAATACTGACCGGCGCCGACACCGACGCCGTCCGCATCGGCGACCCGGTGGTCGGGCACATCGAGCACGACGAAGGCGCGACCTGGCCGCTGCTGCGCTGGCGTCGTTCCACGGAAGGAGCGCAGGCATGAGTGCACTCACCATGCGCGGGGCGGCCGCCGTAGTCGGTGTGTCCGAACTGCACTACCGCCGCGGCGAGGCCCCGGCGGGCGAACTGAGGATGACCCTCGAGGCGATCCTCGCCGCGTGCTCCGACGCCGGCATCTCGCCGCGTGAGCTCGACGGATTCGTGTCCTACGCGGGCGGCGGCCACGACGGTGCGGTCATCGGGGGCGCGCTGAGGGTCGACGACGTCCGCTGGTCGAACATGATGTGGGGCGGTGGCGGCGGAACGGTCGCCGCTGCGATCAACAATGCCGCTGTCGCCATCGCCGCAGGGCAGGCCGACTGCGTCGTCGTCTATCGCGCCATGGCGCAGGCGGACACCGGACGGCTCGGATACGCGAAGTACCACTACGGTCCGCACTTCCTCGCGCACGGCGTCGGCTCGCCGGCCCAGGTATGTGCATTGCGGACACAACGACTGCTCGAGCACGACGGAGTGCCGCGGGAGACGATGCGTGCCCTGGTGCTCGCGGCGTACCGGCACGCCCAGAACAACCCGACCGCACAGGGCTACGGCAAGCCGCTCGACGAGGCGACGTACGAGTCGTCCCGCCTGATCACCGAGCCGTTCCACCTGTACGACTGCTCGCGGGAGAGCGACGGAGCCGTCGCGGTGGTGCTGGTCTCCGCCGACCGGGCGAAGTCGCTGCGACCGGATCCCGCCTATGTCCTCGCGGGCGCCCAGGGCGCTCCCGGCGGGTACTCCTCGATCATCGACAACGACGACCAGTACGCCACAGCGGGATTCGCGGGCACCGCGGGCCGGCCCGGCGTCGCGGACCGGCTGTGGGCCGCCGCCGGTCTCGGACCCGACGACGTGGACGTCGTCCAGGTGTACGAGAACTTCAGCGGGCCCGCCGTCGCGGCCCTCATCGACCACGGCCTGGCGCCGTCCGGCCCCGCCGCCGGCGAGGTCCTCACCGTCGACAATCTCACCGCGGGCGTGGGCAAGCTCCCCGTGAACACGAGCGGTGGCAACATCGCCGACTCGTTCGTCAACGGAATGGGCCTCGCGGTCGAAGCGGTGCGGCAGATCCGGGGAACCTCGACCAATCCCGTGGCACACGCCAAGACGTCGCTGTTCATCGGAGGTCCGATGGCGCCGCTCGTCAGCTCGACGCTCTTCGCCCACGAAGACGTCCTGTAGCACCACCGACTCTGTGAGAAGGATCGACATGGACAACATGACTGTGGACCGCGACGCGCTGTTCATCGGTGGCCGTTGGGTCGCCCCGCAGGAGGGTGCGACGGTCGACGTCGTCGAAGCCGCCACGGAGAAGGTGCTCGGACGTTCGGCCGTCGCCTCGGCCGCCGACATCGACGCCGCCGTCTCCGCCGCACGCGACGCACTCCGCGGGCCGTGGGGCGAACTCGACAACCGCGCTCGCGCAGACGTTCTCGACGCATTCGCGTCAGCCCTGAAGAAGCGTGGTCGCGACACCGCGACCCTGGTGACCCGCGAGAACGGCATGCCGATCTCGCTGTCCGCGGGTGTCAACGGTTTCGGGCCGGCCGCCATGATCCGCTACTACGCCGCGCTCGTCCGGGAGGCGGCGCATCAGGACGTCCGTCCCAGCGCGTTCGGCGGTCGTACCGTGGTCCGGCGGGAACCGGTGGGTGTCGTCGCGGCGATCACGCCGTGGAACTATCCGCAGCCGCTCGCCGCGATGAAGATCGCGCCCGCGCTGGCGGCCGGGTGCACCGTGGTCCTGAAGGCGGCTCCCGAAACCGCGCTCGACGCGTTCGCGTTCGCGGACGCGGCGGAGGAGGCGGGGCTGCCTCCGGGCGTCCTGAACATCGTGCCCGCGGGCCGCGAGGCGAGCGCATACCTGGTGCAGCACCCGGGGGTCGACAAGGTCGCGTTCACCGGTTCGACGGCGGCAGGACGAGCCATCGGCGAGGTCTGCGGTCGTCTTCTCCGCCCGGTCACACTCGAACTCGGCGGCAAGTCCGCTGCGATCGTGGCAGTCGACGCCGACCTGTCCGTGTTCGCGTCGAACCTCGCCGAGGTCTCGTTGGTGAACAACGGTCAGACCTGTCATGCGAGCACCCGGATCCTCGCCCCCCGTGCCCGGTACGACGAGGTCGTGGACGTGGTCACCGAGACCGTCCGGGGCCTCGCCGTCGGGGATCCACTCGACAAGGCCACCGCGATCGGGCCGCTGGTCAGCGCTGCCCAGCGCGAGCGCGTGCTCGGCTACATCGAGGACGGGCGCAGTGCGGGCTACCGCATCACGACAGGTGGGGGAGTACCGGATTCGCAACCGCTCGGGTGGTTCGTCGAACCGACGGTGTTCGTGGACGTGGACAACTCGGCCCGCATCGCGCAGGAGGAGATCTTCGGGCCCGTCCTGACGATCACGCCGTACGAGGACGAGGACCAGGCCATCGCGATCGCCAACGACTCCGAATACGGTTTGGGCGGCACGGTGTGGACCGCAGACGAGGATCGCGGGCTCACCCTGGCCTCCCGCATCCACAGCGGGACAGTCGGTGTCAACCATTACGCCCTGGACCTCGATGCGCCGTTCGGCGGTGTCAAGTCGTCGGGGCTCGGACGCGAACTCGGGCCGGAAGGGCTGCACCCGTACTTCGCCACGAAGTCCGTCTACTTCGGAACACGCTGAACAATCACGCTTTTCATCGACTATCAGACTTGATCGAACGGAGCAGACGATGACGCTACCGCTGACCGGTGTCCGCGTGCTGGACCTCACCGACGGCCTCGGCGAGTCGTGTGGCCGGTACCTCGCCGACCTCGGTGCGCAGGTGACGAAGGTGGAAGGTCCTGGGGGCGCCCGCTCACGCCGCGCCGAGCCCGTGGTCGACGGTGTCAGCGTTCCGTTCGCGCTGCGCAACGCCAACAAGCGGGGCATCGTCGTGGACCTCGACGATGCCGCCGGCCGGGACCGGCTCCGGCAACTGGTGGTGGATTCCGACATCCTCGTCGAATCGCACGCTCCGGGCATGCTGAGTGCGCGGGGAGTGGGCCCGGCCGAACTGACCGCTCTCGCACCGTCACTGGTGTTCGTGTCGGTCACCCCGTTCGGGCAGACCGGACCGTACCGGGACTGGGTAGCCACGGAGCAGGTGCTGTACGCACTCAGTGGTGTGCTGTCCCGCTCGGGTGCCCCCGGCGCCGAACCGCTCCTCCCGCCGGCGGGTCTCGTGGAGGAGACCGTGGGGATGCATGCCGCCTGGTCGGCGCTTCTCGCCTACTACGACCGCATCCGTACCGGACGCGGCCAGGTCGTGGACCTGTCGGCGTTCGAAGCGCTCGTGCACGGCTTCGATCCGGGATTCGGGACGCAGGGTTCCGCGGCCGCGGGACGTTCGGACGACTTTCCGCGCGGGCGTCCGGACGCCTCGAACTTCTATCCGGTGTTCCCGTGCGCCGACGGACACGTGCGCATCTGCCTGCTGGCCAAACGGCAATGGCGGGGAATGTTCCACTGGCTCGGAGAGCCGGAAGAATTCGCCGACCCGAAGTACGACACCATTCCGGCTCGGTTCGCCGCCGCGGGCACGCTGCATCCCCTCATCGAGGCGCTCTTCGCGACCCGCACCCGAGACCAACTCGTCGCCGAGGGCGCGGCGAGGGGGGTTCCGGTCGGCGGCGTGCTCTCACTCGGAGAGGTACTGACCACCGAACACTTCGACGCGGCCGGTGCGCTCGCGGACGTGGAGATCGCCACCGGGAAACATGCCCGAGTGCCGACGGGGTACGTGTCGTTCGACGGCGCACGCCTCGGAATCAGGACGCCGGCGCCGCAGGTCGGGGAACACGACGCCCTGCCCGAGGCGAGGCGGGAAACGCAGGCCCGCGAGGTCTCCGGGACACCGCAGCCGGGCACGCGCCCTCTCGAAGGCCTTCGTGTCCTCGATCTGGGCGTGATCGTCTTCGGCGCCGAACTCAGCCGGCAGTTCGCCGACTTCGGGGCAGATGTCATCAAGGTCGAGAACGCCAAGTTCCCCGACGGGCTCCGCCAGTCGAAGCGCGGTGCGGCGCTCGCCGCGTCCGTGGCCTGGGGACACCGCAACAAACGCAGCCTGGGTCTGGATCTGCGCAGCCCGGAGGGCGGGGAGTTGTTCCGTCGCCTCGTCGTCGAGGCCGATGTGGTGCTGGCCAATTTCAAGCCCGGAACCCTGGCGTCGATGGGCTTCTCGTACGACGAACTCGCCGCGCTCAACCCACGCATCATCGTGTCCGAGAGCAGCGCGTTCGGCAGTACCGGACCGTGGAACAAGCGACTGGGATACGGCCCGCTGGTTCGTGCGGCGTGTGGGGTGTCCGCCCTGTGGAGGTACCCCGACAACGAAGAGTTGCTCTGCGACGGTTCGACTGTCTATCCCGACCACATCGCTGCCCACGTCACCGCGATCGCTGTGCTCGCTGCGCTGATCCAGCGAACGCGCACGGGTACGGGGGCGGCGCTCGAGGTGGCTCAGGCGGATACGGCGCTCGTCCAACTCGGCGTCCAACTCGCGACCGAATCGCTGCGTCCGGGCACCGTGTCCGCGCCCGGCAACTCCGACCCTTTCGCGGCGCCTTCCGGAGTGTTCGCCTGTGCGGGCGACGACGAATGGTGCGTCGTGTCGGTGCGGGACGACGACGACTGGGTTCGACTGTGCGCCGCGATCGGCCTGCCCGAACTGGCGGACGTTCCGGCGTTCCGCACCCAGCCCGAGCGGATCCGGAATCGCATCGACGTCGACGCCGTGCTGGGCGAGTGGTTGCAGACGCGCTCACCCGCAGCGGCGGTCGTGGAGTTGCAGGCGGCCGGGGTGCCGGCCGGGATGATGCTCCGACTTCCCGAACTGCTCACCGACCCGCAGCTCGCGGCCCGCGACGCCTACACGGTCACGCACCACGAATTGCTTCCCAAACCGCTGCCGACGGCGGCCCGTGTCGCACACTTCTCGACCATCCCCGATCCGCCACTGCGACAGGCCCCGGTGGCGGGACAGCACAGTCGGGAGATCTGCGAGGACGTCCTGCGAATGGCCGCCACCGACGTCGATCGGCTGGTGGTAGAGGGAATCCTGCAACCGCCCGCCGCCGAACCGTCGCGGGTCGGGGCGTAACGGGACCGACGCTGGGCCGAGGGAAGTCTCGGCCCACCGCCGGTGAGGGATCGGACGATGTCGATTCGTGATTCGGTGTCGATCCG